>JAHLLQ010000003.1:0-600000 GCA_020444065.1 bacterium | reverse complement strand
ACGAATCGCGCAGCTCCGGCCTGATGCTGATGGAAGTCGCCGGCGGCTATCAGCTCGCCACACGCCCCGAGGTGGCCGACTGGGTTCTGGCCCTGCACAAGCACCGGAAGAAGAATCCGATCAGCCCGGCTGTGATGGAAACGCTGGCGATCGTCGCTTACAAGCAACCGCTCGTCCGCGCCGAAGTCGAAGCGATCCGTGGCGTCGATTGCGGCGGCGTGATGCGCGCCCTGCAGGATGCCGGCCTGATCGAAGTCGTCGGGCACAAGGAAGTCGTCGGGCGCCCCTCGCTCTACGGCACCACCGAGACATTCCTGAAGACATTCGGCCTCAAGAATCTCGAAGAGCTTCCCTCACTTGCGGATCTGCAGCGAATCATCTCCACGCAGATGAAGGGCTCCGAAGAGGAAGGCATCGAGGTCGAGGAATCCCCTGCGGAAGAAGACGAGAGTCGCGCAGAGGCCCCCGTTGAGAACGAACAGCCTCCGCAGCAAGAAGAGCCAACTGAGGCCGAGGAAGAATCGCGCAACGACGGGTAAGTTGACCGCTCCTTGCTGAAGCCTATGCCCCCCTCCACGATGAGAATCTCACGGTTTCTTGCTCGGTGCGGCGTCGCATCGCGTCGCAAGGCCGAGGAGATCGTCCAGGCCGGTCGCGTTTCTGTGAACGGCGCCGTGGAAACAAACCTCGCAACGCAAATCGATCCGAAGACAGACAAAGTCGAACTGGACGGCCAACTGCTGCAATTGGCGCAAGAGCAACTGACGCTGATGGTCAACAAGCCGCGCCGCGTGCTGGTCAGTCGAGGCGATCCGCAAGATCGCCGGACGATCTACGACGTCTTGCCGGAAGAATACGCCGACGATGCAGACCGGCTGCTCTACGTGGGTCGTCTCGACTTCTTCAGCGAAGGGCTGCTGCTGCTGACCACCGATGGCGACCTCGTGCATCGCCTGACCCACCCATCGAATCACGTCGAGAAAGAGTACCTTGCCTGGCTGAATCGCGAGCTCACGCCCGAGGAAGAAACGCGCATCCGCGACGGTATCGATCTGGAGGATGGCCCGGCGGCGCCGGCGCAGCTCGATCGCCAGGAAACAAAGCGCGGCGTCCTCTATCGAATCATCATCCACGAAGGTCGCAACCGCCAGGTCCGCCGAATGTTCGAGGCCCTCGGTGTTCGCGTCGATCGGCTGCTGCGCGTCCGGATTGGCGGGCTCAGGCTGCGCGGCATGGAGCCCGGCAAGTGGAGGCCCTTGACGGGCGCAGAAATCCGAAAGAGCTTCCCCGAAAACAACTGACATCTTGTGCAGAACGGTAAGAAACAGGTGGACACTGTGCCGTCAGGCGACTTTGCTGCTTGGGATAGATTGTGGGTAGTCCATTGACATGCGGCGCCAGGACCCCCCACAGTACGCATTACTGCTTCGGTTTCGGTGGGAAGCCGGAGCAGTCTTGATGTGTCCGACGGCATCAGTCACTCCGACCCGGGGGCAGAATGGACCACGAAGCGGAACATGATCGGATTGTCGTGCTGCTCGCCTTGGGGAATCCCAACGAGGCGGTCCAACTCGAACATCATCTGAACTCGACCTTCCCCGAATTGATGGAAGTGTACCGTGCGCCGTCCGGCTTCGATGCAATGAGCCTGGCGATGAATCGCCCGCGCATCGTGTTGTTGGACCAGCGTCTACCGGACGTGATGGGCCTGGACATGATCGACCCGATCCGCGACCAGATCGGCAGCGACAATTTCCTGATTTTCATTGGCGGATCCGGCAAGAGCGGCATGCGCCCCGGCATGCGCGACGAAGCGTTGAAGCGCGGCGCCTCCGCCATCTGCGATCGCCCCATCGATGTGGACTGGCTGACGGATATGATTCGCCAGTTGCTCTTCCCCGAAGTGCCCAAGCACCCGCACTTGCACGGTCTTGAACTCCTCGATCTGATCCAGATGTTCTATCAGAAGCGCTGCAACCGCACGATGCGGATCTTTGCGCGCGACGGACGGGTCGGATCGATCTATATGCGCAAAGGCCAGATCAGCCACATCGAAGCCGGCGCCATGCATGGCTTCTCGGCGATCCTCGATTTGATGCAATGGAGCGAGGGCCGCATCGTCGTTTACGACGCCCTGCTTTCCTCCGAGAAGACGAACGACTCGCCGACGGAATCGTTGCTGCTCGAAGCCGCTCGTGTCATGGATGAAGGTCCCGCAAACCAGGCTCAAGAACAAGTGGCAGAGGTTCCGGAATCACAGATGCCGCCAAAGGGCAGCCCCCCTCCGGGCAAAGCAAAGGCGCATCCGGTCATGGAAGAGACGCCGCTGCCGACCGGCGGTGCACTCGATGCGATGGACGCTTTCGATTCGGACGGCGATATCGTCGGCGGCGCTCTCGAGGCCATGGAGAAAATGGAAGAGGAAGACGAAGCTCCTCCTCCCCCCAAGAAGACCCCGCCGGAGTTGGAGCCGCCCATGCCGCGCTCTACTCCCCCACCGATCCCATCCGGAGACCGGATTCCTCGCCAGACTTCAAAGAAGAAGAAGTCTGCCGATCCGGAAAAGGACGGCGACGATACGCTGAGTATCCCTGCGCTGGATCTGGATCTGGATTTCGATACGTGAGAAACAGACGACTTGAAGCTCGACCTTTAGTCTTCCACTTTGCGGAAGCGCAGCTTCATCACGTCGACGAACATCTTTGCCGAGTCGGATAGCGGCGAGACGCGCGACGCCGGGCTGTTGATCCAACGCACCGGCACCTCGACGATCTTGAAGCCCTTGCGTTGAGCCAGGAAGAGCACTTCGACGTCGAAGGAGAACCCGTCCATCTGCTGGCGCGGGAAAACGTACTCGGCAGCGTCCTTTGTGAAGATCTTGAAGCCGCACTGAGTATCTTTGATTCCTCGAAGCGCAAAGAGCTGCACGATCAAGTTGAATGTGCGCCCCATCCATTCGCGATAGAACGGTTGGTGGACCTCGACGTTCGCACCTTCGATGGCGCGCGAACCGACCGCGACATCCGCGCTTTCGGCCATCATGCGTTCAACGAGTTTCCCCGTCTCCTCGATCGGCGTCGAGTTATCCGCATCGGTGAACAAACGCAACTCGCCGCGGGCTTGCATCATACCGTTGCGAATCGTGGCACCCTTTCCCATGTTGCGCGGATTGCGCACGACGCGGCATCGCGGATCGCGGAAGACTTCCTCGGCCACCTCAATCGTCCGATCCTTAGAGCCATCATCCACCACAAGGACTTCCCACTCATAATCCTGTCCTGCCAGATAATCCTGCACCTGCTCGAGGGTCGCAGGAAGACGCTTCTCCTCGTTGTAGGCGGGGATGATAACGGACAGAAAGGGGCTGGCAGTCGAGTCGCTCACAAAAACGCCCTGGGTCGAATTAGACTCCACCGAGGAAAGTGAGGGACGGCTGGGGTGTCAATGCCAGGGAAGGGAGAGTGCCACGCAGCGCCCAATGTTCTGAATTCTGATCGCACGATCCATTCGTGCTCAGCGAAGCGGTGCTCGACATCGTAATCGAGATTTCAAGAAGAGCGTATTGACTCCTCAATTAACTCATTTGCCCTCAAAAGTGTGTAATTTGGATAAACCATTCCGAAACGGCAATGTAATTTCCCGCCGGTCGGCTCCAGCATTTCCTTCAACGCTCTTTCTGCATACTGCTCATTCCAATACACTTAGGCCCAAATCAGCCCGTGGCACATGGACTGCTCCCTCAGTGGCCCGACTGAAGAAACCAATTTCAGAATGACCAACTGGAGGAATGAAACATGAAGAAGTTCGCAACGATGCTCCTGATCGCAGCCGCCATTTTCGGAACCACTGCAGTCTCCCGCGCCGAAGGCGAAAACTCCCCGATGGCCGGCGACGATGTTCTGATCGAAGCCCCCGCCAAGACCGCCGAGTCCGATTTCAAACCGGGCACAACGCTCGACAATTTGCAGGCCGCTTTCAATGGCGAGATGAACGCCCACGCGAAGTACCTGGCCTACTCCAAGAAGGCCGATGAGGAAGGCTTTGGGGCTGTCGCCAGCCTGTTCCGTGCGGCTGCTCGCGCCGAGCAGATTCACGCTGAAAACCACGCCGACGTGATCCGTTCCCTCGGCGCCGAACCGACCGCCGATGTCAAGCTGCCGGAAATCAAGACGACCGCCGACAACCTGAAGGACGCCGTGGCCGGCGAGTCCTTTGAGCGCGACGTGATGTATCCTGCCTATCTGAATATCGCTCGCCGCGACCGGAACCGCGAAGCGCTGCGCACGTTCAACTACGCGCAGAGCGCCGAGGCGCAGCACGCGCAGTACTACACCGAAGCCGGCGAGAAGCTGATGAGCTACAAGGACTCTACCGGCGTGACATGGTACGTCTGCCCGACCTGTGGCGAGACCATGCGCGAAGATGAGATGAACGGCTTGAGCAAGTGCCCGGTGTGCTTCACGCGCACGAGCACCTTCATCGCCGTCAAGTAAGCCTCCACCTGTGCACGCGTTCCAATCGCGGAACGCATTACCCCCACGCGCCCGTGCCCAACACATTCCGGGCACGGGCGCTTCACATCCACACTCGCAAACAAAGGATCAGGGAGGAATATCATGCCACAGATTCCAACATGGGATGCAATGCATCCGTTGATTATCCACTTCCCCATTGCACTGCTGATGGTTGCCCCGCTGTTCGTTATAGCCGGATTGTTTTTCCCCAAGAACGGGAAGTGGTTTCACATCGCCGCACTCAGCCTGATGGTGCTCGGAAGCATCAGCACCTTCGTCGCCGCCTCGACCGGCGAAGCCGCCGGCGAACTTGCCATGCGCACACCGGCCATCTCGGCCACACTGGAACACCACGAAGAACTGGCCGAGAAGACCGAAATCGTCTTCGCAATCCTGACATCGATCTACGCGCTGTTGGTGATTATTCCGCTCGCCATCAAGCACCCGTTGAAGTGGAAGTTCGCCATCCCGTCTCACGGCGTGTTCGTCCTGCTCTACGCCGGCTCCCTGTTGCTGCTGGTCAACACGGCCCATCAGGGCGGAATGCTGGTTCACGAGTACGGAGTCCACGCCATGCTGCCCCTGCCCGCAGATCAACAAGCGGACGCCTGGGTGGATGAGGATTAGCGGAAGCTCATCGAGCGATCTGCTTCCACTCCAGGCCGAACTTGGCCAGGTACTTCCGCAGCCGATCCGCATCGTTGGAGGACTTCCGGCGAGACAGCGAAGCCTGGAACAAGGTGCGACCGGCGTCGGACAGGCTGCGTGACTGGCGACAAACGAGGAGCACATGCTCCAGTTGCACGCGGTCGAACAGGTCGAGCGCGTCGATTTCGTCGCCACTCAGGAAGCGCGGCAAGAGTGGGTCACCCGGACTGGTTGGAGTGGCGGCATCGCGCCACTGATCGCGCATTCGTCCGATTTCCTCCTCGACAATCCGCACGTTGATGCGGCCGCCGTCGCACAACGTCGCCATGCGCATCACGGCCGCGCCAAGATCTCGAAAGCTGGCCGGCCAGAGCGCATCCGGCGATTCAGCAAAGCGCAAGAACCGCGTACGCGCTTCCTTGTTGATCGTCACACGACTGCCTTGTTCGCGGGCGAATCGTTCGAGCTCATAGTCGAGGTTCGGCGCGATGTCCTCGCGGCGTTCCGCGAGGCCCGGCAGACGAAACGTCCACAAGTTAATGCGCGCGAAGAGATCCTCGCGGAACTGGCCCTTGCGACACGCCGCGGCAAGATCGCGATTCGTGCCGGCAATCAGTTGGAAGTCGCTGGTGACCGCGCGGTCGGACCCGAGCGGATAGAAACGCTTCTCCTCGATGGCACCCAGCAACATCGCCTGCTCGTCAGACCCGAGTTCACCGATTTCGTCAAGAAACAGAATACCTTTGTTGGCGGCGAGCAACATGCCGTCGCGCGAACCGGCGGCGCCGGTGAACGCGCCTTTGGTGTGGCCGAATAGCGCCGACATCGCGCCTTCGCCGCGGATGGTCGCGCAGTTGACTTCAATCAGCGGACCGTCCAAGCGTCGGCGTTGCTTCTTCAACTCGTAGATGCGCCGCGCGAGGCGCGATTTGCCCGCACCCGTCGGCCCCATCATCAGAATCGGTGCGCGCGATGCGATCGCAACGCGTTCGATGCGCTCGATCGTTTCGTTGAAGGTTTTGCTGCGGGTCTCAATCCCATCCTTCAGGAAACTCAATCCCTCGCGCCGTACCGTTGCGAAGCGCGACGCAATCGCGTCGTACTTCGACAAGTCGAGATCCACCGTCGAAAGCGTCCCGGCAATGTTGCGCGGCTCGCTCTTCGGGCTGCTCTGCAAGAGAACGCCGGGCATGTAGCGCGCCTCGGTCAGCAGGAAGAGGCAGATCTGCGCGACGTGACTACCCGTTGTGATGTGGACGAAGTACCGCTCCTTCTCGGAGTTGAACTTGTATTGCATCGCGAAGTCGAGCAGTGCCCCGTACACGCCTTCGAAGTCCCAAGGATTCGGCAATGGAACCTCAGTCAGCCGTACCTCCGTTTCCGGCGAGACGGATTCGATGTCGCGCACGACGACGTTTGCAAGATCGCGGAATTCCTCCTGGAAAAGGAGCTCGAACCGATCGACGAGAAAATCCTCGTGCTGGCAGATCGAAACCGTCGGGCGCCAGTGCGACCAGCGCTTGCGGTTCTTGCCCTGATCCAGCGTCACGCCCAGCAAACCGATCACGACATTGCGTTTCGCCGTCATGGCTTCCTCCCGACAAAGAGCCACGCCTGCCGCTCATCGTCATGGACGGGATACTCGCGGGTGGAGGCCTCGAAGCCTGCGCGCTCGAGCAGCGACAACCACATCGCGTGCGGAAACAGGCCCGTCGTGTGACGATCTTCAACGGTGTGGACCTGTCCCTGCTCCCTGATGATGAAGAAGAAGATCGTCTCGATGGCTGTGTCAGCCGGATCCGGGTCGTGGGTGTACTCGAGGTAAGTCAGCTCGGTCTCGGCATTGCGCCGCGTTGTGTGTTCCACGAAGGGAGGATGGAACGTTTCGCAGGTGAAGTCCGGCGACGTGATAAAGATGCCGCCACTCCGAAGATGGTCGAACGCGTTCCGAAACGTTGTCAGCAAGTCATCCTCGGTCGTGATGTAATTGATCGCATCGTGGATGATTACGGCGTCGAAGGTCCGGTCGACGCGCACCGTCCGCATGTCGCCAACATGGTGCTCGACGGAGGGATTGATGCGCCGCGAGTGCACGAGCATCTCCGCCGACAAATCGACCGCAACAACATCGAACTCCGCAGCGAAATGCGAGAGATTGTTGCCTCCCCCAACGCCGAGTTCCAACAACGCGTGCTTTCCCGGCCCAAGGTGATCGCGCAACGCCGCGAGCCAGAAGGCTGCCTCCGGCGCGTAGTCTTCCGGCGCGCTGATCAGCGGCCAGTACTTCGCCAGATCCGAATACATCCGAGTGTTTGGTGCCTGTTCCATCGGTTTTGCCCCTTCGTCCATGCGCGCGTCAATTTTCTAAAGTCTTATTTATTTCTATAAATCTTGTCGAGAGCCAAAGGTCAAGGCCAAGAACCCATAGCGCTTCAACCCGAATAATTTCAGCACTATTCAAGCCACCACTCATGACCCCAGATCATTGGCACCCTTCGCGCACTAGGGAGCGGCGTAAGAAACGAGATTGCCGCGAAAGGCGGATGATGATCATGGCAAGCACGACTCTCTTCTCGAATGCACTGCGGAAGGTTCTGCCGGCTCGCTCCCGCAACGAAGCGGGCGGCCGCGCCTACGCACTGCCTCCGAAGCACCAACTCGCGCAGTTCGCGGCGACGGGTTGCTTCAACCAAACGTACTACGCGTACGGCGCGGATCAGTTGGATCGTGTGAAGGCTCTGTGCCGAGAAGTCGAGCCGGAGTTCATCGCGAAGACGGCGATCTACGCACGCGAGCGGGGCTACATGAAGGATATGCCGGCGTTGCTCTGTGCGATTCTCGCCACAGAGGACGGCGAGTTGCTGGAAAGCATCTTCGCTCGCGTGATCGACAACGGCAAGATGCTGCGCAATTTCGTGCAGATTCTGCGCTCCGGCGAAACGGGCCGGATGTCGCTTGGCACGCGGCCGAAGCGCCTGGTGCGCGAATGGCTCGCTTCGCGAAAGGACGAAGAGATCTTCGAAGCCTCCGTCGGAAACAGCCCGTCGCTGGCGGATATTGTGAAGATGGTCCACCCGCGTCCGGCGACTCGTTCGCGCGAAGCGCTGTACGGATGGATGATCGGACGCGATTACGATGCGGCCTCGCTGCCGCAGATCGTGAAGAACTTCGAAGCGTTCAAGTCCGGCGAGTCGGCGAAGGTGCCGGCGGTGCCGTTCCAGATGCTGACGGCCCTGAACCTGGGGCGAGAGCAGTGGGCGGAAATCGCGGTGAACGCGCGCTGGCACATGCTGCGAATGAACCTGAACACCTTCGCGCGGCACGGCGTGCTGGAAGATCCGCAAGTTGTGAAGAAGTTGGCCGGTCGACTCGCAGATCCGAGGAGGATCAAGAGCGCCCGCGCGTTTCCCTACCAGTTGCTGGCCGCATGGCGAGCCACCGGCACGGAGGTACCAAAGAAGCTGAAGGATGCTCTCGAGTCGGCGATGGAAGCGGCCATCCAGAACGTGCCGCGCGTCGACGGAAAGGTCTACGTCTTCCCGGATGTCTCCGGATCGATGGGAGCGCCCGTCACCGGATTCCGCCCGGGAGCAACCAGCGCGGTCCGATGCATCGATGTCGCTGCCCTGGTGTCGGCGTCCTTCGTTCGGAAGA
Source organism: bacterium (assembly GCA_020444065.1). Lineage (NCBI taxonomy): Bacteria > bacterium. The sequence continues at coordinate 591,184 of JAHLLQ010000003.1, read as the reverse complement.
ACCCGCAAACCGAGGTGATTCCGTTCGGCAGCAATGCCATGGAGTGGAAGCCGGAACGCGGCTCGACGGTCATGCAGAACGCAGAGGCGTTGGCCCGACTCTGGGGCGGCGGAACGAACTGCGCGGCTCCGCTGCGAAAGCTGAACGCGCGAAAGGCAAAGGCGGATCTGATCGTCTACGTTTCGGATTCGGAGTCCTGGATGGATATCGCGCGCGGTCGTGGAACGGCCACGATGGAAGAGTGGAATCGTTTCAAGACCCGTAACCCGCGGGCGCGCCTGGTGTGTCTGGATCTCCAGCCCTACGCCTCGACGCAAGCCTACAACCGAGAGGACGTGCTGAACATCGGCGGATTCGCGGATAACGTCTTCGAAATCATCGGCCAGTTCGCCGCGCGTGGAATGAACGCAAAGCAATGGGTCGAAGTCATCGAAGAAATCACGCTCTGAAAATGGCGGCGAATGCAGGCGAGACTACACCATTGCTGTATCGTCTCGTCCGGACCCTTGTCGCCCCCATTTTCTCCCAATCTTTCGGCGGCGAATGCCTGCGGAACTACATCTGGCACCAGTGGGTTCGAAACCCACCAGCGTTGCGGATTCCGCAATGTCTGAAGTTTCGCAACAACTTGTCGCCGCAGGAAAGGGCGGGAGAACTTACTGAAGAGAACTGGAGTTTGAAATGCAGTCCCTTAAAATGAATTCCCCGATGCTGGTCGATGTGGCAGAAGCCGAGGCGCTGATCCCGGTCGACGGCGCAACGCCGATCCGCGTATTCGCAACGCAAGCCATTCGCGATGGATTCGACGACTTGTGCCTGCGCCAGGCGATCAATACGCGCCGCGCTCCGGGCGTGCAGAATGTTGTTCTGAACCCCGACGCTCACGCTGGCTACGGTGCACCTGTCGGATGCGTTGTGGTCTCTCCGGATCATATCTACCCCGGACCGGTCGGCGTGGACATCAAGTGCTCGATGTCGTTGCTTCAACTGGACCTTCCGGAGGAAGCGCTTCGCGAGCGCCCGCTGCGCCGCGCGCTGATCAACGCGATCTGCGAACGCACACCGACGGGCGCCGGCCGAGGCTCGCGCCATGCGAAGAAAGGCCGTTACATCACGAACGATGTCGGGCGCCTCGTCGCGACGGAAGGCGCAACTCCGGAAGTTTGCGAAGCGCTCGGCATCCCGGTCGTATGGACCGCGCGGTGCGAAGACTCGTCCCATGCAGGCCACGACGGAACGGCGGATTCATTGCGCGAGCGATTCGCCCGCCTGGCCGCGTCGCTTCCGGCCGATCGCGTGTTCGGAAAGTTGCGCCAGCTTGGATCCTACGGCGGCGGAAACCACTTTGGTGAATGCAACGTCGTGCGCGTTGAAGACGAGATGCGCGATGTCGCCGATGCGTTTGGACTGCGCGACGGAAACGTCTCGTTCCTGTCGCACTGCGGCTCGCGCGGCTTCGGATACATGTTGGCCGACGCACAGTTTCGATCGCTGCAGGAGTTCTTTCGCACGTGGTCGATTCCGTTCCCCGGCGGCGATCGCGAGCTCGTCTACGCGCCGCTCGGAACGCGCCGAGCCAATGAGTATCTCGATGACATGGCGATGGGCGGAAACTTCGCGATCGTCAACCACTTGCTGATCAACGCGCTTGTGCTGGAGGCGTTTCAGGAAGTGTTGCCGGGTACGACGGGGCGGCTGGTCTACTACATCAGCCACAACTTCGCCCGACGCGAAGTCATCGGCAACCGCGAAGTGTACGTGCATCGCAAGGGCGCAACGCGAGCGTATCCGGCCGGGCACTTCTCGCTGAAGGACACGCCGTTCCACGAAACCGGTCATCCGATTCTCCTGCCGGGAAATCCGCGAGACGGATCGGTCGTCATGGTTGCACAGGACGGCGCAGAGCGAAGTTGCTTCAGCGTGAATCATGGTGCGGGCCGCGCGCTCAGCCGGACCGCTGCGATCAAGTCGCTCGACCAGGACACGATCGATGCGGAACTCGATGAGCACGACATCCTGTCGAATCGTCGCCGCTACCCGCGCGACGAAGCGCCCGCGGCGTACAAGGACTTCGGCGAAGTCGTGCGCACCGTCAAAACGGCAGGACTCGCGAAGACAGTTGCGCGATTGCGCGCGTGCTTCGTGCTGAAGGACTCGGACAGAAGTTTGCGCGGACAGGCATGACAAGCGGGAAAACCGGCGAGTGCAGATCCCGGCAGGAGGGGGCGATTCCCTCCCGCCGGCACTGCCGATTCTGATTGCCGCGAATTCGGATTGCTCCTACGGGCAATAATGACGAGGAAACCGGGGATTAAGCGCAGTGGGACGAAGGGATGGCGAGCCAATGATCACGATCGACGGTTCACAAGGTGAAGGCGGAGGGCAGATCATCCGATCTGCCCTCGCGCTTTCCATTCTCACGCAGCAGCCGATTCGGATGGTTCGCATTCGTGCGGGCCGCAAGAAGCCCGGTGTGCTGCGCCAGCACTTGACCGCGCTGAAAGCCGCGGCGCGCATTTCCAATGGTTACCTGGAAGGCGCCGCGATCGGCGCGTCTGAAGTGCAATTCCATCCCGGCGCTGTCGTTGCCGGCACATACGAGTTCGCCGTCGGCACGGCGGGCAGCACGACGCTGGTGCTGCAGACGATTCTTCTGCCGTTGCTGATGGCAGACGGACCGTCGCACGTCGAACTGCGCGGCGGAACGCACAACCCGATGGCGCCCCCGTTTCCGTTCATCAAGGACGTGTACTTGCCCTTGTTGGCGCGAATGGGAGCATCCGTCGAAGCGCGTCTGCTCCGTCCCGGGTTCTACCCCGCCGGCGGTGGCGCGATGCAGGTGACCGTGCATCCGGCGAAGGCACTGAAGCCGATTGCATTGCTCGATCGTGGCAAGATCGTCAGCCGCGAGGCGGAAGCCCTTGTGGCGGATCTCGATCCGGGCATCGGTGCGCGCGAGTTGAACGTCGTGAAGCGCGCGCTCCAGTTCAACGACTCGGAGTTACGCTTGACCGAGACACGCAAACGCCACGGGCCGGGCAACGTCTTGATGATTCGATTCGAGGCCGAGCATATCACCGAGATGTTCAGTGCGTTCGGCGAGCGGCGCGTTTCGGCGGAAAGCGTGGCACGCCGCGCCGTCGGCCGCGCCGAGCAGTGGCTGCAGGCAGACGTCCCTGTTGGGCCCTACCTGGCGGACCAGCTTCTGCTGCCGGTGGCCGTTGCGGGCGGTGGCGAGTTCGTGACGATTCCGCCGCTGCCGCACACAACAACCAACGCGGCGATCATCGAGAAGTTCCTCCCCGTCCGCGTGACGTTCGAGACGATGGAAGAAAACCGCGTACTCGTTCGCGTGCAACCACCCCGCTAAACCTCATCCCCCTCGCGGCGAACCGCCCACCACAGGGCACCCGCCGCGAGGGCGAGCTTTGCGGCGGTCATCAGGGACAATCCCAGTGGTTCGTCGAGCCAGAAGACGACGCTTCGCCCGAGCGATCCGAACATGAAGGCGGCGCTGATCATTCCCAGAAAGAACGGATGCACGGCCAGAAGGACCGGCGCCGCAGCGGCGACAAGGACCATCGGCGGCATGTGTTTCCAGCGGAGCGCGAGCGCTCCGAGGAGCACGCCCGCCGCCGCCATCTCCAGCGGGAAGTAGAAAAGGAACAGGAGGCTGGAAATCATCTCTGATCGTGCGAGCAGAAGGAGTGCGATGCCGACAGGCAGGGCACTGTATAAGAGAATGAGCGGCAGCAGCCGAGCCGCCAGCACCGCGAGAACCACGTGGCTCCACCGCAGCGGAGCGTGGCGCAGATCGGCAAGCAGGCTCTGCGTGCGGGGTTGGGTCCAGATCCGAGTGGCGGCGAGGGGCACATGAATCAGGTGCCCGGCCAGCCCGGCGAAGAGCGGAATGAGGAGAATGAGGCCATTCTTGATCAGCCGCTCTACGAAGAAGTCGAATTCGCGGCGCGGAGACCGGAAGTCCTCGAGGATCCCGCTCGGGCCATGGTTGCCGATCGAAACGGCGAAGAACAGGCCCAGGAAGGCGAGGATCGTCGCTCCCGCCGCGATCGGCAGGAGCCTTCGCAGCAGGCGACGGCGCTCGATCGCCAGAAGCTGGCGAGCAAGCGACACAATGGGTGTAGATTCTCGGCCTATGCTCTCCATGGCTGCAAAGAGGCGCCCCTCCGTGGCGGAACGGCAATGGAAATGCCCGCCCGCAAAATCCCCCCGAACTTCCCCTTGACGTGGGGGGGAGGGATGAAGAGGCTCGTGCGCCCTCGGGAAGGGTGGAACCCGGGAGCGGTGCGGCCTATTGCGCCCGCCGGATTGACGGAAGTCGAGAATCCACCCAATTGCCGTCGTAAGGACTGAATGAGATGAAAGCGCAAGCCTCCACGCTGCCGAAACCGGCGGAAATCCAGGAGAAGTGGTATCTGATCGATGCGGAGCACCAGGTCGTCGGCCGGCTCGCCGCCCGTATCGCCCAGCTCATCCGCGGAAAACTCGAGCCCACCTACTCGCCGCACCTGGACCCCAAGATCCACATCGTCGTGATCAACGCCGAGAAGGCGATCTTCACGGGCAAGAAAATGCAGGACAAGATTTACTACCACCACAGCGGATGGCGCACGGGCATCAAGTCCATCAACGCCGCCGAGCTGTTGGAGAAGAAGCCGGAGGAGATCCTCCGCACGGCGATCCACGGCATGCTGCCGAAGAATCGCCTCGGCACCAAGCTGCGCAAGAATCTGCGCGTTTACGCCGGGCCCGAGCATGAGCATCAGGCCCAGCAGCCGGAAACCCTCGTGATTCACACCCGCCAGCCGAAGGTTGAGAAGGACTAAGACCCTCGACTCGCAATCGACCGATTACGCCGGAGTAATGAAGAATGGCTGAGAAATTGGAGCAATACCTGGGAACGGGACGTCGCAAGAACGCGATCGCCCGTGCATACCTTCGCCCGGGCAAGGGCAAGATGGTTATCAATGGTGACGACGCCAAGAAGTACATTGGCAATCGCCCGACCCTTCAGGGGATGATCGAGGCTCCGCTGCGCGAGACGCAGATGCTGAGCAAGTTCGACGTGATCATCAACGTGGTCGGTGGTGGTGTCACGGGACAGGCCGGCGCCATGCGCCACGCCATCTCCCGGGCTCTGCTCGTCGCCTCGCCGGGCACGCGTCCGGTCCTGAAGAAGGCCGGCTTCCTGACCCGCGACCCGCGCGCCGTCGAGCGCAAGAAGCCCGGTCTCCACAAGGCCCGTAAGGCTTCCCAGTACTCGAAGCGCTAATTCTGCACGACTTACAGTCGACGGCATTCAAACCCCTTCCGGCGGACTCGATCTGCTGGAAGGGGTTTTCTTTGTAGTCGGACCGGTTTTTCCGTGCTCGTGCTCAGCGAAGCGGTGCTCGCAACTCGTAATCGGGCTAGCCGACCATCAACGAGCGATTGCGATTATGAGCACGAGATACGCATCAGAAGAGATTTGTCCCTGGAAGGAAGTTGCGCTCCCGCCTTCGTTCCCCACTTGCCTCGCTCCGCCCCGGTGCGCATCCTGAGAGGCGTAGAAGTTGCACGACCCTGAGGCTGCCATGAGCGACGAACCCCAAGATCAATTGCCTGCCGAGCGGGAATCGTGGGACGCGGTGTTGCACCGCGCCGGCGAACGCACGCTCGCCGAGGGTCGCGCGGCGTCCCGGCCCGGCGGCTCCGGCAAGCGCCCGTGGGCATTCTGGCTGCGAATCGCGGTGCCCGTCCTGATCCTCGGCGTCTACGTGACCTACAAGGCGGCCGGGTGGGACTTCTCCAGCCGACGCAGCCCGAAGCTGGAGGAAGTCGACTCGCTGACGGGAGTCGAGCGCCAGCAGGACGAACTGCCTCCGCTGGACAAGCCGACCCGCGACCTGGTGGGGCGCCTGGAGGCCCTTCTGGCGGCGAAGGACTGGCCCGCCATCCGAAAGGCCGTCGCTGAGGCTCCCAAGGCCGCCCAGGAACGCCCGGAGGTCGAAGCATTCGACCTGATCGCCCAGGTCGAGTCCGGCCAGTCTAATCCAAGCCTGAACAAGCGCATCGTAGATCTGGAGCCGTACTTCTCGCGCAAGAAGTCCCAGGAACCGATGCTGAATTACCTTCGCCTTATGCGGGCGGAAATGCTCTTCCGATCCTCCTCGAACGATCCGCAGGCACTGATTCGCAACATGGACGAGTTCCGTCGCCTCGTCGCGGACCAGCCGCTGACGGAGCGCGTCCTGCTGCTTCGCCTGAAATTGGCCGGCCGCTACGAGCTCATGGGCGCACGCGTGCAAGAGGAAGCCGGCGGGGTGCTGCGTCGTGATGTCCTCGAGCTGACGACCGCCCGAAGTCTCTACCAGCAGGGGCTCCGCTGGGTCACGACGCGCGAGGGCTGGATGAAGTTGCAGCCCATCAGCCCCGGCAAGGCCGCCGCCTCGATCGATCGCTTGATCACCCGCATGCGAAGCGTGAACGGCCAGCTTCACGGCCCTGCGCTCCCTTGGGAGAACAAGGACCCCGAGACCTGGACCGGCAAGAAGGGCGATCCGATTCACGACTACCCGGGAGGCACCTGGTGAGCGAGAACGGAGACCTTGAAGCCCCGCGCTCGGATGTGGAAGTACTGCCCGCCGAGCCGATCGTGCCCCCGCCGGAGCCATCCGAGGAAGAGCCGCATCCGTTCGTCGGCCCCGACGGCGAACTGCGCGGCGTCGAGTTGGCCTTCCGGATCGGACTGCTGCTCGGGGCTGGGCTGTTTCTGATCGAGGGACAGGGTTCGCCGTTCTCACGGGCTCCGCTGGTGATTGTGGGCGCTTTCGCGATGTCCGCCCTGATTGTCCTCACGATGGCGATGCAGTGGCGCGTCCTGGGCGACTGGCGGCGCGCGACCCAGCAGATCGTATTGGCGGGACTGATCCTCGTGCTGGCGATTCCGCTGGGCGCAATTCTGACGCCGAAGGTCGGCGGTGCGGCACTGCCCGAATGGCTGGCGCTTCCCCTGACGCAGGTCCTCTCCACGCTGCAGAAGATCCCCGGCCTGGACGTTGCCCTGGCGCTGCTCAAGGGCGTCCTCGTCTTCATGCTGTACGTCGTCGTGATGATTGCGCTGGTGGCAACGAGTTCCCCTGGGCGCTGGGGGGGATTCCTGGTCATCGCCGGGGGCGTGGCGGCCTTCAGCCTGTTCTTCTACCCCACCCCCGAATCCGCCGTCGGGCTGGCCCTGCTGGCCTTCTTCCTTCGCGTGCAATGGGAGCGCCCAGTCCTCGTCCCGGATCGATTGCGCGGGCACCTCTCGCGCCGCCAGATGGACTTCCTGGCCGAACTGACGGGCGCGGGCGCCTTGTCGCCGGGCGAAACGAAGCTGTATCTCGAGCACGACGCCCAGGCCTTCGCCGAGTTACTGGACTTCGGGCTGGTCGACTACGACCGCGTCCTGCGCGAGGTCACTCCCGGCCGTCGCCTGATGCACGACCCCGCGAAGGAGACCCTGGAGAAGGGCCTCTCGGCGGTTCGCCAGGGGCTGTGGTTTCTGGTGGGACTAGGCTACGTTCTGATGCCCGACATCATCCCCGGCCCGCTCGACGACATCGTCGTGATGCTGCTCTGCAGCGGCGGCGGACTGAATCTCTTGAGTTCTCTGTTCGGAAGCCGCGGGCGGCGAGTCGGATGAGCATCCCAAAGGACGACGAGTTGTTCTCAGGGTCTTGCTTCTGATTGGCCGCTGCCCAGCGGACGAATCACCTCCGTGGAGAGCTTTTCTTTCGAGTTGTCCGGGGATTCTTCCGTCGGATCCTTAGCCCCCCGCATGCCGATGGCTTCCGTTGGCAAGTAAATGGGGCTCTGTCGTTCGATGAACTTCGGCTCCCGCCCATCAGTCACGACCTGGAATCCTCTACATCCATACTTCTGCACAAGTCCGGGGAGATCCTCGCTCTTGCCGCAGTGTCTTCCATGCTCAGGGTCTTCATTCGTGCAACAGTATATGATGTCGCCGAGCGGAAAAGAAGGGATCGATTTCCCTCGAACCTCGCTTTGCATTGCCTCGGGGGCAGATAGCGAAGAGGCGGAGAATACGGCCGTTCTTGTCGAAGGAAGCTCATCCGCCTGAGTGAGTACAGTTGCGATTGCAGGATTCTCTGGGGCGGGATCGCCTCCAATTGCCGGGGCAGTTGAGGGTAGAACCAAACTCATTAATGTGGACAATGACAGGATGATGAAGATCTTCATCGATATCTACTCCTTTGCGCCCTTCTTGAACAGGCGAGTTGCGACGCGCTTGGTGAATCCCCAAGCAAGACTATGAAAGGCTCCGCCAAGAAAACAGACGGCCAGGATGAGCGGAGCATTCAGTTTCAACCCCCTGAATGGGAGAATATCCGGAATGCCCGCTGCCACAATGATCAGACTTCCTCCTGAGATCGTTCCCAAGATTGTAAGATTCCGCGTAGACCAGCGGTTGTTGAGAAAGCGAGAGCGGAGATCATACGCGCTGCCGCCTAAGAATGCCGCAGAGAAACCCAACAGGAGAACGGCCATCCAATCCTCCAGAAACCTGGCCCATGGATAGGCGGACGCTCGCTTGGTTTCTTTCAGGTAAATCTCAAGGTCGGCGCGGCTATAGAATGAGATTCCTTGATACTCGACATAGTTCGGAGCGTCGATGCTGTCCAGTTTGTCTAGACTCTTGATGAGAGTCAGTTCCGAATATGCGGCAACGGCGAGGTAACATGCAATCACCAACGCCAGGCTTTGGATGATCAATCTTCGATTCATGTGACGAGGAGCCCCAATAGAGGAGGTTCGCAATTGGAGTGCATGGGCGAATGTGCGATGGGAGAGTACTATTCGATCCTGCCTCCGACGCCGCTCCCATCAGCCCCGTCGATTGACCAAGTCCGCCAACAATCCAAGCCCTATCAATTGCATGCCACCTACAAGAAGAAACACGGTCGTCGCAACGGCAATTTCGAATCCGAGGAATCGCAATACCAGGAAAAGCACGCCGAGGCCCAGAAGTCCCAGGCCGGTCGGGCCGAAGACGCGCAGCGGCCGGAAGGCCATTGAGATTCGACAGATCAACGTCAGGAAGTTCATCGTATCGCGGATCGGGCGGATCTTCGAGCTTCCGATGCGGCCCTTGTAACGAATCGGAATAAAGGACACCTTCTGTCCCGCAGTCATCAGTGCCATCGTGATCGTGGTGGTGAAACTGAATCCGTCGGGGAGCAGCTTACGCAACTCACGCGCGTCCTCGCGGGCGAAGACACGCAGGCCGCTGTTCAGGTCCGGGATACGCCGCCCGGCCAGGTATGAAGCCAGCGCGCGCAGGAAAGCCTTGGGCGGACGTCGCAGCCAGAACAGGTCGCTGGCTCGCCGCGCACCGATCGCCATACGGGCGCCGGCTTCGATTTCGGCGATTAGCTCCGGCAGTCGGCCGATTGGATATGTGCCGTCCGCGTCGGCGATGGCGATCCAAGGATGACGCGCCTCCTCGATGCCGGTCTTCAAGGCCGCTCCATACCCGCGGTTGGTCGCATGACGGATCAGCCTCAGCGATCCATTGCTCGCGGCGACGACGGCATCCAGGCTCACCGCCGAACCATCCGTTGAGCCGTCGTCCACAAGGATGATCTCGCTGTCCGGCGTCAGCTTCTTCTGCACGCCGTGCAGTCGGCGCTTCAGATCGTCGATCGCGCCGGATTCGTTATAGACGGGAATAATCAGGCTGACGGGGAGCATTCGGACCTCTTCCTGGACTGGCTGCTGAGCACTGGACACTTCGCCCGCTGGCGCGGCAAGCGGAATGCCCTACGGGGTCGCCAGCGCACCGCGGCCGATGACGGTGTAGCGGGCACCCTCGGGATGAAGCACGCTCTCCATCAGGTGAACTGCCTCGAGGGGCGACTTGCCGAAGTTCGTGTACTGCATGTTATGCGCCTGCTTCACGAACATGCCCGTCCCCTTCAGGCCCTTGAAGCGGGCCAGCGTGACATGCGCGTGGAAATTGTCGTGCTGGAGTTCCAGGCCCTGCTTCTGAATCAATTCGGCAATGTTATCGTAGAGCTGCTTCAGGCCGGGCGGCGGATTGTGCACGCCCGCCCAGAGAACGCGGGGCTGCTTAGCGTTCGGGAAGTAGCCAATGTGTCGAACATCCAGGTCAAAACGATGCACATTCGCTACGGCCTCGGGGAGGCCTTTGATCAATTCCTGGACGATCGGTTCGGGTGTCCTGCCCAGGAAATGCAAAGTTACGTGGTAATTCTCGGACGAAACCCATGATGCCCGGAGAGGCATGAAGTGGGCCGCTTTTTGCATCCTCTGCGAAGTGTCCGCGAGCGCCTGGCGACAGGCTTCGCTGGTTGGAAGGGCAAAGAAGACCCGCCGGGAAGGGCCGCTTGCCGCGTCGGATTGAGGTTTGGCAGCGTCGTATGAGGCGGATTCTGTCATGGAGAAGTCCCTTTTCCATCGTTGACCCATCCGTTTGCCGGCCATAGGGTCGTCCGTGTCGGAATGTCCTTGTGTCAGACCTGCGGATGATGGGGAAGCGAAAACTGTCCCCCAGTGGGCCGCAGGAAACACCCGGAGAGTGATTGCACTTGACCGGTTGAATTGCAAATCCGATGCTGACCCGAGCATAGAAAAGGGCTCCTGGCCGGCATCGAAGCCCGAAACTGATGACAGGAGGGGGTCCGGACACTAGGCGGCGGCGGTGCGGCCAATCTGATTCGGACTGGAGAGGCAACATTGGATTCAACGCGTGTTGAACTCGAAGTCACGGTGATCAACCAGCAAGGCCTGCACGCCCGGCCGGCGGCTCAGTTTGTTCGTGAGGCAGGCAAGTACCCGGACTGCGAAATCACCGTCATTCGCGATGGGATGGCAGTGAACGGCAAGAGCATCATGGGCATGATGATGCTCGCCGCAGGACCCGGTACGATTCTCAAGGTCGTGGCCGAGGGTGATGGGGCCGAAGAAGCAGGACAGGGATTGGTGGGATTAGTGGAAACAGGTTTCGGCGAACCGATCGCCCCGGAATATAGCTGAGAAATCTCAGGCCAGCCAAGCAGGGACTCAAGACGACGCCATGGTGGGAAGGCGCACATTCTTCTTCGACGGATTGGGAGTTTCCGATGGAATTGCCATCGGACCCGCATACGTCGTCGAATCGCAAGGCGCGCCCTCCGAAGGCTATCAACTTTCCGACGATGAAGTCGAACAAGAGATTGAGCGGTTCAAGAAGGCTGTTCAAATGGCGAAGGATGAAATCCGCGCCATCGGCCGCCAGGTCGCCGAGAAGATCGACCACCAACAGGCTGCCATCTTCGACGCTCACCTGATGATGCTCGACGATCCGGTGATCATCGAACCAACGATCGATCGAATCCGCGACGAAAAGAGCAACGCCGAGTCCATCTTCTGGGCCGTGACCAAGGGGCTGGGCGAACAGCTCCGCACTCTCGACGAATACTTCTCCGAACGAAATCACGATCTGTATGATGTCGCGCGCCGCGTCATCAAGTTTCTGACCCAACTGACCGACGCGTCGACGCACGTGATGCCGCGCGAAGGCTGCATCATTGTCGCTCACGATCTCGGTCCCACGGAGACGGCCCAACTGTCCCGCGAGCACGTGCTGGGCTTCTGCACAAACGAGGGTGGTCCGACCAGCCACACGGCGATCATGGCTAAGGCGCTGGCTCTGCCGGCGGTCGTTGGACTTGAGTACGTCACGCACTACATCCGCAGCGGCGACATGATCATCATGGATGGGACCGAGGGGAAGCTGATCCTCAATCCATCCCTGCACCAGATCGAGTTCTACCGGCGCAAGGCGGACGACTATCGCAGTCTGCGGTTGTCGCTCGTTGAATTGCGCGATGAGCCCGCCGTCACGACCGACGGCACGCGCGTCAACCTCTACGCCAATATCGAGTTCCCCGAAGAACTGGACGCCGTCATAGAGAACGGCGCGGAAGGCATCGGGCTCTTCCGCACGGAGTTCCTGTATCTCAGCGACGGCGGACCGGCCGGCGAATCGGATCACTTGCGCGAGTACCAGGAAGTCCTGACCCGCATGGGTGACAAGCCGGTGGTCCTGCGCACGATGGACGTCGGAGGCGATAAGATTGCTGCCAACGATTACTCGGTTCCCGAGTTGAACCCATTCATGGGGCTGCGTGCGATTCGCCTGTGTCTGAAGAACCAGGACATTTTCCGTTCGCAGTTGCGCGCGATGCTCCTGGCCGGTGCGGGGCGCGATATCCAGATCATGCTCCCCATGATCAGCTCCATCGACGAAGTGCGCGCGTCGCGCCAGATCCTCGATGAGCTCATGACCCAGCTTGGGAAGAACGGCCATGACCTGCCGACGAATGTTCGGCTCGGTGCGATGATCGAGATTCCGTCGGCAGCCCTGCAGGCGCACGTCCTGGCAAAGGAAGTCGATTTCTTCTCCATCGGCACCAACGATCTGGTGCAATACACGCTCGCCGTCGATCGCGTGAACAAGAGCGTCGCCCACCTGTACCGCCCGGCTCATCCCGCAGTGCTCGGCCTGCTGAAGTACGTCACCGACTCCGCCCGGAATGCCGGTATCCCCGTCAGCGTTTGCGGCGAGATGGCCGCGGACCCGCGCTATGCCATTCTCCTCGCTGGACTTGGCATCCGTTCGCTCAGCATGGGCCCGTCCTCGATTGGCGTGGTCAAACGGGCAATCCGCACAATCGCCATCGCCGAGGCCAAGTCCTTGGCCCAGGAAGTGCTTACTCTTTCATCTACCGAGGAAGTGGAAGCGCACCTTCATCGGCGATTGGAGAAGCTCTTCGCCAAACCCGTGAGCCCCGTGGCGGCTCCGGAAGTGCGCGCCCCGGGCAATTCCGCCTGACCCTTCCCCTTCCCGCAAACAGTACCAGGAGTACGAGTGCCTATGGCTGTCGAAGTGCCGACAATTGAATCTTTGCTTGAGCGCAGCGCCGCGACACCCGAATTCGCGGAGGCTGTCCGGGCCCTCGCGGCGGGCGACACGAAGACCGAGCTGATCCAGGCAAATGCCGGCGCCCCCCCGGTCAAAGTCCTTCGCGTGATCTCTCAGTTGCTCGATCAACACCCCGACCTTCCCATCGAATCCATCCAACTCGAGGGCCAGTCAGGCTGTGCCGATTTCATCGGCCAGCTGACCGCCAACGCGAACGGCAGTTCGCTGCGAATTCGCTTCAATTGGAACTGTGCGTGGAAAGCCGCCGAGGAAGGCATGAAGACCTTCTGGGGCGATCCGGATCAGCAGGAGGCGGCCCGAGAGTTCGGCTATCAGTGCTTCAAAGAGTTTGAAACGATCGGGTAATTGCTGCCGGTTACTTCTTCATCTTCAACGACACCGCAGGTTGCGGGCGATTGCGTTCCATCGGTCCGGGGATTTTCTCCGGCGGGATGCCGCCCAGGTTGGTGATTACTTTGTGAGTCCTCGCATCCCGCAGCATCTTCAGCACCTGGATGCGGGCGTACTCGCGGGCATTCTCTCTCAACTTCGGCAAGGCTGATTCGAAGTTCTCTCCAACGGCCGGTTCCTTATCCAGAACCTTAACGACGTGATAGGATTCCGGGACGACGACACCGTCGCGCCTGACATATGACGTCAGCATCGGACTCGTCTCGCCGATCTTCATCTTCGCGAGTTCCTGGCGCACGACCGGCGGCAGGCCCTCCTGTTCGATGCTGAAGTAGCCCAGGTCGGCGCCGTAAATACCGAAGTCCAGGTCGTTCAAATCCGTGAAGACGCGGTCGTAGTTCTCGCCCTTCTCAAGGCGACTGCGCGCTTCCTCCGCCAGCTTCTCGAGCGAACGCCGGGTCTTGGCGGATTCGCTGCCGAGCAATGAAATCGAAAAGTGAGCCGCGCGATACATCGGCGGAGTGCGGTAGATCGATGGGTTCTGTTCGTAGGCAGCCTTCAGCGCATCGTCGCTGATGTTCAATTCCACAAAACGATCGAGCAACTTCTCGATCAGCAACGCGTCGTGCACGTAGGACTCCAACTCCTCGTTGGACATGCCCATGCGTTCGAGAACCGTCTGCACGCGGCTGTCGGAGAGATTGAACTCCGTCTCGATGATGCGCAGGCGATCTTTGAATTCCTGTTCGCTGATCACGAAACCCTGGCGGCGCGCTTCATCGGCCAGCATCATCTGCTCGGTCCACTCTTGAACGATGAGCCCTTCTTCCTTGCGCACGGCATCCTGGAATTCCATTTCCTGCTGTGCGTCGAGGAGCGCCTCCTCGGTCGGTGCATCCGACGCGAGGATGTTGACGCCCTTCTGAGTGAACTCCTTGAGCGCTTCCGGCGTCGTGCCGATGCGAGCCGTTACGCGACGGTCCAGTTGATCGCGCGTGATCGAATGCGAATTGACAATGGCAACGAGAACCGTCTTCGGATCGGGCGTAGGGGTCGGCGCGGGACGGCCGCGATCATCATCCGACGGCGTCGCGATCGGCGTGGGCGTACCGACGCGCACCTTGATCTCCGGCTCTTCACGGATCAGCGGAGCCACCGCCTGTCCTGCAGCCGACGAGACACAAGCCAGGAGTGCGGCTGCGGCCAGAGTGCCAGTGATCAAGTTACCGAACTTCATACTATCACCTCAGGGTGTCGATTGCGGGTGAGCCTACCTCTTACTCGGCGTCCTTGGGAGCCCAAGCGGGAGAGAGCACTTGAAAGAGCTGTGCCAGGTCGGGGACGCCCTCGTGCACGGTCAATTTCCTGCCATCGGCCGTCAAAAGCGCAATCGCCGGCGTAACGTCCGTTCCGATACGAGCCTGCGCGTCGGCAATCTCTTCCGGAGCGGGGCAGGATATAACCAGATCGCGGAGCATCTGCTTCGAGTTCCGGTTCACCATCAGGCGCCGCAGAGCCTTGTTGTCTGCATTGTGATCAATGACGACCACGACGTGGTAGCGATTCTCGCGCTGAGCACGGCGAAGGCCTGTCGTGTACTCCACCGTAGGAATGCCGATGGGGCCATTGCGAAGGCGACGCATCGCCGCGCCTCGCTCCGCCACCAACGCCTGCGAAGGGGCTGTCTGATAGGCACGGGCGATGGTCTGAACCTCAGGCGAACCCGCGGGATGTCCGCCCAACAGAATGAACTGAGACGAATCGGGTAGGCCCGCGATCAGAAACTCCTCCTGCATAGTGGGAACGCAAAAGGTAAGCTCGGTCCACATGGAAAGCAGCCCGCCCTCCAGCGCACCGGCACGCATCAGCGTCTCGCTGGTCAGATATTCGCCGTCCGCCGTCACAGGCGTATCGCCAGTGACCAGATGAACGCCATCCATCGAGAGGGTGCGAGAGCGCCCGACGCCGTAAGGCAGAAGCTGCACGGCAAGCTGCCATGAAGTCAGAGTCCCATCGTCGAGAATCTGAGCACGAACCATCTCGCGCGGGCGAACGGGCACGTTATTCACGATTCCTTCGCCGCCAACAACGTACAGGTAGCCGTTCTGGACGAAGAGAGAGATGCCCTCCCGTCGCTGCGGCAGGGGGAGAGTCAGTTGCCAATTGATGGCAATCCGAGCGCCGGACGAAGCCGCCGAAACAGCCGCGAGCGGAGCCGCCGCGATGCGCACTCCCCCGCTCTCCATCCCGCCGGCCAGGAAGAGGGTTCCTTCCGAAACCATGGCGGTCTGAATATCCGTCAGGGGAACGTTGACGCGCATCCGCGGCCGGGCACTCGCTTCCGGATCCAGCGGCACAACATACAAGCCTTCGCCTGCAGCCACCAGCCAGTAGTCCCCGCCGGCGAACACGGGCCCGAGCGTGGAGCCCTCGGCATCCAATTCCCCGGAAATACTGCGAACCCACTTGGGCTCCGGGGTCGTCTTGCTTCCCTCTTCCATCGGGGGCAGCTTCGGCCCGTCCTTCTCCAGAGCCACATGCGCCGCAACAAGGCGCGAGTCTTCGAGCCGTGCGATCCATAGCTGGCCGTCTCGGACCAATCCGGCTTGAGGACCGAAAGGCAGTTCCAACTCCCATAGTGGGTTCATGCAATCCAGCGACGACGAGGAGACATGGGAACGCTTATCAGGCTGACTCAGATCGAGTTCAAGCAAGCCGTCCTGCTTGAACGACTGGCCCGGCAAAGCCGCCACAAGAACCAACGGGAACAGAAAAGCCAGCAGGGCCGATCTCGCGGAACGCTGAAAAACTAGGAGTTTACGTCGTTCGATCATTGCGTTTCTTTCTGCTCAACTCGGAATGCCTGAATAAACAGTCAGACAATTATCTGAGCGGCTTTCTCGCGCACAAGTTTGGTGTAACGGGCGTTCACCGGCGTCGGGACGCCCGCTTTCTCGCCGAGCCGTGCGATCGCCCCGTTCATGGCATCGATCTCCGGCATCTTGCCGGCGCGGAAATGCACCAGCATCGAGGGGATGTGGTCTGCCGTTGCCGGGAAGACGCCCTCGAAGAACCACTGTTGGAACTCAGCCAAGGTGGGCGGGTCGAGGGGGATTCTCAGTGCCTCGGCGACGGCGTAGCATTCCGCGATGATCGCTTCCTGGTCCGCGCGGGCCTCCGGATCGCCCAGCAGCACGCTGTATTTTCCGTCCCGAACGGTCGCCGGGGCATTCAGCGCGCAGTTGTACATCAGCTTACGCCACTGACGGGCACGAATGTCCGGCGGATTCTCCACGGGCACCTCGGCCGCCTCCAGACGAGCGACCAAGTCCTCGATGCGGCTCTGGGCTGGAGCATCCGGATGTGGCGGGCGACCGATCATGACCGGGAAGCCCTGAACCGTCACGTTCACATGGCCGGGGGCGGCCAACTCGACGCCGGTGTTCAGAATGCCGCCGACAACGCGCTCCCAGCCGACGATCTCCGCCATGGCTTCCCAGTTGCCCAATCCATTTTGAATTGAAAGCAGCAGCCCGTCCGGCGCCAGAGCAGGAAGGGCAAGCCGCGTCGCCTCGGCCGTCTCGGTCGTCCTTGTCGCGATGACGATCAGGTCGAATGGCGCGGTGGAGCACTCCGCAATCGAAGTGGCCAGATCCGTGAAACCCGAGGCCAGACCTTCGTGCCAGACGATACTGACGCTGGTCATACGCAAGCCGTTCGAGCGGATCGCCTCGATGTGGGCGGGACGCCCAACCATCGACACGTCCAACCCTCCGGCCCTCATCTGGCCGCCAATCAGCGACCCGACGGCGCCGGCTCCCAGGATGCAGATCCGATACGGCGATTCGCTCATGGTACAATCTTCCTTCGAAGAGTGATGACGGAAAGGCCTGCAAACCAGATGCCTAATCCGATACCGGTCAAGAACAACCCCACGCGGTGGCTTTCCGGACGGAACTCGAGAACGGCGCGTCCGTCTACGAACGCCGAAGCCGGAACCCGCGCGTGGACGGCGTTCAGCCACTCGACGGGCTCGCCGGCAATCGTCCAACCGGGGTACTGCCCCATGGATAGAATCGCATCGCCGGGGATCGGGCCTGTCGATTCAACCACCACGCGATTTGGATTCGACACGTCGGTCGTCAAGACAGGTAATCCACGGTCCCACTGAACAGCCTTGCCGTAGTCGACCTTGTCGTCCTGATAGCCCGTCAGCGGCGGCTCACCGGCAAGCTGGTGGGGCCCGTCAAACTCCGTAAGATCGATACCCTCGGCCTGCTCTGCCCAGAAGGCAGCGCCGCCGGCCCCAGGGACCCCGAAGAGAGCACGAGTGCGACGCAGATCCACGGGAAGCTCCTGCAAGGCCTCAATGTCGATCGGAAGATCGGAGAAGATCCTCCCGATGCCGAGCAAGGCCAGAAGCTGCTGGTCGGGGCGGAATTGACGGAAGTGACGATTGAAACGAAGCAGGAAATCCTTCGTGCGAATTGTGGGAGCCAGGCCCTCCTCGTAGCCCGCCGCCGATGGATAATGGAGCACAACGTTGTCGTTCTCGAACAGCCGCATCCAACGCAACCAGACGGTATTCTCGATCGGTTCGGTATCGAGCTGACGATTGGCCTTCAGGAAGGCGTCGTCGTTAATCGTGAGTCGGAACAGGCGATTGTCGATCGTTTTTCCGGGATGCAGGTCGACGTCTTCACCCCAAGCAAGAAGCAGCGGCGCCGTCTCGACTGGGTAGTTGAATTTCTCGGCCCGCGCGGGCAGATAGAGACCGCACCAGGCGATGGCGATCGCACCGCCGGCGACACCGATGATCAGGTTGTTGGCCTGCTCCCGATGCCGGAGCTCGCGCAGAATCCGGTCCAGCGCCAGCCCGGCCAACGAAGTCCACGCCAGCGCCGTGATGACAATGATGCGCGCGGGAACGCGGAATCCAGCCGCCGGGGGGAAGAGCGCCACGTAGATGTCGTGAAGCGAAATACCATGCTTAGGATCCAGCCGCGCGGGCATTGGGAACTCGGTGAAGTCGGCATGAAGGATTCGCGAGAGACTGACATTCCCGCCCATCGCCATCAGCAGCGTCACGACGATCGCAACGGCCAACAGCAGCGGCGCACGGCGCGCCTTTCGGCCGGGCGCAACAAGCCGCCAGAGCTGGAACGCAACCTCACCGATGGCCAGAATCAAGATCGGCAAGCCAACGAACACACCGTACTCGTTGTACGCGCGCATGTCCTGGTAACCGGCAACGTAGCTGCCGAATCGGTGGGGCTGAAAGTACGTCAGCAATATGTCCGGCGGCATGCTGTAGCGAAACGACCACGGCGGATCGAACTGGTGGCGAGAAGCAAGCGGGGTGAGTTCCAGGCCCGGCAGCAACTGCACGCCCGTCAGCAGCATGGTCAGGATGCCGGCCGCGCCGAAGCACAGGACAGCGACGCCGAGCCGGCGCAGCCTGCCTTCGCCTCCGAACGCCACCGAGCCGATCGCAAGGATCGCCGCAGCCGCTCCGTGCGTGTAGAAGGCTGCCTGGGGGTGGCCAACGAGGAACTGCATGGCCCCGAGGCCAGTGTAGACCACGACGAATCGTACCGCCGACATTCGGCCCGCGGCCAGCATCCAGGCGGCGCCGAGCATCCACGGCATCCACGCCACGGCGGCGATCTGGTTGATGTGTTCCTGCGCACCCCAGAACCACGCGGTGCATGGGAAGGCCGCACCGGCCAGAATAGCTCCGGCGGTTCCGGATCGAAGTGCGAACCGCATCCACCACCACGCACCGACTCCGCACAGAATCAGGTGGAAGAGGTTGTAGAGATTCATCTCTCCCAACAGGGGCGAGAACCAGAAGAACACGTAGTCGACAGGATAGAAGATCGCGTGCTGCAGCGTTGCCGCGGCGGGCGCCCCAAAGAAGATGTAAGGATTCCAGAGCGCAAAGACTCTCTGCCCGAGGAGCGTCTCGGTGCGGAACTCCTTCATCGGCCAGAAGAGGTTCGCGTAATCGCCGCCGCTCTGCATGTGCGTCGGGTCGAAATACAACCCGTAGAACACCGCGACGGCAGCGGCCACGGCAAGGACTTCAAAGAGGAGTTGTTTCTTGGCAGAAATCGGCGCCATCACCCAACGCGGGATTGTTCCAGCGCCTGTTCAAGGACAGTGGCGATCTGATCGCAAGCGCGAACCGATGGGAACAGGCGCCGCATATTGTCCCGCAGCAGCGGCAGACGCGATTCGTCGGTGCTGATCCGATCCAGGTGATAAAACAGGTCCGACTCGTCCATGGCGATCAGGCCAGCGCCTTCTTCCAGCAGATGCAGCGCATTGCCAAAAGACGGATCGCCCGGATGCGTGAAGGCAAGCATCGGCGTGGCCGACGCAGCGGCCTCCGCAATGCGATGGAAGGTCGGATCGCCAACCACCAGGTCGCACCCGCCGATCGCATGCGCGGCTGCCCGACAGTCGTTTTGTTCGTCGATCTGGCGCATCTCTTCCATCGTCACCAGAGTGAACCGCGGGTCGTCGTCGATCCGGTGCATGATGCGCGAGAGGCGCGAGGAATCCTCGCGGCAGAAAATGGCCATGGCGCTGTCATTCACGCCCAGAATCTGGCGCAGCTCGCGCGTGTCGTCCTTGATGCGGAACTCGGGATGGCATGGCAGGCCGGCGCGCTCGACGTGCAAATCGGGAAACGTGCGCTTCAACCAGGAGAACATCTTGTCGCTGGCCGCAAAAACGCCTTCGACACCAGTGAACGATGTCGGACGGGCCGCGCGGTCCAGGAACGGCAGGTACAGCCAGAACGCCCCGTCGAGTGTCTCGAGGTCCGGCAGACGCGTCGCATCGAACGCCAGCACGACGGCGGCTCCGACGAGTTCCTCCCGCTCGCAAGCCGCACGGAACGTCGTCCGGGCAGCCTGGAGGGCTTCCGCCAGCTCCGTCTCTATTTCGTCGTGGGGGTCGTAGTAGACGGCGATGCTTCCCTGGGACAACGTTGACATAACCAAAAACGCTCCTTGGCGCGCGCGAGCTGAACTAGGGGTTCATGCCTAACACTCGGGTGAAGTCAAGCGCAAGAAAAGAGGCGAGGTCCTTGGCCCCCTTCGGGGACCGGAAGAAACTCGACCCCTTCCCCCGGGCTCCCACGGGTCGCCCGGGGCCATTCAACTGATCCTCCTCCGGAGGACAACTGCACCCGCCATGATCACCCGCAAGCACTGCACCGGTGCCTGAATCAGACGGAGAGTTCGAACAAGGTCGATTCCAACCAGCGTCGCCGCCACCGACAGACAGGCCGGAGTCCGGCTCATGCCCAGCAACAGTATCTCAGCTAATCGACTAGAAGCCCCGAACAGGCGCTCTGGAGGATGCTTCCGATGTGTTCTCGCAGACGGTCCAGGTTCCCCCCAGTCGTCCCCCGATAGGGGGGCGAAGCTGAATGGCCCCGGGTGACCAACGGGAACCCGAGGTTAGCGTGCAAGTACGGCCCGTCCCCGGAGGGGGCGAAGATTGTCAAACAAGATAGTCCAGCAATACACACAGGGCCACTTCGAGCCATTCGAATCATGCCCCTTGCCGTGGGGGCGGCGCCCTGCTAGGCAGACCGCGCACGCTGACGCGGACGCCGAAGTTCCCTCGCAATGAAAAAGACTCAAGCACACCCATACAGCCCACGAGAAGAGATCGCCAACTCGATCACACACGGGATTGGTGTCTTCCTGAGCATCGCCGGACTGGCGACGTTGGTGACGCTGGCCTCGCTGGGCGGCGACCCGTGGAGGATCGTCAGCTTCAGCATCTACGGCGCGACGCTCGTGGTGCTGTACCTTTGCTCGACGCTGTACCACAGCTTCAAGGCCCCACGCGTCAAAGCCGTCTTTCGCGTCCTCGACCACATCTCGATCTTCCTGCTGATCGCCGGCAGCTACACGCCGTTCGTGCTGGTCGAGCTACGCGGCCCTTGGGGGTGGTCGATCTTCGGCGTCGTGTGGGGCCTGGCGCTGGTCGGCGTGATACTCAAGGTCTTTCACACGGGCCGCTACGAGGCGGTCTCGATTACAATCTACATCCTGATGGGGTGGCTGATCGTCATTGCACTGAAGCCGCTGCTCGCCGCGGTGCCGGTGGGGTGCTTCGTCTGGATGCTTGTTGGAGGATTAGCATATACGCTCGGCGTGATCTTCTACGCCATGGAGCGCATTCCATACGGGCACGCGATCTGGCACCTGTTTGTGCTGATCGGCAGCGTCACGCACTTTGTCGCGATCGCGGTTTACGTGCTGCCCGTCGGGTAGGCCTGTCGGAAAGAGCCGACAGAAAAACAAGGTACCCTGGGGAGGGTCACAATGCAGGTTCAGCCACGGCGCGCGTTCACGCTCATCGAGCTTCTGATCGTCGTCGCCATCATCGCCATCCTGGCCGCCATCGCGGTCCCGAATTTCCTCGAAGCCCAATCGCGCTCGAAAGTCAGCCGCTGCCTGGCCGACATGCGAACGCTGCGCACAGGCATCGAAGCCTACGCCGTCGATTGGAACGACTATCCTCAGTATGGCGTCTTGAACGCAAACGGCACGATTCAGAATCCGCACATCTCGCCATCCGGCGCCCCGAGTCACAAGTTCCTTTCGGAATGCCTGACGACGCCGCTGGCGTACGTGACGCATTTGCTGGAAGACCCGTTCGTTCTCCGCAGCGACGCGCCGCAGTCAGACTGGCAGGAATTCTGGGCGCGTTACTTTTACACCAACCTGGATCAATTCGAAGCCCTCATGGGCCCCGCCGCGCCGCCCGTGATCGCGCAAACGCGCGACGAGTACGGAATCTGGATCCAGGCCGGCGCAGGCCCCGATCGCGATCGACTCGATCTGGCAAACGACACAGCGTACGATCCCACCAATGGGACAATCTCCGACGGCGATATCATCGCCAGCCAACGGTTCGCGCGGTTTTAGGGTTTCGCCGATGCGATCCGGGACGATCAGCCGGCTGGAAGCCGGCGCTCCCAGGAATCAATCTCCCAACAGTGTGTCAATATTATCGCTGACGCGAAAGATATCTCCGCTCGAAACCGTCCCGTTTGTGGGGTCGTACGTGTACTGTGGATTTGCGAGGAGTTGTCTCGCCACTTCCTCCGTACTGAGCGTTGGAACTTGATCGCCCTTCAGCAATGGCCAATCTATATCGCAGTCAGGACCACGACCTCCGATGATAAACCAAGTGGAATCAGAGTCTGTCGCGTACGAGACCGCTGGAAGAATTCGTGCGTTGTGGCCAGGCTTTGGAAATAGCATGAAGCCATAGGTCAGGACAGCGCAGATCATCGACGCAGCGAGGAGAGAATCGACGGCGAGATTGCGTCGCATTGTCGATCTGCAATCTGAATCGCTGAACGAATCCGGGGCTTCTTGATTGCCCGAACGGACAGCGAGCCAGTGCCCTCTTCTAAAAAGGACCCCAAGACCGATAATCTCTATTAGAAACAACGCTGGTACGAATGGCCAGAATGCCTCCAGCATGGATGACGGGCGAGTAATAATGCTCCGATCACGGGGCAGTGTTGCCATGCGTTCGTTGATGGGCGTGGGCAACAGCGTCAGCCCCCCGAAAGGAACCCCTGGCATCGAAGGAGGGTATCGCCCTAGATCCGAGCGGTACTGGTCCAGGGCAGTCTGCAGCACTCTGGCATCCGATCTGAGCCTCGCGACTGATGGGTATTGGTCTGCCTGCTCGGCCGCCATCGGATCGAGAGCCAGAGCATCGATGAGAATCATAAGAACGATGAGAGGTACAAAAACCCGGAACACGATCTTTGTCGCCGGAAGATACCACGGCAAGCTCGCGTTCGGTTCCCTTTCGCGTGGCGTGGATTCTTTCATCGTCCCATCCTCGACCCTTTCTCTCTGCCCTCATTCCTTTCAAGCTGATGTTTGGCCTCATGAATTCCTTCGCAGAGCCAGAGGATGTCTCCGCTCGATTCCATCCCATTAGTGGGATCAAAGATATACTGTGGATTTGCGAGGAGTTGTCTCGCCACTTCTTCCGTACTGAGCGTCGGAACTTGATCGCCACGGAACAACGGCAAGTCGATGTCGCGATCGAGCCCGCGCCCACCTAAGATGTACCAGGTGGAAGCCTCGTCCGTTGCATACAACATCGGAACTGGTTCACTGAAATCGTATCCGGGTGGGGGCCGGAACTTGAGGCAGTATCCGGCGATGCCGAGAAACATCAGCGCCACGAGTAGTGAGTCGATAGCGAGATTCCGTCGCAGCATGAACCGCAATCTGCGATCGAGGGGTGACAGTGTCGACTTCTCCAGGAACTCCTCTGTCATTCGTCGGTGGAATGGATTCGCAAAGTAAGCGGCAACGATCCAGAACAACAGAAGCAGACCTGCCAGGATGGCGCCGTTCGAAATCCTCGTCGCCTGTGGAGCCCCGCTTGCGTCTGGAAGCAAGTACGTCAAGTAGGCCGTCGGAGTTGTCAGTTGATTCAATCCGTTGCCTGGACTGCCGGGAAGCATCGGCGGGTAGTGCCCCGCGTCGACATGGAAGCTTTCCACGCTCGTTGCGATCGAACGCGCATCGGACAGCGTCCGCGAACAACGCCAACGGTAATATTGCCGGTGATGGTGTATTGGATTCCCGAAGAGATCATAGAGCAGCACCAGTGCGAAGACGGCCAGAGCGCGGGACCACACGGTTAGTGTCGCCGGAAGATACCACGGCAAGCGCGGCGCCGTTCTACCAACAATCGATTCCTCTTCCCGCAATGTTGCTCTCCCCCGCCGGGGGTGGCTAGATGCCGCCCACCGGGTTGTAGGTGGCTGTGATGCCGGCCTTGGTGGTGGCCCCGAGGACTTTGCCGAGATACTCGCACACCGCGCGGAACGGGTGCGTGTAGACGTAGATCTCGTCGCCGTCGCGCACGAGGAAATCGGGTTCGGAGCGCTTTGCCGTGCGGCGCGCATTCACGTAGTAAGACGTCGGATTGCCATCCTCGTCCATGCGCACGATTTCCACGTACGACGCCGCGCCGTAACGCATGCCGCCGCGCGCGCTGATCACGTGGTTGATCGTTCGCACCGACGGACCGAGAAATACCACGCCCGGCTTGTCGACACGGCCGAGCACGTTCACGCTGCCGGCCGGCACGACGTAAACAATGTCGTTCTGGCGCAGCGGAATGTTGTACTCCATCGTGCCACGGAACAGGAAGTCGGCGATCGGCACGTGATATTCGTCATGCGTGCGAATGCGCCCGTCTTCCTGCGTCAGTTTGCGAATCAGATCCTCAGGCTCCATCACGAGGCTTTCCTGCTGCGGGATGCGCTCGCGATAGAGAATCAACTGCGGCGCCGGCGCCAGGCCGCCGGTCTGTCCACCGAACGTCAGTCCGCCCGCTTTGTAGATGGCGTCGACGAGCGAATCGCCGGGCTCCAATGGATAGCGCCCCGGCTCGGCGACGCTGCCCACGATCGTGACCTGGTTCTGGTGGTGGTACTTGATCGTCACGACGATGATCGGATCGACGAAGTAATTGGTGTAGCGTTCGGTCAGCAGGCTCTGCAGTTCCGCGGCCGTCTTGCCATGCACGGCGACCGGCCCGACCAAGGGCAGAGTTAGCAGCGGACTTTGCGAAATCTCAAACTCGCCCGTCGTATCGGACGGTTTCTCGCCGAAGAGCTCCGGCTTGCCAACCATGCGGATGCTGATGATGTCGCCCGGGCCAATGCGGTAGGCGTCCGGCCGAACGAAATGAAGTTCCGGGTCATTGACCAGCTTGCGCAGACGAGCGCGCTCCGTGGGTTCGACCGTGCCCTGCGGCGGACCGACGTACGGACTGCCCGGTCCGCGCACGCAACCGGTCAGAACCACCGCCGCTAGAATCGTCAGCCAGATCAACAGCCCGCGCTTCGCCATACGAGTACTCCACGAAGATAGTATCATCCGTCGACATGGGACGATCCGAGAGCATCGGGCGTCAATGGGGATGGGGGAAAGCAGTCGGGCGTGTCGCGTCAACCTTCGGACTTCATCCGGATCGGCAGGGGCGTGTGCTGATCGGACATTTCCATTTCGATCAACTCGTAGCGCATCGCGCCACCGGTGGCGATGTGACAGACACCCTGCAGATCGTAGACGAGCTTGTGGTGGAACGGCCAGTGCCTCAGTCGCGAGAAGGAGGCGGTGAAGATCCGGCACGGCAGATCGCCTGTCGGGACGCGTGTGATGACTTCCTGGTCCAGGCGCATCATGCCGTAGCCAAACCGCCCGATCAAATCCTGGCCCGAGCGTGGCATCATGAAGACGGGGAAGCGTACCTCCTGGCCAACCTCCCAACGGTGCCGGCGCAAGGGCTCACTGAGCGTGCAAATGGAGTGCGCGTTGAAGACCGCATCCGTCGGCCAGTCCCACGGGCCGTGCTCGCTGCGATTGTTCAAGCGATCACGCGCGCTGGCGGTGAACTGCCCGTCGGCGAAGTCGTAGTTCACGCTGGAGCGCGTGCCGTCCGGCTGCGTGCGAGTCATGCTGGCGCGCACCAGATTTCCGTCGTAGTCTGCGGTCAGGTACGTCTCCGTGCGCACGTCATGACGCACAACGTCGGCCTTGTAATGAAACCCGTCGCCCTCGGGTTTGGCCGACCAGATTTCCCGGCCGATCTCTCGGCCGGCCAGGAAGTAACGATAGACGCCGCTCTTTCGCATGGTTTCGTCAGCTCCCGCGGGGGTCGGGTGTGAGAACACCTGCTGTTCGGTACTGCGGCTGTGGGGTCAGTCTTCTACCTCGACAGTCAGTTCCAGCTCCACGGGCGAGTTCAAGGGCAGCGCATTTGTGCCCACGGCGGATCGCACGTGCCGCCCGCGATCTTCGCCGAACAACTGCAGCAGCAGTTCCGACGCGCCGTTCGCCACAACGGGCTGAGAATGAAAATCCGCTTCGCACTGCACGTACACGACGACGCGGACGATCTGCTTGATCTTGTCCAGGTCGCCGATCACGCCCTTCACTGCTGCCAGTGCATTCAGGCAGGCGCGTTCCGCCTGGCGAGCCGCCCGCTCGGCCGGCAGCACTCGGCCACCCACGTGTCCGACATGATGGAGTTCGCCATCGATGGTCGGCAGTTGGCCGCTGGTCATCACGAGGTTGCCAACACGGATGGCAGGGATGTAGGCCGCCACGGGCTTTGCCGCCACGGGCAGCTCAAAACCCAAATCTTTCAGTTTCTCTTCGATCTTCGACATGAGCATGCCTCCAGAGGATCAGTGAGCGGGAACGAAGAAAACGTCAGTCGGTCTGCGGCTGGCTGACGGCATCCAGAGAGATGATCCGGCGATCGATCTTGTCCGCCATCTTCTCCTGAAGAGCCTCAAGACTCCAGACACCACCACGCACATCCAGGAAGTTGGCAACGGCCTGCAAGTAATCCTCGGCATTGTCCGAGTGATCCTTGCCGTCCATCCACTTCTTGATCGACTCAAGCTCCTTGACGTCGGTCGGCGGGCCGTGAAGGCGCTTCGCGATCGCGCCCAGCAGCACCTGCAACTCGTCCAGGGTGCGTCCTTCTGGCAGGAACGGTGCAAATGGTGCGACATCCGGGATATTGTCCTCGGACGTCGAGGAATCCACGAATTTCTTGAACTCGCCGCTGCTGCGGGCCTGCGAGACGTACTTCTCCTGATCTTCCGGCGACAGGTCCCAGAAAGTCTTCTTGCGCTTCTCGGTGACGGCTTCGTCGCCCTCGCCATCGGCGGGCGCGGCGACCTCGATTTGCTCGGCGTCGCCATCCTGTTCCTTCTCCCAAAGGCCGGAGGCGATCTCCAGCAGCTCGTCTTCTTCCTCACCCACGTCGCCACAACCGCTCTCGAACATAAACGCAATGCGGTCAGAGGTAAAGAGGCGCACATCCAGCCCTTCGCTGTCGTAGCAATTCAGCTCGATCGCGGTGCTGGTGGGCAATTCAGGGATGTCTTTGTAAGAAAGACCGAGGGGCAGGTAGACGTTCATCCAGGACCCGTAAGGGGGCGTGAACACCAGGGAATGGGGGCTCTTGAGCATGGCCCCTGCGATAAGTCGACCTTGGTCCTTATCGCTGATGTAAAGAACTGTCGAATGGGCGAAAACTCCCACCGGATCGATCCTCCTTTCGGCCTTTTTCGATGTGCTCGGTCGCGGGATCGGGTACCTCTACGAATTGGAGCATGACATAATGATGCCCGATTGAAGCAGGAATCGAGCAAGGCCACAACACGATTATTCACAACCGGCGAGCTTCTAGGGCCTCTTGGTCCCCTTCCTCCTTCGCGCTTCGCGCTTCGGCGGACAAGCCGAACCACCTGGGCCGTCCAACTGATCCCCCGCGTAATTGGCCGCGTCCCCGGAGGGGGCGAAGGGGTCGTACACACTCGTAAACGCCATTTCTGGGATTCGATAACAACCCCGGATGTCGCAGATTCCCCTTCAGGAATGCCCCAGGGGCGTTGTTCTGCTTGCGTCGCCCCCCGTCTGTCGTCTTGATTGCCTTTTGTACGCTCCAATCGGGCGCCCAGCCACCTGGAGCAACGTTCCTTTCCCTCGGGCGACCCGGCAACTCCACAAGCGTCTAGGCAGACTCATGGCATCAGTTACCCTGACGAACGTTTCGAAGGTCTATCCCGGCAACGTGAAGGCCGTGGATAACGTTAACCTGGAAATCCAGGACAAGGAATTCCTCGTTCTGGTCGGCCCCTCCGGCTGCGGTAAGTCCACCACCCTGCGAATGGTGGCCGGACTGGAAGAAATCAGCGAAGGCGAGATCCGCATCGGCGACCGCGTCGTGAACGACGTTCCGCCCAAGGACCGCGATATCGCGATGGTCTTCCAGAATTACGCCCTCTACCCGCACATGACCGTTTACAAGAACATGGCTTTTGGTCTGAAGCTGCGGCGTTTCCCGAAGGCGGAGATCGACAAGCGCGTGCGCGACGCCAGCAAGATTCTCGGTATCGAGAACCTGCTGGAACGTAAGCCGAAGGCCCTGTCCGGCGGCCAGCGCCAGCGCGTCGCCGTCGGCCGCGCGATCGTCCGCAAGCCTCAGGTGTTCCTCTTCGACGAGCCGCTCTCCAACCTGGACGCCAAGCTCCGCGTGCAGATGCGCGTCGAGATCAGCAAGCTTCACGCTCGCCTGCAGTCCACGATGATTTACGTGACCCACGACCAGGTCGAAGCCATGACCATGGGCGACCGCATCGTCGTTATGAAGGACGGCATCATCCAGCAGGTGGCCGACCCGATCCAGTTGTACGATCACCCGACGAACAAGTTCGTCGCCGGCTTCATTGGCACCCCGCCGATGAACTTTATGGACGGCGAACTGCTCGAGGAAGACGGCAAGCTGAAGTTCAAGGAAGAGAGCTTCACGATCGACATCCCCGAGGAAAAGGCAGCCATGCTGCGCGAGAAGAACGTGCCGAAGGGCCCGATGACCATGGGCGTGCGGCCGGAAGACTTCCACGCGCCCGACGAAGCGCCTGCCAACTCCCCGGTGGCCGAGATCCAGGCCCGCATCGAAATCATCGAGCCGATGGGCAGCGAACTCTACCTCTACCTGACCACTGGCCGCAGCCCGTTCGTCGCCCGCGTCGGCCCGCACGTCGAAGCCGAGATCGACGAGATGCGCCCGCTCTTCATCAACATGAGCAAGGTCCACTTCTTCCATCCGGAAACGGAAGAGACCCTGACCTGATCCAGGTGCACATCACTGCAAACAAACATCCGGGGGCGCCATTGGTGCCCCCGGTTTCATTTTGAGATTCTGTTTGGGAATCTACCAGTCCGACGTTGCGGCGGCCATGCGACAGAGTTCGTCCGCATCGACCGGCTCTGCATGATGCGCGAAGAGCAGCCACAGGTTGTACTGATCGAACTCCGCATCGTTGGGGAATTTCTGCGGCTTCATGTTCCGGCCGGTCAGGAAGTTCTCCACGGTGTGTGAACGAATCGCGTTCGGACAGCGGAACGAAATCGTGTCGAGCAATTCGCGATAGGCCATGTTCTTGTCGGACGGCGGTTCGATTCCGGTCGTGCGGAAGTTGAACGTCTCCGAGTAAAGCCTGTAGTGCTTGCACGGCAGGTTTGAGAAGAGATCGATCGTTGGCTTGCGGTTCAAACGCGCGGTGCTGATCAACTGCACGTCTTCCCAGCGGGCCTTCTTGATGCCCTTGTTGGTTGTCAGCTTCAGACCCGGATCCAGAATCTCCATCCCGAGCACATCGAAGCGCTCGTACGGCCGCAGCGCGCGATCCACGGCGACGAATTCCATCTTCTGGCGATAGCCCTTGATCTTCGGCCAGACCTCCACGAGGTCGTCCAGCGTCAAGGCATCCATGATCACGCCCTTGCGCACGATGACGGCCTTCTTCGCTTCCTCCTCTGTGATGCCTTCGATTTCCTGCAGCATGTCCGCGACGACATCGAGATGGATGCGCTTGCCCGACGGCAGGATCAGCGCGAACTGCGAACTTCGCAGGCGGTAGTAGCGCTGCTCTGGAGTCTCCGGCGCATCCGCGTCCCGCAGGTTCAGCGGCATCGGCGTCCGAGCAGGCAGCGGCGCAGTTTCCTTCGGCTCCGGCTCTTCTTCCTTTTCGAAATCATCCCGTTTGACGGCATTGGGCGAAGAGGGATTCGGCGATCCCAGCCGACGCGATGTGATCGAGAGCGGCGGCGTCTCGCCGTAGGGATCGGCAGAAGGCTGCCAGGTATCTTCCGGTTTGAACTCGAACAGGCTCGGCGCCTCGGCCTTCTCCGGTCGGCTCGTATCGTCGTCGCCTTCCCGTTCGGTGTCCGGAGTTCCAAAGAAATCTGTCTGGGCGTGCGGCCGCGCGGCCGGCGGAGCGGCCGGGGCTTTCTTGGGCGCCGGCTCCTCGGGCCCGGAGTCGAACGCGATCACGGAATCGCCGCTGGGATCGTCCGACTCGCGCAAGACGCCTTCGACGTCGCGTACGCCACGCTCGGTCGACGCGGAGGCAAAATCGCGCTTCTTCTTGGACGGAACGCCCTTACCGTCGGGCAACCGCTGCAGAATCTCCTCGGCGTCGCGACGTTCCGGGGTAATCGGATCGCTCTCCAGGAAGCGCTCCAGGTACATCCGGCACTTGTGATACTGGCGCAGGCGATGGGCCAGGTGCCCCGCGCCCTTCAGGCTCGGGTTGTAGGCCTGGTGCTCGGGGTTGTTGGCGATGATCTGCTCGTAGGCGTGCAGGGCCAGGCGGGCCTCGTTGCCCAGTTCGAGAAGCCGCGCGAGGTCGTATTGCAGCGGCCCGCTGAGGGCAAATCCCGGCCGGATAGACAACAGTCGCTCGTAGGCACGCGCGGCCTGCTGGCTTTCGCGCATGAAAACCGACCGATTCAGGCCCGAGAGGACTTCCTCCAACTCGGGATCGTGTCCCTGGGCTTCGGGATCGAACGTGCTCATCGCCTGGTCCCAACGTGGATTGATTCAGTATTCTCTCTGAGACACGATTGCGCCGGGACAAACCCAAATCAAGGCAAATCAAGAATCCGATGACGCAGACCCACCGCCGATGGTGACGAGCTCGAATTCCACTTGGCCGATGCGTTGACATCTGGTTCAAGACACACAGGAGTCCAGAACGGGAGTGCGCCCCATGAAATATGCCTGTCTCGCTATTATCGCGTTGTTGATGGCGCTCTCCGCCTCCAGCGCCAGCGCCGCGAAGCGCGATTTCCTGACAACGGTCGGGGAACCCATTCCGCAATTTAAGGCCGAGACGGTTGCGGGCGATGACTTCGTCAGTCGCGCCGGGGCCCAGGCGACACTGATCCATGTGTTCGCCTGCGAGAGCGACCACTGCAAAGACTCGCTGAAAGCGCTGGAGGAATTCCTGTGGGTGCCGTTGCAGGAGAAAGGCCTCCGCGTCGTCGGCGTTGCGCGCGATGCCACGCCGGATGAGGCTCGCCAATACGCGGCCGATTATGGTCTGACATTCCCAATCGTCCCTGACCCGGATCGGACAATTGCGGAGCTGTTCGCAGAAGACGGCGTCGGAGTCCCGCGCACGATCATTTTGGATTCGGCGGGTAATGTCGTCTACCAGCACGCGGGCTTTCGCACTGGCCGCGAAGCCGAATTCCGCCTTGTCGCCGAAAGCGTCCTGGCGGGCGAGGGAATTCCCGAATCGCTGACAAAGAGCAAGCGCCTCGCCGCGTCGGGCGAAGATCAATACGCGCGAGATATGATCGGCGAGAAGGCCCCGGAACTCATTGTCGAAACCTGGGTGAACAAGCCGCCGGAAGATGTCGAAGGCAAATTCATCCTGATGGAATTCTGGGCGACGTGGTGCGGGCCGTGCGTCGCCTCGATGCCGCACCTCGAGGAACTCTCGAAGTCCCACAAAGACAGTCTGGTGATCTACTCGGTCTCGGACGAGCCACTCGACAGGGTGAAGCCGTTCGTCGAAAAGAAGGGCTTCACGTATCCGATCGGCATCGACGAACGCGCGCGGACAAAATCCGAACTGGAAATCACGGCAATCCCGCAGGCCTTCCTCGTGAATCCCGAGGGCATTGTTGTCTGGCAGGGCCATCCGATGACGCTGGCGCAGGATGGTGTGCTTGACGATTTGCTGGCGGGGAAAACGCCGCAGGAATAGGCGCTACTCCACGGACGCCACGACTTCGCGCATCCGCTCAGCGTGCATCTCGGCGACGGCGCGCTGCGGAGTATCCCCACGTCCGAGTTTGCGCAGCGCTGAGCGGACTTTCTTCAGACAGTGCTCGGCATGAAAGAAGGGCTCGATCGGCGTATAGTCGTATCCGGCCGGCAACGTCTTGCGGCGCTTAAAATACTCTCCCTTCAGAGCCTCGCGCTCTAGCTTGCCGTCTTCCATTCCCCACGCCAGAACGTCTTCCAAATCGTGCGCGAAGTGCCCAAACCGGAGCGCGCCATTGTCGAGGAACATCGCACGCTGCTGGTCCAGCGAAATCATGATATCGTCCGGCGCCAGGTGATGATGCACGGGACAGAAGTCCTCCGGCTCGGGCAGGTTGCGCCATTGCACGCGGACAAAGCCGGCCCACTTGTCGGCCTCGCCTGGCTGCAGGATTTCCGAGTCCGCTGGTATGCCTGCCAGAATTCGCTCGACGCGGCCGAGACACTGGTTGCGGTAGCTGCCGGTCTTCAGATTCTTCGGATAGCCCCATCGCTGCACACGCACATCGTGCATCCGGGCGAGTGAATCCAGGACGGGCGCCATCGTTTTGTCCGAAACTCCGGCCTCCATCAGCAGCTCGCCGGTCACGAATTCCTCCAGCAGGAACGTGCGGCTGTATCGCATGCGGATCAACAGGCCCTGCTCCGACGCCACCATCCGCGGCATCGGCAACTCGTGCCGCGCCGCCAGCAGCATCACCGTGCGGTAGGCCGAATGGAGACGGGGACGCTCGAAGACTCGCAGAACATAATGCCCGCCGAGCGGATAGCGCAGAATGTAGCACTCGCTGTTTACTCCGGTCGCCGGGATCACAACCTCGGGCGCGCCCGTGTCGCCGACCAGCGCGGGCAGGCGCTGGTCGATATAGCGTTGGGCTTCCGGCGTCACAAACTGTGGACGGGCCATGCGGGCGCTCCGGCAGAGAAGTGAGGGCATCATAAGGAGATCGTTTGAAGAGCGTGAAGCCGAATCATTATCGGGGCCAGAAAAAGACGTCGCCGAAATCGGCGCGATGACGACCTATTGCACTTGCGCCGTGTTGACTGCCCGGAGAAATCCTCTATTACATTCCAAGAGGGAGATGTTCCAATGAAGAAGACCTTTCTGGGCCTCGTGGCCCTTGCGATTCTGATGATCGGGTGCGCCTCTGCACCGAACACCGCCGACTACGCTGCCTTCGGGGCCCCGCTGGTCGTGGAGAAGCCGGTCGCCTTGGCCGATGCGATCGCAATGGTCGACGAAAGCGGACCGCAGGATCTTCTGGTCGATGCGGAAATCGCCGAAGTCTGCGCCTCGATGGGATGCTGGATGATCCTGAAGGACGGCGAGCAGACGGCGCGCGTGCGTTTCACGGCTTCCGATATGTGCTCGACCGGGTACCTCGTCCCCCGCAACGCCGCGGGGCATCGCACGTTTGTGCGCGGCACGCTGGAAGCCACCGAGATTCCGGAAGACTGGGCCCGTCACTACGCCAAGGACGGCGGCGCTTCTGCACAGGAGATCGCCAAGATCATCGGCCCGCAGAAGGAGTACGTCCTGATCGCGGAAGGCGTCATGATCTCCGACGGGGCAACACTCGATCCAACGGCAGATCAAATGGAGGAGTGAGGGAGTCGGAATTGAGATGAGTCTAGTCGGGTGGGGGGATTGGTTTACATTCTGGGTTTTGCCGCTCGCGGTAGTGGTCGCGATGCCTCTTTGGGCTGCCATTCTGCGCGGCATGGAAGCAGCCCGCGATCCCGCACACCGCGCGACTCTCACGCCGGCGTGGGTCTTCTTCCGCCGCAAGGTGATCTCTCGACTGAAGTGGTGGTTCTTTCTGTGGGGTCTGATTGGCGCTGCGTTCACGCTATGGAATTCCATCGAGATCATTGTGTACAAGGCGTACAATCCCGAACTCGATACGATCACCTGGATCATTCTTTGCGCCGATGTGCTGACACGCGGAATCGGGGGGTACTTCTCGCTGGCTACCATCTGTCTCATTTTCGCCAGGTCCATTCGCAGCTACGGAGGCCTCCTCGCTTCGACGTGGGGATGCTTTGCGTTGCTTGAGGGGATCTATCTCGGCGCAATGCCAATCCTGATGATGACAGGCTTAGCAAACAGCATCCCAGGCTATATCTTCCAGTGTGTTGTTCTGCCATGGCTTCCGTTCTTCGCCTTCTACATCCTGATTCAACATATCAAACACAAAGGGGATGATTGGTTCCAGATCGAGGAATAAAAAGGCGGATCGGCCTTCTTGAGAATTTCTTCACAATTAATAAGCACTTGCAATTGGCTGTCCCGGGCGCGAAACAGAAGAACGCTGAATAATCCTATTCGATAACGCGCTAAGGAAGGTATATCCATGCGTTCTTCAACACTTGGCGGCTTCGCGCCGTTGCGGTGGAATTGTTTGTCTGTGTGGTTGCTGTCTGCCGCTCTCGCTTTGAGCATCGGCTGCTCGTCCGTTCCGGCGGAGAAAGCCCTCCCTGATCCGATCCCCGGCTCAACCGGATCGCAGCTTCTCGAGTCGCTGACGACCTACAATTTCCCGATAACAACATCGTCCAAAGAAGCGCAGGCATGGTTCAATCAGGGCCTCGTGCTGCTCTATGGATTTAACCACGGCGAAGCGATTCGTTCGTTCACCGAGGCCGCCGCGCTCGATCCCCACGCCGCGATGCCGTGGTGGGGAATTGCGTATGCGAACGGCATGCACATCAACGTTCCTCAAATGACGGAAGAACAATGGAAGGCATCCCGCGAGGCTGCCCTGCGGGCGATCGCGGAACTGGATAACGAATCAGAGCTTGAGAAAGCCCTCGTGCATGCTGTGGCCGCGCGAACCGCATGGCCCGTTCCGCCGGAACAGCGTCCTTACGACGAAGCATTCGCCGCCGCCATGGAAGACGCCCACAAGCAATACCCAGACAACCCCGATGTGACATCGCAGTTCGCCGAGTCGTTGATGAACCTGCAGCCGTGGGATTACTGGACGTCCGACGGCGATCCCAAGTTCCGGACCGCGGAATTCGTCGGCGCGCTGGAACAATCGCTCGCGCAATACCCCGATCATCCGCAGGTCGCTCACTTGTATATTCACGCGATGGAAGCCGGTCCTCACCCGGAGCGGGCGGAGGCCGCTGCTGATCGCTTGCGGGCGCGCGTTCCCGGAGCCGGTCACCTGGTTCACATGCCGTCGCATCTGTACGCGCGCGTTGGACGTTATGCCGACGCAGTGACGGCGAATGAAGATGCCTTGGAAGCCGACGCGGAGTTCTTCAGCGTCGGAACGAATCCAGGAGTCTACTACGTTTATCACGCACACAACCTGCATTTCCTGTGTTTCGCCTCGATGATGGAAGGACGTTACGAGCCGGCCCTGGAATCGGCGCGCAAGCTGGAGAAGGCCATTCCCGATCCGGTGCTGGATGAATTCGCTTTCCTGATCGAAGGCATCGTGCCGTCGAAGTATCACGCCATGATTCGCTTCGGAAAGTGGGAGCAAATCCTGGAAGAAGAAGCGCCCGGCGAAAACCGTCCGCTTTGTCTGGCGATTCATTACTATGCGCGCGGAATTGCGCAGGCTGCGACGGGTCATATCGACGAAGCACGTCTCGAACAAGTGCGATTCCAAGCGCAGGTGAAGAAGGTCCCGCAGGATTGGTGGATCTTCTCTAACAAGGCGCACGACGTGATCCCGATCGCGCACCAGATGCTGGAAGGCGAGATCGCGTACCGCGAAGGCAGGTTCGATGACGCGTGGGCTGCGCTGGCAAAGGGCGTCGAGTATGAAGATCAACTCGTCTACGACGAACCGCCGGGATGGATGATCCCCGTGCGCCACGCGATGGGCGCGCTGCTGATGGAACAGGGCGAACATGAATGGGCGGAACGGCTTTATCGCGAAGATCAGAAAGACCACCCCGGCAATGGCTGGTCGCTTCTCGGACTGAAGCTGGCGCTGGAAGCGCAAGATAAAGACGACGAGGCCGCAATGATCGATGCAAAACTCGCCAAGGCATGGAAACGCGTGAATGAAAAGCCTACAAGCTCATGCCTCTGCGCTCCGGGACAGAGCTGAGAGCAACCCAACAACGCGCCGGCCCCCAGAGGCCGGCGCGATTCCTTTTTAGGTGTAGAAGTACCGCACGAGATGGAAGAACACCGGCGCGGCGAAGACGAGTGAATCGATTCGGTCAAGCATCCCGCCGTGGCCCGGCAGGATCGTGCCGAAATCCTTCAATCCGGCATCGCGCTTCAATGCAGAGAAGACAATCCCACCGAAGAATCCCATCAATGTGATGATCGCTGCCAGCAACAACGCCGAGACGGTGCTGAACGGCGTGATAAAGTGCAAACACGCGCCAAGAAGCGACGCCGAAGCGACTCCGCCGACCAGGCCTTCCCACGTCTTGTTCGGGCTCAGCTTTGGAATGAGTTTGTGTCGGCCGAAGACCTTGCCGAAGACGTACTGCAAAACGTCGCTCATCTGCACGACAATGACAAGGAAGAGAAACAGCTTCGGATTCTGTCCCGCGTATCCTGGCATATCGAGCATCAGCAGTGCGGGCACGTGGCTGATGCAGTAGACGCAAATCATCAGGCCCCACTGCACACGCGAAGCACGGCCAAGAAAATCGCGCGTCTCCCCCGCCAATGCCTGGCGAATCGGAAGAAACAGGAACGCATACACCGGGATGAAAATCGCGAACAATCCGTACCAATGAACGCCGATCAGCAAATAGTGAATCGGCATGATGACGAAGAACACCCAGAAGAGCGCGCGGTGGTCTTCACGACGAGTCGGCGTCATCGTAAAGAGTTCGCGAAGCGCCTGGAACGAGATCAAAACGAATAGCAGGATCGTACCCGTCGGGCCGATGAGACTGGTTGCGAAAACGACCGCCACCATCATCCACCATGCAAAGGTCCGCGCGTTCAGATTCTCGATCGACTTGCGCTTCTCCGGCGCGCGCGTCGTGCGACGCAGGATCTGCCCTATCACCGTGGCGACCACGAGCACCGCGACGATGCCGAGGAAGAGGAGGCGAACTTCGCTATCCCACACGAGAAGTCTCCTTCCCCAGTGCGCCGTCCATCAATTCGAGCAGCGATGTGTGGGCCTTAGCCAGAAAGGCCTCCTTGGACTCGCCGGAGTTGTACGCGATCGGGGCCCCGAAGAAGACGCTGCCCATGATCGGTACGGGAAGGAATTCGCCCTTGGGGAGAATGCGGTTCATGTTGTTTAGAAAAACGGGGACGCAGACCACACCTTTGCATCGCCGCGCCAGGTGGTAAATGCCCGGCAGGAAGTCGCCGAGTCCCTCCTCGATGCGGCGCGTTCCCTCGGGGAAGAGGATGAGCGATCGATCGGCTTCCAGAACGCGCGACATGACATCGAGTTGCTTGCGCAGCCGCTTCAGCGATTCACGGTCGATCGCCTGCCGCTCCATGCTGCGCCGATCGATCAGAATTGCCTTGAAGATATCGCGTGCCAGATAACGCCGCAGCCGGCCCGTGCGCCAATAGTCGCGAGCAGCAACAGGATGGACGCGATTGCGAAGGTCTCGCGGCAAGCACGCCCAGATCATAAGCGGATCCAGGTGACTTGAGTGGTTTGCGTAGTAAATGCGCGGTCCGTGCTCCGGCTCGCAACCGACCCAGCGTGGCGTCACGCCGGTTAGAAGGCGAGCCGTGAACGATGCAACATCGCCAGCCGCGCAACTCATGACCGCTCCATCAGTTGACGATGAATCCGGGCTGCCCTCCGCCCAATTGTCAGCAAACCACCGACGATGATAATCCAAAGCGCCCAAGTCAGGATATTCGCGGTGAAACTGGTGACCGGCAGAGCCGCGCACAGCAAGCACGCCAGTGTCACGACTGCCATGCGGTGTTGCTTCGCCATGGGTCCGAGGAATTCCTGGTTCAACCCCGTCGATCCGCCGAGCACGCGCACGTACGCGACAAGCAACGCAACGATCGCAGCGATCCAACCGACCACAGAATGGCCTGCGGCATAGCCAAGCGGCACAAGTATGAAGACGTCCGAGAATCGATCTGGCAAATCGTTGAACAACTCGCCGGCAGGCGTGCCTTTGCCACCCTCGACCGCAACCATGCCGTCCATGAGATTGCAGATCAGCCGCATTTGGATGCCGGCTGCGGCGACGACAAACAAGACACGCCTGAGAACGCCGTCCGAATCAGGAATCGCCAACAATGCGAGTCCGACCAGACCGGCAAACGCGATGGAAAGCATGGAGATTGAGTTTGGCGTGAACCCCTTTCGAGTCAGCCACGCCGCCAACCCACGCGCCCACCATGTTCCCCGCGATGTCAACTCTCGGCGCTGCATGGGACTCCCCCCGGTACTCACTCGTCGCTTTCAATCCGCTCTTTCCAATACTCAGGATCTCGCCGCAACGGCATCACAGCCAATATGTGAATCCGATCGGCTTCGACGTGGTACAGGATGCCGAACGGGAATCGGTTAATCAGACAACGGCGAATGTCTCCATCAAGTTTCGGCCACATCGTGGGATGAATGGTGAGACCTCGTATGGCATCATGCACCTGGCGCGCGAAGTCCAATCCCAATCCAACGCGGCATTGCTCATAGTAGTGAACGTTCCGGAGCAATTCCTCCTTTGCGTCGGGATGAAACTCGGCAACGTTCATTGGCCGTACTTGTGCATGATCTTCTCAAAGACTGCTTCAGCGGGTACGCCCTCGACGCTACCGGACTGCAAGTCCTGCAGACGTCGGCGGGCCACCTCCGCCCACTTACGATCAGTCTCCGGATCGGAGGAATTGAGCGTCTTCAGGAGAGATTCGACAATCCGGGCGCGATCCTCCACTGGAAGAGACTCGGCATCGCGGATGATTTGAGTGATGTCGGGCATGAGAGACCTCTTGGCGAACTGGAGGTAGAATCCCACTAAGGAGTCAACTCTGCCAATGGGAAAAGACAGCAGCCTCCCCTACACCTGCTTGGCGCCGCGTTCTTTCAGCATGCGGACGACTTGTTTCACGTCTTGCACGCGGTCTTTGTGAACAACCAGGACACTGTCGTCAGCGATGACGATGACGAGGTCTTCGGCGCCGACAATGGCAACGGCTTTCTTGTCCGCGCCGGGCTCGTTGTAGACGATGCAGTTCTGCGTATCGATCAGTACGGGATTGCCGAGCGCGACGTTGTCCTCGCCATCCGGCTGGCAAGTGCGTTCCAACGCATCCCACGAACCGACGTCGTCCCACTCGAATTCCGCGTCGACGACGAGAACGTTGCGCGCGCGTTCGAGCAGTGCGTAGTCGATGGAAATGCTCTCGAGTTCTTCGAAGACGCGACAGGCTTCATCCGCGCGGCCATCGCGCAGGGCACCGGCGATTCGGCGTGTGGCCAATGCCATCTCCGGCCGGGCCTCGGCCAGTTCCTTCAGGAAATACGAGGCGCGCCAGAAGAACATGCCGCTGTTCCACAAGAAACGCCCGGTGGCGAGGAACTCGCGCGCGACGGCGCGGTTCGGCTTCTCGCGGAATCGGTGTACGCGGTGGACGCCTTCGATGCCCGCGGCGGTGCCTTCTTCAACTTCGATGTAGCCGTATCCGGTGTCCGGCCGGGTGGGCTTGATGCCGAGCGTCACGAGCGCGTCTTCGTGCTCCGCGGCGTCCATGGCCTTGCGCACGGTTTCGCGAAAGCCGTCGGGGTTACGAACCAGGTGGTCGGCGGGCAGCAGCGCGAGGATCACCTCCTCGCCCTCCTTGGCCTGCGCCATCAGACTGGCGGTCGCCCAGATGATGCCGCCGGCGGTGTTGCGCTTGGCCGGCTCGGCAAAGACGTGCTCGTTCAGAACGCGTGCGTCGGCCTCGCGGATGACCTTCAGAATCGCGTCGGTGGTCGCAATGAAGACGTTCTTGGCCCCGACCAGGGGTTCGATGCGGGAAATGGACTCCTGCAGAAGGCTCTGGTCCTGGTGGGTCAGACAAAGGAGCTGCTTGGGGCGCTTGCTGCGCGACAGCGGCCAGAAACGTTCGCCGCTTCCCCCTGCCATGATCACCGCAACACGTCGGGCATTTCGTTGGGCAGTCATTCGATTCCTTTCCGTCTGCAAGCCGTGGTGAACAATTAGCACCAGTCCGCCGCGGGGCAAGCCGTATCCGCCTTCAAATGGAACGGACCGCCCAAAGGCGGCCCGAAGTTCCATCGTTGTACGGAATGTACTTACGCCGGCACGGTCGACCCCTTGGGGTTCTCCTTGGACACGCCCTTCAGGCGATCCGCCAGACGCGTTCCGTACTGCACCACGCGGCGGCCCTTCAGACTGTCCAGCTCCTGGCGCAGCTTCTGGTTCTCGCGTTCCAGGTTGGCCTTCTGCCCGCGGAGGACCTCGACCTGATGCGGCATCATCGACAGTTCATCGTACTGCTTCAGGATCGCCCACAGGATCTGTGAGTTCTCCATCAGGAATTCGTCCTTCGTCAGCGCCACCAGTTGCTCCTCGGTGGCGAGCTTCAGGTGGGCCATCTGGTAGAGCGCGTTCCAGAAGCGATACAGCTTCTCGTCCACGGCGTTCAGCATGCCTTCCTTCTCGGCGCGCTGCGTCAGCGTCGTGCCCGGGAACCAGGCCAGCTTGCCCATGTGCAAATTGTAGCGACCGGGGATCCGCGCCAGCAGCGTCAGCGTCTCCATCCGGTCTTCGTCCTTCTCGTACGGGTTGTTCGTGATGATGTCGTAGTTGGCCAGGATATCGTGCTTGGCGATCGTATCCATGGCGGCGATCACGCGATCACGCTCGGTCCGACGATCGAAGACTTCGTAGTTGATCCGATCGCTGCCGCTCTGGACGCCCATCGTGATGTAGGCGATCCCCATGTCCTTCAGGGTCTCCAGGTTGTCGTCGCTGACGTAATTCGGGTACGTGTAGCACCAGAAGGGCAGGCCGATCTGTTCTTTGTAGAGCGGCGCAAACTCGTCCAGCCACTTCTTCTGCACGGTGAAGATATCGTCCTCGAACTCGATCATCCGGACCTGCGGATTCTTCTTCAACACGCCGAGGATCTCATTGATCACGCTCTGGGGCGAACGCCTGCGCAGCTTCTTTGTCTTCGGCATGTCGCGCTTGATGGTGCTCCAGACGCAGAACGAGCAGAAGTACGGGCACCCGCGGCCCGTGTTCATCTTGTAGGTCCAGTGGATCTGGCTGAACGTCAGCGGCTCGTTGTGGTAAACTTTGTCGTCCTCGATCAAGTACTCAAGGGTCGGATCGTACTGCGGCAGCGCCAGGTCATCCAACTCCGCCGGCGGCATGCGCTCGGGCGGCTTGCGGAAGGTTCCGTCCGGCTGGCGCACGCAGAGACCGCTGATTTCGATCTCGTGATGCGGCGTGCCCTTCTCGAGCTCCTTCATCAGGTCCAGGATCAGTTCCTCGCCTTCGCCGACGCAGACGAAATCCGCGGCGCCACGATCGAGGCAGTCCTGCGTCGCGATCGTCGCATGAACGCCACCCCAGATGACCGGAATGCCAAAGCGCTCCTGCACCCGGCGCGTGAAGTCCGCCGCGATGTGCGCGTGGTAGGAGGGCACGCTGAACCCGACCAGCGCGTAGTCTTCCTTCGACAGGATGTCGAAGAGGTAGTCCTCTTCCTGCTGGCTGATGGGGGACGAATAGTCGAGGTAGACCTCGCCGCGGGGCAGGATGCCGGTCAGATAGCCGTTGTCGATGTCCTTCGGGACCTCTTCGCGGGCCTGTTGGGTATAGCGCTTGAAGTTGACGATCGTTGTCGTGTGGCCATTTGCGGTCAAGTGCCCGGCAATGTGCCGGAGCCCGATGCAGAACTCATCGTACAACGAAATCAGCGCGACTTTCCTACCCATGGTGAATCCTTTGCGGCTTAATTCGTGGGAGCACATACCTCCCACGACAGGAAGCAAGTACCGAACCGACCGTCCAGGCAGGCTCGCCAATCCCTCTCCCACGCATCACCGGCGGTTGGAGCGTTTCCGGTCAAGGGTTTTTCGGAATCCGGGGGAAGGCGTGACCGACTGTCCAACATGCTGGGATGCGCCTCAATCCTGACTCGAACTCGGCCGGCGCCGGTCTGAGAACCGGGGTCGGCTGATGGGGACGAGCATCCCTTCGCGACTTTGGAGCGTGGCATGGGCATGATAAACCTGCTTTATTCAATCATCCAGCTCCCGCAGCCAATCCCCCTTGCGATGAGGGCGGTCATGGGTAAGGGAAAGAAAACTTCAACACTCAGAGGCTTCTACATGCGCGCAGCGAAATGGGTACTGACCGGATTTCTGGCGGCGGGGCTGGGGATTTGCGGGGGCACGGCACTGGCCGGGCCTGTTCCGGGAGTCGAAGATTTTGACCGCTCTCCCGTGGAGTTTCCCTACCCGGAGCACATGGAGGTCTGGGATATCGGCAATGACGAGTACCTGGTGACGTTCACCTGGAAGCCCGAGGAGCCCGTGAAGGACCCGGCCGTCGCGGGTACGTTCAACGGCTGGAACCGAACGGACCTGCCGATGGAAGGCCCGGATGCGGACGGCGTCTATCGCGTGACGGCGCGCATCCCCGGCGGCGATCACAAGTACAAGCTGGTCGGCAACGACGACGGCTGGTATCGCGACACTGCCAACCCGAACTTCGAGCCGGGAATCGACAATTCGATCCTGCTGCTGGGCCTGCCGGCGCTCCTCCAGGGCCGCACGGCCGAGATCGGCGACGGCGAGATTGAAACCCGCGCCTTCCTGCACCGCCCGGACGAGGCGATGTACTTCGACGTCTTCTCCCCCACCGAGGTGACGATTCGTTTCCGCACGCTGGTCGGCGACGTGGAAGGCGTGGACTTGAATGAAATCGCGCGCGATGGCTCGGTCACGCCCCAGCCGATGACGCGCGTTGCCCACGACGAGATGTTTGATTTCTGGGAAAAGACCGTTCGCCTGGGCGACGACACGACGAATATCCTGATCGGACTGGCGGTCGAGAAGAAGGAACTGAACGAAGGTCCGGTCGCGTACTCCTTCACCGCGCACGACGGCTATGCGTCCGAAACGACGGAGGGCCGTCCCTACTCGCTGATTATCGACCCGTCGCGGATTCCGCAAACGCCCGCATGGGTGAAGGACGCGATCTGGTACCAGATCATGGTCGAGCGCTTCCGCAATGGGGACCCGTCCAACGATCCGAAGCCCACCCACCCGTGGACCAGTGAATGGTATAAGCTGCAGCCGTACGAGAAGCAGGTGGCGGATGAAACCGGCCGGACGTTCTGGGATTGGATCGTCTTCGATCGGATGTACGGCGGCGACTTCCAGGGCGTGAAGGATGAGCTCGATTACCTGCAGGATCTCGGTGTGACGGCGATCTACTTCAACCCCGTCTTCGAATCGCAGGGCCACCACAAGTACAACGCGCGCACCTACGTGTATGCCTCCGACGATTACGGCGTGCAGGGCGAATTCGAGAAGAGCATGGAAACGCACGACGCGTTCGATCCCTCCACGTGGGGCATGAACAAGTCGGACCAGATGCTGGTCGATCTGATCGCAGAGATTCACAAGCGCGACATGCGCGTGATCTTCGACGGCGTTTTTAATCACCTCGGCGACGACTCGCCGTACTTCCTCGACCTGAAGGAAAATGGGAAGGACTCCAAGTTCGCACCGTGGTACGACGTGATCAGCTACGAACCGTTCGATTACAGGGGCTGGGCGGGCTTCAAGGGCCTCCCGGAATTCAAGAAGTCCGAAACGGGACTGGAGAGCGAATCGCTCACGAAGTTCATTTACGACGTGACCGAACGCTGGATGGATCCGAACGGGGACGGAGACCCGAGCGACGGCATCGATGGCTGGCGCCTGGACGTGCCGGGCGAACTGCCTGCGGAGTTCTGGGTCCACTGGCGTGATCACGTGAAGTCCATCAATCCCGATGCCTACA
Source organism: bacterium (assembly GCA_020444065.1). Lineage (NCBI taxonomy): Bacteria > bacterium. The sequence goes on along the minus strand of JAHLLQ010000003.1, from coordinate 547,128 downwards.
TCGTTGGCGAAGAATGGAATCCGCGCCCGGACATGCTGGACGGCAAGAAGTTCGACGCCGTGATGAATTACCCGTTCGCCAAGGCCGTGTTGAAATGGGTCGCGAACAAACAACGCAAGATCACGCCGACGGAACTCGATAATGAACTCGCGCTCCTGCGCATCACTTACCCGCGCGAGATCACGTACGTCCTGCAGAACCTCTACGACAGTCACGACACCGATCGGATCGTTTCGCAGATCGCGAATTCCGATCGCGACTTCGATGTCGATAACCGCGTGCAGGACGGCGCGGAGAACTACGATGAAACCCGCCCGAATTCGGAAGACTACGCGCGTCTTCGCCTGATGGCCGTGTTGCAGAACACTTACATGGGATCGCCGATGATCTGGTACGGAACGGAAGTCGGCATGTACGGTGCAGACGATCCGAACTGTCGCCAGCCCATGTGGTGGCAGGACCTGATGCCATACGATGATCCCTCGAATCGCATCGATAATAACCTGCGCGCGTTCTATCGCGAGCTGTTCGAAATGCGGAACGATCACCCGGAACTGCGCACGGGCGAGTATCTGACGTTGCTGACCAATGACGAAGCAGACAGCTTCGCATTCCTGCGCTGGGCGCCGGGATCGAAGAACGCCTTCGTCACCTTGCTGAACAACAGCAGCGAGGAACAGACGCTCCAGATCCCCGCGCCAACGGCCGATGCGCTGCCGAACGGATTCGTGAATCCGAAGATCATCTTCGGCGAGGCGACCACCGCCGCCGGGGAATTCGGGGACAGCCTGACCGTCGCCGTCCCGCCGATCACCGGCGTTGTGGTACAGGTCCAGCGCTAACTCCAAACAGGTATGACAAATCGCGCCCCGGTTGACAGGCATTTGCCCGCGGCCGGGGCGCCTCTGTCACAACATTCCGCTTGTGACATCCCGCAGTGAAATCACAAAAACACCCCCGTAACGTGCGGATCGAAGCACCCGCGCCACATACCACACAAGGATTGAAACGATGGACGGAGAAACAACCTATATGGACACCATGATGCAGTGGTTGGTGGAAAATGGGGCGGATTTTGCAGTGAAACTTCTGGCCGCGCTGCTTATTCTTCTGGTCGGAAAGATCATCATCGGGATCGTCATCAGCGTCCTGCGCAAGTCGCTGCAGAAAGCCGGTAAGTTCAACGACCTTCAACTCGCCTTCCTGCTGAATATCTCCAGCAAGGCACTCTGGATTTTCGTCTGGGTCATCGTGCTGGCGCAGCTTGGCATCGCCGTCGGACCGATGATCGCCGGCCTCGGCGTCGCCGGCTTCATCTTCGGCTTCGCTTTCCAGGACACGCTGGGCAACTTCGCAGCCGGCATCATGATCCTGCTGAACGATCCGTTCCAGCCTGGGCACTACGTTGAAGTCGCCGGTCACGCGGGCGTCGTGAAGGAAGTTCACCTGATGGCGACCACGCTGACCACGCCGGACAACAAGCGCATCACCATCCCGAACGGCGGGATTTGGGGAACCAGCATCGTCAACTACTCCGCGATGGATACACGCCGCGTCGACATGACGGTCGGCATTTCCTACTCCGCCGACATCGACAAGGCCCAGAAGATCGTTCGCCAGGTTCTGGATTCCAACGCACAGGTTCTGAAGGACCCCGCGCCGACAATCGAAGTCGTCGAAATGGCCGACTCCTCCGTCAACCTCGTCGTTCGCCCCTGGGTCAACACGGCGGACTACTGGGCCGTATTCTTCGCCACACAGAAGGCCGTCAAGCAAGCCTTCGACGCTGAAGACATCGAAATCCCGTTCCCGCAAGTCGTCGTGCACAAAGCCGACGCATAAGCGCAAAACACAAGCAGGCAAACAAACACACCGGCCGACAGGAACCCCCTGTCGGCCGGTTTTGCTTCAGTGCGAGGGAGATGTTGCGTGCTCTTATCCTGATCGGATTTCTCGGTGGCACTCTTTCGTGTCCTTCGCCCCTCTGTGGTGCATTACTACTCCCCAGCCATCGGATACGGATGCTTGTCCGGGCAAGTATTACAGTACACCGGCGAATCCGCATCGTCACTGTCCGCGATCGAGTAGTCATTCAGCTTTTTGAACTTCCACCAGGGCGAGCGAGGATGAGCAGGACAGTGCGGCGGATGTCGAAGATACAAGCCCTTCCCCACGATTACTGGCGACCAGTCCGGCTGCTCCGTACCGAACAGCGCCACGAATTCCTCCTGGCCCTTTAAGCCGTATTCCAAAATGTACTGCTGCACCGCTGAATTGATCATCATCTGATTCTGTGGACAACGATTGACGTGAGGGTAATAAGGCGCTTCCAGAAACGCAGGCAATGCGAGTGCTACGATGATCAAGACAATGAAAAGGCACACCAGAAAACCTCGCCGATTCCTCCGAAACCACCCCTGCGCCTCTTGCACTTCCGGCTGCTCGTCCTGGCTAACGTCCATATCCTCCTCCACCTTCTTCGTGTCCTTCGTGCCTTCGTGGTGAATTCCTACTCTCCAGCACTGCTACTCTCCTCAGTCGGGGTGGGCGTCGGATAGCATGGGGAACGTATGCCCCGGTTGGCCGGAGTTGCAATACACTGGCGCCGGCCAATCATAGTTTGGTGCGATGAAGTAGTCGTTCAACTTCTCTCCCCAGTGCCAGAACTGCCACCACCGCGGGTGAGGCTGAGCAGAGCACTTTGGTGGATACCGGAGGTACAGGTCTTTCCCGACAAGCACAGGCGACCAGTCCGGCTGCTCCGTTCCGAACAGCGCGACAAACTCCTCCTGATCCTTCAGGCCATATTCGAGAATATACTGCTGCACGGCGGAATCGATCTTGGAAAGATTCTCCTGGCAAGGTTTCCAGGGATACGCCAAGTGGGGCTTGAGAAGAAACTGCCATCCGAGAATTGCACCAACCACTATTGCCATCACGCCGCCGAGGATCCAACCTCGCTTCAACTTCCGTTTCCATCCTTCCGAAACGGCGTCCGGCTTCTCCGGTTTCGCGTCGTGATTCATCGCTCCACCTTCTTCGTGTCCTTCGTGCCTTCGTGGTGAATTCCTACGAACCCGATGCCGTCGGATAGTAATGCCTCCCTCCGGAAGCGTTGCACACCACTGGCGAAGCGACATCAGCGCTTGTCGCGATCGAGTAGTCATTTGACGGTTCCCACCACCGCCAGAACTTCCAGAATGGTGGCGACTTGTGTAGCGGGCACCTCGGGGGGTATCGAATGTACAGATCCTTCCCCACAAGCACAGGCGACCAGTCCGGCTGCTCCGTTCCGAAGAGCGCCACGAACTCCGCCTGATCCTCCAAGTTGTACTCCAGAAGATACTGCTGCACCGCCGAATCGATCTTCGTCATCGTCTCCTGGCACGAGTTCCGAGCCGAGGTCTCGCGAGGACGAAACAGGTAGGAACCGAGACCATACGCAAGAAACCCGATCAGAAACAAGCCACCCAAAATCACCAGCCCCTTCACGAGCCACGCCCACACGGGCGACTCCAACTCAGGCTTCTTCATCCGGTGGATGTTCACAACCTCCTCCTGCTCTTCCCCCTTCGTGTTCTTCGTGCCTTCGCCCGCGCCGCAGCGTTTCGCGAAGGCGGGTGGTGAACTTCTACGAACCCGCCACGGGTGCAGATGCAGCAGCCCCCGGATCAATACCCAACAGCATCGGCACAACGATCATCGCGAGCAACACGGCGATGACGATCAGGATTTGCTTCTCCGTCCGTGACAAAGGCCCGGCGGCCAGGATCTGTTTCATCGAATCTTCTCCGTGATTGCACCCATCCGTCGCCCCTTTCTCTCACCCACTGTCTATAAAAATCGTCGTCCCCCGACAAGCTGATTGTTCTACGATCCTGCGAACGCCTTCATTCGGTGCGATTCAATCCCCGGGTTGCAGATCACGACAAGATGCCCATCTTCGATACGCAGGCTGAAGTCGCTTTCGCCATGCGAGGGACCCATTGGACACCTCGGATTATATCGCATGAACTTCCCTGGCCCGACCAGCTTCTCGCTCCACTGGGATTGCTCCGTTCCCAGGATCTCCATAGCCGTATCGAGGTCTTCAATGCCTTCCTGCTCCATGAACTGGAGAACGGAAGAATAAATGGCATTCTGATTCTGGATACATGACTTGATGATCGCTTGGCGCCGTTTGTAATCGCTGCGGATTTCATAAACAGAAACTGCCAGGCTCAACAGAAATAGGGAGAGGAGAAGCGCGAGGACGTATTTCCTCCAGAACCGCCGCGGACAAGCGGGTGGCATCTTTGGTTTGCTCGGCCTCGCCAATGTCACTCCCCGTTTTGCATGAGTCGACTCAATCGCGCCCAACGCCATTCTGAGATGGGGCAATTGCGATTGGGTCTTGCGGAATCGTGAAATCCTTACCCTCAAGGTGATAGAAGAACCTTCGATGCCCTGATCTCTGACCTGCTGGAACGGTCTCCATTGATCGCATCAACTCCCCGTCGTACATGAGCCAGACGCTCACAATGTCATCTGAATCAAGAAGCAAGGTCAGGCTTGATGGGTAATCATAATCAGCCAGATACAGGTCGCGATATTCCGATTGAGTCAGTGCTGAATGCCCATTTGCGCCTGGGTAGAGAAGAATCAGCGTCTCCGTCGTGCAGAACGCCTCGATCGGATAGTCCAGCCGATCTTTTTCTCGAGGCTCCCACTCGGATCTGATCCTTGACGACAAATCACAGAGATCCTCCTCTGAGGAATTGTAGCCGGAAGATATTCTCCATCCAAGATGCGCGATTTGGCTCATAGCCCTGCGAAAGACAGGGGCAGGGTGGGGCTTAGGCACGACAAGAGGGAGGCACACAAATACACCGAACACCAAGCCGGCCGCTGCTAGAACTGTGGCCACTTTCATGGATCGTCGCTTCAGACTCAATGTGACTCTCTCTTCCTGCCGTCTGGGTTTCCGAGCATACGAGCACAGGATACTCTATTCATCGAACGTCATCTCCATCCGGCCGAAAGACTCCCCCTCGCTGGGTTTCTGCCGTAACCGTCCTCGCTGGGTTTCTGCCGGCTCTAAAATCCTACACCCAATTCTTGCGATCAAGATTGCGGTGAGAGAGAAGTGTCCTGTCGTCGTTTTGCCCGCAGTGGATTGCGGAAGTAGGGCGAGTAACGACTCCTTCAGCAGAAAGAGGGCGATGATGCTCTACGCGTCCTCCCTGGTTCGAAATGCTCCTCAGGCAGATCTATGTTGGAGCCTCCTCAGCACCGAGCACAAAGACAGCGTCTTCCTTCTGATATGTCTTCGTGAGGAGCTCGTCTGATGCAGCAAGTAGCTGATCCCAACCTTCATCATTCAGTCTTCTCATATGTTCCAACTCGAGTTTGCGCCGATCAAAAACCCAATACTTGAGCGATGGCAGTAAGTACCGAATCAAGGCAAGCCATTCGGCATAGTTGATAGCCAGAGGGTTTCCCTGCAACAGAGAGATTTTCCCTGCATTCCCTGCACAGGCGATAGCATGCGCGGACAGAAGCATACTCCGGTATTTGGGGTTATCGGCGAGGAGGAATTTGATCTCCCCCTTCTCGACATAATGCCGAATCATGATATATGCGCGAAGGATGATCTCAATAGTGGCGGGAGTAATGCTCATCGTCATGAAATGCCTGAGATCATATCCGTGATGGTACATCCATCGAGTCAGATCACTGATGGTTCTGGACTTTCCGGACGGTCCAACAAAACTTCCACTATTGAGGGCGCGTAAAACGGAGGAAAACGGAATCGGCAACCCCTTCTTTGTGAAAGCGTCCGATAGCAAGTGCAGGATCTGTATAATGATGGATTCCGTCAGTCCAAGGCCGGGAGTTCCCGCCACTGACTCGGAAGTAATTGTGCCCCCCTTTATAGTCGTTGCAGTCCCTCTGAAGATGTCCAAGACACCCACAATCAACCCGATGACCGGATCATGTCCAAACGTATCAATTCGATGGTTTGGGCCACCGGTTCGATCATACGGCACTTTAGCCAGTTCCAACCAGTCCTGGACGTTCTTGGGGAGGCGTATTTCATGGAGACGTTTCGTTATGACGCTTCCCTTCTGCCCTGCAAAGATACCTGATGTCATGTCAGCAGGAATGGTGACGAGAAAGCAATCGGTGAGGAACGCAAGTACTCCTGCTGCTCCAACGAGGATGTAGTCCCACTTGTCCCAGCGATACTGTTCCGAGTAGGACTCGCTCTTGAGAGAAGCGAAGTCGTCATCCGTAAGGAAGGCCTCCCAGGGAAGAATCAACTCGGTCTTATTCGCAAGGCAATAGGCCTGGCTGTCACGAACGAACTGGTTCCAGTTGCTATATTGGAAAGCTTCAATCGCCTTACTGTGGGACTGCCTCGAACGTTCTGCCCGCTCAAGAAGTGCTTCATCGTCTTCCCAGCCGGCCATGTCACTCGCTTCAAGGAGATGGGCATTCTCCTCGATTCTATTCATGGCTGTATTCAGATCTCTCAGTTCTTGTGCTTGTGAACTTGTACAGGCCAACTCATCTTCGATGAGCGAAAGCCGTTCTTTCACACGATCCAGCAGGTGATGCTGGGCCGTAAGAACTTGCCGCAACTCAACAACACAGTCATGATGTGTCATCGAAGTCTCCTACACGTTGGCTTTCTTCTGCTCAAGAATTCGATTCAGAGAGTTCATTCGTGCACGAAGGACCCTGATCATCTCTCGATTTGCCTCGCTTTCCGCTGCCTTCTCCTCCATCGCCGCAATGCTCTGAAGTACACCATTGATCGTATCCTGTAAATTCCTGATCACACGCTGTGCCTTTTGCTCCCGCTCCTCTCTCAACTTCTTCTCCTTGGTTGCCCTTGAGTCACCCAGGGCCTTTCTCAATCCAAAGTAGACGGCTGTCCCAATAAGGACGGCCACTCCGATACCTGGTACCATTCCAACTCCTAGACCAACGGCGGCCAGTCCTGATGTGATTCCTGCCGCGCTCAATCCGACCACAGAACCACTGAAATAGACGGCAGTAATAGGAATACCCACGGCAGCAAGTCCACTTGCGGCACCCTTCAAAGCCCTCTCGGCGTTGTTGTCATCGACTCCCTCCCGTGCGATGCGCCGAGAAACCTGGACAAAAGCAATGATCGCTTTCTGCTGCTCATTCGTCACGATCAGACGCCTGCAAACTTCATCCAGGAACTTCTCCTCTTCTGGTGTTATAACGTCATCCGCTAGCAGAACCTCGATAATCCTGACAGCCACTGAATAGCGGAATTTCTCTGATCCTCTTGCGATTGTATCAAGCATCGCACCGGCTTCGGGAGGCTTGATGATGAATCCTCGAACCCTTTCCCTCTGAGATTCATTGAGCGTTGACAATTCGAGCGTTTCGAAAATGCTGGTCAATTCATCTTTGTCTATACTGCCATCAGTCTCTGCTGCGGCGAAGTTCAGTCCGTAGAAGGCAATGAGTTGATCACCGGAGACCTTTGTGAGATCAAACGACTCAGACATGTTGCGATTCCCTTCGCGTTCTATAGGAACGAATGATAGTGTACTTAACGGTCACTCAAGCGTGAAAAGAGAGCTAGTCGACTGCTGGCAACATTCCCCTTCCGTTGTTAGGCTGATAGAAGCAGAGGTAATCCGGGGACCGGACACTCTATTCATCGATCCTCATCTCCTCTGGCCGGGAGACTCCTCCTCTCTCGGTTCCCGCCCCTGCGCCAAAATCCTACACCCAATTCTCGCGATCGAGGTTGCGGTATTGCACCGCCTCGCTGATGTGCTCGGCGGAGATCGCTTCCGCGCCGTTGAGATCGGCGATGGTTCTCGAGACTTTCAAAATCCGATCGTACGCGCGGGCGGAGAGGTTGAGGCCCTTCATTGCCTGCTCGAGAAGCTGGCGACTTTCCGGCGAAAGCGCGCAGTAGCTCTTTAGATCCGCGCTCGTCATTTGTGCGTTGCAGAACATGCCGGGGCGATTGGCGAAGCGTCGCGTCTGTACCGTGCGCGCCCGATTGACGCGTTCGCGTACAACGCGGCTCGGTTCGCCGGGCTTGCGATTGTGAATGTCCTCGATCTTCACCGGCGCCACGTCGACATGCAGATCGATGCGATCAAGCAACGGTCCGCTGATGCGCCCCATGTACTTCTGTATCTGCATCGGGTTGCAGATACAGCGCTTTTCGGGATGCGTTGCGTAGCCGCACGGGCACGGATTCATCGCAGCAACCAGAATGAAGCTGGCGGGAAATGTGAGTGACATCTGCGCGCGGCTGATGTGAACGACGCGGTCTTCGAGCGGTTGCCGCATGACCTCGAGCACCTGGCGCGAGAACTCCGGGAACTCGTCCAGAAACAAGACCCCGTTGTGCGCCAGGCTTACTTCGCCGGGGCGCGGCATCACGCCGCCGCCGACCACGGCCACGTGCGAAGCCGTGTGATGCGGCGAACGAAACGGCCGCGTACGCACCAGGCCGTTACGCGAATCGAGTCGGCCGCTGATCGAGAAGATCTTCGTCGTCTCGATCGCTTCTTCGAATGTCATCTCGGGCAGAATCGACGGCATGCGCTTGGCCAGCATCGTTTTGCCGCTGCCTGGTGCACCAATGAGAAGGAGATTGTGTCCGCCGGCGGCGGCGACCTCGAGCGCGCGCTTCGCGTTTTCCTGCCCGCGCACATCTTCCATGTCGGGCAAATGCAACGCGCGTTCGCCATCGCGATCCGCAGGAGGCGGTGGCGGCGTGGGAGACAGCTCGGCCTCGCCGCGCAGGAATCCAACCGCGTCCGTCAGCCGGCGCACGCCGTATACGGGGAGGCCTTCGACGTAGGCTGCTTCGGCGGCGTTCTCCTCCGGAACAATCAGGCCATCGAGGCCCTCATTGCGCGCACCGATCGCCATCGGCAGCGCGCCCGAGACCGGCTTCAATCCGCCATCGAGGCCCAACTCGCCGAGGGCGGCGAATCGCCCGGCGCGCCGTGCATCCAATCGCCCCGTGCTGGCCAAGACGGCGAGCGCGATACTCAGATCGAGATGGCTGCCTTCCTTGCGCACATCCGCCGGCGCGAGGTTCACCGTGATGCGTTTCTGACTGACGGCATAACCGGAATTCTTGAGCGCCGCCTTCACGCGCTCGCGGCTTTCGCGCACCGCGGCATCGGCCAGGCCAACAATGCTCCACGTCACGCTGTCCATCGAGTTGACGCTGACGCAGTCAACCTCTACCCGAACGAGAAGGGGATCGATTCCAAACACGACAAAGGATGGGAGACTCGCGTGCATAACGTGTTCTTGAAGCCAATCACGCCGGTGCGCAAGGGAAAGGGCGGACGCCGCAGCGCCCGCCCAGGATTTCTTGCACTTCCGGCGAAGGAGATTAGTAGAGCGCCCCGTTGGTGCCGGTGTCTGCTGTTTGGTGTCTCTTCTCGGAGGTCGATTCAGTGGTAGGAAGACCTACGCGGATGACCGGCGGCCTGCCGCTCCCTGCCTCCCCCTGATTCCTCCTTGCCACCCAGCGCCCCGATTCCGTACCCCTTAGCGCCACAGATTAAGCCTCAGGTGACATGGAAAATGGCCGAAAACATCTACGATCCAACGCAAGTCGAATCCAAATGGCAGAAGTGGTGGACGGAGGCCGGCACGAATGAAATCGATGTGCACGCCGCAAAGGACCCCTACTATGTCCTGATGATGTTCCCCTATCCGTCTGCAGAGGGCCTGCACGTCGGCAACGTGTACGCCTTCACCGGCGCGGATATCCAGGGGCGCTACCGTCGCCTGCGGGGCAAGGATGTCTTCGAGCCTATCGGTTTCGATGCGTTCGGCATCCACAGTGAGAACTACGCCATGAAGGTCGGCCGCCATCCGCGCGAGTTGATCCCAAGCAACGTCGAGAACTTCCGCCGGCAGCTCCGCATGATGGGCTTCATGTACGACTGGCGCTACGAGGTCGATACGACCTCACCGGAGTACTACAAGTGGACCCAGTGGATCTTCCTGCAGCTTTACAAGCACGGCTTCGCCTATCGCGACACCAAGGAAGTCAATTTCTGCCCGGCGTGCGGCACCGTGATCGCCGATGAGCAGAAGAACCCCGACGGCACCTGCGAACGCCACGGCGACACGATGGTGGAACGCCGCAAGATGCCTTGCTGGTTCTTCCGCATTACGGCCTTCGCCGATCGTCTGCTGGACAACCACGATTGGCTGGACTGGTCGGAGACGACCAAAACGGCACAGCGCTTCTGGATCGGCCGCAGCACCGGCGCGGAAGTCGACTTCCAGGTCGCCGGTACCGACGAGAAGATCCGGGTCTTCACCACCCGTCCGGACACGCTGTTCGGCGCCACGTTCATGGTTCTGTCGCCGGAACATCCTCTGGTCGACAAGATCACCCTCCCGACGAAGCGGGACGACGTCGCGGCCTACAAGGCTGCCTGCGCGAGCAAGACGGAAGAAGAGCGCACGACGGACGAGAAGGAAAAGACCGGCGTCGACATCGGGGCGCGCGCTATCAATCCGGTCAATGGCCAGGAAATCCCCATCTTCATCGCAGATTACGTTCTGATGGGCTACGGCACGGGCGCCATCATGGCGGTTCCGAGCGGCGATCATCGCGACTTCGCGTTCGCCACGAAGTACAATCTGCCTGTCGTCCCGATCATCGCCCCCGAGTTTGGCAATTCCTTCGATGATCAGCAGCTTTCCGGCTACGCGGGCGAACTCGGCAAGCAGCCGACAGCCGACGAGCTTGCCGGCGTCCGCGCCGCCATCGAGGCCGGCAACGCCTCCTGGTCCGGCTCGGGCATCATGATCAACTCGGCGAACGAGGAGATCAGCCTGAACGGCTTGCCGAAAGAAGAGGCGATTCCCGCCATCACAAAGTGGCTGGAAGGTCGCAACGCCGGGACGTCATCGCGCCAGTATCGCCTGCGCGACTGGGGTATCAGCCGCCAGCGCTACTGGGGACCACCGATCCCTGTCGTTTATGATGAAGAAGACAACGTTCACCCGGTCCCCGAGGACCAGTTGCCGGTCACATTGCCGGACTTGGACGACTTCCGCCCGAAGGGCGACGGCCGCGGCCCGCTGGCGACCGCCGAGGACTGGGTCAACGTCGAGATCGACGGCAAGAAGTACCGCCGCGAAACGGACGTGATGGACAACTTCCTCGACAGCGCCTGGTACTATCTCCGCTACCCATCGGCCCGCGATGCCTCGCAGCCTTACGATCCCGAATTGATGAAGAAGTGGCTGCCCGTCGACCTGTACGTGGGCGGCAACGAGCACGCCGTGCTCCATCTGCTCTACACGCGCTTCATCTGCATGGCGCTGCACGAGGCCGGCGTCCTGGAGATGGGTAACGACCCGAAGATGAAGGATCCTGCGGAGCCGTTCCGGAAGTTCCGTGCCCATGGTCTGCTCGTCAAGGAAGGCTCGAAGATGAGCAAGTCCAAGGGCAACGTGGTGAATCCCGACGAGTTCGTCGAGCGGCACGGTGCCGACACCCTGCGCATGTATCTGATGTTCCTCGGGCCGTATACCCAGGGGGGCGACTTCCGTGACAAGGACATCATGGGCATCCGCCGGTTCCTGAATCGTCTGCACGGCTGGTACTTCGACGAGAAGCCGGCTGCAGGCGAGATGCCGAAGGAGTCCGCGGTCAAGTTGCACCAGACCATCAAGAAGGTGACCGAGGACTTCGAGAATCTGAGCTACAACACGGCGATCGCGGCACTGATGGAACTGCACAATACGCTCCGTACCGGCGGAGCAGTCGATTCCTTCGCCCAGACCGCGTTGTGTACGATGCTGGCGCCGTTTGCGCCGCACCTGGCCGAGGAGATCTGGCACGAGGCTCTGGGCAATGAAGGAAGCGTCTTCCAGGCCGAGTGGCCCACTTACGACGAAGCCCTGACCGTCGCGGATACCGTGGAGATCGCCGTCCAGGTCAACGGCAAGGTCCGCGATCGAATCATGGTCCCGGCCGGCGCCTCCAAAGATGAAATGGAGAAGGCAGCCGTGGCCACCGAGGCCGTCCAGAAGCCGACCGAGACCGGCGCTGAAATCCGCAAGGTCATCGTCGTTCCCGGGCGACTGGTGAACGTCATCATCAAGTAACCTCGACTCTTCCAGACAGGCGATTCGAAGGGGCAGATCCGGTGTGATCTGCCCCTTCTTCCTTTCGATCGAAGACAACGAAGTCGGATGGGATAAAAAGTGACCGGCCGCCTCGCGAAGAGGCGGCCGATCGATACTGCTGCGTGAACCACTAAGTGGTCAGGATTATTCCTTCACGCGCCAAACGTCACCCTGCGAAACGGTGCCGTTCGTCGGGTCGTAGGTGTAGGCACCAATGCCCGTGCCCGAGCCTTCGCCGGCAAGCAGAACGGTGGAGGGCTGGGAGACGGAGCTGATGTAGACGGACTCGACGCCGGCTTCACCGGTCTCGCGGACGAGGTTCGTGCCGTCGCCGTCAGCCGGAACGGTGATGTCGCCATTGTTCCACTGCAGGTCACCACCGGCGGCCTGGTCAGTGTCCGGGCCCCAGGAGCCAAGAATCCAGCCCTGGTTGTCACGGAAGTAACGGAACGTCAAGCCACGGGTATCGGCGAACGGGTCGACGAAGTAGCTGGTGACGTAGGCGATCGGGGTGGTCAGGGTGGAAAGATCGGGCGCCTGGCTATTGCGAAGCTGGAAAGTACGGCCAGCAGAATTACCCGAAGCGATGAGGGCGCTGTCGGCGGACTCGTTGAGAGTCAAGGTCATCGCGGGATAAACGTTGTTGTCAACGTAGTAGGACTCAATGGCGGTGGCCAGAGAGCGCTGGTCAGACTTGACGCGCGAGACCTTGGAGCGCACCTGCGCCTCCAGGAAGTTCGGCACGGCGATCGCGGCCAGAATCGCGATAATCGCGACCACGATCAGAAGTTCGATGAGGGTGAAGCCCCGAAGTTTCTTCATGGACTGTTCTCCCCTTTCTTCAGTTTTGGAATGTCTGCTCACCACGGAGCAGGTTCGAGTAGGGTTGTGCATCCATCTCGTTGGTGAGGCCGAAGTGGTCAAGTCAAAACCCGGAACGATTGTGAGGGTTTTTCGAGTCCTCTCAGGAGAATAGTGTAAGAATTTGCACTGTTATCCCGAGAATGACAAGTCCTAGAAGGAATTTACCCCATCGACGACCCGTGTGATGCCAAAATCCCTTTCCTATCCCTTGCTCCAGCAAGGAGATTACCAAGGCGACGAGGAAGGTCAAATAAATCGCTGTACCGATGTAGATGAGTCCAGAGGTCATGATGCTTCCGCCTCCTCGGCAGCCTCATCTGCTTCCCCGTGGGAGGGGTCGCCCGCCAGCAGATCGTACAACCGCACCGTGGCGAAGTAGTTCAGCCCGCCAGCCACCAGCAAATGAAAAGTCCCCAGATCGGCGTAAGCCCAGCCGGGATCCCGCAGCAGCAGGCCCGCCAGCGGCCCGCCGACGTGCTGGACCGCCAGCAGCAAGAGCGTTCCCCCACCGTGCCAGATTTGAACGAGGAAAGAGAGTACGGCGACAATGTTGAACGTCGGGCTGCCCCAATGGAAGGAAGGCAGGTTCGCCGTGCCGTGCAGCGCCAGTCCCAGGACAAAACACCCATTGAGCAGCGCGAACAGAAGCCACCCCCGCCGATAGTCCTTAGCGAGCAGGAACCCCGCGCCCGGCACAAGCCAGTTCACGAGGCAGTAGAGAAGAGCTACGGGTACTGATTGCCGTTCCATGTGGCCTTCTGGCAGAGTCTCAGCCGGAAGTTGCAAATGCTGCTCCTCACGGGGGACCCAATGATCAAGACTTTGAGACGCTACGCCATGACCCATGAGGGTCAACGGCAAAACCGGATTCCGTCACTCCGGATAGTGCAGATGCTTGCGATGGCTGTGCTTATCGCCACACCTGCTCTCTGTCAGGAAGACGATGTGCATCGCACCCTGATCCAGGTGCCCAGCCGCGTCGTCTCGGTGGGGCAAGCACATGGACTGATCTTCGCCTGCCTGGGTTTGGAGGGAGTTGCCTGGTTCCCAACTGACATCGATCCGTCACAGCAGGCGGTCACCAGCCGCCCCGAGTGGCCGACTCTGAACATTCTCGAACTTCCGGATGACCGAGTTCTCCTCTCCGGACGCGAGGCGCGCCTTCGCGTCGTTCGCATCACGGAAGAAAAAGAAGTCGAGTTCTTGTACGACTGGGAGTCCGAGGGCCTGTGCAATGCATCGGCTATCCGAGGGAACACCCTTGCCGTCGCCGGGGGTGGAGCAGGGGTCTCCTTCTGGGATTGGCCGGATCAGGCGACCAAGCCCAAGCTCGTCGGGAGATACCCATTCAACGACTACACAAAGCGCGTTCATTTCCTTCGGGATGACGTCCTCATCGCGGCAGACAATTACGAGACCGGCCTGCTGGTGCTCGATCCATCCGTTCCCCTCAAACCCAAGGCGCACACGGTCTTCAACGTCCGTGGCTTCTGCGACTCTGCCGCGGCTATCGGCAACGTCGTCTTCGCCACAGATCGCGTGCGAGGCACACAGGTCATTCGCCTGGGCAAGAATCCCACAGACGTAGAACCAGTGGGCTACATCCCTCGCAGAGCCCCCTACGATGAACGCGGGATCGTGCAACACGTCACTTCCAAAGGCTCCGATCTCCTGATTGCCGAGGGCCACGCCGGACTACGGTGGTGGCATACCGCCGAAAACGAATTCGGCTTCGAGGAAGTAGCAACCTTCGACGGATTCGAAAACGTCGTTGAGGCAATCTTCCTGGACGAGAATCGGATCGCTGCCGCGGACTTCACACGCGGCGTCGTCATCCTGGAATTCGATCGCGAAGCGCTGCTCAACAAGCCTGCGAACTGAACGCGCAGGATTTACCACTCTCAGGAAATGCAAGAGCCCGGAGCTGTTCGCTCCGGGCTCTCGCCTGCACTCCCCAGGCAAAGGGGTAGATGAGGGTACGCGTTACTGGGACATGATGATGACGGAGTAGGGGCCGATTCCAACGTTGCCGTTGTAGCCCATGCCATCCTTGGCGCCCGAGTAGGCCGTGGTGTTGTACGAGTTCCAGTTGCTGAAGTCGCTCGAGTAGCCGTTCCAGTCGCTGTTGAACCGCACGTACCAGGTGCCGCCCGACGGGAAGCCGATGTTATAGCTCGACCAACCCTGGTTCTTGAAGTTGGCAACCACGATGACGTCGTCGCCGGCTCCACCCTGGTCGTAGCGATGGAAGGCGATGATCTTGTCGCTGTTGTTGACGTGGAACACGTTCACACCGTTGCCGCGCAGGCCGCGGGTGTTGTTATACCAGTTGCGGCGCAGCTTGATCATGTCGGTGTACATGGCCTTGATGCCGCTGTAGGTGCTGTCCTTGCTCCAATCGAGCGGATCCGCATCGCTCCAGAAGCCATCTTCCAGGAATTCCTGGCCCATGAAGATCATCGGGATGCCAGGAGCCGTGAAGACCATCGCGGCACCAACCGTCGAACGCTTCTTCGAGTACCAACTGCCAGCGTTACCGGGCCAGATCTCTTCCGGAACGCGGCTGTGGCCGTTGTTCACTTCGTCGTGGCTTTCCGTGTAGATGACGCGCTGGAAGGCGCTGCCGTTGTAGTAGTGGGTCAGGGCGTCGCGCACGGCGTACATGTCGCGGTTGTTGTCGTCGCCTTCGATCACTGCGGTGCGAATCGGGTGAACGAAGCCGGCATCCCACTGGGCGTCGAAGCCTGCGCCACCGGCGCCGGTGTCCTTGGTGATGTACTCGTTGTTCTGGAGGTCCTCAGCGATGGAGATCTTCCAGCCGGCGTTCGAGTTGATCTCATTGTTGATGTACTGCATCAGGCTCCAGCCGTCGGCGATGTCGCCGCCGCTGCCGTTGTTCTGCGTGCGGATGTTAACCGTCGAGTCCCAACGCAGACCGTCCAGGTGATACTCGTTCAGCCAGTACAGCGCCGAGTCCTTCAGGTAGGAGCGCACTTCGCCGCGGCCGTAGTCCGGACGAGACCAGCCCCACGGGGTTTCCTTCTTCCAATCGGTGTAGAAGTAGATGCCGCCGTTGCCGTAGCACTCGCCATCGTAGCACCAGATGGGAATGTCGGACTCGGTCGGGCTTGTGCCCATGTGGTTGTAAACGACGTCGTTGATGACGGCGATGCCGCGCTTGTGGGCTTCGTCGACCATCGTCTTCAGATCCTGCGGCGAGCCGTAGGCGGTTTCCGGAGCGAACTGCGAGTGCGGGTTGTAGCCCCAGCTCTGGTCGCCGGGGAACTCGGTGATCGGCATCAGCTCGATGCAGTTGATTCCAAGGTCCTGCAGGTGGTCCAGCTTGGCGGTCACGCTGTTGTACGTGCCGACCGCGCCGCCGGGCGAGTCGTTGTAGGTACCGACGTGCATCTCGTAGATGACCATCTCATTCCAGCTCGGCGACGAGTAACCGGTCGCCGTCCAGTTGAAGTACGGGTCCATGACGATGCTGTTGCCGGCCGAGTTGGTCACCTGGTGCGCCTGGGCGTCCTGGCGCCAGAAGGTTCCGTAGCTCGGGTGGGTGATCACGTACTTGTACTGATCGTTGATCGAGGCGCCCGGGACGTCCACTGACCAGTGGCCGTTGCCTTCGCTGGCCATCGGGTTGGCGGAGGAGCTCCAGCCGTTGAAGTCGCCCGCGACTGCAACTGCAGAGGCGTTCGGTGCCCAAACGCGGAAGCCGGTGCCGCCGCTGTAGACGAGAGCACCCATGCCACCGTGGGCGGAGGGCACCGGGCCGCTCGGGCCGCTGTAGGTACCGGTCACGACGACATCGTCGATGCCCCAGCCGTCGGAGGACAGCGGGTAGTTGTCGTACTGCTGCCAACGGACGACCGTATTCGCACCAAGAGTCTGGCCGAGGTTGGCCGCTTCCTGGGAGAGGTTGATCGTGTAGGAGTACCAGGTCGATCCCGCGGACGGCATCGTCCAGGATGTCTTGGCGAACGTCGATCCGTTGCCGGCCAGATAGATGCCATCGCTGGAGTGCGACTCGTCGCCGACGTTGCGCAGGTAGAACGTCATCGAAACGTCGGTGTAATTCTCAAGGTTGAGGCCGAGATCCAGGCGCGTCGTCGAGTAGTTGCCGCCGCTGACCGAATCGTCCAGCGTCACGCCGTAGGAGCCGTTCTTCTTATAGGAGCTGCTGATCTGCACGCGCCACTGGTTCGTGCCGCTGGAGGACCAGGCGCTGCCGAGGCTGCCGGACTCGAAGTTATCTGAGAAGATCGTGTCGCCGCCGCCACTGGGCGTCGGGGACGGAGTCGGCGAAGCAGTCGCTGTGGCCGTCGGCGTCGGAGAAGGCGTCGGGGACGGAGTCGGCGAGGTGCCGGAGACCGTGGCCGTCAGGCCGTATGCCGCTGCCGAGTAGCCATAGACGCTGATGTACCAGCGGCCCGTCTGGAACGCCGGCGAAGAGCTGCTGTTGACTGTCACCGTCTCGTTGGAACCGCCAACGTAGGGGCGGAAGTCCCAGTTGCTGAGATCCGGCTGAGCGCCATAGCGAACGTACAGGTCGGCGTCGCCGCTGTCCTGAGACGTCATCGCAACAACGAGCTGGGTGCCGGAGTTGGCGTCGATGTAGTAGTGTTGCCATGCGTGGTAGGCAACCGAGCCGCTAACGCCTGTGCCGCTGGCCAACGCACCGCTGCCGCTCGTGGCGGTCGGCGAAGGCGTCGGAGATGGCGAAGGGGAAGGCGACGGGGTCGGCGAAGTTGTGCCGGAAACCGTGGCCTTCAGGTAGTAGGAAGCGGCCGAGTAGCCGTTCACGCTGATGTACCACGTGCCGGTGGAGAACACCGGGCTGGAACTGCTGCTGATGGTAACGGTCTCGTCGCTACCGTATAGGTAAGGACGGAAGTCCCAGCTCGACGAAGTCGGCTGGTAGCTCTTCCTGATGTACAGATCCGCGTCGCCGGATCCGTTTGCCGTCATCTGGACGACCATCTGCGTGCCGGAAGGAACGCTGATGTAGTAGTGATTCCAGCCGCCCGAAGAGACGGAACCACTGACCTGGACGCCGCTCGTCAACGCTGTCTGCGCGCACACGGGTGCGGCAGCAGCGAGAAGAAGCAACGCTGCCAGGCACGACATTAAATACCGAAGCTTGTGACTCATGAGGGGTACCTCCAGAATGTACCACATTCGTCAGGGGGTGCGAATGCTCGATCGAAGCCGGTTCGGTGGAAAAGTTTCTCTCCCTCCGGTCGAATCAACTTCCAGAGGTTTCCCGACAGGCCTTTTCCCTTGGGGGCCAGCTTCAATGCTTACCTTTTGGAGTGCTCCAAATGGAAAGTCAACCATATGGTAGGGCATGTTTTTTTGAAAATATCCGAGCGGGGCGCGCAAAACCGCTAAAATTCGCGAAATTATGCGCTTTATAGGTTTTATTGATTATTTTTTCGGCGACGGGTTTTTTGGCAAATATGACAAGGAGCGCATAACTCTTATGACACGACCGCTAAAGCTCCAATTGCCAATACTACATCTCCGAGTCGGCGCTGCACCGCCCGGCCAGGCGCTCGCGTGAAAGCGCTCTCACTTCTTTGTCCCCGCCAAGGTACAGCATGCACATGTCCCGGAAGTACAGATTTCTCATCCAGAGATTATCCGGGATCGGAGTGGATGGGTCCTCTACGCGGTACTCCACGATCGAGACCCCAGTGTCGCCAATCCCCCAGCGACGCGTCTCCGTCCCTCCTTCCGGAATTTCCGGAACGGGCGAATCGATATTTTTTGGCGCTTCGAAGTAAGGGGAGTGCAGCAGCCATCGCAGATGCGGGTCCGGCGCGGGATTCGTCCAGGCCCGTGTGTCCTGACTGATCACCCAATCAAGACTGGTTTCGCCGAAGAAGAGATCGGCAAAATACTGTGTGTGAGTGTGTTCGAAGTAGGCGTCACGATCCAAGCCTGCCTCTCCGAGCAGAATATCCTTCACGGCAAGCACGGTGCGCGTATTGGGGACGCAGTTGGGTCGCGTGTAGACGCTCATGCGGCCGCTGCGCTCCAGCACTTGTATATAGAGGATGTCGAACACAACGTGCGATGCGACCATGCCCGCCGCCAGCACGAAGACAACGCGTCGGCTCAGGAGGGCTCTCCCCCACTGCATCCCCAGCCCTGCCAGCCACACGATCCCAAGGCCCGAAGTCATAAAGGGAAGGGGATACGAAACAACATAGTAGCGGATGGGAATCAGGGCCGGCGGTTCCCCTGCTTTGCCGTGGAAGTTGAAGAAGGCAAGCGCCAGTGGCGGCGTCAGTTGCCACAAGATCATGATCAGGCCTGCGAGCATGCGATTCCGATCGCTGTCGGTGCGGCTCTCTTTGCCCATACGCCAATAGCGCACGATCCAACTTCCCAACAGCCCCATTCCGGCCAACCAGAAGACCAACTGGATCTTGCCGTACGCATTGATAACCTTCGCGAGCAGCATCTTCCGCGGCCCGATCCAAGTGTCGCCAATGTACGGAACGATCGAGAGATACTCGAAGCCAAGGGCGGAGCGCTCGTACATGTCGAGCTGCAGGTGATAGAGGAAGTTCCGCGGCCCGTTCGGATTGAAGGACCAACGCTCAAGGGCGCCGCGTCCGCTGACGGGCGCCTCGACTAACTCCTCGACGGTCTTCTCCTGCGCGGTGATCTCGTGGATGATCAGCGGTGAGAAGAGCACGAGGATCAGGGCTCCGGACGCCGCGAGGGGTTTCCAGCGAATGCCGGGCTTCGCCAGTGCAATCGCCGCAATCGTCGGCACAAGCAGGTGCAACGCGGAGAAGTGGAACTGAAACGCGAGACTGATGAAGAGCACCACCGTCACCAGGTGCCAGCGCTTTCGCCCGATCGTCAGCGCGAACAATGCCATCAGCGCCGCCGTCGACATCAACGGCAGGAAGCAAGGGTTCCAATTGTAGCGAAGCTGGGCGATCTCCAGCGGAAACGCCGCATAAACGGCCGTCGTCCACAGGGCCGGCCATACGCCGAAGTAACGCCGGACAAACCACCACACGATCCCCAGCAGAATCGTATTCACGATCCCGATCATGATCGCGAGCCCCAGCGGGCTGGTGCTGAACGCCATCGGGATCGCCGAGATGATATACATGATCGGCCCGAAGGCTCGGCCGCCGTACTGCAGCTCGCTGCCGAGCAGGGGGAACTCGATCCCGCGCAGCAGAAGCTGCGAGCGGTACAGGTCTCGGGTGGTGTGAATGGAGAGATAGCTGAGGTCCGGATCGTAAAGCCGCAGCACGGCCGCCACGAGGAGAATCCCCGCCAGGAGGAACCATTCGAACCGTGCGATCTTGCCGGGACGAATGGGAAATTCGCCTGAGCTCAATAGTGATGTCTGGGATTCGGCCATTCCGGCTCCTCTCGCGCGGCCAAAGCTAGTTTCACCGTTTCCGCACTGACAAGGGCCATTTCGCCCCAAGATCGGGCGGACCTCGCATCATCTCCGAGGTTCGCCTTGATTTGTTGCGCCGCTCGGTTTCACTTGCCGCGGGAGTTTGACGACGATGGATGCACGAACACGCGAAGTCCTGGAACTGGACGCGATCCTGAATGAACTGGCCGGTCAGGCGCTCTCGCCGCTCGGGTCGGAGTACATCCGCGCCCTGGAGCCGGCAACGGATCTGGAAGAAATCGAGGGGCGGCTCGCGATCGTTCGCGAGTTCATCGCGCTGCTGGAGGTCAACCGCCGCGTGCCGCTGGCAGGGCTGGTGGACGTAACGGAGTTGCTGGCCCGCGCAGACGTCGAAGGCTCGGCACTGGACGCCGAGGACTGGCCACAGCTCCGCAAGTTCCTGACGGTGATCGCGAATCTCGTCCACTTCGCCGACGAGAACGACGAGGACTACCCGCACCTGGCGGACTACTGCCGTCGGCTGCACCCCAACGCGGACCTGCGGCACGCGATCGATCGCGTGTTCGACGAGAACGGTCTCGTGCGCGACAATGCCTCGCCGGAACTGGCCAAGGCGCGCGGACAGTTGCGCCGCGCCGAGCACGCTCTCGAGCGCACAATGAACCGCATCCTCGGCAACCTGCGTGGGGGCACAGTGCTGCAGGATGACTTCTCGACGATCCGCAATGGGCGCCACGTGTTGCCGGTGCGCGCGGGATCGCGCGGCAAGATTCAGGGCATCGTCCACGGCACCTCCGCATCGGGCGAGACGCTGTATGTCGAGCCAACCGAGGTCGTCGAAAGCGCCAACGAGGTCGAGCTCTGCCGCGAGCGCGAGAAGCTAGAGATTCACCGCATTCTGCTCGAACTGACCCGGCTGCTGCGTCCGTTCATCGAAGAAGCGAACGAGGACCTGACGACCCTCGGGGTCCTGGACGGGATGGGTGCGCTGGCGCGGAACGCCTTTCAGCGGGGCTGGAAAATCCCGGTGCTGTCGAAGGGCGCCGCGCTGAAGCTGTTCGACGCGCACCACCCGATGCTGCACCTGACGCGCGCGGCCAGCAGCGTCCCTATCGCGATCTCGCTGGTGCCGGGGGATCACACGGTGATCCTCAGCGGCCCGAACGCTGGCGGGAAGACGACCGCCATGAAGACGTTGGCGCTCAGCGCGATTCTGCTCCAGTGCGGGAGCCCCATCCCAGCGTCGCCCGACTCGCGACTGCCGGTCTTCCGCGGTTTCCACGCCGACATCGGAGATCAACAGGACCTGGAAGAGGGCATCTCGACCTTCTCCGGTCACGTGCGCCGCATCCAGAACATCCTGCGCATCGCGGACGATCGATCGCTGGTTCTGCTGGATGAACTCGGCACGGGGACCGATCCTGCGGAAGGTGGCGCGCTGGCCCAGGCGATCCTGGAGGACTTTGGCAAGCGCGCTGCGCTGACGATCACCACCAGCCACCTGGGCGGCGTGAAGAAATGGGCCGGCGAGACGGAGGGCGTGCGCAACGCGTCGTTCAGCCTCGACCCAAACACGCACCGGCCGACGTATCGGCTGCGCCTCGATCTGCCCGGCGCGAGCGAAGCCCTCTACATCGCGGAGAACGAGGGCCTGCCGAAGCGCGTCCTGGAGCGCGCTCGCAGCCTGGTCGGCGACCAGCACCTGGCCATGGGCGAGTTGCTGCGCAATATCGAGGAGCGCGAACGCACCCTCGGCGAGGCGCTGCGCGATGCAAATGCTCGGGCGAAGGCACTGGAGGAGCAGGAGCGGACGGCGCGTCGGCACGCAGATCAGTTACGCGACGAGCGCAAGAAGCTGCGTCGCGAGGCGCTCGAGCAGCGCGAGTCCGCAGCCCGGGAAGTCCGCGAACGCGTCGAGCGCATGATTGCCGACCTGCCGGGCGAGGAGGAACTTCGCCAGCGCAAGGATCGCCTGGCCGAGGCTCGCCGTGAGCTGGTACGCGAACAACACCGCATCGGCCAGGAGCGCGACCTGCTTGAGAAGACGGACGAACGGCCTGCATCCGACGTCGAATCCGGCAAGCGTGTCTACATCGCTCCCTTCGGCGCGTGGGGCGAAATTCTGGAAACCTCGCGCGATGGCAAGCGCGCCGAGGTGCAGATGGGCGCGATGCAACTGAGCGTCGCCACGTCCGACTTGCTCGATCACGAGCCGGAAAGCCCATCGCCGTTGGTCGAAGAGAAGGATGAGAAGGCCGAGGATCCGAAGTCGAAGGGCAAGCGCAAGAAGAGCCGCAAGGTGAAGGCCGCGCTCGAGGTGATCGAGAAGCTGCCGGCGGATCGCGGGCGCTCGACACGCCACCGCGCGATGTCCGGCCCGAGCGGCACGGTCGTCCAGAAGGGAGGCAGCGGCGGGATCAGCCTTGAGCTCGACCTGCACGGCTTCCGTGTCGAGGAGGCGCTGGCGGCTGTGGACAAGTACCTGGATCGCGCGCTGATGGCCGACGTGCCGTACGTCCGCATCAATCATGGGACCGGCACGGGCAAGCTCTACCGCGCCGTGCACGACTACCTGCGCAGCTATCCGTCCGTGAAGAAATTCCGCTTCGCGACGCCCGACGAAGGCGGCGGCGGCGTCACAATCGTCGAGTTTTGAAGGTTCCGCGTCTCCGCGCGCATAATAGCCCGGAGCGACTGAACATGCCCAGCCTGACAATCCAGAACGTCACGAAAGTCTACCCCACCGGCCGTAAGGCACTGGATGGAGTGGACTTGGAGATTGGCGAGGGCGTTTTCGGCCTGCTCGGGCCAAACGGCGCAGGCAAGTCGACCCTGATGGAAATCCTGGTCGGCTCGCTGGGATTCGAGGCCGGGCGCGTGACGTTCGATGGGAGCGATGTAGGCCGGCACCCGGTGGCATGGCGCCGCCGACTGGGCTACATGCCCCAGACGCTCGATTTCGTCCCGAACCAAACCGGCGAGGAGTACCTGCAGGAGTGCTGCCTGCTGTCCGGCTTCACGCCCAGATCGGCGCGGCACCGGATTGCGGAGTTTCTCGAGCGCGTGAACCTGACCCACGCGGCGAAGCGCGCCGCGACGGGCTACTCGCGCGGCATGAAGCAGCGCCTTGCGATCGCCGCAGCCCTCGTGACGGACCCGCCGCTCGTCCTGCTGGATGAGCCGACGAGTGGCCTCGACCCACGCGAACGCGTCTTCTTCCGCGAACTGCTGGCGTCGGTCTCTTCCGGGCGCACCGTGATTCTCTCCACGCATATCGTGAACGATGTCGAGCGCTGCTGCGGGCAGATCGGCGTCCTGGCCGATGGGCGGATTCTGTTCACCGGCGCACCGCAGGAGTTGATCCGCGGCGTTGAGGGACGGGTGTGGGAGACAACACTGCCGGCCGACCAGATCGACGAGTGGGTCGAATCCGGACGCGTCGTGACGATGCGCGAGGAAGCCGGCGAAGTCCGCGCGCGCCTTGTGTCCGCCGATCAGCCGTTGCCAGGCGCACGACAGGTCGATGCCGGATTGGAAGATGCCTACATGCACGCGGTTGGGCCCGAAGGCCTCCGCGCGCCGGCCATGGAGATCGCCGGATGAGCGAACGCGAAGCCATGACTGAACCGCCTCGCGTCAGCGCCTGGCTGCGCCGCACGGGCCGACGCATCGGCTTGTGGCGCGACCCCGCGTACCGGCGCGACATGTTCCGCCTGGTCATCCTTGGCCTGCGCGGCATGGTGGGCGTACGGCTCGGCGTGGCGCTGGTGCTGCTGGGGGCGGCAGGCTTGTATCTGCTCTGGCAGGCCGTCGATTCCGCAACGGGCGGTTACGATCTGTTGGCGCGCTTGTTCGGCATCGCGACGCTCCTGATGGCCGCGCCGATGTACGCCGCCGAGCAGAAGCAAGGCACATTCGAACTTCTCTGGCTCGCGACGGGATCGCGGCATGGCTTGATTCTCTACAAGGCCGCCACGCTGCTGTTCGGCCTCGGACTACTGATGGTTCCGTCGGTCTTGTTCGTTTCCTGGTTCATGTACGGAACGCTTCCGCCTGTGCAGGCCCTCTTCTTCCTGATCACGAACTCGCTTTTCATCGTCGCGCTGATGGCGCTGGTGGGAACGTACCTGCCGCAGGCCTGGGCCGGCGGCCTGATGGGTGCGGCCATCGTGGTGGCACTTTATCTGGCGATGGGCCATGCGGTCAGCGTCTTCAACCCGTTCCTGAATCCGCTGCAGAACGTCGGCCCTCAAACGGTTGGCGGCGGCGCGTTCGCCACGCATGTCTCCGCAGCACAGTTGGCCGGACCGAACCGGATCGTTGTGCTGATCTTCTCCTGGGTGATGCTGAACATGGCCGGCAAGCGCCTGCGCCGCGCATTCCGGGATTAGCATAACCCCCTCTGATCGCCTGCAAACATCCGTTTCTCCCTGTTTCTCTTGAGCCACATCGCGTCGCCGGGTCTATATTGAGGATGGAACGTGTGCGTGTGTGCGGACGTTCCGACTCCTCGTAATGGAGACGTTCGCCTCGATGCCCGAACCCACACAGGAAGACATCAAGCTGCTCGGCATTCTCGTCAGCCGAGGATTGGTCACTCCGGATCAGTCGAATCGCGTGAAGCGCGTTCTCCACACAGGCATGGAGTTGATCGATGCGCTGCAAACGACGCCGCTTGTCGAGCCGCTGCAATTCATGAAGGCACAGCAGATTCATCAGGCGCAGGATTCGGCCCCAAAGGATCCCGTCGAGCGAGACGATGAGGGCGTCAACGTGATGGACTTGGAAGTCGACTCGGAACTGGACTTCGAGTCGTGGAAGCCAACCCCCGTCATTCCGAATACCGGCGAGGAAATCGTCGAGCCGACACCCGAAGCGGCAGAAATGACCGATCAGGCGAAGCTGGTCGAATCGGATTTCGATCTGGACGAAGAAGACTTCCACGATATTCAAACCGGCCCATCCGCGCATCCGCCGGTCTCTTTGGTCGACCCCGATCCCGAGCCTGAAGAACCGAAGTATCAAAGATTGGACACCGACTTCGATATCGAGTTGGAAACTCCCGCGGTGGAGGTGCTGGAGGACGCGCTCGACGACGAGTTGGAACTTCCCGGCATGTCAAAGGAAGCCGTACCGAAGTTAGATTCCGCGGAAGTCTCCAAGCATGCTGCGACGCAGGAACCGATCGCATTGCCGCGAGACAGCACTGGGTTTATTCGGCCGGGCGTGTCGGCGGGCGTGTTCGATCTGGCCAACGATGAAGGCATCGCCGTGATCGGCCAGGCCAACCATCTGCTGATCGGTGTGATTCAGAAGAAACACGCCGCGGTGCTGCTTCACCAGGCCGGCAACGACAGTCGCGTCGATCACGTAGATTCCGCTGGTCATGTTGCGGAAACCGAAAACATGGGCCCGGAAGCGATGAGCAAAATCATCAATCGCCTGAAAGTCATGGCACGCATCGAACCTTGGAGAAAGACGTCCCTGCAGGGCGGCTTCTATATGCTGGATAAGGGGATCGAATACACGGCGATAGTGGAAAGCGGATCGGGAGAGAACGAAGAGACGCTGCAGATCACGATTCGCCCCGGGCGTGTATAAGTCGAACACACCAAGCGCAAAGAACGAAGACGGGTCCGACACACGGACCCGTCTTCTTGCTTCTGAGGCCTTCAACTTCATCCTTACCAGACGATGAAACCAACGGGCAGAGGAGGAGCCTCTCCCATCTCGATGATGTCAACATCGTCGATGTACCACCCGTCGTCGCCGAAGGAAACATCGGCACCAACGCGCCAACGGAACTTCACATTTTGGCCCGCGTAGCCCGAAAGATCCACGAGCACGCGCGACATGTCTCCCTTGGTTCCATTGATCCAAGCTTCACGGGAATCGGCACCGCCGGGCAAAGGATTCTGATACTGAGAGGGAACAGCACCGTTGTATCCTCCGATGACGATATCTGTACCGAGATCGGTCCAGGTCGCGCCGTCGTTCGTCGAGATTTCCAACACGCCGCCATCCCATCCGCCTGACTCGAATTCATACGTGTGCCAGAATGAGAGGTAGGGATCCGTCGTCGGAATAGCGACTGACGGAGAGATCAACGATGTATCTGTTGTTTCTCCAAGGTCCGGGCCGAAGAACACATGGGTCGGGCTGTGCGCAACTGCACCATCGTCCAGCCGAGCCCAATCGGCATTGGTCCCCTGATCCACCTGGGTGATGAATCCCTGCTCGCCTGGCTCGAAATCGAAGAACGCGCTCGATGTCGAAGCAAGAGTCTTGAACGTGTAGCAGCTTCCTCCATCGTCGTCGATGCCGGAGTTCCCCGCAGCGTCGGTGACCTCTATGTTCACGAAGTAGTTTATGCCTGGCAATAGATTCACCAGTTCTGCCTGATAGGTATTGGTACCAATGGTCGTGTAAGCGAATGGATCGACCTTTCCGCCACATGACATCATGACATTCACAACGCCCTGGGAGGGCTCGCTGGTCGTGAAGCGAATGACCGCCGCTGTGTCGACGATGCTCGGGAATGCAACCGATGTGACTTCCGGCACAGAGCAATCATAGTCCGCGAATGCCTGCAATTGCGAGGATTGTCCAGGGGCTGGATTCGCGTCGACATACGTCACGGTGATCTGCGTTTCGCCATTGATCTCGATGATTCCATTGGAGGGAGTCGGCGCGGACTGCGAGACCACGATAGAGGTCGAGTAAGTATAGTTCGTTGTCTTGAAGAGTGTAACGACTTCCGACTCACCTTCACCGGTCGTCAGTGTCACAGTGAGTTGGGTATCGGTCGTGTTGCCATCGAACAAACCGATCTGTGGATTCGAGGCGCACGAGTAAAGCGGGCTGTCCAGTGACAACTGCGCATCAATCGGCGCACTCATTCCGCCGGACGCCACAACCGCGTAACCCTGGTTGCTCGACATCGCATTCACAGTCGTGCCCTTGACGCGAATGGTATAGGTTCCTGTTGCCGGCGTGTTCCGCAGGAACATCTCGACATTGTTGATCGTGTCGGCACTTCCATCTGTTGCGGATTGCCCACCGGTAAAGACATTACCTTTGAAAACCGAGGCGTCGGGAGCAACCACTTCAAGGTCCAGGTTGTTCACTGGAACCGTGGAGGCGTTGCGCGCCACCGGCGGATCCATCCACACGAGCGTCACGCGCAAAGGCTCTGCGCCGTTGGTGACTTCGATCTGGAACTCGTGTTGTCCGCCCTGCGTGACTCCTTCGTTCGCCGAACGACGTGCATCGTGCAACCACGTCCGTCTCGTATCGCCCTCGAAGTACAGTGCGTTGTCGAGAACCAGACGTCCCCATCCTTCCGTGTCCGACGGATAGCCGGTGATTCCGGTCATGTCGACGGCACCGTTCAGGATCGTCGCCTTCAACAGAGCGCCGGACGGGACAAATTGAAGGGAAGGCGTCGCAACTCCTCGCGGATAGAAGCCTTCCGTGTAGTACTGGCGAGCCAACGCCGCTTCGCCGGTGATGGCGGGCGAGGCCATGCTCGTGCCAGTCATCGCAAGTACGTTGCACGTGCCGGGATAAGCACTGATCGTCGACGTACCAGGTGCGTAGATCTCGGGCTTCCTGCGACCATCGGCCGTCGGGCCGCTGCAACTTCCACCTATCGTTTCGTTGTTGAAGTTCGGAGCCCGATTCGCGTTGCCCACTGCGAGAACATTCTTCGAGTTCTCCGGTGTATAAAGAACGTTCGAGGCGTTGGTGCTGGCGAACGCCACCATTCCATTCTCGTTCTCCCAGGTGAACGTGTCGATATCTACGCAGAAGTACGTGTAGTTTGTGATGTTGTCGTCGCCGTAGGAATTCGTGTGAACGAAGGCGCCGTCGTTCTGCGCGGCGGTGAACAGATCGGCCAGGTTCGTGGGCGTGTCGCCGATACCGAGCAGAATATTGTCGGCCGTGTGAGACAGCTTCGCCATGTAAGCGTGCCCGGCGTTGTCTGTGCTTCCGCTCACGTTCAGGCCGGCTGCTGTGCCGGCCGTGTGCGTGCCGTGCCCGTTGCCACCCATGGAACCGCGATACGCGACGATCTTTCGATGCGAAGGACCAGGCGTGTTATTCGTCTCGTCGCGAAAGTAGCAACTGCCGATGTCTATGGATCCGTCGATGTGCCCAATCACTTGGCCTTCACCGTGAAGGCCATGCGCCCAGATCGAACGATTCCCATCCTCGCCGGACTGGACAACTCCCGTGCAGGAGTTGTTGCGGCGAGTCACTTGCGGACGCGGCTCGATCCACTCGACCTCGCCGAGCGACGCCGCCTTCGCCAGGAGACCAGGCGACATGCGAACGAGCAGGCGCTGCGCGCCGGAGGACTTTGGAACCTGTAGAATCTCCGCACCAAGCAAGCGCAATTCCTTGATCGCCACGTCGCGCGATTCGCCCTGCCAGACGCTCACGAGGACATCCATGTCGTCGTTGCGCTTCGTGCGGAGGGCGGCTTCGTCCATGACGAAGGGATCGACCTTGAAGCCGGGAAGGAAGTCCGACGTCCATCGGACGTTTGCGCGAGACGCCGCACCGGCAGCGTTCTTGTTCGATGACCGGACGGCGTAGGCATTGTTCGGAATCGGAGCGAGGAACTCGTAGCCGTCCGCCTCCCACCGATCCAGGTCGGCCGGGGTCGGCTGGTTCGCAAACTGAACGATCATGTAGTGCCGCCCGGAGGCAGAACGCCGCGCCGGTGCGTCGAACCCGGCGGGCAGTTTGAACTTCTCGGTCACCGGATCGATCTCGCCCGCCGAGAGCATCAGCAGATTCTTCGAACGGGCAGCATCCTGGTAATAGGTCGTGACGGCTTCCCGATCGATAATGGCAAACGAGGGGGAGGCGGTGAGTGTGCCTATCAGAAGGGCCAATCCCATAGCCCCGGCACGAACGGTCATTTTGCGCATACGAATCATCACTCCAATAAAGTGGGGCAGATTTCCCCTATTGTAAAGTGGAGTGGAACTCAGGCCGGACGACACGTCAAGCCGATGAGTCCGGGGCAGGATAGTCGCTATCGTTGGCTGGCCGCCACGGCCGCGCCCCTGCTCGGAGACATAAAGCCAATGGATTCAACAAAGAAACGGCCGAGCCTCAAAAGGCCCGGCCGTTCAAACCAGACTGCCAGAATTCAGCTTACGGCCTCGGCAACGTGCCCGGATCGTCCAGATTGATCTCGGTCGGGCCGGAAGGCGTGCTCTCTGTCGGCGCGCTATCTTCCTTCGTCTCGGGCGCACTGATGAACTCCATACGCGGCTCGTCGTCCGGGCCCCCTCGGATGTCCGTATCGATCGTGCCGTCGGAGCGCTGCTCGATAATGAACGAGTCCATGTTCCAGATATGCAAGGTGCCGCTTGGGTCCTGCTGACGAATGTCCGGATCGACGGTCAGGGTGATCTTGCCTGTCGCGAGGTCGTAGAGCATGCGCCCGCAGTCGGCCTCGATGCCTTGCTTCTTGATGTAGACATTGTACAGCGCCTCAACCTCGCCGGCTGCGGCATCGTAGGTCAGCTCATCGCAGCGAAGATCAAAGGTCTCGCTATTCAGGCGGATGCTGCCGGTCGCGTGGAAACGCCCCATCTCGCCCTCGCCGGCGGATGCCATCGAGACTTCAGGCTCCACCGTGCCGCGCGGCGCGGCGTAAATCTGCACTGTATCGCCCAGGCCGGCGAATCCCTCGGTCGGATCGCCGGAGGCAGTCGTGCCGGACTTGGTTTCGATGTTGATCGAGATCTCGCGCGGGCCGCGCAGCATCATCAGCGCGCCGCCGTCTTCGTCCTTGTCCAGTTGGAAGCTCTGCATGCCGTCGAAATGCAACCGGTTGTCCTCGGTTGCGTAATCGACCTTCGGGGTGCCGGTCAGATTCGCCGAACCGGTATCGATGTGGAACAGGGCCTCGTCGGCGCTGGCGTTCACGCCCTCCTGGCGGATCACGACGCGATCCTGGGCGAAGATCGTCTGCGCCGCGGCATCGAAGACCAGGTGCAGGCACTCCAGGTAGAGCTGCGGGCTCTCGAGCGTCAGTTCGCCGTGCGCTTCCAATTGGCGAAAGCCGCCTTCGGGACTGGTGCTGGCCTTCACGCTGGCCGGTTCGCCGGATTCCGGGTGCGGACCGGTGACGAAGGTCACCTTCCCGCCTGGCCCGGCAAGCTGGTTGAAGATGCCCGGACTGCCGGACGCCTCCTGGGCAGGAACCACAGCGGCCAGCCCAAGGCTCAACGCCGCACCGAGAATCGTCGCTTTCAATCGTAGGGTCATCCGGGTCACTTCCTGTCGCTTTCGAATTCAACCGTCACGGGATCGTCCTTCAGAACGTAGTACACCCACTCGGCGAAGTTCTGGTCGGTAGAAAACGCGTCGCCGCTGATATCGATGCGGTCGGACCCAACGAGGGCCCGCTGCTCGAACTCGCCGAGAGAAATGAACTGCTTTTGCCGTTCACTCCAAAGGAGGTTCGACGTGCTGAGCTGCCCGCGCATCTCAAAGCCGAACCGCACGCGGCTCTCGTTCATCGGATCGGCCAGCAGCAGATCGCCACGCGTCGGGTCGATGATCGCAGGACCTTCCTCGTCGCCGCCGAGACCGCGAATCCAGCTCTTGATCTCGTCGTGAGTCGGCGCAACGGGAGCGATCTCCTCAACGGGAGGAGCCTCGCCGTCGATGTAGTACCGACTCATCGGGGCGGTGACACTGATGGTCTCGCCGGAATCGGGAAGGAGAATCTCCATCGTGATGTCGTGCGCGATCAAGGACTGGCCCGTCTCATCCATGCGGGCGGTGTCGGCTTTGACATGCTGGAGCACCAGCGTCCCGGAGGTGTTGAGGATCTCCAGGTCGTTAAAGTGCAGGCTCTGCCAGAGGGACGTGTCCTGGGCGGCGGCTGTGCCGCTCAGGAGGAGGAATCCGGCAAGGAGGGCAACTGCTCCAGCGGAATGCTGTATTTCTTTCGTTTGTGCCATCGGCGATGCATCCACATCCATTGGTCCGGGTCTCTGCGGATGGCGGCTTCGATCCGGGCCGTGTATTTTCTGGTCAAATCGACCGCTTGAGCAGTCAGAACGTCGGGGTCCTTCGATGCGGCCGGGACCTCCAGTGGCTTGTCCACATGGACCCGATAGGTGCCATCCTCCGCCCGGGTGCAAAAAATGGTGGTGGTAATGGCCCTGGACTGCAAGACAAGACGCGCTGGCCCAAGCAACGTGTGCGCCGGATGGCCGAAGAAGTCGATCTCCGCCCCTTCGCCGCGAAGGTTCTGGTCCACCAGCATCGCCACCAATCCGCCCTTGCGCAACGTCCTGTAAACCGATAGCCCCGCGTCTCCGCGATAGATGATTCGGGCGCCGTGGAACTCGCGCCACTTCTTCATCAAGTCGCTGATCAGTTGTTGATCCGACTCCCGCGCAACGACCAGGAAATCCCCCGGAAGCTGCCGCTGGGCCAACTGAAGCAGCAGTTCCCAACTGCCATGGTGCCCAGTCATCAGCAAGCAGCCCCGCTTCCCGCGATCGCTGATGACGTCGAGGAACTGGGCCATCCCCTCCTCGCATGGCCAGTACTTCGCGTCCCACTTCTCGTCGAGCGAGGGAATCCAGAAGAACTCTCCCAGGATCGCGCCGGCGTGCTTGAACGAGTTGCGGGCCCACTTCCGGCGCTGCTCGGGATCCACGTCCGGGAAGGCCATCTCCAAGTGTTTCAGTACTCGACGGCGCCGTTCGCCCACCAGATACCAAGCCAAGAGGCCAAGCGTCTGCGTCGTCCCGCGCACCAGTCGGAACGGCAGTTTCGGCAGAATCGACGCCCCGAGAGCCGCCGCGCGAGCCACCATGCGCTTGCGGAAGGCGCGAGTCTTTGTCTTTGGCTTGACCGCCATCGGTCCCTTCCCATGCGAAGTGGGCGAAAACGTAGAGGACCCCCGGCCACGGGCACAAGCGCCGAGTGATGGGGAGAGTCCTTGGCCCCCTTCGGGGACTGCCGGGAGCCGTTCCTGTCCCCGGGCTCCCATGTGTCGGCCGGGGCCATTCAACTGATCCTCCTCCGGAGGAATGTGGGGGGCAAAAACCTGCCATCTGTACCGCGGAGACACTCGTCCGCCCATTCCACCCTCGAAGGCAAGAACACTGGCCGAGCGGACAGGGTGACGCAGGATGGACCTGAACCCATCCACTCGTCCCCCGAAGGCGGCGAAGGCGATGGGTGGTGTCTAACTCTGGGATGTGCCGGTTGTCCCCGTCTTGCGGGGCTGGTCCCGGTCTTCGGGCGGCTTGCGGATCGGTTCGGCGGGCTGCGCGATGCGATCCAGCTTGTGGGTCTTGATATAGAAGGTCGGCTGCAACTCGGCGCGGGCCAGCCCGCGGATGTGGCGGATGACGCGATCGAACACGGTCAGGTACCGCATGAAGAACATGCCGTTGATCGCATCCTCGCTGCCTTCGAAGATTCGGCTGTTGAACTCTTCCTTCAGCTTCGACACGCGCCGTTTGTAGTCCTTGCGCATGACGAGCAGCTTCTCCGCGTGCTCGCGGAACTGCTCCTGCGTCGGATCGAGCGACTCGACGGCGACCTTGAGCATCTCAGAAACCAGCGCACCCAGTTCGATCAGGCGATTCATGCTGTCGTCGTCGAACCAGATTTCGCGCTTCACCTTCGCGCGCGTCAGAACGGAAATTGTCTCAATGTGATCGGCGATGCGCTCGACGTCGTTGGAACTGGAGATTAAGTGCTGCAGCAACACGGACTGGCGCTTCGAGAGTTTGCGGCTGGCAATGAGAACGAAGAAATCGTCCAGCGCGTGCTTGATCTGGTCGACGGCGGCTTCGTCCTTCCGAACGCTTTCGAACTCGCCCAGGTCGAGAGACACGGTGGCCTCCATAGCCTTATCGAGCATTCGCCCGCAGATGCGCATCTTTCGGCGCATTTCCTGGATCGACGCGAGAATCGCCAGTTCGGGCGTGCGCACCAGGGACGGGTCGAGATGACTGGTTTCGTCGGGAACTTCTTTCGAGGGAACCATCAGCATGATCAGCTTCGAAAACGGCCCGGTCATGGGAAGAACGACGAGCGAGTTGAAGACCTGGACGAAGGTGTGCACGTTGGCGATCTGGCGCACGAGACTGTCGCTCGTCATGGGGATAATCTTGAAGTATATTGGCGACATCGCAGCCGCCAATATTGCACCCAAGACATTAAATGCCAAGTGCGAGACCGCCGCTCTTCGCGCATTCACGTTCGTGCCGATCGCACCCAACAGCGTGATAAACGTCGTTCCGATGTGCGCGCCCAGGACGATCGGGAAGGCTTGCGAGATGCTGGTGATGACACCGGCGTCCGCCAGCGCGTACGCGATCGCCACGGTCGCTCCACTGCTCATCAGGACGCCGGTAATCACCGTGGAGATCAGAATGCCCAGAATCATTCC
Source organism: bacterium (assembly GCA_020444065.1). Taxonomy (NCBI): domain Bacteria; species bacterium. The sequence continues at coordinate 513,256 of JAHLLQ010000003.1, read as the reverse complement.
GAAGAGCACCTGACCATCGATCTGAGAAAGAAGCGTCTGGAAGAATTCCGAGTGCTTCAGCGGCGCCAACGCATCCTTCATCAGTCCGAGGCCGACGAAGAGAAGGCCGAACCCAAGCAGCACGGTACCGGCGTGCTTGATTTGTTCGGACTTCACGAACATGCGAATGACCGCCCCGATCGCGATGGCAATCGGGGCGTAGGCCACCAGGTCGAACGCGACCAACTGCATGGAAACGGAGGTGCCAACGTTCGCGCCGAGCATCACTGCGATCGACTGCTGCAGGTTGATCAAGCCGGCGTTGATGAAGCCGACGATCATCACCGTCGTCGGGCCGCTATGGATCGCCGTGGCGATGGCTGTGCCGCCAATGATGCCGAGAATTGGATGTGCCGTCAGCTTCTGGAGCGCCGTCCGCAAATGATGGCCGAGCGACTGCTGCAGACTCTCGGTCATCAGATCCATGCCAAAGATGAAGAGCCCGATCCCGCCCAGGGCAGTCAACATCATCATCATGGATTCGGCAAACGTCACTCTCGGCACTCCTGGAGTCAAAAAAGTCGGCAGAGACAGACCCCTGCCGCCAGCGCAACCAAGTACCTTCGCGAAACCGCCCCCGAAGTGCAAGAGGAAGAATTCCCCCATGCGACTCAGGGCGACTCACTGTTTGGAACAATCGTGTCATCCCGCAATGCGTTTCAGGTACTCTGCCGCATTCTCCTCCACCCCGATTGACAGCGCCGCCGTGTCCGAACGTAACATGGCGATGCGATGAAACACAGCGATGCGCCAAAGAATCCCGAGTCCGCACTGAACGTCATGCCCGGCGTCAGCATCGATCCCGCGCGCGTGGTTCAGCCCCGTGCAAAGCGCCGCCAGTTGTCGGTCGACGAGCACGTGCATGGCGTTCTGAACGGCGATCGCATTGTCCTGGCGCGGACGATTACGCTGGTTGAGAGCTCCAACCCCGAGCATCGCCTGAAGGCGCGCGAGGTGCTCGATCGCCTGGCACCGCACACGGGGAGGGGCTATCGCGTCGGCATTACGGGCGTGCCGGGCGTCGGCAAGAGCACCTTCATCGAAGCGCTGGGAATGCAGCTCGTCGAAGCCGGCAAGAACGTCGCCGTACTGGCCGTCGACCCTTCCAGCCAGGTTTCCGGAGGGTCCATTCTTGGCGACAAGACGCGCATGGCGCGTCTGGCAACCGAACCGCGCGCGATGGTGCGACCATCGCCATGTGGCGGTTGGGTCGGCGGTGTGGCGCGCGGAACGCGCGAGGCGATGCTGGTCTGCGAAGCCGGCGGATTCGACGTGATCCTGGTCGAGACGGTCGGTGTCGGACAGTCGGAGACCCAAGTGGCCTCGATGGTCGACTGCTTCCTGCTTCTGATGCTTGCGGGCGCCGGCGACGAACTTCAGGGCATCAAGCGCGGCATCATGGAGTTGGTCGACGTCATGGCGATCAACAAGGCCGACGGCGAAAATCGCCTCCGCGCCCAGCAGGCTCGCTCCGAGTACCTCGCGGCGCTGCGCATGTTGCCGCCCGCGACGGCGGACTGGAAGACGCCCGTGCTGGCGTGCTCGTCGGTGGCCGGCGAAGGCGTCGCCGAGATCTGGAGAGCCGTCGAGCAACACCGCGAGCACCTGGATGATCGCGGATTGCTGGACGAGAAGCGCCGCCGGCAGGATTTGTACTGGATGACGCAGACCCTCGAGCAACTCGTCCGCGATCGCTTCTATGCCCGCCCGAATGTTGCCGAAGCCCTGCCCGGCGTTCGTGAGGATGTTCTGGCCGGCCGTATCTCCCCCACCGGCGCGGCCGAGCGCCTCCTGGAGCTCGGGGACGGCTGACCGCCCCCTCAAGAACCCCAGTTATCCCTTGCCATCTCAGGCCTTTAGGTGCTCCCCGGCACCTGGTCCACCGCCCCCGGGGTGGTTCTCCTTGCGCCCCTGCCTGCTGCAGCCGAGACTTCCCCCGGAGGTGGGCGTGCGCATTGGTCTGGACACCCGCCCCGTGGTGTTTCTATAGGTCGCTATTGTGAATTGTCTGGCGAGAGGCCCTCGAAACAATGATTAATCCCGACGTTGAACGGCGGTACGCGGACTGCTCGGAACTGGTCGATGCGTGGAAGAACTTCCTCGACCTGTTCAACAAGGCAGTCCACAAGACCGTCGAACTGAACCCGCAAATCGAGCAGGCCTTCATGGATGTGAAGGCTCGCATCGCGATGCTCCACGACTCGTTCATGGAGGCGGTTCGGCACGACAAGAACGTCGCTCAGAACATGCTGACAATCGTCAACCGCTCGATCACACTCCGTCACCTGCAGCGCATGGGACAGGCGGATATGAAGAAGATCGAGATCGAGTGGCACGAAACTTATCTGCTGCTGAATGAAACAGTCAGCCACCTGGGCGAAGAGCGCGAGCGTCTGGCCAATATCAATGAATTCAAGTACAAGATGAGCAAGGTCACGGAGCGTGCGAAGCTGAACGTCAAGCACTTCGTTTCCTCCATCTACTTCAAGATCCTGGTCGTTATCATTGCGTTGATTTTCATCATCTGGGGCATCCCGGCCTTCGACATCTACGATTACAACAACCTGCGCGACATGAAGTATGTGGGTAAGCCCTATAGCGCGCTGCTGGATCTGAAGCGCGACCTGCTCCACCTCAGCGGCCCCTACAGCACGATGCAGAAGTTCGAAGACAAATACTTCGCGACCCCTCCCGATGGATTCACCATCGAGGACGGTCTGGAGGCCTCCCCCCAGGTCATGCAGTTGTTCCAGACGATGGACGTAAACGGCCAGTCCGGTATGCAGGTTCTGCAAGGCGCCAGTTCCAGCGCCGCGCGCAATATCACACCGCCATCGGGCCCGCCCCAGGTACAGACCTATGCCTTCTACTGGAAAAATGCCGGTGTGCCGGCTCAATTCGCGTTGGCATATAATGACAACAATCAGCCCAGCGATGTGCGCCAGTACCGGACGCAGTACACGATGTTCTTCGACAACAACGTGCTGATTATTCTGCGCATGGGAACCGACTCCGCCCAGAACATGATCCGCCAGCAGGTCTTCAAGAAGTAAGAGACAACGCCACGATGAATGATCGAATCGCCGCATGGATGACCCTCCTGGACTCGGGAGTGTCCCATGCGGTGATTTCGCGTCTGACGACCGCTTTCGGCGGACCGCAGGAGGCCCTGGCCGCTCGAGATTTCGATTGGGCTGAACGAGTCAACCTGCGTCCCGAGCAGATCCGTCGCCTCCGCGATTCGCAGAACGACGCCGCGCGCCTTCGCCGCCAGATCGAAGAGTTCGAACGCCACGAAATGCACGTGCTGGAGCTCGGAACAGATGGCTATCCGGCAGGCGTCGCCCGCCTGACGCATCCCCCGCCAGTTCTGTTCGTCCGGGGAGAACTCGTGCCAGAAGATGAGTTGGCGATCGCACTGGTTGGTCCACGAATGGCCACGCCGTACGGGCTCGAAGTCGCCCGTCGTCTGGCGACGCAGTTGGCACCGGTCATGACGGTAATCAGCGGCCTGGCCGTCGGGATCGACTCGGCCGTTCACGCCGCCACAATGGACGCGGGCGGACGAACGATCGGCGTCGCGGCCTGCGGGCTGGATCAGGATTATCCGAAGGGCAACAAGGACCTGCGCGAGCGCATTATCACGGAACGGGCCGGAGCGATCGTCACCGCATACCCGCCACTGACCAAGACCGCAACGCACCAGTTCGCGCCGCGCAACTACGTGGTAGCGGGACTGTCGCTTGGCGTCGTTGTTGTGGAAGCCTCCGAGAAGAGCGGCGCGCTCGTAACAGCGCGCGCGGCGGCCGATGAAGGACGCGAAGTCTTCGCCGTGCCGGGCGATATCACGCGCCGCAACAGCCGAGGGACGAACGCATTGATTCGCGACGGCGCCGCGCTGATCACGACCGCGGACGAGATCCTGGTCGAGTTGGAACCGGTTCTGACGGCAGAACTTTCTCGCCTCCGCAGGGATCGGGAAGAGGAAGTCCCCGGCGCAGAACCACCGCCCACGAATCTCTCCCCCGCCGAGGAGTTGGTCCTCGAATTCATCCGCCACACGAATCGCCAGTACGACGAGATCGTCGGCGAGTTCGTCCCCGACCAACTCAGCCTCGGCGAACTGACCGGCGCGCTGCTGACGCTTGAGTTGAAGTCCCTGATCAAACAACTGCCCGGCAAGGTGTTCATGCCGCGGTGAGAGGGGCGTCTTGGCCCCCTTCGGGGACCGGAAGAAGCGCTCTCTTCTACCCCGGGCTCCCTGCGGTCGCCCGGGGCCATTCAACTGCTCCTCCTTCGGAGGATTCGGTGAACACGAACCCAAGCCGCAGAGGCAGAGGCTCAATCAATCATCTGTGAACCTCCTCCCGGAGGACGCAGTCTCGAAGCAGCCCATCTTCCCGGAAATAGCCCCCGATAGGGGGGCTTCTACCTCGGGCCATTCAACTGCTCCTCCTTCGGAGGATTCAGGAGACACAATCAAGGCGAGATCTTCGTCAACAGTCTGTGGCTCTTCTTCGTAGTATTCCATTTCACCTGTGGAACCGGCGACATCCGGAGAGATGTCCCCCGATAGGGGGGCAAAGCTGAATGGCCTCGGGTGACCGGCCATCCGCCGCAGCTTCAGCGGAGGCGGAAGGGCGGGAACCCGAGGTAGACAGAGAAGAGCACGCCGTCCCTGAAAGGGGCAAAGATGGCTTCTGCCAGCCATCCAGTCCGCGTCGGTGCCCCCGCGCCAGACATTACCATTGACACTCGTCATTCCGGCCTGTAACGAATATGCATGATTTGTCGCGTGCTCGTGACATCCCTATCTATCATCACCATCTGGCTATGCGGCTGCTTCGGCCCGACGCCGATGGAGCCCCTTGTGCTGCGCGGAGTCCATCCGACGCGCATTGAGTCGCCGGATGGGCTGGAGATCGAATGTCGACTCTACTCTGACAGCCCGCCGAGCATAAGCATCTGGGTGAGCACCAGAGATTCGTCAGCTATTACGACGTGGACGCTGATCCAGCACACAGGACATCCCGGTGGGGTGGGCGAGCCAACTGCATTTCTGACCTACTGGTGGCAGGAGATAGCTCTTCAGAAGCCGGATGCAACTGTCCCGCGGGAAGGCAGGCGCTTTGCCAAAACGCTTCTGGAATTCCGCCGCGTCGGCAGTCCCCGTCCAGCGGTCGTGCGATACCTGGTTTCGTGGGCGCGGTTTGATGTGATGGATGATCCACCTGGTCCGCCCATTCGTTCTTGGTGGATGGCAACCACTTATCCGGCGTGGGGACTGTGGCGGGATATTCTGGATGCGCCAGTGACGTTCTTGAGGCGAGGCGGCTTCGATGAGAATCATGGTCTCAAGAATGCAGCAGAGACTCCCGTCATGGTGGGGCTATTCCTGATCCTCGGCGGATGCACGATCGGCGCACCGGTGGCGGCGGCTGTGCTGATCTCTCCCTGGTGGGTCGCAGTGCCGGCGGCGATCGTGGCTCTGCCTATCGGTGCTCTGACAGGATTCACACTTGGAGTCTGGTACACGCTGGCGACCGGTCCGCTATTTCGCCTCCTCGTCGATCCTCCTCAGAATCATCTCCTCCGCGGCGGGGTCGACTCGAAGGACTACTTCCCCAACTGGCGTTTCGGAGTCTTCGACCGCACCCGCGCGCCGATCAAACGCATGCCCAGCGTGACCGGCGATACCCACTGGGTGGTCACCGAAATTCGCAGGATTCCGTAGGACATCGAGTACGAGTTCGAGTGCCGCTTCGCTGAGTACGAGTACGCCCCCTGAGACCGCCACCACCGCAGGGCGTTCTGCTTGTTTCAAGATCGAGGCGCGCAAGGCGGGGCTTGAGGGAGCGTACTGAGGTACGTGGCCGAGAGACGCGACCGCAGCGCAACGAAGAGATTGGAGCAATGAGAACGCCCTGACATGCACTTCGGTTGTTGACATTGTTCCGCGCGACACGTCATCGCGGAGGGCGTGACTGTGGCGTTCTCCCCACGGCAATCCTGCTGACGAGCGCATCCGATGTTCGACCGATTCGTGCACCTTGGAGGGCGAAGCGATTTCAGCCTGGGCGAGAGCCTGGCGCGCGTGGAGCATTTGTGCCGTGCGGCCGTGCGGCACGGCCAGGACGCCATGGCGCTGGTCGACACGATGACCGTGGCTGGAGCCCCAGGGTTCGTGGCCGTGGCAAAACGCCTGGGAATCCAGCCGATCCTGGGTCTCGAAGTCGAAGTGCTCCCCTTTGGGACAGACACATTCGCAGGCCGCACGATGCGCGTGCGGTTGCTCGCGATGGATCAGACGGGATGGCAACGCCTCGTCGCGCTGGTGAACCGCGGGCAGGATCGCGTGCTGGAGCGTTTTCCCGCGCACCTGACGTGGGAGGAGTTGCTGGCTGAACCCGCCGGATTGCTTTACCTGGTCGGCGGCGAAAAGGGCGAACTCACCGAACTCGTTCTCGGCAAATGCGTCGAAGAGATCGAAACGTTCGTCGACGGATTGCTGAGCGCGGTCCCCGCGGAACAGATTTTCCTGTCCTTGCCCGCGCCCACGCCGGAGATCGGCAAGCGCGCCGCAAAGGGTCTGTGGGCGGTGGCAGCGCACTATGAACTGGCCCCCGTGGCTGTGCCGGAGATTCACTGCGCGGGACCGGAGGATGATGCGGCGTGGCGTTTCTACCGCCAGGAAGTCGTCGACCTGCCGAATCGCCCGCGAATGCTCGGCGAGTTGCAGCGCCCGCTGCATGAGCGCGCCCATGTCGCCAGCACCGAAGCGATTGCCGAGTGGTTTGCCGATTACCCCGAAGCCATCGAGAACACTGGCCGCGTGGCCGGCCTTTGTGATTTCGATTTGCCGCGCGCCGCTCGTCGCTTTCCGCGATTCGATTTCAGCCGCGGCGTGGATGCCGAGTCGTTTATCTGGAACCAGGTTTTTGCCGTGGCTGGCGAGCGGTACGGCGATCTGCCGAGCAGGTGGCGCGAACGTCTGAATCGCGAATTCCGCGACATCGAAGCGGCCGGGCTGGCGCCGGCCATCGTCTGCCTGGCGCGATTGAACGAAGAGTTCCGCGATCGCGGCGTGCTGCGCGGTCCGGGAGCCGGCTTCCTGACAAACAGCCTTATTGCGTCGCTGCTGGGCCTGACCCGCGTCGATCCGCTGCGATTCGATCTGCCGTTCGCACTGCCCGAAGGAACCGAACGCCAGTTCCCGCTATTGGAGTTCTGCGTCCCGCGCACGCAGGCCGACGAGGCCGTTCAGGCGCTGGACGATTTGTTCGAAGGCCGCGTCGTGTCGGTCGGCAAATGGAAGCGCTGGACGACGTCGGCGGCGCTCGAGCGCACGCTCGAACTGGCCGGCATGGACAGCAAGCGCGCGCGCCACCTGGTTCGCAGCACCGAGTGGACGACCGCGAAAGAGGCGGCCGATCTGGCCCCGCCGAACGAAGAACCGGATCCCGATCTGCTGCTGACGGATGTGCGGGCGCTCGCGTGGATGACGCGCCGGCTGGATGGGCGCGCGCGAATGCTGCGACCGGTCGAGAACGAATTCACATTCTGCGTCGAATCGATCGAGAAGACCCTGCCTCGCACGGCGCTGCCGGGCGGCGGTGTTGTCAGCCAGTGGGACGCCGAAGCGCTGGAAGGCGCGGGCTTCAGCCGCATCGCGCTCAGCCACTCGCGAATGCTCGACCTGGTGGATGAGGCGACGCGCTGGGTTCGGGAGCAGGGCAACCGGCACTTCGATCCCGAATCGATCCCGCACGACGATCCGAAGACCTACAAACTGATTCGCGAAGGCAACACCCAGGGCATCTCGATCCTGGAGCCGCCGACGGTGAAGCGGCGCCTGCGCAAGCTGCAGCCGTCGGACCTGACGAGCCTGATCCGCGTGCTGAACACCAAGAGGCGCAGCGTCGACTTCGGCGATTTGCTGATGGCCCACTCCTGCGCGGGCATCAAGGCCACCGACACGTCCGCGTACCTGGCGGCCGCGCTTAGCGATGCCGGCGATGACGGCCGTCGGCGCACGGCACTGCTCGGCGAAGCGCGCGCGCTCGGTATCGAAATCCGACCCGTGGATCTGAATTGTTCCACCTGGCGATGGGCCCCCGAAGACAACGCCGTGCGCGTCGGCTTCCAGGCGATCGACAGCTTCTCCAAGATGGCCGCGGATGAACTGGAAACCGTTCGGCGCGAAATGACCTACAACGATCTGGCCGACCTGCTGCGCCGCACCGATCCCCGTCGCCTGCGCACCAGCCACATCGAACGCTTGATCCGCGCGGGCGGACTCGACTCCGTCGGCGAGAGCCGCAAGGAGTTGCTCGCGCAGCTCGAAAAGCTCGATGGATTGCTGCGCCCGCGTCGGCGTCGCTCGGCTACGGAAGATCCGCTGCAGTTCTTCGGCCACGGCACGGAATGGTGGCTGGAGAATCAGGAAGACGGGGGACCGGTCATCGCGGAACCGGAAGCAGAAACCGAGGAGTGGCTCGCGGCAGAAGAGCGCGAGGTTCTCGGGTTCGAAACGGCCATCGACCCCTTGCTGCTGCACGAAGACTTCATCGAACGCGCCCAACTGCGCCCGCCGCGCGATCTGGCCTTCCGCGATCGAGGCCAGGACGTTTGCCTGGTCGGCACGATCGACGCCGTGGAAAAGGAAGAGGACGACGAGTGCCTGGCCGATCTGGCCGGATGTCTGATCGAAGCCTCCGGTGCGCGCGCGCAGTTCCTGACGTCGGACAATCTCGCCGGTCGCCTCGTTGTCGTCACCGGACGCCTGCGCCGCGAAGACTTCCAATGGGTGCTGCGCGCACACGCTGCGGAAACGCTCGAAGCGTGTGTGATTCGCGCCGAACGCGCCACGGAACTCGAGATCGATGTCAGCCGTCTCGAAGGCAAACACCTGAAGCGACTGCTGACATTGTTGAAGGACTTCCCAGGCCACACCGGCCTGCGGCTCCGCGGCGAACCGCTCGACCCGCCGCGCATCTACCAACGCATCGCCGGCCGCAAGATCACTGTGTGCCCGCTGCTCGAAGCCGGCCTCGACGCCACCGCCGGCCCCGGCCGCTGGCGCGTCTACTGCCCCCCCGCCGAAGCACCGACAGAGGATGCGGTGGAAGTGGCCGCGCGCTGATCGCATCTGATTCCGGCAGTTCCCGCTCACCACCAACAACAAACCACCCGGGCACCATCGCATCGGTGCCCGGGTGGTTGTCTTCCTCAACCCCAATTCGGGGTGTTACTCGTACGCGTGCCAGTCGGTGACGGCGGAGAATGAGGTGATCGTGATGGTGCCGCGCATAGCGCCTGTGTGGATTTCGCAGCGATAGCCGGGGGATTGGCTGGCGGTGCCTTCCAGGGCCGCGATCAGCGAGGCGGACACGGTGAAGGTCACGTCGTTGCCGTTGTCTTCCCACTGCACGTCGACGTCGGCTTCCATCGAACCGGAGTTGCTGCCCTGAGCAAGGAGCACGGTGTCGCCGGCCGCGGTGGAGCCCTTGGCGATCAGCGCGAACGGATGCGCACCCGCCGCGGAGTTGGTGAACGTGTAGCGCTGGCCTTCGACGAGCACGATGTCCGGGTTGGGATTGCCGGATCCCGTCTGGCCGATCGCGGGGTCCGTCGTGGTCTGGATGAACCACGACGGACCGGAGCCGACGCCCATTACAACCTGGTCGTCGGACACCACGATGCTGGCAGAGGGCGTGAGCAGGATGACTTCGTCGGCAATCAGCGTGAAACCGTCGGTGTCGATACAGCCGGTGGCGCGAAGTTCATCGTCGAAGGTGAGGCCTTCGAGCGAGAACGGGTTGCCGTTGATGTCCTCGAATACGGTGGTTTCGGTGGTCTGGATGGGCCAGCAGGTCAGGAAGAACTGGGTGGGGTCGTCCCAGTGGGGAATGAACTGTCCTTCGTAGGTATCGGTGCAGGTCCCCGCGGCGGCGGAACCGATCATTGTCAGCATCAAAACGGCCATCACAAGCATTCGTCTCATCGGGTGAGTGTCCTTTCATCGTGGTGTTTGATCCTGTTGTGGCGGCGAAGTGGTGTTTTTTTCGCGTAGGTCGAAAAAAAACCGCATGACCGGCCACAACAGGGATGAAAGGGACGGTGGATGAATCAATCGCCGCACGAATCGCCCGCTCCGCAGATGGACCAGGGCACGTTCGAGCGCTTTCGCCAAGGCGATAGCGAGGCGGCAGAGTATATGGTGGATCTTTACGGGATGCAGCTCTTTCACTACGCGCGGCTCCACACGTTTCAGACGGAAACGGCGGAGGATATCGTTCAGGACACGTTCCTGGAGGCCTTTCGGTCTCGGGAGAAGGCGCGATCGGCCGAGACGCTGCGTGCGTGGCTGTTCACGATCCTGCGGCGGCGCCTGGCGAAAGAATACGAGAAAGGCCGCACGAACCGCGAGTTCAGCTTCGGCGAAAAGGCCCCCGATTCGCCCGAGCCTGCGCGCCAGGGCTCCCGCATTCTGGAAGGCCAAAGCCGCAAGTGGCTGGAGGACGCCGTCGCTTCCCTCCCCCCGCGGGATCGCGAAGCCGTGGCGCTAAAGTACTTCGCCGGCCTGAAGATCCGCGAGATCGCCGATGTCCTGCGCATCCCCCAGGGCACGATCGGAGGAATCCTGGCCCGCGGTCTGCGCGATATTCGCGCGTGGTTCGACGAACGCGGGGTCCAGATGGAGGATTTGCTCAATGACTGACAACCGCGACAAAACCGAGCGCCTCCTGGAGCGCGCCGCTGAGGAATGGGCGCAGGAATCCCGCCCGTCCAAGGGCTTCTCCATGCGGATGAAGGATGCGCTGCGCGAAGAGGCCGAGAAAGCGCCCGCGCCCAAGGCGCGCGTGATTCCGATCGGCTGGAAGAGTTGGGTCGGCATCGCCGCCGTCCTGATGCTGATGGCGACGGGCATCGTTCTGATTCGCCAGTACGGCCGGGAACGCGCCGATCTGCTCTATGCTGCCGGCAGCGTGGAAGGAGCGCAGAAGGTTCTGCGTGAAGGCGATTCCATCACCACAAAGGCCGACGGAAAGGCCATCGCGCAATTGGACGACGGCCGCGTGGTGGTCCTGCTGGCGGCGGATTCGAAACTGGACATCGTCGGCGAAGATCGCCTGCGACTCGAACACGGTGACCTTTGGGTCAACGTGGAGCCGGAGTCGGGCTTCTTCGAAGTCACCACGCCCAACGCTCGCGTCACCGTGCAGGGAACGAAGTTCGGCGTCTCGCACGGCTCTGGCGGAACGCGCGTGATCCTGCAATCCGGGCGGATCAGCCTGGAGGCCGGCAGCTCGCGCCAGACGCTGTCGCCGGGCGAGAGCGCCCTCGTCGAACAAGCCGACCGTCCGCCGATCGTCGCGGACAAGGTCGCCGACGTGCCCGCGTGGGTGCGGGACTTGCAGGAGGAGTTTATGAAAAACGCCGCGGCGCAACGCTACCCCTCTGGATGGAGCACAACCCAGTGATGCGAAGAATACGCTCTGGATTCACCCTGATCGAGCTACTGATTGTTGTCGCGATTATCGCGATTCTGGCGGCGATCGCGGTGCCAAACTTCCTCGAGGCCCAAACGCGCGCGAAGGTCAGCGCCGCGAAGGGCAACATCCGCACAGGCAAAACGGGGCTGATGTCCTTCTATGTCGATCACAACCGCTTCCCCGCGGCGCAGCCGATCTTCCCAACTGATCCTCTTGGAATTCTTGCCTCGGAGCAGCTCGTTCCCCTCACCACGCCGGTTTCATACATCGGCCCGTCCGCGTTTCGCGATCCGTTCGGTGCACAGAAAATGTACTCTTTCCTGCAGCAAATCCCTGCTGCAAATCCAGGAGTGGTCGATCCGAACGGAACATTGGACAACGGCGATTACTCGCTGCTCTACATCCACTATCCCTCGACGGCGGTGAAGTTCTTCGATCCGCGGCTGAATGTGCCGCTGGCCGCGCTCGTCTCCGTCGGGCCCGACCTGGAAGACTCCCTCGGCGGCTACGCCGCGCTGCCGGAGGACGTTTTCTTCATGCACTTCGCCTACCTGCCAAACGCCTCCCCCATCTCCACGATCTACGACCCGACGAACGGCACCGTCAGCATCGGCGACATCGCGGGCTTTACGAACAACACGGAGCCGTGGTGAGGGTGCGCCTGGAGTTGACGACCGCGCGCCAACGTGATCGAATTGGCCTGTCATCTGGAGCCGACACCCATGATCGATCGCACATCACGACGCCAGGCGGCTGGGACACTCCGTCGTTATGCGGCGGGCCTGATCGAATTTGACGAGTGCAATGACTCTCTCCAAGCTCTGCCCGTGGACGGTGATCTCGCGATCAAGAGGACTCAAGACGCTGCGTGGTGGCTGGAAGAAGATTTCTGCCCGCGGGGCGAAGACTCCATTCGCGCAGAACGTAGGGAAATGGCGCTTTGGGTGCTCTTCCTCCTGAGAGATGAGGAGTACATCTGGCCGACTGATCGGAAGTTTCATTTCCTCCTTCTGATCTTCATGCTTCTGTCAGGGCTAATCATCATCGAGTACATTCGGGCGATATCAGATTCCCCATCTCCGACGCTCATGGAGAAGATCGAACGCTGGCGCGCGCGCCAACTCGGCGGCGATCTCGATCTGTGGCCATTCTTCAACCAGCAACAACTCGCCCGCGCATCGGTGGGCAATCCGTTTGGGTAGGTAGGGCATCGCATCCTCCGTAATTTGCGCGCCCATTTGGAGTGCGGCGGCCGTGCTGCCGCTTTGTTGGTGCGAAGCCGTGCTTCGTGCCAATGCGTGTCATGTTATTCCTTGTTGGGTGAGATCTTTTCACAGAGCGCAACACACTCCCTCAACTCACTAATGGTCTGGGGAAGGAACGTCTGATCGAGCTGGAAATTGAAGATGAGTCGATTCCCAATGCCGAAGTCGTCTCGGAGAGAGCCTTGCACGGTAATGTGGCCAACCCGATCTGCTTCCAGCTCGACATGGAGTCCGCCACAGAACGAGTCGAATTCGGCCTTTCCGCGCAGTTCTGTGTAAACGGCTCCTAGCTCCTTCAGGAATTGCTTCATCTGATAGAGAGTAATACCCTCTGTCCTTGTGCGACCGCTAAACCCAACCACATCGATAGTCACTCGAGTGGGATACCAGAATACCTCACCAGTCGGATCTGAAGTTGGTGTGAATTCGACAACGAGTTGTTCCTTTTCAGGATGCCCGATGGACCAGGATGCCATTCTCTTGCCTTTTGATCGGTTAGGTTAATCTATCTTCCCATTCGTAGATGGAATCATCAATCAAGCCGCGAATGAACGTCTCGAAGTCCTCTGCCAGTACCACGATCTTCCAGTCGTCCTCCTGGTCGACATGAACAACTTGGGGTTCGCCGGTTGGTCCGCATGCCCTGTAGTCCAAGCCTACCATGTCGTGTCCTCCTGAAGGAGTATCGGCGAAGTACACACCGATGTGGGGGTACAGCCATTCCCTTTCCCAGAACCTGCTCCCGAATTCGCCGAGCAGGGAGTTGGGTTTATCGCCACCGATCGAGTAGATTCCGCAGATGCCGATATAGACATCGGGGAAATTGCTATACGCCGGAGAGTAGTGATTTCTGCGGCACGGGATTCCGCCATTCTGGAACCGCAGCAATTCGACGTAAGCTGCCGGCAGTTTGTAACCAAGTTCTCGCTCGACGGCCGCAACGACGTCGTCCGCCAAAGGCGCGCTGACGTATTCGTTCGTGGCGTGTTCGGACTGTTCCCAGAATTCTTCGATATCAAAGTCCGACCAGATCCCTACGGCTGCGACTCTCCTCAAATTCATAGCCTGCGTCAGATTGGATTCGGCAAAAGCGACCCTCGTTCAAGAGCACTCCGCTCATGGGAAGTAACCGGACGAATCCTGTTGTCCACCTGGAAATGAGACGATGGCAGCGCTGGGGCGATCTCCCCCCGCCCTGGTGGACACTATCCCGCATTTTACCCACGTGGATTTTTTGTTCGTTAAGCAACTGAATGCTCTTGACGCGGAAATTCATTTCGGCAAATCACGGCGCCTGAAGATTCATTCATCTCGTCTTCATAGAAGGAGTCGAGCCCCCATTCAGAAGGAGGAGCTTTAATGAAAGCTCGCTCACGTGTTCTTCTGGCCGTTCTGTTTGTCGCTCTCGTTCTGCCCGCCAATCTGTTCGCCGGTGCGTACATGCGCACGGTCTCCTGGAACGCCCGCCACATGGGCTGGAGCGGCGAGACCGATTGGTCCGGCTACGCCAATCAGGTGTGGCAGGATTATGGAACCAGCAGCACATCGCCCAACGGCTGCGACATTATCTTCCTGCAGGAAGTGATGTACAGCAGCAGCGCCTCCAGTTTTGCCTCCGCCCTCTCCAGCGTCAGTGGTGTGACGTGGAGCTACAAGGTCACCTCTGCCGTCGGCCGCAGCAGCTACAAGGAGTGCTACGCCGTCGTTTATCGCACGGACCGCGTGACGATGCTGTCCTCAACTCTATGGACCGATACAGGCGACAAGTTCGAACGCGAGCCACAGATCGTCAAGATCCGCGACAAGAGCACCAGCGCCGACTATACGTTCATCAACTGGCACTGCATCTGGGGAACAACTGCTCAGCGTGAGGCGGAAATCAGCGCCATCGCCGATGTCTTCAAGAGCGTCCAGAACGCAAGTAGCACCGACCAGGACGTGATCCTGCTCGGCGACTTCAACCGCGATGCGACCTCGTCCTACTTCAGCCGTCTGAAGAGCACGTCGGTCATTTCGCCCGTCGTCGGTTACAAGGTGAACGACAAGACGACGATCAACTCGTCCTGCGCCTTCGCCAGCCCTTACGACCACTACTGGTACCAGGCCAGCTACGTGACGGAGTACTCCAGTTCCGGCCGCGACTACATTGCCAACATGTGCACGTTCTACAGCGGCCTGTCGGATCACGCGCCGATCTGGCTGAAATTGTACTCCAGTTCCGACACGGATTAGCCCGCGTCGCGAATACCCGTTGTGCCATCCTCCGCCCCGGGGCCACCTGGGGCGGTTCCTTTTTTTGAAGGAATCGGCATATTCCCCGTAAGATGATGGAAGTATGTACACCTCATCGGCGATTGGATCCCGATATGGCGAATGATGGACCATTGATTAAGATCGAACACGTCCGGAAGACATACGACGGCGTCACGGCGGTGGAGGACCTGTCTTTCGAGCTCTATCCCGGCCACGTGCTGGGTCTGCTCGGGGCAAACGGCGCCGGCAAAACCACGACCATCCGGATGATCCTGAACATTATCGCCCCGGACTCGGGCGAGATCGAAGTCCTCGGGCGCAGGATCGACAATCAGACCAAGGACCGCATCGGCTACATGCCGGAGGAGCGGGGTCTGTATAAGAAGATGAAGGTCGAGGAACTCCTCCACTTCTTCGGCGCGGTGAACGGCATGAGCCGCTCGGATGCGAAGAAGGAGACGGAGTATTGGCTGAAGCGGCTGGACCTTTGGGATCGCCGCCAGTCCACGCTCGAGGACTTCTCCAAAGGCATGCAGCAGAAAGTGCAGTTCGTGGCGACGGTGATGCACCGGCCGCCGCTGCTGATCCTCGACGAGCCGTTCAGCGGCCTGGATCCGGTGAACGCCCGCCTGTTCGAGGAACTGATCGGCGAATTCGGCGAATCCGGCACCGGCGTCATCTTCTCCACCCACGTGATGGAGCAAGCCGAGCGGATGCTGGACGACGTCATTATGCTGCGCAAAGGCGAGGTCGTCGTGCAGGGCGCGCTTGACGAGGTGCAACATCAGTTCGGCGCCGGCTGGATCGAGGTCCGCGGCGAAGGCTGCGAGGCCGCGCTGGAGGGCTTCGACGGCGTGAAGGCGAAACGTCCCCACGGCAAGTCGTTGCGCTATCAGTTCGAGAGCCAGATCGAGCCAAAGGCGGTGCTGCAGCACCTGGTCGGCGCCGGTGTGGAGGTCGAACGCTTCGTGCAGCTCGAAGCATCGCTGAACGACATTTTCCTGGCGCGCGTCGGCGGGTTGGAAATCGATACGATCGGCAACCTGGCCGAACCCACGGAGGCGCACGCATGAGTCCGAAACTCTTCAGCCTGATTCAGCGCGAATACATGCACGTTGTGCGCCGCAAGGCGTTTGTGATCGGCACGTTCCTAACGCCGGTGTTCTTTGCGGTCGTGATGTTGCTGCCGGCGTACCTGGCCGAACGCGACACAACGCAGTTGACCATCGCGGTGCAGGATGCCTCTGGCCAGTTGACGGACCAACTGTCCGAGGCTCTCTCGGAGAACAAACTCGAGAACGGCAAGTCGAAGTACGTGGTCGAGAAAGTCGACAATACGGAAGAGGCCCTCGAGGAAGCGAAGAAACGCGTCGAGGAGAAGAAAGTCCGCGGCCTGATGGTCATCCCGAAGGATGTTGTGGCCGGCAATAAGATCGATCTCTTCATGCGATCGGTGACGGAGTTCCGCGTGCGCGAGGAGTTGCGCAACGCGGCCACATCGCTTCTGAGGCAAATGCGCCTGGACGAAAAGGGAATTCCCCCATCGGTGATTGGCGAAGTCATGCGCCGCGTCGACCTCAACGTCTCCAGTGTTGTTGACGAGGAACAGAAGGACGAGACATCCGTCGTAATTGTTTCCGCCGTGTTCGTGTTCCTGCTCTACATGACGCTGATCATGTACGGCACGTCGATCATGATGGCGGTGATCGAGGACAAGACGACGCGCGTGTACGAGGTGATGCTCTCCTGCGTCACGGCGCGTCAGATTCTCTTCGGCAAAGTCCTCGGCGTCGGCTTTGCGAGCCTCACGCAGTATGCAGTGTGGGCCACGGCGTTTTTCGTAATCAAATCCGTGCGCCCGATCGAGAAACTCGAAGGCATCACGATCGAGCCAACCGTCATTGGGATGCTGCTGCTTCTGTTCCTGCTCGGATACCTGGTCTACGCGTTGCTGTACGCCGCGCTGGGATCGATCTGCAGTTCCACGCAGGAAGCCCAGCAGGTGCAGTGGCCGTTGCTGATGTTCCTGATCGTTCCGATGGCCATGATGATGCCTCTGATGATGAACCCGGACGGAACATTGGCTCTCGTGCTCAGCCTGTTCCCGATGACGGCTCCAGTCGCGATGCCCCTTCGCCTGGGTGTCACATCGCCGAGCCCGGTCGAATTGGGCATCTGCGTCGCGCTGCTGGTCGGCATGGCCTACGTGGCCTACATCGTCTCCGGCCGCATCTTCCGAATCGCCATTCTGGTTCACGGAAAACGCCCGAAGTGGAAGCAAGTTATCGGCTGGCTGACGACTAGCGAAACGTAAAACTCCCCATTGCGGCACAGGGCGGGGCGCGGATTTCATCGAACAACGATGAGCGCCCCGCCTCTTCATATCCTGTGCCTTTCGCACCTTGTCTGGGAACGCCGCCTGTTTCAGCGGCCGCAGCAGTTGATGGCGTGCTTCGATCGGCTCGGGCACCATGTGCTGTATGAGTCGCTGATGAGTTCTCGCCGCTGGTTGACAACGCCCGAAGATCGCGAAGCGCGTTTCGGCGAGCACGGCCGCGCGGTGAACCGGCCGTTCCTTCCGTTGTCCGGGCGATCGGTGGCGGTGAATCGCCTGTCGCGCCGAGGCCTGCTGTCGCGGGGGGCAGACTTTCTGAACGGCGCTCCCGCCGGCCGACGCGTGCTGTGGCTGCAGCACCCGGCGTTCGCGACGCTGCTGGATCGCCTACCGCACGATCTGCTTGTGTACGACATCATGGATCCGTTCGAGTCCTTCCGCCGCACTGGGGCGGACGTCGCAGAGATGGAAGCGATGCTGCTCGATCGCGCGGATCTCGTCTTCACGGGCGGACGCAGCCTCCACCGCCAGCGGGAAGCTCGTCGCCCGGACGCGCACTGCTTCCCGAGCGGCATCGATTTCGAGCACTTCGCCCGCGGCGCCGACGACGGTCCGATCCCCGATGACTTGCAGCCCATCAAGCGACCGATTCTGGGATACTTCGGAGCGGTCGACGAACGCATCGACTGGCCGCTGGTGCGCGCGTTGTGCACGCATCGACCGGACTGGAATATCGTCTTCCTGGGACCGCTGGTGATGATTGATCGCTGTCCCGTCGACTCGCCGAATTTCCACCATCTTGGCGCGAAGGATTACGGCACCCTCCCGGACTACTTGCGTGGCTTCGATGTGTGCCTGATCCCGTGGCTTGTGAACGAACTGACCTGCACGATGAGTCCCACGAAGACGCCGGAATACCTCGCCGCCGGCCGGCCGGTTGTCTCAACGCCGATTCCCGACGTGCAATCCGACTACGGCGACGAGGTCGCCATAGCGGCCGATCCCGAAGAGTTCGCCGCACGTTGCGAAGAAGCCCTCGCCACCGGGATCGGCCCCAGCCGAAAGCCTCCCCAAGCCCGCACCTGGCAGGAAACCGCCGAAGCCATGCTTGCGCTCATTCAGGGGAAGCTGGAAGGTTGAATGCGACGGTCGACGCCGCCAATGAGGCAAGACACCGACAAGGTTAGGTTGATGGTTCTTACTCGCCACTAGCCACTCGTCACTTGTTCTAGAAGGCCACCTTCGAACGACAGTCCAGCGCACTATGCTCAAAAACCTCATCCCTTACCTGCTTGTCGCGCTCGGCGGTTCCGCCGGGGCGGTGGCGCGTTTTGCGACTTCGGCGTGGATCGGGAATCTTTCCGAGAGCCGGTTCCCATGGGGGACTTTCGCCGTCAACATCGCGGGGTGCTTCTTCCTGGGGTTTGTGGGAACGATGGTGGCGGAACGACTGACCGACACGCCGACGATCTGGCGCTACGCCGTGGCGGTCGGTTTCCTGGGATCGTTCACAACGTTTTCAACGTTCAAGTTCGAGACACAAGGCCTGCTGGATGACGGCGCCTGGATCCTGGCAACGCTGAACGTGACGCTCAGTATCTTCATCGGCCTGGTCGCGGTGCGGCTGGGAACATTGGCCGCCCGCGGATTGCTCTGAAAGGACTCGACTCGTGGAAGAGCAGGTCCAACTGCGATTCTACCTGACGAACTTCGTCCAGTGGCACCACGAGCCGCTCTACGAGGCGCTGGTGAAGCGTGCTCGGCATGACGGCCTCGCGGGCGCTACGGTGCTGAAGGGCCTCATGGGTTTCTCGACGCGCGACGGCAAGATCCTACGCGAGAAGGCCCTCGCGTTTGCCAACGAGTTGCCCGTGATCGTCGAGATGATCGATTCAGCGGAAGCCCTCGCGGCCTTCCGCACCGACATCGCCCCGATGCTGAAGGGCGCGCTGTTGACCTACGAACGCGCACGCGTGCTGGCTCGTCGAGCCCGAACCGATGAACCCGGCGCCGTGCCGCTGGCCGCTGCCGCTCCCCCACCGGAAAAGGAGGCACCCTGGATGGAATTCGGTGAAAAAGGAACGCTGCTCCGCCTCTTCCTGGGCGACGAAGATCGCGACGAGGACGGCAAGCCGCTCTTTGAAGCGATCGTCTACCGAGCTCGCAACGCCGGCCTGGCCGGCGCGACGGTCCTGCGCGGCCAGATGGGCTTTGGCAAACACTCGCACCTGCATACGGCGCATTTACTGACGCTCTCCCAGGACCTTCCCATCGTCATCGAGATCGTCGATACGGAAGAGAACATCGAAGCCTTCCTCCCCGAAGTCGATCGCCTCGTGAATGAAGGTCTCGTGACCGTTGAAGAGGTTCGAATCGTCAAGAACGTCGGCTGAGTCTGAAATGAAATCGGCCGCCTCGGAATCCCGAGGCGGCCGCCAGTCTTCTCTTATTTTCGACGCTTCTTATTTCGCCTGCTGCTTCCGGACTTCTTCCAGCTTCTCACAGGTCGGGTCTTCGTTCAGATTCTCTTCCTGCAGCCACCAGTCCTGGCTCACGGAAGATTGGCTCGTGATATAGGCATTGAGGAGTAGGCGAATCCCTTCCTCGACGCCGGCGCAGGAATTCAGATCCACGACCATCGAGGAGCTGTCATTGCGGCACTTGGAGCCTTCCTGGATGGCGTCCGGATCTTCCATGACCTGCCGCTTGATCGAGCCGCAGAGGACGGCCTCGAGGGTGTGCTCGTCAAGGAATCGCGCGATGGGCTTGTCCCTGATCAGGACGGTTGCCGGTGCCCCGTTGGCATCCTTGACGGTCACGCCGCACCATGTGCGGACGCGCGCCAGGAGCTGGTTCATCGGTGATTGGCTCGTCTTGCTCATTGTTGTCTTTCCCTAATAAATCGTGCCGAAGACGCGTCTTCTGCCTCGTTCACTGGCAAATGCCGGGCCAGCCACAAAGGGCTGTGGTCAGGAATTTGACCCCACGGGCTCGCTTTTCCCCTTATTCATGGGGATTCCCAGCTTCTTGATCTTCGATTGGAGAGTCTGGCGCTTCAGCCCAAGCATTGCCGCCGCGCCGTTCTTGCCCCCGATTGTGTAATTGCATTCCTCCAGGGCGTGGATAATCGCCGAACGTTCGGCTTCGGCGAAACTATCCTTCAGAGAGACCTTCTTGCCCTCTGCGACTTCGCGTGCAGGCTGGGAGACATCAGGCATCTGCAATGTCGCCATCGGGCTGGGCGGATCGCTCGGAAACGCCAATGTCGCAGGGTTCGGCATCAACAGGGCCTTCAGGTCTACCTGGTTGCCCTGAGCCAGGATAATCCCTCGTTCAACAAGATGCTCGAGCTCCCGCACGTTCCCAGGCCAGGAGTAGTTCGCTACGGCCTGGACGCTCTCTTCGGTCAGTTGGAGCCCCTTGCGCCCGATGCGCTCGGCGAAGCGCTGCAGGAAATACTTCGTCAGCAGCACGGCGTCCTCCGGCCGGACGCGCAGCGGCGGCACATCGATGGGAAAGACATTGAGGCGATAGTACAAGTCCGCCCGGAAGCGGCCGGCGGCCACTTCCGCCCGCAAGTCCTTGTTTGTCGCGGTGATCACGCGCACATTCACCCGGATCGGCTTCTCACCGCCGACCCGCTCGAATTCGCGCTCCTGCAGGACCCGGAGCAGCCGGACCTGCAGCGACATCGGCATCTCGCCGATTTCATCGAGGAAAATCGTACCGCCGTGGGCCAGCTCGAAGCGCCCGACGCGGCGGTTCATGGCCCCGGTGAAGGCGCCCCGCTCGTGGCCGAACAGCTCGGACTCAATCAGGTTCTCCGGCAAGGCGCCGCAGTTGACCTTGATCAGCGGCTTGCGGGCGCGGGTGCTGCGTTCGTGGATCGCGCGGGCCAGCACCTCCTTGCCGGTGCCGGTCTCGCCCTGGATCAGAACGGTGCTCTCGGTCGGCGCCACTTGCTGGACCTGGGCGATCACCGACTTCCATAGCCGCGAGCGACCGATCAGGCCGTCTGCCGGGAAATTCTCTTCAATCTCGGAGCGCAGGTACTGTCCCTGCAGCTCGGCCTCCTCCTTCATGCGATGCAGTTCGTCGTAGGCCAGAGCGTTGTCCACGGCCAGCGTCACGACCGTGCGGATGAGGTCGAAGACGTCCCGGTGATGCTCGTCCCAGGCGCTCTTCTGCATCGACGTGATGTACATGTAACCGATCAGCTTGTCGCCGTGCTCAAGCAGGGCACCGATTGCGGACTGGAACGGGCGGCGGAATTTCTCGCGCATCCGGGCGCCCAACTGCTTCTCGAACGCGTCCATGTCGTTGACCATCGTGGTGCGACCGCGCTTGAGCAGGAACCCGCCTGGGGTGTGTTCCCCGCGGCCGCTGCGCACGCCCATGTTCGTTGTCGCTTCATCCTCGACAATCGTGGCGATGATCTCGAACTCCTCGCGCTCGGCCCGATAGCGGGCGATCCCGAAGTCGTCGACGTTCGGAAGGAGTTCCTTCATGCAGTCGGCGACGGCCTGGAAAAAGCCCCCGAAGTCGTGGTGCGCAAGCACCGCCCCGGTGACTTTAGTCATGATGCGAAGCCGTTCTTCAGCGTTCATAGTGGGGTTGCTCCCGATCTGGCGGTCCGTTCTTGCAAAGCTCTGCCCTAACGCCGCCAAGGCGTATCGTTGCGCCGACACACGGCGGATGCAAGCCAGAAGCGCCGTAATTTCGGCGCAAATCGCGTCCAGGTTCGATCGCCAGGGTCACAAAAAAAGCGGCCATCCTGGTCTCGGATGGCCGCCATTGTCTTGGATTTCGCCGATTCCGATCAGTCGGTTATCAAGGCCGTGCGAACGATGTCGCCCACTGAAACCGTGCCATTCGTCGGGTCGTAAATGAAGTTGGCTCCCACGCCATCCTGAGGATCGACCAGGAAGTGATAGGCGTTGTTGAAGCCCTGGTCGGGGTATTCGGCGGGACTTGCCAGTGCGAAGTTGGTGACATCCGGACCAACGCTTTGCAGGACCCACCGGTGGTTGTCGAATCGCGGCTTATTATCCACGGTGGCATAGCTTGCGCCGACAGCGGAGAGATCTGGATTCAGGAGTGCGGCGTCGCAGTTGGCATATCCGTAGTAGCGTGTGTTTGTCGAGCCGACCGCGAACGGATCGATCAGCAGAGGGCTGGTGATGTAGGAAACTGGCGTCGAAAGCAGCGTCAGTGCGGGGCGCGAATACTCCAGACCCAACTTGATCGGAGGAGAGATTGTCGTGCGGTCGACGTCCGGATAGTGATTGTAATCGATTACGTAAGATTCCAGGCCCGTGGCCAGCGTCCGCATGTCGGACTTGGCGCGGGAGACCTTGGAACGAACCTGTGCTTCGAGGAAGTTCGGAACAGCGATTGCCGCCAGGATGGCAATGATGGCGACAACGATCAGGAGCTCGATCAGTGTGAAGCCTCGGCGGTCTCGGGAAATAAGATGTGTTACGTGCATTCGACGTCCTCCGTCATATAGTGAGCATGGGCGGTGCGCCGCCTGATTTGGTGCGAACGGCGCCCCAGTCTCGTCCCTCTGCCCGGGCGCGCGGCTATAGGGCAAGCACTTTCGCTCCAAAAAAAATGAGGACTTCTCGAATCCCGATTATGACACCTCGATAAGAACAAGCGTCCAAAAATATCCCGCAGGGCGGAGAGAAATGCTCGGATGGGACCAGGGAAAGTGTCATAGAAACTCCTTGCTTTCCCCGTTCCGCGTGAGGATTTTCGCCCCATGATTGCATCCAGGACTTCCATTGCGAGACGGACCAGGGAACGGACGGGCGAAGAACGCCTGGCTCGCCAGCCGGGCCGTTTCCGCTTTCGTCGCGGCCGCCCGCCGGACCTGTGAACACCGACCTCGAACAAGCGAACGCAGGGCACGCCGTGGATAGGCTTTCCTATTCACGTTGCACTGCTGTGCCCCGGTGGGTAGAAAGTATCGACGTGAATTCCGCCGAACGGAGGTGCTAGTGAGCACGACGATGGCGACTGAAACCAAAAATCCAAGCAAGCACAACGGCAAGGTAGCCAGCCAGCCGATCAAGCCGAAGCCCCGCCGACCGAGCCCGGAGCTGCCGACGTTCAATCTCGAACGCCTTCGGGTGGAGGAATCCACACGCCGGTTCGGGCGCGAGATCTTCCGCCGCGTCCGGGCACGCGAGAGCAGCGGCATCGGCCGCGAACGCATCGAGAAGGAACTGATGCGCGCGATGATGCACGACGAGGAGTTGAAGTTCCGAATGTTGCACTTCGTCGACGTGTATCCCGCGCTGCGCGATCCGAAAATCCTGGCGGAGCACCTGGAGGAATACCTCAGCAGCACGTCCTTCGCACACGGCGGCGGCACGAGCCTGCTATCCATCGCGCGATTCCTGGGCCGCGGTCGGGGGTTCACGCAGCGGCCCCTCGCATGGGCCAGCCGCAAGGTGATCGCCACGATGGGCAAGCAGTTCATCGCGGGCGAGAATCCGCGCGTCGTGGCACCCCGAATTCGCAACATGGAAGAGCGCGGCTTCATGTTCTCGCTCGATCTGCTGGGCGAATTCGTGATCAGCGATTCCCAAGCGGATGCCTACGCGAAGCGCTACAAGGATATGATCGAGAACCTGGGCGGATTGCTTGGATCCTGGCCCGAGAAGTCCCGCCGCTTCAAGTGCGGCCCCCGCGTGAATATCTCGATCAAGCTGAGTTCCCTCACCGCGAAGTACGACGCCATGGATATCGATGGCACGGCGGAGAGCGTTCTCTCGCGCGTGCGTCCCTTGCTACGTGCCGCAAAGAAGTCCGGTGCGTTCGTGAATATTGATATGGAGAAGTACGAGCACCGCGACATGACGCTGGAAATCATCAAGCGACTGCTGAGCGAAGAGGAATTCCGCGGCTACGAGAACCTTGGCACAGTATTCCAGGCTTACCTGCGGGACGCGGAAGATTCGGCGCGGAAGTTCCTCGCATGGATTCGCGAGAACAATCAGCCGATCACGATTCGCCTCGTGAAGGGCGCGTACTGGGATAGTGAGCAGATCTGGGCGCGACAGAAGAATTGGCCGGTGCCGGTCATCACGGAGAAACGCGAGACGGATGCGATGTACGAGCGCATCACGCGACTGCTGCTCGAGAATCACGACCTGGTTCGCACCGCGATTGCCAGCCACAACGTGCGCTCGATCGCGCATGCGCTGGCGTTGCGGAAAGAGATGAAAGTGCCGCCTTCGCGTTTTGAAATCCAGATGCTCTTCGGCATGGCAGGCCCGATTGCTGAAGCTCTGCGTACCATGAAACTGCCTGTACGGATTTACGTTCCGTGCGGCGAACTGATTCCGGGAATGGCGTACCTGGTACGCCGCATCCTGGAGAACACTTCGAATGAATCGTTCCTCCGCCAACGCTTCACCGAGCACGTGGCGGAGAATAAACTCTTGGCGGATCCCAAGGAGACAGAATGATGCTGAAGGTTAAGAAGCAGAACGGCAAGAAGCTGGAGACCCCGGCTGTTGGCTATCCGATGCGCAAGCCGGTGACGGAATTCCGCAATGAACCGCTGCGCGATTTTTCGAAGGCCGAAGTGCGCGAGGCCTTTCAGAAGGCCATCGACAAGGTAAAGGCGTCCTTCCCGATCAACGCGCCGTTGATCATCGGCGGCAAGGAAGTGAAGACCGAGCGCAAACTGAAAGTTACCTGCCCAAGCGACACATCGATCGTCCTGGGCGAGTGCGCGTATGCCGGCGAGAAAGAGGCGGACAAAGCGATTGAAGTGGCCCAGCGAGCCTTCAAGACGTGGTCGATGACAACACCCGCCGAGCGCGCCCAGTTGCTGCTCGACACGGCGGCGAAAGTGCGCGAGCGCCGCGATGAGATTTCCGCGCTTATGGTCTTCGAAGCGGGCAAGCCCTGGCGCGAAGCGGACGCTGATACCGCGGAAGGCATCGATTTCCTCGAGTACTATGCGCGCGAGATGATGCGCATCGGCGACCGCGAACACCTGCAGCCGTATTTGCTCGGCGAGAAGAATGAACTGTACTACCTGCCACTTGGCGTCGTCGGCGTGATCGGACCGTGGAACTTCCCCATGGCAATCCCGACGGGCATGATGTCCGCCGCACTTGTGACGGGTAACACAGTGATCTGGAAGCCCAGCCGCGAAACGCCTTTCGTCGTTTACCGGATTATGGAAATCATGATGGAGTGTGGACTTCCGGCCGGCGTGGTGAACTTCCTTCCGGGCTCCGGCGCGGAAATCGGCGAGAAGCTGACGCGCTCGCCGAAGGTCCAGATGATCGCGTTCACGGGCAGCCGCGAAGTCGGTCTCCACATCATCGAAGAAGCCGCGAAGACGCAGCACGGCCAAGCCTTCGTCAAGCGCGTGATCGCCGAGATGGGCGGCAAGAACGGCCTCATCATCGACTCGAGCGCGGATCTCGATGCCGCCGTGCCGGACATTCTCTACAGCGCCTTCGGCTTCAGCGGCCAGAAGTGCTCCGCGTGCTCGCGTCTGATCGTTGTCGAGGACGTCTACGACGAACTGATGGCGCGTCTGAAGGAAGGCGTCGCGAGCCTGAAGATCAGCGAGTCGTGGGACCCCGGTTGCCAAGTCAACGCCGTGATCGACCCGGCGGCTCAGAAGAAGATCATGAGCTACATCGAACTGGGCAAAAAAGAAGGGACGGAGTCGTTCGTTGGCGAGTGCAAAGATCTCGCCAAGAAGGGGCACTACGTCCCTCCCGCACTGTTCGGCGATATCGATCCCGACAGCCGCATGGCACAGGAAGAGATCTTCGGCCCTGTGCTCTCGGTAATCAAAGCGAAGAACTTCGAGCATGCGGTTGAGATCCACAACAACTGCGAATACGCGCTGACGGGCGGTCTGCATTCGCGCACGCCGAGTCACCTGGAGAAGGCCAAGGTGCAACTCCGGTGCGGCAACATGTACCTGAACCGCCACATCACGGGAGCCATCGTCGGGCGCCAGCCGTTCGGCGGCTTCCAACTGTCAGGCATCGGCTCGAAAGCCGGCGGACCGGATTACCTGAAGCAATTCCTGGTCGCCCGCGCCTGTGCGGAGAACATCATGCGCCACGGCATTGCGCCGCTGGACGAGTAAGAGAAGCAGGGACGAGTAGTGGGGACTGAATGGAGAGGGGAGTCGGTCGCCGGCTCCCCTCTCCACCGCCCTAATCCCGTCATCGCTACCGCAAAGGCTGCTTGCTTTTTGGCGGGCCCGTGGGTCCGATGAAGGAAACTGCGCATCTTATACCCCTCCTCCGAAGGAGCCAGACCATGTTTCCGTGCCGGATTTTGTCGATGATCGTGCTCGCCACCCTCGTTATTGCGTGTGGCGGAAAGGACAAGGACCTCGTGGATGGTGAGAATGCACCATGGCGGGCGACTCCTCCTGCCGGAGCCGTGATCCTGGCTGGTTCCATCGATGCCGCCGATGGCCTCGCGGCCGCGGCTTTCGCGGAGCGCCTGGCGGGTGGCAGCGCAGCTCTCGTCCCGACCGATTCGATCTCTCCAGCCGATCCGCTGCGCGAGGCAGCGTCGATTCTCGAGAAATCCGCCGGCCGCTCTGATTTTGTGAAGGCGGTCGATGTGCCGTACACGAACTGTGCACGGACGGAATCGCGCGAGAATGGCGACATCCTCTACGGCGCGGCGGGCGTCTGGTTCTACTCCGGGCTGGCGGGCTCGGCCCAGTTGCTGCCCTGCCTGGTTCGTGAAGATGGAACCCCCACCGAGGTCTGGGAACAAACCCTGGAACTCAGCGCTCGCGGCGGTGTGATCGCCGGATCCGGCGCCGGCGCCGAGATGCTCGGCGCGGTGGTGCTCGATGCGAAGCGCAAAGACTACACGCCCCCGGCCGAAACGCGTTGGAAAGCGCGCGAAGGCCTGGGATTGTTGAACGATTGGATCATCCTCGTGATGAACGATCCGATGTCCGACCAGGAATGGCTGGCGCCGCAGTTGGGATTGAACCCGGACGCAAAGGCACTGGCGATTTCGCCCGACGGCGCCGTGCTGGTCGAGGAAGGCGGACAGAAGCTGACGCTGCTGGGTGGCAAGGCAGCGGTCATGCATCTGAACGACAACCCGAGCGCACTGGCGGCCGTCGTTATCGAGCCGCTGATGTAACACTGTGGAGTGCGACAGCCCCGCTTCGCGCTCCCCCACCCGAGAATCGCATGCCGATCCTCCCGGCCCGTCCCGGCCGGATGGGGTGAGCATCGCTTGCCCCCATTGAATGCTGGAGCCCTGCTTCAGCGGTCCAAATTCTCCGAGGAGCGCCCCCATGGCCCCGAAACGTCACTCCATCCTCATGTGCCCGCCGACGTATTTCGCCGTCGACTACGTGATCAACCCTTGGATGGAAGGGAACACCGAACGACTCGATGTGCAGAAAGCCCGCGCGCAATGGCAGGCGCTGCACGCCCAGGTCGGCCAACGGACCACGGTCAAGATTCTCGATCCGGCAGAAGGCGTGCCCGACCTCGTCTTCACGGCGAACGCGGGGCTGGTTCACGGTAAGAAGGCGGTGAATTCGCACTTTCGCCACCCGGAACGCCAAAAAGAAGAGCCGGTCAACAAGGCCTGGTTCGAGCGCAATGGCTTCGAGGTCATCGAGATGCCGCGCGGGCTCCACTTCGAAGGCGCCGGCGATGCGCTCTTCGATCGCGGGGCAGAGCGCCTCTTCATGGGCTACGGCTTCCGCACGCGCCTGGAAGCCTGCGAATATATTGCCGAGCAACTCGACATCGAAGTCGTCCCGCTGCGGCTCGTCGACGAACGCTTCTACCACCTGGATACGTGCTTCACGCCACTGACGGGCGGGTACCTGATGTACTACGCGCAGGCCTTCGAAGAGCACGCCCGTCGGCAGATTGAGGAACTTGTGCCTGCCGAGCGACGCTTCGAGCTCAGCGAACGCGACGCTGTGCATTTCGCCTGCAACGCGATCGACACGGGCAATGCCGTCATTCTGAACAACTGCACGCAGGAGTTGCAGCAGAAGCTGAACGAGTGGGGCTTTGAAGTCGTCCGCACGCCGATGACCGAATTCATCAAGGCCGGCGGAAGCTGCAAATGCCTCAGCCTGCGCCTGACAGAGGAGCCCTTCAAGCGGCACCCGGCGCACAAGACGGATCTGGTTCGTCGCATCGTCACGATGGAGGGCCATCTGCTCGACACAGGGCTCCTGCCGATGGTGATGGATATGATTCACCAGAACGGCGGCAACTTCGAGACGCTCGAATTCCACGCCGGCCAGACCCGCGGCGACAAATCGCGCATTCGCTTGGCCGTCAGCGCCCCTTCGCCCGAGATTCTGAACGAGATCGTGCCACAAATGCTCGAAAAGGGCGGCAATCTGGAAGATCCGGAGCATCGCCCCGCTCGCCTGGTGTCTGTCGAGAAGGACGGCGTGGCCCCGGAAGATTTCTATGCAACGACGATTTATCCCACAGATGTCCTGGTCGGGGAGGAGTGGATTCGCGCCACCGGCCAGCGCATGGACGGCGTGATCGTCGTTCGCGATGGCCAGGCAGCCGTGACATTGATCCGCGACCTCCGAACCGGCGACATGGTCGTCTGCGGCATCGACGGCATCCGAATTCACCCGAAGACCGAGGTCCAGGAAGACCCGAGCGAGTTCCGCTTCATGTCGGGGATGGTGTCGAGCGAGCGCCGCGTCGAGGTCGCCGTGGACGCGATCGCCTGGGAAATGGACCAGATCCGCGGGCGCGGCGGCAAGATCGTGCTCGTTCCCGGGCCGATCGTTGTTCACACCGGCGGTGTGCCCCATGTCTGTGAATTGGTACGAAACGGCTACGTCGGAGCCATGCTGGGCGGCAACGCGGTCGCCGTGCATGACGTCGAGCGCGCCCTGTTCGGTACGAGCCTGGGCGTGGATCTCCAGCGCGGAATCACCGTCAATGGCGGTCATAAGCACCATCTGGCCGCGATCAACGCGGTGCGGCGTGCCGGTTCCATTGCCGCTGCAGTGGATCAGGGCCTGATCAAGCGCGGGCTGATGTATGAGTTGGTCCAGGCCAGCGTGCCCTTCTGCCTGGCGGGCTCAATCCGCGACGATGGCCCCCTGCCGGACACGCGGATGGACCTCGTGGAGGCTCAGGCGGAGTACGCCAGGCTTCTCGATGGGGCTGACATGATCCTGATGCTTTCGACGATGCTGCACTCGATCGGCGTTGGAAATATGACCCCAGCGGGAGTGCGGATGGTCTGCGTCGACATCAACCCTACAGTCGCGACGAAGCTGGCCGATCGCGGCTCGATGGATTCGACGCCGGTCGTTACGGATGTGGGCCTGTTCCTGAACCTGCTGGTCCGGAAGCTGGCGGAACTGCAGATGGAGCCGGTGGAGTTGTAGCCTGAATCGCTAAAAAACCCCTTCCGTGCTTGACCTCCCCAGGGCCGTGGCATCAATCATCCCTTGTCAGTCCGTCAGGGCCAAATCGCCGGACTGAACCAAGGAGCCTGAGATGTACCGACGCATCGTCCCGATCCTCGGGGTCGTATTGCTGGCCGTTCTGATGGCTGGCTGTAACACGAACCGTGTGCCTCGCTTCCAATGGGCATCCGGCGAACCGGAGCAGTTCCGCCGCTACACCGGCCGTCCTGCCGTTGACTACTTCTACCGCTGGAACGATCAGGCATTCTTCAAGGTCGAGGCCCATCAGGACGATCTTCTGACAGGCGACAAGAAGAGCGTCCTGCAGCGCCACGGCCAGCCCGACTACATGCGCGAGGGCATCGACGCCCGCAGCGATGAGACGTTCACCGAGTGGGTCTACTGGGATCGCAACGTCCTTTGCCAGTTCATCCAGAACGACCTGGTCTTCGAGGGACCGCTGATGGACAGCGATCGCTACCTCGTCCAGTACGGCTACCCGTCGGAGGCCTTTTTCCAGCAGTACGAAGTCGGCCCGGCCCGCGAGATCTGGATCTACAAGAAAATGTTCGAGAAGGGCGACTGGTCGGTGTCTTTCAGCGACGGCGCGCTCGTCTACAAGGCTGACCACAGGTAATCTTCATGAAGCTGACATTTCGCGCTCGGGCGCTTGGATGGGTGCTGCTGACGGCCGTCGGGTTTGCCGGCCTTACGGGCTGCGCCGCCGATCGCCAGCGCATCTACGAGGAACGCCGCACACTGGCCTTCGATCTTTTCACCGAAGGCCAGGATCTTGAAGCGGTGGGCGAATACACCGCCGCCCAGGAAAAGTACCTGGCGGCGCTGGAGCTTTCGCCCCGCCCTGCCTTCTACTATAAGGTGGGCCACTCGTACAACCTGCTCGGCGAACCCGAGCGCGCGATGATCTACTTCGACAAGGCACTGGAAGTTGCACCGGATTACGAGCAGGCCGAGGCCGAGCGGGAGCTCGCTCGCCTGCAGTTGATCGAGAAGGGACTGCTGGCCCGTGAGGATCAGCCGCCCAGCCTGAAGCTGCCTATCGACGAGGAACCGGTCGTGGCGGAAGCCACGCCAGAACCCACGCCGACACCGATCAAGCGACCGACGATCGAGAGCTCGCGCCGCACGCCGGCGCCGACTCCCACGCCGGAACCCACAGAGATTGCAAGGCCGAAGCCGGTAAAGACGCCGGCCGTGGAATCGACTCCGGTCGTGGAAGAAACACCGATCGAAGTGGCCGAAGTCCCAGCGACTCCCTCAAACCGCGACGATCAGACTGAAGAGCAGATGACTCTGAGGCCGACCCAGGAGAAGACGCCGGCCCCGACGCCAACGCCTCGCCCCCGGGTTGAGTCGACACCGATGGCGCCTCCGCCGCCGACCTTCGACGAAGATGAAGCCCGCGAAATGCCCAAATCTTCTCCGGAAGATCGGCCGTCGGACGCGGCACGCGAAGCAGTGATGGAAGGCATGAAGGACGAGCCGAGGCCCACGGCGACTCCCGTCCCGACTCCTGAGGCAACGCCGGAGAAGACGCCGGAGCCCACGCCCGAAGCGACGCTGGCGAAGGACGAGAACCCGCCTGAGGCGGAAACGGGCACAAGGTCGGGGGCCGGCGATATCGGCTCCTCGCTGGCGAGCCTGATTCAGGGCGGCGACAGCCCCGTGGGTCAGCGCGCAGAGAGCCTGGATCCGGAAGAAGTCCGCGCGGCCGTGTTCCCGGAGCTGACCGGCGAGCAGGTTCACGACGTGGAAAGCCTGCGCGAGGCCGGACTTCTGGCTGCCGAGCAAGGCCGCTGGAGCGACGCCGTTCTGGCCTGGTCCCAGGTGGCCAACATGGAACCGGAGAATGCCGAAGCCCATCTGTACCTGGCGGAATCCTTGGCGAAAACAACGCGGACGCGCCGAGCCCTCGAGGAGTATCGCCGGGCGGCCGACCTGGATCCGAACAACGCAGATATTTACCTGAAATGGGGCAACGTGCTGGCTCGAATCGGCCGTGAATTGGCCGCCGAGGGTCGCTATCGCGATGCCATGGGAGTCGACCCCAACGATCCGCGGGCCCAGAACAACATCGGCGCGCTCTTCCTGCGCCAGAAGGCCTACGGCCGGGCCCTCGACGAATTGCGGCCGCTGGTTGAAAGCCATCCGGAATTCGCCCCGGCGCACCTGAACCTCGCCCTGGCTATCGACGGATCGCACGGCGATCTGGACGAAGCCATTGAGGAACTCGAGACCTACCTGCGTCTCGGCGGAGTGCGCGAAGCGGAAGTCGAGAGCTGGCTCGTGGAGATGCGTTCGCGCCAGTAAGCCCCCAGACCTGACTTCACCCGGGTTCGCGCCGTGCTCGTGCCCAGCCGCAGCGGGCTCGACAGCAACGACGAGGCCCCCATGCCGCAAAGGAACGATCCGTCGGAATTGATGGCCCTCGACCGCCGGGTCGCGAGCCTGGACGGTATTCGCGGCATTGCGGTTCTGCTGGTTCTTGTCCACCACGCCTCGCACCATCTGCTGCCTTTCGGCTGGATCGGCGTGGAC
Organism: bacterium; assembly: GCA_020444065.1. Taxonomy (NCBI): domain Bacteria; species bacterium. The sequence continues at coordinate 480,877 of JAHLLQ010000003.1, read as the reverse complement.
TACTTCTTCGTCCTCAGCGGCTTTCTGATTACGCGCCTGCTGATCCGGCGGCGCGAGAGCCCGATCTACTTCCGGGACTTCTACTGGCGCCGAGCCCTGCGAATCCTACCCATCTACCTGATGTGCATCACGGTGCCCTACTTCGCTGGGGTCTCAAGCTGGGAGGAATTCCGCTACCAGCTCATGTCGCTTCAGAACTTCTATTATGCAAGAGGCCCTCAAAACCCACTCGCTATCCACACGTGGTCACTTGCGGTTGAGGAGCAGTTCTACGTCTTCTGGTCGGTGCTGATCTTCATAACGGCTGCCGCCTGGCGGCCCCGAATCTGCCTGATTCTGATCTTTATGTCGCCCATCCTCCGGGCAATTCAGCCCCCGGAGGGAAGTTTCGCCTCTCTGCAAATGTTGCTCCCCTATCGGATGGACAGCTTCGCCTACGGCGGCCTGCTGGCCTCGCTGCCGACAAGCTTCTACGGCAAGGCCTGGTTTCGAATCTTTTCCCGGTACATCCTGCTCTTTGGGGCGGCCTGCCTGTTCGCGGCGATGCTCTACGACTATGCCGGAGTACAACCCTACGCGGTCACGCCTTTGGCGAACCACCTCTCTCTTGGACTGTTGTATACAATCGTGGCGTGGGTGCCATTCGGGATGCTGGGAACGCTGCTGACGGACAACCCGGAGCGCCCCGGCGTGCTGGCGCGGAGCCTGAACTGGCGCCCGCTGGTCTTCGTCGGACGGATCAGCTACGGCCTGTACCTCTACCACTTCTTCGTTTCCCGGTCTCTGGATTTCCTCTGGCCGACGCTGTACGACCTGCCGTGGCTGAGGGCGATTGTGCTCGCGGCGATCTCGATCCCGGTCGCGACGATCTCCTGGAAACTGATCGAGGAGCCGCTGTTGGGCTATCGCTCGGTGATCGCTCAACGCCACCATGTCAAGCAGCCTGGGGGCGGAGTGTGATGCGAGAATCGAAGAGAAATTCCGGATTGATTGTCCGGGAACGGGGACGGCGGGAATGGGGGTCCGGAATTCTGAAGCGGATCTGGATCGGCGGGTGGGCGGCCCCCTGGTATCTACATGTGGAAATAATTGAAAATGCTTGAAAAAACGGCTCTCTCGGAAGATGCGTTGAGGCCGCTGGCAGGCATTCTTCCCACCCAAATCGCGGTTGACAGGCGGGGCGGAAGGTGCTCAAACAGAGGATAGACTCGTGGAAAAAGGCGCGGGTTTGGTCTATGGAGTGCTCCGAAGCTATTTTGGAGTTGACGATGGCGGAGCCGAAGAGCGAGCACTCTCAGCTACACTGAGTCCGGTGGAAGGACCACAAAATCTATGACTTTCGGAAATTCCCACGCGAGGAGGACGTTCCCCACAACGAACAGGCTATTTGGTGAAGTGCACCCCCTGCTCTTCCCCGAGGTTCAGAGGAACCTTGGAGATTCCTTCCTAGAGAAAGGAGAACTGTCCTAATGCGCAAAGGGTTCACCAAAACAACCCTAGGTGTCCTTGCTGCGGCCCTGGTCAGTGGTAGTGTCTTTGCAGTCGGCCCCACAGTCGACGAGATCCCCACTGTATTCATGACCGACAAGATGACTTCGGACACCTTCGACTTCAATACGGACACGACGCAGAACCTCTTCCGGTTCAGCGACGCGTTTGAATTGGCGTCGTACGTATCAGATGCCGACTCTCCGGCGTCTGAACTGAAGTACCTCTTCACAGAGTCGACTGTTGCTTCTCCGTCAACCCCGTTGACGGGTGGCGCGCAGACGATCTCGATCGACGGCAACCTTGGCTACGCCACGCTGCCGCCGACCACTGCCGACATCCTTCTGGATGGCTACAATGTGGACACGGGCGATGCCCTTGACTTCCGCAATGTGCAGTACAGCCCCGAGCCGAATGCGACTCCGTATGCGGATCCGGGCTCGATCAATGACGAAGCCATCATCACGATGTTCGTCACTGACCAGGAAGAAAGCGGTCTGGGCTTCAAGTCCTTCTCCGTTATCACCACGAACGACGGCACGCTCGATCGTCTGTCCGAGTCCACTGGCGTCTTCACGCCGGTCGACTGCTACGACACGTTCGACGGCTGGATCTTCGCAGGCGCCTCGACGTTCCTGACCGCCGGCTATCAGTTGCCGACCGTCAGTGGCGACGCCAACGACCTCACGCAGAGCCCCGCTACCAGCCCGGCTCCCGCCGCCACCGCCTCCGTCACTGCCGGTACCGGCAATGGTGGACAGGTCGACGGCACGAACCTGCTGGCTGACTGGGCACTGCCTTCTGGCAACCTGACCCTGACGCAGGGCAACCTGTACATGTTCCGTTGGACGATCGCGGGCGACAACGCCCCCGGCAACGAGCTGAACAACGCGACGCTTCGTGTCCGCGTTGGTCCGAACTCGACCGACGGCATTGGCCAGGCCCATGAGTCTTGGGTTGAAGGCCAGTTCAACAACAGCGGCCCGAACACCACGCCGAGAGCGTTCCGTCAGTATGCGTACGCGCATGCCACCGGCGACGCCCAGTTGTTCTTCGACGTTTATGACTTCACCCCGACTGTGGCCCTCGACGCCACTCTGAGCCAGGTTGAAATCTTCACGGTCGATACGAACGGCCTGACCGGCGAGACCATGGTGTACAACGCTGGTAACCCGGCGATGGTCGCAGCCAGTGGCCAGCCGACTCCGGCTGCCAGCCCGACCACCTTCGATATCGGCGGTGTGTGGCGCTTCCAGAATATCAACCCGACCCGCTCGATCACGACCACGGGCTCCGGCACGACGGCTCTGATCCAGAACCTGAATGGTACCGGCACGGCCATGACCTATGGCACGTGGATCTCGGACGGCGACGGCCTCCAGAACTTCCTCAGCGTCGGCAACGACAAGCTGCTGTGGGTTGATATCTGGATGTCCGCACCGACACCGAGTGTCGACCTTCCCGAGCTTCGCTTGGGTGTCAACGGCAGCCAGACCGATGTTGGTGGCGCTGGCGCGGGACGTACGTCGCACTTCAACTTCCGTTCCGACAACGCCGCGAGCGTGCTCAACTCACTCGAGACCTCCTCGAAGCGCTTCTCCATCGTTATGGAGCCGCAGATGCTGACAGGCTCGACGTGGCTTGGCAACATCACGTTCGACGTCTTCGCCTTCCAGCCGTTCCTGAGCGGCGTCAACGACAGCGGCATCACCCGGATCGATCAGGTGACCGTCCGTACGTTCGACTCCCCGGCGGCCCCGGCGAGCGCTTGCCCCTGAGGCAGGTAACAACCACTAACCCTTGACCGAACGAAGGGCGGCTCTCCGGAGCCGCCCTTCTTCTTTGGGTCTTGCTGTGTCTCTCCATCCAAATGAGTATGGGGACTAAAGAGACCTGCCGATGTCTGTGATCGTCATCATCGCACCTCACAAAGCGTGACTTGGAGAAATCCCCACTGATCGTCTTCTAACCTGAGAACAGACAAATCAACTGCATCGTTGCGGAACTCAACGGGCAAGGCTCCCTTGTCCTCATATCAAGATATCCATCTCCTATCCGAAAGAGGCCCGCCGGTCACATGGCATGGGTTGCAGACTGGGAAATATGCGTACAGAGCGAGATCGTCTTGCTGATCTGCTTGCCCCTGGACTCTGATCCGCCTTCTCCGGGGGACAGTTCCTATTGCAAAGAGTCACGGTCGTGGCCTAGCAACGGAGGCCGAAATGACGAGAGTCATTCGCGGCTGAACGTCTTTTAGAAGTGAGGCGCCGGGCTCGGCAAACGGGTAGAAGCGAAGGCATCCCGAACTCAGTCGATCCAAGACTCTTGTCCTTCCAGACCTCCTCTACAGGGCGCTCCTCCGAGTCGTCAGCCCAACTACCAAGATGGCCAGAACAGGCTCGCCAAGAACCGAGCACCTGAAGAGTGGATCCTACTCATCTAGCTGGAAAAGGTGGGCGCCTCGTTCTTGCGCATCGCTCTTATAAGTCTCAATCAAACCCAGCGACTCTTCCGGAGTCAGCGGAGTGGAAAGGAACTCAATGGAGAAAGCCTCCTCCTGCTGAGTGCTCACACGCCCATCGATTTTGGTGGTGTAGCACCGCGATATCGGCAGAACAGCGGATTCTCCATCAGGATGCACGAATACACCGTAGTCCCACGACCCGGAATCAACCACCCCTTCTCCCGGCACTCTGAAGTCCCAGGCAATCAAATACCAATGCCCAAGATATGAACGATATCGGTACCGTTCCTGGGAGTTCATCTTTCCTTGATCTGTCGTCACGGTGATTTCGAACTCCACTTCGCCGGTGAGGCCCGGGAGAATTCTGACAGCGGTATTCTCGGAGAATGGCGCGCCTGGAGAAAGAAAGCGTGCGATGTAGTCATCCAAGCGCAGATGAATCGGACTGCGAGCGAAGCATCCCAGGGCAAGTGGATCGCCCAATCTCTCGCTATCTATGATCAGGTTTCCCTGAAGTCTCTCCAACTCGTTCACATCATCGAAGGGTGACAACTGACTGATCCCGGCTCTGTAATTGGGCATAAGACGGATCGTGTTTCCTCTCATCTCAGCATGCAGGACCTGCGTGGAAGCGGTCTGGACGGGATCGGCTCCAAATGACTCCGCTACCCGAGAAATCAGTGATACTATGCACCCTTGACCTCGATCTAGGTGCGTCTCGATCAAATACTCCCTGACCCAAGGAACTTCGACTTCGGGGGCTGAACCATCCTTGCTGGAGAAAGTCAGCACTGCAGAAGATGATTCAACAAGATGGATAGATGCCTTAAGCGGTTTGGAGCATGTCTGGATGGATCGCTCACATTCTGATGCGTCCAGGAAGACCGCCAGGGCAGTCTCCCGTGCGGTCTCTCGATCTTGTCTCGATTCATCCTGCCCACCAGGAACGGATTGAAGGCCCTTGTCGGTATCGACCTGCGAAAGCCCTGTCACGGGTGCGAATCCGACGCTAATCCCCAGAGCCAGTGCCCACATCAAGCCACCCTTATTCACTCTTACCCCATACAAGCTTCTGTAAATGTGCTTCAGCATTGCATTCCTCCCAATTGGCGCATTGTCCGATTGCTTCCCGCCGTCCGGGAATACTGCGCGGGAAGCAATCGCTTGATCTCAATCAGTCACAGCAGAAATCCGGCCCGTAGACCGTCGAACTGTACGTGGCATCGTCGAACTGGCGGCAATAGTCCACGACAAGAATATTGCATCCAGCCGGATCACAACGTGCAACGGCAGGACTCAGGTAGTTGCACTGGTACACATCGTAGCAGGTTACGGCAAGGGACCCCTTGCAATCACCCGATCCCATGAACAGGCCGGTGCATTCATGCAGAACATTGTCGGTGAAGTTGACCTTGATGGTCGGTGGAGTATCTGACGCGGTGATGCAGGCTGGACACGTCTCGTCCTCGCCCTGGCAGATTTGATCTTGCGCTGACTTCTCCTGGATACCATCGCAATTCCAGGGAGTCTGGGGCGCCTTCGGAGGGCAACTGGCGCGTATGTGGAGCGGCGGCAGCATTACTGCCAACAAGCCAGCACACAGCACCAGCAAAAGCATTGGTCTATATCTCATTCCGCTGAAACCTCCATTGCATAAGTTTTCCCCGGACAGAGTCACATGAACATTATACCGCATGTCACTCAAGTCAAATCTTTGCAAACTCGCATTACAATACCCCTTTTCGCTTTCGTTCTTGCCCCCCTGCTCCTAATCTCGTGGGCGATGCTTGGTCGAGAAACCGCCCCCAGGATGCCATTGCTATGAAAGCCCTGCATAGAAGCTCCGCGATTCTCATTTCTGTCGTGATGTTGATCTGCGGCGCAGCCTTCGCCCAGAAGCCTGTCCCCGGCACGGAAATGGTCGAGACATCCGACTTTGGAAAGCTGCCCCGCGAGATCATCTGGCAACGGGATAATAGTGTGATGATCCTGATTCCTGCCGGCGAATATCAGATCGGTATCGATGATCCCACGGATGTCGGTTTCAAACCCGATGAGGGACCCGCCGTCACCGTCGAGATCGGCTCTTACTACATCGACAAAACCGAAGTCTCCAACGCGCAGTACAAGCAATTCGCCCAGGTGACGGGCGCGAGCTTGCCACGTACGATTTACGGCCGAGAAAAGCTCCTCGACGACGGCCGCCCCGTAGTCGGAATTCCGTACTACGATGGGCTTCAGTACGCCGAGTACATGGCCAAGGACCTGCCGACCGAAGCCGAGTGGGAAATCGCCGCTCGTGGCAAGGAGGCGTTTCTCTATCCATGGGGAAATCAGCCCGACAAGGAAGCGGCATTGATCGGTGCCGGAGGCAGCGCCATGACCCTGGAAGTCGGCACTCAAACGGCGGATGAATCCCCCTTCGGTGTCTTGGACATGGCGGGCAATGTGTCCGAGTGGACAAAGGACTTCTTTGACCGCGGATACCACGAGGCGGCTGCCGGAAAGAAGAACCCGCGCGGCCCTGAAGAGGGGGAGTCGATGGTCGTGAAGGGTGGGAACTACTACGAAGACGGCGATGGCCGCGCAACGGCCCGTCTTCCGCGCATCCCCGGCCAGACTCGTGACGAAATCGGATTCCGCACCGTCTACCGACTGAAGCCCTGGCCCACACCCACGCCGACTCCAGAGAAGCGCGTCACTCCGACACCAACCCCTGGAATCGATGATCGAGCCCGAGTGCTGAGCGAAAAGGTCGAGGAGTACTTCCGCGATCCGACCAGGGGCCTGCCGACGGCGATGACCGGGTCGATGACGAATCAGACCAGCATGGTGCCGGTCATGAATGCGACCCCACACATGGTCCTGCTGACCTTTGCGGACATCGATCAGGAACTGCTCTACAATTTCCCGGTTCGCATGTTCCCCGGCCAGATCACCATCGTTCGCCCACCTGCGGATCGGAACCTTGCCATTCTAGCCTATGCAGACGGATCGCAGTTGGATCGCGTTGCCTATCTTGGAATGGTGTACACCGACTCTCATCCGTTTACCATTATCAAACCGGAGACCTTTAATACGGTCACGACCCAGGATGGTGAAGTCCTGTCGCCGATGGAGAAAGACGTCGAGGCTCAGCAGATCTACGACATCCTCAACTACACGGCGATGTGGAATATTTTCGAAGTCTTTAACGACACGCGCCTGCCGGTGGAAGTCACCGTTTCGTCGATCCCGGCAGGTACGGTTCCGGCGAAGCAGCATAAAGCGACCATCCCAGCGGGTGAATCCCTGCAGGTCGACGATTTCGGCGGAGGCAAGGTGCGCATCGAGGTGCGCTACGTCGGTGCAGAAGACCCAAGCGGGCCGGCTTGGGAATTCGACAACTCCGGACTCCGGGATCATCGCGTCGTCGTCATGAAGGAAGACACAACACGAGATGATTTTGTGCGCGTCCTGACACGTCGAATGCCCCTGATCACGATGACGACAGTGGAGACCGAGATTAACCGGAGTCGCTACTATGTTTCCCCGGACAACGATCAGAAACGGCGCCGGTAACAGGCCTTGACGACTGCCCCGCAACCGGTCGTGCTTACGGACCAATTATTATGGATGGATGGAGTACTTAGAGAATGACCGATATGAAGCAACGCGTCATGGAAGCCCTGGCAACGGTTGATGATCCTGACCTGAAGAAAGACCTCGTCACACTGAATATGGTGAAGAACGTCGAGGTCGACGACAACGGCAACGTCTCCGCTGAGATCGAACTGACGACGCCGGCCTGCCCCTTGAAGGATCACATTCGTCGCGAATGCGAGAACGCGATCGCCAAGATCGAAGGCGTCGGCGAGATCACCATTACCATGTCCGCGAATGTGCGCCAGGGAGCCGTCGGCGAAGGCAAAGCCCCGATCCCCGGCATCAAGAATATTATCGCCGTCGGTTCCGGCAAGGGAGGCGTGGGGAAGACCACGACCGCTGTGAACCTGGCGGTGGCACTGAAGGAGCTCGGCGCAAAGGTGGCCCTTCTCGACGCCGATATCTACGGGCCGAACATCCCCGCGATGGTTGGCGTGTCCGGTCGTCCGAAAGTTGTCGAAAACCGAATCGTCCCCATCGGCGCGAACGGTGTGTCGGTGATGTCGATGGGCTTTCTCGTCAACGAGGATCAGCCGATCGTCTGGCGCGGACCGATGCTGCATGGCGTGCTGAAGCAGCTCCTGAACGACGTCGTCTGGGGCGAACAGGATTATCTCGTCATCGACCTCCCGCCTGGAACCGGCGATGTGCAGCTTTCGCTCTCGCAGATGGTTCCGGTGACGGGCGCCGTCATCGTCACGACCCCGCAGCACATCGCCCTGCAGGACGTGCGCAAGGGCATCGCGATGTTCCAGCAGATTCAGATTCCGATCCTCGGGATCGTCGAGAACATGTCCTACTACCTGTGCCCGCAGTGCGGTCATCGGGACGAAGTCTTCGATAGCGGTGGCGGCGAACGCACGGCCGATGCGATGGGCGAGGACATGTTCCTGGGCGCCGTGCCCTTGAATTCCAACATTCGTCGCTCGATGGATGGCGGAAACCCGATCGCCGGGCAGAAGGACTCCGAATACTACGACATCTATCGGAAGATTGCCGAGAAGGTGGCGCAGAAGGTCTCGATCCGCAATGCACAGGGACCGGGCGCCCCAATTGCCCCGATACCTGGCCAGTAATCACACGGAAGCGCCCACCCATGCCCGACGCAGAGAGCCCCATTCCCGCGACCGCGGATGAACCCAAACGCCAATCGCGCAGGCGATTGGGGATGGCTCTGGAATTCGTCGGGCTGGGTGGGGTTCTTCCCGCCCTGACTGTCACCGTGTTCGTCGATGAGTGGCGCATTGCAGCGGCCATCGCGTTTGTCTGCTTCTGGCTCGTGTGGTTCGTGGGCAAGACACTGGTGAAGGTTAACCGCTCGTGACTGCGCCGGATCGTCCCCGGATTTCCGTCGTTATCCTGACAGCCAATCGCATCCACCTGTTGGCCGAGACGTTGAAGACTCTGGCCAAGGGTACACGCATACCCGACGAGGTCGTGGTCGTCCTGAATAGTCCGGAAGACGGCACGCGAGAGTCCCTTGAAGGCCAGAAGCACGCGTTCCCCCTCAAGATGATCGAATGTCCCCAGTCCGGGTTCGCCGAGGCGCGTAATCGCGGAGTCGCCGCGGCCGCCGGGCCGTTTGTGGCATTCCTGGACGATGACTGCGATGCAGATCGCTGGTGGCTGGAGCGCCTTGCCGCAGCCTTGGAAGACGCGGAAGCGGTCGGTGGTGCTGTCCTGCCCGCCGAGCACCATGAGGTGCCGCCGGATTACTCTCCGGATCTGAATTGGCTCGTCGGGCTGTCTCCGCCTGCATTCTTCAGCGATCTGGCCGGACGACTGATTCTGCCGCAGACCGCCAACCTCGCGTTCCGTCGCGACGTCTGGGAGCGCTTTCCCTTCCACGAAGTGGGCGGGCGTCTGCACGGCAGCGAATCTCGCCAGAACTATGCGATCGGCCGCGAGGACGCCCAGTGGTGGCGCCGGCTGCGGCGCGAAGGCGTTCGTTGCACCGTCGAGCAAACAGCCATCGTGTGGCACAAGATTCCGACGGAGCGCTTCGCCTCTGAAGCGATCGCCTCGCGAGCCCGCCACGATGGCGCGGCGCACTGGCAGCGCGAGGAGCCGCGCGCGGATCTGCCGGAAGCGGCCGCCGATCTGGCCAGCCTTCCCTTCCGCATCGGGCGCGACTTGCTCTTTGAGGAGTCGCTGACACAGGGCCAGGCAATCGCGCGACACATGCCGTGGGCGCGCCGCCAGTGGTCGCTCCTGAAATCGGCCCGCGAAGCCGTCGGCCAGCCGGTGTCCGTGCCGGAACGAGCGGCCCTACTGGGTCGTGCGGCCGCCGGAGTGATCGCCAGCCAGGCGAAGCCGCTGCTGCGCCAGCCGGCTGCCTTTCTGCATCACGCAATGAAGCCCATCCCGCCGCTGCCGACTGTCGATGACCCGCCGGGGCGTCTGCTGGTTGTCTGTTACGATTTCCTTGGCGATGCGGTGCTGGCGATGCCCCTGCTGGAGCAACTCCGCGCGGCGTTGCCCTACACGCGAATCGAGCTTCTGACCGGCGAGGTTGCCGGGCCGCTCTTCCGAAGCCGCCGCGAGATCGATGAACTCACCGTCTTGCCGAGCAGCCTCTCGAAGCGCTCGCCGGATGCTGTCCGGCGGGTCTGGAAAGCCGTCCAGGATTCCCAGCCGGATGCAATCGTGGTGACGTACTTCCATGGCGCACCGCCGCTCGGACTATTCGCTGCGACCAACGCCCCTGTGGTGTGCTGGGATCGCGACGGTGGGCTTGAGCAGCAGTTGTGGTACGATCTGGCCTCGAAGCGGGTTCTCAAGTCGCTTCGCAAGGCGGAGGTCGCCGCGCTCCTCGACCTGGCCGCACCGTTCGGGATCGAAACAAAGATCACTCGCCCGACATACAAGCCCTCGAAGAAGGCCGGCCGCCGCGTCGATTCCGTGCTCGATAGGCTTGGGCTGAAGGCGAACAAATTCGCCGTCATTCACCTGGATGGTCCGGATGGTCATTGGAAGTCATGGGATCTGGAGCGCTGGGGCGAGATCGCCCGGCGCCTCTGCGACGAGCACGGCCTGCGTGTGCTCCTCGCTGGAACGCGCCAGGGACGGCGATTGGCAGAGAAGCTCAATCTGCCGACGGACGTGGCCGTCTCGGTGCATGGCATTTTCGACAGCGCGGAACTAGCGGCACTGCTGAAGCGCGCACGGATTTTCCTTGGCCCCGATTCCGGACCGGCTCACTTGGCGCAAGCCGTGCGCACGCCTGCGGTCATCCTGTTCGGCCCAACGGAGGAATTCCGGTGGGGACCGATGCCGCGGTTGAAATCCGATGGGGAGACGGCGTTGCCGTTCCGGACGGTTCGGTGTGCGCCGGACGATCTCTTCGACAGCGAACGCCGCGGTCTGCCGGCAAACGTGCAGGTTCTGGCCATTCAACCGGATGATGTGATGCGAGCGGTGGCGGAGTTGCTATAATTGCACCCCTTCAGGGTGCATCGGGCATGGGGTCGCGTACCCAGGGTGGCGCTCGCAAAGCTCGCTGACCCTGGGCTGTGTGATGTCGAATCCCGTTGGGATTCTTCGGCGGGGAACCATCTTGGCAATGTGAGGAAAGTCCGAAGGACTTGAACATCCGACAGCCCGGGGCAAGCGACGCGTTCGGTCTCGCTTTGGCGAAAACGGGCGCAGAAGCGTCGCCCTGGGATCTCAAGTGAAACACGCCGCACGCTGAAGGCGTGCAACACCGCGAGTCGACCTAACCCTCTTCCGAGGGCGGCTCTCCGGATTTCAGCGATTTCACTTCTTCAGACAACTTGTCGACCCGATCCTGCATATCACGCAGCAGATCGCGCACGGGATCCGGAAGGTGAATGTGATCGAGCGCGGCCGCCGGGTGGAGACGTTTGCCCTTCTGGCGAACGATGCGGCCGGGGATGCCAACGACAGTACAGCCGTCCGGCACATCGGTCAGCACAACGCTGTTTGCGCCAACATATACGTCGTTGCCAATCGTGATGTTTCCGAGGATCTTGGCTCCGGTACCGACGACCACGTAGTTCTTCAGCGTCGGGTGGCGCTTGCCGGTTTCCTTTCCGGTACCGCCGAGCGTCACCTGGTGGAAGATCGTGCAGTAGTCGCCAATGATGGCCGTCTCGCCGATCACGACGCCATTTCCGTGGTCGATGAAAAACCCGCCGCCGATATTCGCCGCGGGATGGATCTCAACGCCGGTCATCAGGCGATTCAGCCAAGCCAGGACCTTTGGCAGCACGGGAATGTGCAGGCGATAGATCTGGTGGATGATCCGGTGACAGAGGATCGCGTGGAACCCGGCGTAGGTGAGCAGGATCTCGATGGGTGCAAACGGCCCGCGGGCGGCCGGGTCGTTTGTCAACGCCGCCTTCAGGTCCATCTTTACTTTCTGCCAGAACGGCCGCCGATGAGGCATCGTTGCGTTCCTCCGCCGAGATCGGTTGCCAGTCTCGTGCCGAGGTCGGTGCGGCTCAAGCGAGGGTTTCAACCGTGTGGGTCATCGGGGGGGGCATCTTGGCCCCCTTCGGGGACCGGGAGCCCAACCATGATCCCCCCAGGCTCCCTCCGGTCGCCTGGGGCCATTCAATGGCCCTCCTTCGGAGGGCAACGCGGAAGGAGAACAAATCCAGCCGAGGGACAACCATCCGGGCGCCGAAAAAGGTCGCCGGGAGGCGGCCAAGCTGAATGGCCGTGGGTGACCGACCGCATCGCTGGAGCGTGAAGCGCGGATGCGCTAGGGAGGGAGCCCACGGAAAGCAGGAAAGTGATATCGTCCCCGAAAGGGGCGAAGAGGGGGCGCCCTGTTACCGCAGGCGCGCCCCGTGTTTCTTGTCCAGGGCCGCGATGATGGCTTCGAAGGCCTTGTTGACCTCGTCATCCGTCAGCGTTCGATCGGCCACGCGGAACGTCAGCGAGAAGGCCAGCGAGCGTTCGTTCTCCGCCAGGTTCTTGCCTTCGTAGAGGTCGAAGAGCTGGACGTCCGCCAGAATCGGCCGGCCGGCGGAGCGAATCGTGCGCTCCAGATCCTGTGCCTGCGTCGTCTTCGGGACGAGAACGGCCACGTCGCGCTTGGTCGCTGGGAAGCGCGGCAACTCCTGGAACTTCGGCTCCTCGGAAACTTCGAGGATCGCGCCCTCGATGGGGCACTCGATCAGGAAAACACGGCGCTTGATGTCCAGCTCGCGAGCCAGCGCCGGGTGCAGTTCGCCGAACCAGCAGAGGCGCTCGCCACCCTTCAGGATGGCCGCGCAACGGCCCGGGTGGAACATCCCGAGGTCCGAGGCCGGCTCGATGACCGTGCGGCGAATTCCGAGGCGATCGAGCAGGCGCTCGGCGACGCCTTTGATGTCGTAGAAGTCGAGTTCGCGGGCCGGCGTGCGCCAGTCGGCCTTGCGCGTTCCGCTGATGGCGGCGGCGAGGAACAAGTGCTCCTCGGTTGCCGGCTCAAGCGACTTCGGATCCTCGTCCTCCGGCTGCTCCGCATCTTTCCACGCGTAGGTGTGACCGATTTCGAAGATCTGCACGGGGTCGACACCGTGGTTGAAATTGTGAACGACATTCTCGAGCAACGACGGCAGCAGTGAACGGCGCATCACGGTCTGCTCCTGCACGAGCGGATTGAGCACGCGCACGGTTCGCCCGTCATCGCCGACGCCGGCGGCGTGGTTTGCCTCTTCGCTCACGAAGGAGAAGTTCACCGTCTCGCTGTATCCCATGCCCATCATTTCGCGAACGATGCGCTCGCGCAGAGACTGTGTGGTACTGGCCGGGGTGTAGGCAATGTCCACGGCGGGCAACACGGACGGGATCTGATCGTAGCCATGAATGCGGGCGACTTCTTCGATCAAGTCCGCTTCCTGTGTGACGTCCGGACGATGCGACGGCACGGCGACGAGCAGTTCCTTCTCGTCGGCGCGCTGAATCTCGAAGCCGAGCCGACCGAGAATGTCGGTGATCTCGCGACCGGTCAGTTCGACGCCCGAGAGACGACACACACGATCGATGCGCAGCGTGATCGGCTCGACGTCCGGCAGCTTCGCGACAACATCGAGGTGCGTCTTCAGGACTTCGCCGCCGGCCAATTCCGCGATCAGTTGCGCGGCGCGATGCAAAGCATTGATCAGACGCTTGGGATCCGTACCGCGCTCGAAGCGATAGGATGCGTCGGTCGACTTGTCGAGGCGCTTGCTCGTGCGACGAATCGTGGAGGGCTTGAAGTAAGCGGACTCCAACAGCACGTCTGTCGTGTCGTCGTCGATTTCGCTGTTTCCACCACCCATGACACCGGCCAGAGCAACCGGCTTCTCCGGATCGCAGATCAGCAGATCGGTCTCCTGCAGCTCGACGGTCGTTTCGTCGAGCAGTTCCATCTTCTCCCCCGCCTTCGCGTTGCGAACGATGATGGTCTTGTTGGCAATCTTATTGAGATCGAACGCGTGAAGCGGATGCCCAAGCTCCAGCAGCACGTAGTTCGTAATATCGACGATGTTGTTGCGCGGGCGAAGGCCTGCGCCTTCGAGGCGACGCTGCAACCACAGCGGGCTGGGGCCGATCTTCACACCGCGAATCACGCGCGCCGCGTATCGCGGGCAATCTTCGCGCGACTCGACAATGACCTTTGCGACCTTCTCCGTCTTCGTGTCGGATTCGCTGAATTTCACTTCCGGCAGGCGCAGCTTTCCGCCGTTCTTCGCGGCCAGGTCGCGCGCCAGTCCGACCAGCGACAATGCGTCGGGGCGATTCGGTGTGACCTTGATATCGATGATCGCGTCGAACGGTTCGCCGACCTTCATCGACTCGGGCTGAATCCAGATTCCGGAATGATCGTCCGCTACGCCGAGTTCCTTTGCCGAGCACATCATGCCGCAGCTCTCAACACCGCGAATCGCGGTGGGCTTCAACGTCATGCCGTTCGGCAGCGTCGCCCCGGTCTTTGCGAACGGAACATGCTGGCCGACTTCGATATTCGTCGCGCCGCAGACGATGGAATGCACCTGGCCGTCGGCTTCCTCAACCTTGCAGACGTGCAGCTTGTCGGCGTTCGGGTGCGAGTTGATCTCGAGAATCTTGCCCACAACAATGTTGCCGTGGCCGGCGCCCAGATCGGTCGTCTCTTCAACCTCGTGTCCACAGGTCATCAGCCCATCGAGCACTTCCTCGTAGGTCAGATCGGCGTCCAGGTATTCTCTCAGCCAGCGAAGCGAGAATTTCATTGTGTCGTCATTCCTTGCTTTGTATTCGATGCCGCCCACCCTCGGGGGCAGGCGGTCTGTTTAGTCTCAATCTTCTGCGCGAAACGATCAGTATCGTTCCGGTGCATCCTCCCCCGCGGATTCGCGGAGATCTTCCCGTGCGCGCTCGATGTTATTCAGTCGCTCGCGCGTCCTTGTGACTCCGGGCACGACGTTCATCTGCATCGCCTTGTGCGTGTCGGCCCTTGTGGGCTGCTTTGCAACGGGCTGTTGCGCTTCGTACGTGTCCCAGTTCTCCTGCAGCCCCGCGGTGGGCTGTTCGTACTCGGGTTCAGGCTCGGTCGGCATGATGCGATCGCCGAACTTAATCAGCAGCACGAACATTCCT
Organism: bacterium; assembly: GCA_020444065.1. NCBI lineage: Bacteria > bacterium. The sequence continues at coordinate 465,708 of JAHLLQ010000003.1, read as the reverse complement.
CCGGCGAGCAGAAGCGTCGCCGCAATGGCCAGAATCCAGTGGCGGGCTTTCATTCGTCAGCGCCCCCAGGCCTTGGATCAGTTTCCTCCCCCGAATCGCTCCCGAATCTTCGCCTTGGCGTCGTCGAGATTCTCCTGCTGCTGATCGACAACGGCGCCCGGGTCTTCCGCGTCCGCGGGATTTTCCATCGGGTCGATGGATTCCTCCATCTCGGCTCGCGTGGGCGGACGACGCGTCGACTGATCGGTCGCCTGGACGGCGGACTTCCGAACCGGTGAATCGTCATCAGGCACCGTCAGCAGACGATAGCCGGCCGCTCCGAAGAGCAGAATGTCGAGAATGAGCATGATGAGGCAGGCCCACTTGAGCATGGCACACCTCCCGTTTCCGGGGCGAATTTAGAACTGCGACAAGAACCGCAAATCGCCTTCGTACAGCAGGCGAATGTCGTTAATTCCGTACTTCAACATTGCAATGCGATCCAACCCCACGCCGAACGCGAAGCCGGACCACTTGTCTGGGTCGATCCCGCAATTGCGAAGAACAACCGGGTGAATCATCCCACAACCAAGGACTTCCAGCCAACCGCTATCGGAGCAGATGCGGCATCCGTCGCCGCCGCAGAAGACGCATTCGATATCCACTTCTGCGCTAGGCTCGGTGAACGGGAAGAACGAAGGCCGGAAGCGCGTGCCGATCTCCGGTCCGTACAGCGCGTGCAGAAACTCGTTCAGCACGCCCTTCAGATGCGCCATCGAGATATCGCGCCCCACCATGTAGCCTTCCGTCTGGAAGAACATCGGCGAGTGCGTGACGTCTGAATCACAGCGATAGACCTTGCCGGAGCTGATCACGGCCAGCGGCGGCTCCATATCGATCATCGTGCGAATCTGGTTGCCGGACGTGTGGGTGCGCAGCACGCGGCCGCGCTCCGTGAAGAACGTGTCCTGCATGTCGCGCGCGGGGTGATCGGCCATGAAGTTCAGCGCGTCGAAGTTCACCCACTCGCTCTCGACTTGTGGGCTCTCAGTGATCTGGAAGCCGAGCGCGCGGAAGATCTCTTCGACCTGGCGCTGCACCTGGAGAATCGGATGCGCGTGCCCGCCGGCCGGAGCCGTGCCCGGCAGCGTCACATCGATGCCTTCCGCCTTCAGACGCGCGTTGATCTCCGCCAACTCGAGCGCCTCGCGGCGCTCCTTGGCCAGATTGATGATCTGCGCCTTGTGGCTGTTCAGCAGCTTGCCGGCGATCGGCTTCTCCTCGTTGGAGAGCTGGCCGAAACGCTGGTTGATCTCGGCGAGCTGGCCCTTCTTGCCGAGGTACTTGATGCGAAGCTCCTCGACCGCAGCCGTCGAGCCGGCCTTCTTGAACTCGTCGCGCGCGGCCTCGCCGACGCGCTTGACGTCGGCCAGCAGCCCGTCGAGCGCCGATGGGGCGGCCTCAGGCTGAGGGGTCGAATCGGTTGTTGTGGGTTCAGACATTCGTGAGTCACCGACACAAAGTAAAGTGTTCCCCGGCTCTCGTGAGCCAGGGCCCCGAATGGTCCCGGCCCGCGCCGGTTTACGTCAAGGGAAGGTATGGGAGAGATCACTTGCTCCACCGCTCGTACACGTACTCGAACTCGTACTCGCACCCACCGAGGTGACTTGGGCATCCTTGCCCAAGAAGCAAGCCAACGATCCGAGAACGAGTACGAGTGCCGCTCCGCTGAGTGCGAGTACGCCACCCTCGGGTCCGCCGAAGTGCGAAGCGCGTAGGAAGATGGGAGCGCCGTCTTCCAGTCTGCAACCGACCAGCGTTCCGATTTGGCGCTTCCGAACGGCCCCATCCCCCTTGCTGCTGTGGCCCGGGACTGGCAAACAAGGTCCTGAGGAAGCGGATGTTGTGTCCCAATACCCCATTCTGGAGCTCGCGACCCTCCGCCGATCACGATAATGACCCGATACGGCCTGATCTCCGACACACACGGCAATCTTCACCCCCAGGTTTTCGAGCTCTTTGAGGGCGTGGAGGCGATTTTCCACGCCGGGGACGTCGTCGGGGAGCACATCCTCGACGAGCTGGAAGCCATCGCGCCAACCCACGCCGTCCACGGAAACTGCGATCTGATGAGCCCGCGGCTGCCGGCCTTGCGCGTGATCGATGCGGCGTTCGGCAAGGTCGTGATCACCCACAGCCATTTGATCCAGTCTGGGATGGCACACCCCAAGACGTTTGTGAGGCATTTCGCCGCACAACAGCCGCGGCTGATCCTGTTCGGGCACACGCACCAGCGCTACCAGGCGCTGCACGACGGCGTCTGGGTCGTCAATCCGGGCTCCGCCGGCAAACCGCGCTTCCGCGACGTGCCGTCGCTGGCGATTCTGGAATGGGACGGCGAGCGCAAGCAGTTCACCTTCGACTTCATCGCCCTCGACTGGTCCAGAAAGGGACTCGCCTAGATGCCAGCTCAACGCCGACGCCTGCCGATCGGAACCATTCTGTTCTTCCTGTTCGCCACTTTCACGCTGCTGGAGATCTGGCTGATCTTCCTGATGGCGAGCCTGATCACCTGGCCCGCCACGATTGCCGTCGCGATTGTGTCGGCGATCGTCGGCTCTGCGATGGCGAAGCACGAGGGCCTCGCGGTGTTGCGCAAGGCCCAGACGGAATTGGCAGCCGGACGCTTTCCCGCGCAATCGCTCGCCGATGGAGTAATGATCCTGATCGGTGGGGCATTGCTGATCACGCCGGGCATGATCACAGATCTGATCGGATTCTCGACGCTGGTGCCGATCTGCCGCCGAGTCTATGCGCGGGCGCTGATGCGATGGGGCAAACGCGCCTTCAAGATGCGCCGCACGGGAATGGGCCCGGGAGGGTTCCAGGCCCATTTCGGGACTCGTCCGCCATCCTCCGGCCCGGCATCTCGTCCGGGAGTCTTCGACGCCGAACCGGGCACGTACGGCCACCATGCGCCGGATGAGGAAGAGGAAGAAGAAGCCATCGACGTCGAATTCCGGCGGACGGAGTAGTGCTAATCCGCGGGAATAACCTCGGCAATCGTATCTGTTTCTGTGCGCTGGCCTTCCCACCAATCGGCGAGAGTCATCCAACCTCGCCGGGAGAAGTCCATCGACTTACTCAATACGCGGGCAGCCTCCTGGTCGGCGTGGAAGCCGGCTGAGTTCTCTGCCTCCGCAAAGTCCAGGAGGAACGAGGCTTTCCGCTGGTAGTTCAACGCATCCGCTAGCTCGTCCTGTGTCGCCCCTGCATCCTGAGCCTTCTTGATACCGTCGATGAGCTCCACAAGCGCATCGAGCGCCATGTCCCGCATCTCAATATGACGGGCCTGAATAGTCTCTGCGCGGTCCAGCATCTCGCTCTCGCTTTCGCGGTGGCAAGTCTGGCAAGCGTTGTTGATGTTCAGCAAGGGGCTACGAACGTGATGGTCACTGACCTTCTGAGCGCCAACTCGCATGTACGGCATGTGACAGTCGGCGCAAGAAACGCCTGCCTTCGAATGAATTCCCTGGCTCCACATTTCGAACTCCGGATGTTGAGCTTTGAGCATCGGTGCGCCGGTTTCTTTGTGCGTCCAGTCTTTGAATCCAATCTCTTCGTAGTACTCCAGAATCTCATCCGCCTTACGGCCGTTGTGCCAAGGGAACGTGAGCCGCTTCTCATCGCCGGCAAAGTAATATTCCACGTGGCATTGAGCACAGGCGTAGGTGCGCATCTCCTGGCGAGAGGCATCTCGATTCACATCGTAGTCATCGAGTCCCTCGGCGGCCTTAACCAGGCGGATGCCTTCGATGAAGGCGGGCCGCGTGACCCGTAGGTGCATCGTGTCTGGATCGTGGCAATCCAGGCACGAGACCGGGTGATCGACGTGCTCGCGGGCTTCGGCATAGGACATCTGATTGATCTTCGCGAACCCCTCCATGATGTCGCCATCGCCGAGCTCTTTGTAGGCGGTATACGTGGAAGCGTGACAATTAATGCAAGTGCCAGGTTGCGGAGCCGCCTGCTGGCGGCCGGTGTAGGTCTGGTCCACAAGCATGTACGCGTGGCCACGCTCCTCGCGGAAGTCCGCGGAGAACGAGTAGCCCGCCCACATCCGCTTCATGCGAGGATCTGCTTCGATCTTGCTCTGAGAGACTTCAGTCCGTGGATCTGTTTCAGTCGGTTCGTGGATCACGGCTTCGCTGCCCCCATGACGCGTCCGCACCATGTCGACAGTCTTCTTGTACGAATCGAATTGGAGCGGAAAGTTCTTCCCCCAGATCTCTGGATCCACTGTGTCATCGTCTAACTCGACGACACGGTAGAACGGGTTCCGCGCTTCCTGTTTGTGCTCGAAGATGCTGACAAGCAGCGCCACGGTGGCGAGCGAGACGCCCGCCGCAATCACAGCGGTTATGACAATGATTGTGAATAACTTGCGTCCTGGCGACTTGGGCGTCTTTGCGCTCATGAGATGTCTCCCTGTGCCCCGCTGGGCGAGATGATTAGTGCAAGTGCCCGACGGACTGGTGGCACTTCAGGCAAGATAAGGAGTCCGAACCGGCATGAGGCGATGCAGATTCGGGATCGATCATGCTGACGATTTCGCCATGGCAATCTCGACAGGCCTGCTCGGTGATGCGTCGATTCCGCTCGGTAATCTGGATGGGTTCGTGGAAGCCGCCGACGGTAAAAGCCATCGAGTGATGATAGCCGTTCAGGGCCTTGGTCGTCCACTTGCCCACAAATGTGTGTGGAGTGTGACAGTCGTTGCATGTGGCGATGGAGGAGTGACTGGATTTCGACCAGCCATCATACTGCTCATTCATGATATGGCAGTTTGCGCAGGACTCGGGATCGTCGACCAGGTAGGAGGCGCCCTCCGCGTAAACGAAGGTGAACCCGCCAATGCCAGCCGCGACACCCAGGGCAATGCCTGATGCGATTCCGGCGACTAAGAGGACCTTCCAACGCATATTCGCCACGCTCCATTCGGACCATTCTCGATATTCCATATCGTCTATGTCCAAAATAGACAACTTCGCAGGGCTCGGCGCAAGCGAAATCGGATAGTTGCTTCTAAAAATGGAATCGGGGCGACCGATCGTGGGAGTCATCCCCGACCCGGCCGCCCCAGACTTCTCTGCAAGACCTTCTCAGTCGTCCAGTGTAAAACCGATCTTCACCGTTGCCTGGAATTCAGTCACCTTGTCGCCGTCGATGGCGCCTCGGGCTTCGACGAGTTCGAACCAGCGCATCTTGTGAACGCTCTTCGAGGCCTTCGCGACGGCGTTCTGGATGGCCTCGTCGATGGAGTTCGGGGACGTGCCGACGACTTCGATCTTCTTATAGGTATGGTGAGCCATGAGGGGATCTGGCCTCCTTGGGGATTGTCGCGCGGACCGATCCTGCGGAGAACCGCCGCCCTGAAATCGGCACTGTGCGCGCTTGGCACCTTGATACCTCGGGGCGAGAACGGATTGCAAGTCCGCATGAACGCGTTCCGACCCGGGACATAGGGGCACACCGCCCTTGCGCACGGGGGCCGGGGGCGAGGATGGTGACCGCCGAGCCAATCGGCCCGTGGGAGATCAGGATGTCCGAAAAACGCGCAACTCGTCTTGCAGGTGCCTTGGCGGGCGTCCTGTGCACAGCTCTCTTGCTGGCGTGCGGCCACGGGCCCGAACCGGTCCGCGGCCCCAGCCCCGGGGCGGATCTCGAACGCGACAGGCCCATCCGCGCCGTCCTCGTCGATCCGGCCTATTCGATCACCGAGGCGGCCAAGACGCCACGCGACTCGTATTTCCCCTCTCCCGGCGACTGGCGCGACGAGGTCATCTATCACCTGCTGACAGATCGATGGTACAACGGCGATCCGGATAACGACAACGATCACCCCCGTGGAACGATCGACCGTGCGCACGCGGACCGGATCCACGGAGGTGACTTCGCCGGCCTGAAGGAGAAGCTGCCGTACCTGGAAGAGCTCGGTGTTTCGGCCGTCTGGATTTCGCCCGTGGTGCTGAATACACACGGTCAGTACCATGGCTACCACGCGCTCGACTTTGGACGAATCGATCCGCATTGGGGAACGCTGGCTGAGTTGCAGGACTTCATCGACGAAGCCCACAAGCGCGACATCCGCGTCTTCATCGATGTGGTGTGCAACCACATGAGCTATCTGATCGAGACGGTCGGCGAAGGTGCGCCGGCGTTCCTGCCGCCGCCGGATGAGTATGAACTGCGCTGGCGGAATTCAAACGTTCGCTACAACCCGCCATTCGATAATCTCGAGCTCTTTCACGCGCACGGAAACCTGGATTGGAACTACCCGGAGTCGCTGGTACTCGGAGAGCTTTTCGGCCTTAACGATCTGAAGACCGAATTGCCAGAAGTGCGCAAGGAGATGATCCGATTCTACTCCGATCTGATCACGGCGACCGATTGCGATGGGTTTCGTGTCGATACGACCAAGCACGTCGAACCGGACTTCTGGTACGAGTGGTGCCCGGCAATCAAGGAACACGCGGCGTCGCTCGGCAAAGACGATTTTATGATCTTTGGCGAAGTCTGGGATTATGATATTCCGTTCCTGAATGAGTTCCTCGTGCAGCCGGACGGTTCACCGGCCTACGATTCGCTGCTCGATTTCCCCCGGCTTCCCGTTCTGCAGGATGTGTTCGCGCGCGCAACGTCTGGGACATTGGAGCTATCTGAAATCAACTACCAGCTCCAGACAAACCTGGCCGAGCACGCCCGCGGGCGACTTGTGCGCTTCCTGGACAACCACGACGGGAAACGCTTCCTGGCAATTGCCAAGGGAAGCCAGCCTGACAAAGTGAAATTGCATAATCGGCTAAAGCTGGCCCTCGTCTATCTGATGACTACCGGCGGAACGCCGATTATCTATTACGGAACGGAGCAGGGTTTCTCCGGCGCAGAGGGACGCGGTTGGTCGGATAGCCGGGAAGATATGTTTGATGGCTTGTTCGAAGCCGGGCCGTCTTTGGGTGACAATTTCGATACGACATCGGAACTCTTCCAATTCACAAAACGACTTCTGGAATCGCGCAAGGCTCGCGAGTCGTTCCGGCACGGATTCCCGCGCTTCGTCGCGGCCGGGGACAAGCCGGGGCTGCTGGCGTATGAATTGAATTCTCCGAACGATCGAACTCTTGTTATCTTGAATACTTCGGAGCAGGATGCCGTTTCGATCAAGGACTTGCTTTACGAAGCGGCATTCTATCGCGGCGGCGCCGGACGCACGGCGCGCATGCCATGGCGCGTTGTCGACGGTTGGGAAACGGAAGCAGGAAACGCGTTGGAGACCGGCGCACTGAAACCGCAAGGCATTCTAATCCTCGAACGGGAACAGTAACCGATGATTGATCGTTATTCGCTTTCTCCCATGAAAGACCTGTGGAACGAGGAGGCGAAATTCGCTTCCTGGCTCGAAGTCGAACTGGCAGTTTGCGATGTATGGAACAAGATGGGGAAAATCCCCGATGCCGACCTGAAGCGCATTCATAGCCGCGCAAAGATCGATGTCGCCCGAATTGAAGAAATAGAAAACACCGTCCACCACGACGTGATCGCGTTCACAACGCAACTCGCAGAGAAAATCGGTCCCTCCTCGCGCTTCGTCCACTTGGGCCTGACGAGCAGCGATGTCGTGGATACTGCCTTCGCCCTGCGCCTGAAACGTGCGGGCGAGATCATTCAGCGCGATCTCAACACCGTCAAAAAAGAACTGACAAAACTGGCGAAGAAGCACGCCCACACGATCATGATGGGCCGCACGCATGGGATGCACGCGGAACCAACAACGTTCGGCCTCAAGGCGCTCGTGTGGCGCCAGGAATTCGAGCGCCAGAAAGTCCGTTTTGACGCCGCCTGCCAGTCGATTGCCTTTGGCAAGATCAGCGGCGCGGTCGGTACGGCGGCCCACACGGGTTTAAAGCTTGAGGAGCGTGTGTGTAAGAAACTGAAGCTCTCCGTCGCTCCCGTTTCAACGCAAGTTCTGCAACGCGATCGTCACGCGGAGTTTGCGTTGGCGCTGGCACAGATCGGTGCCTCGATCGAGAAGATCGCCACAGAGATTCGGCACCTGCAGCGCCCTGAAATTCGCGAACTGGAAGAACCGTTCCGCAAAGGCCAAAAGGGCAGTTCCGCGATGCCACACAAGCGCAATCCGATCATCTGCGAACGGCTGACGGGACTGGCGCGTATGCTGCGCGGATATGCGATGCCGGCCCTGGAGAATGTTGCCCTCTGGAGCGAACGTGACATTTCTCATTCCAGTGTCGAGCGCATCAACCTCCCGGACGCGTGCATGTTGACCGACTACATGCTGAACAAATTGATCGGCGTTCTCTCTGGATTGAGAGTTAACAAGCAGCGGATGAAGGATAACATCGGCCTGACTCGTGGGTTAGTTTTTTCACAACGGGTTCTACTTCGTCTTGTCGAGGAAGGGCTCTCCCGCGAGGATTCCTATGCTGCCGTCCAGGCCGCCGCGATGCGAACCTGGAATGGGGGGGATGCGTTCCTGGACGAGTTGCTGAAGGAAGATGTTGTCGCCGCAAAGATCGGCCGCGAGACACTCGAAAATGCATTCGATGTTTCGCCTTACCTGGCGCACGTCACCGCAATTTACAAACGCTGTGGTATCAGCCTGAAATAGTAAACTGAGTAGAGGATGGAAAGAGTCTCAAATGTCGTTCACGGCACTGCACATTGGCGATTTGCATTTCTGGCGCTTCCCGCGCAATCCGATGGCGCTGTTTGGAAAGCGCATTCTCGGCGTTGGGAATCTGGCGCTGAATCGGGCGCGCAAGTTTCATATTCATCGCGGGGTCGTCCTGGTCGAGCGCATGATGGAGTTGCACGCCGATTGGATGTTGTTCAGTGGCGATTTCACAACAACGGCACTTAAGTCCGAGTATCGGGCCGCACTCGCCGCTCTCTCTGTTCTTGACGAGAAACTTCCGGGGCGAATTCGCGCCGTGCCCGGGAATCACGATCGCTATACTGGCGGAGCCATTCGTTCGCGCACGTTTGAATCTCACCTTTCGAACTGGTGCGACATGGGAACGTGGCCCCACTACAGCGATCTCGGAGACGGTGTTTGGCTGGCGGGCCTGGATGCGACGACGAAGAACGGCCTGACGGGCAGCTTTGGCCGCGTCCCGAAACCGCAAATCGACGCACTGGCCCATTGGCTCTCGGAGAATGCTGCGAATGTCCGGGAGCTTTGGCTGCTTTGCCATTTCCCCGCCGAGGATCCTCCGGGCGTTCTGAAGCACGACCGCGGCATTCAGCTCTACAACACCGAACCGCTTCTCCAACTGCTCGGCGGCCTCGACATTCCGGTGCTCTATCTGCACGGGCACCATCACTATCGCTGGGTGTATCGCAGCTCGGCCCAACCGAACATCACGTATCTGAACGGGGGGGCGCCGCTGATGATCCGGCACGATCCGAATCCGGATCTCGGCTTCACACAGTTGCTTCGCGAAGACGGGCAGACGCGCATGCGCCTGCACACATACAGCGTTGAGGAAGAGGTTTGGTCGCAGGTTGACGTCCCGGAGCCCGCCCCGGGAGAATATCGCAACCTGCAGAAGGCCGCCGCACAGGTAGCCCAGGAGATTTCATGAGTCTGTTCAACGCCGGACGCCGCCGGCAGGCCGATGAGCTTCGAAAATCGGCAAAGCCGCGGTCGATCGAGATCCATTCGCTGACGCCTCAGCCTGACGGTGCCGGGATCCCTGCGCCGTACTACCGCGTCGCATTCACATTCCTCGATCCGCCCGGGCCGTATTCCATCCAGTTCTTCGAATCCGAACCCGACTCGCCCGACCTGGCGAAGTCCCTCGCCCCCGGCGTCAAGGCCCGCTACTTCGAAAGCCGTGACGGAGCCCAAACGCGCGTTATAGAAACAGAAGATGGCAAGGTGTGGTGGCCCCACTAAGTGCGAGGCTGGTCTCGTGTTTGCTCCGGTTTTCCATGGAGGTTCCAACTATGCGTCGATTTGCGATTTTGACCCTTGTGGTTTTGACTGCAGGCATTGCCCAGGCCATTGGCTTTAACCAATCCGCACCGGTTGCTCTCGATGTGGGCGGCAGCGTGCGCAATGTTGTCATCACGCACCAGCATCGCGACAACAGTTCGCTTGGAAAGGTCTATGTCGCGTACGTCGGCACGGCCGATGGCACGACGCATATCTTCGGCACGGTGGAGCAGACCGTCGGCGGGTCGGACTTCCTGCCGCCGGTTCAACTTTCCACGACGGTCGGCCCCCACAATCACCCGTCCATCGCAGTCGATCGGAACGGCAACGCCCACGTGGCCTGGGAAGGCCCGGGCGGATCCAGCGACACAGCCACCGACATCTACCACGCGATCTTTAATCCGTCCGGCAATATCGTACGCAGCCAGTCGAACGCGACGGACACAGAGGGTCAGTCGGAAAGCACGCCTTCCGTCGCAACCGTGAAGTACGGCAACAAGGTCCTGCCGATGATTGCCTACATCGGTCCGGACCCGTTCAGCACACCGGTCGATAACGATGTGCTGCTAGTGACCGGCAATGTGGGAACCGTCACGTACTGGGGTAGCCCGGCCGATATCTCCGACCAGCCCGGCGACGTGGATGAGACAAACGGCGAAGCCAACCCAGTCATCGATATCGTTCACATGGTTGATACGATCAACGATTTCCACCAAGGCGCGATCGTATGGGAGAAGGGCGGTGGTCTCTACACGTCCGTGATTGCGAACGAGAACACGTCCTCTGCGATTACTTACTTCTCCCAGGTCCTTCCGATCTTGAACAGCCAGACGGGCACGGCGACCGGTGACAGCCCTGCTCTCGACGTCCAGTCCGTTGGCACTGGGCGCGACTACTGGGTCGGGCACGTGGCATTCATTCGCACGGATACGCCACAGCGCACGGTCAACTATCTGCAGTTTTCTCCTCTTGAAGGAAACACAGATGAGCCCAGCGTCACGCTCGTGGAGAGCTTCGCGGCGTCCACATCGCAGTTCCAGCCGAGCTATCCATCCATCATCGTCGATGGCGATATCGATGTTCAGGATCGCTTCACGCGGCGCGTGCATATCTCGTGGGATGAGTTCAATCAACGCATCGTTGCCGTGCGCAACACAGGTGGACTGAGCGAGAAGTTCAACCTTGGCGGCTTCACTGGGAATCCTGCCGCACCGATTTCCAGCTTCAGCGATTCCGGCGAGATCTATCCGACGGTCTCTGCGCTCTACCACACCGGTCCGGGACAGATGGCCCTGACGCCAGTGGATAACACTCCGCGTCTGCGAGTGCTCTACGTCGATCCATCGTTCAATGGCACAGGAACGCGTGATGTGGTTGTGGGGAACGAATACCCTCTGCTCCCACCCACGCCCACGCCGACTCCGTCCCCCACACCGACGGCTTCGCCGACGCCAAGCGACACGCCCAGCCCGACGCCGTCGTCGACACCATCGCCCACCCCATCGGATACGCCGACTCCCACACCGAGTGCCACGCCCACCGAGACGCCGACTGCAACTCCCACGGGCGTGCCTCCGACCGCAACACCTTCAAAGACGCCAACACCAATACCCAGTCCTTCGCCGACGAACACGCCGACGCCGACACCTTCGGCTACTCCAACACCCAGCCCGACGGGCACTCCAACGCCGATTCCGACTCCCCTGCCTGTCTCAACAACGGAGATCGCAGACTTCCTGCTCGCGCAGTTGAGCCTCAGTCCTTCTGAGAAGACGGATGCGGATCTGAACGGCGATTTCGTGCTGGACATCGGCGACGTGGTGCGATCGACAGGGTATTAGCACCCCCTTTTTCGCCCCAAATCCCAATATTTGGTGTGATTTTCGTAAATTAGTCCAAATTGCTTGACGGCCTGCTGTCTCCTGTCGAAACAAGGGGACTGAAGTTTCTCTTTCCAAGAAGTTCAGGAGGAACCCAGCCCCCATTTCGTAAGGAGCAGTCCCATGAAAGTTCGCACACTACTCCTCACCGCCATTGTGGCCACTGCCCTCGTCCTGCCCTCGAACCTTTTCGCCGGATCTTATCTTCGTGTTCTCTCCTGGAATGCCCGCCACATGGGGTGGAGTGGAGAAACCAACTGGAGCGGCTATGCCGACCAGGCGTGGGAAGATTTCGGTTCCAGCAGTAGCGCCGGTAACGGCGTCGACGTCATCTTTCTGCAGGAAGTCATGTACAGCAGCAGCGCTTCGAGTTTCGCCTCGGCCATGACGAGCCGCAGCGGCGTGACGTGGAGCTACAAAGTCACCAGCGCTATCGGACGAAGCAGCTACAAAGAACGCTACGCCGTCGTTTACCGCACCGATCGCGTCAGCATCCTGAGCCAATACGTATGGAGCGACTCGGGCGACAAGTTCGAACGCGAACCGCAAATCGTGAAGCTGCGCCACAAGAATACAGGCGCGGACTATACGTTCATCAACTGGCATTGCATCTGGGGAACAACGACCCAGCGCAAGGCGGAGATCAACGCGATCGCCGACGTGTTCAAGAGCATCCAGAACGCCAGCAGTTCTGATCAGGACGTGATCCTGCTTGGCGACTTCAATCGCAACGCAACGTCCTCTTACTTCAGCCGCCTGAAGAGCACGTCTGTGATCTCGCCGCAGGTCAGCTACAAGGTGAATAGCAACACGACGATCAATTCGTCCTGCGCGTTCGCGAATCCTTACGACCACTTCTTCATGCAGACCGCGTATGTGACGGAATACTCCAGCGCAGGACGCGACTACATCTCCGGAATGTGTACGTTCCGCAATAACCTCTCGGATCACGCACCAATCTGGTTGAAACTCTATTCAACGTCAGACACTGACTGACTTCCGAGTTGATAGTCGGGAAGTTTGCCCGCCCCGCCGTTGTGCGGGGCGGGTTTTTGTTAGACATCAATGTGCTTCCACTTGCCGCGCCAGACGAAGTACACAAGCACGATTGTTCGCATCAACCAGTCGAACACAGTTCCCCAGTAGACCCCTGCAATGCCCATCCCCAGTTTGTAACCGAGCAGATAGCCCAGTCCGATCCGCATTCCGATGGTTCCGACAATCTGCGTCAGGAAAGGCGGCAGTGTGTCGCCGGCGCCGCGCAGGCCACCGCTCAGCGTCATTGCGGAGCCGATGAAGCACTGCTGCAGGCCAATCAGGAACATCAGCATCAGGCCGATGTCGCGCACGTTGCCCTGGACATCGAACCAGTCGAGAAACCAACCGGGGAACACGACGAACAGGATTCCCATTACGCCCATGATGACCATCGTAACCACGACGTTGAGCGAGAAGAGGCGCGATGCGAGGGCGATCTTGCGCGCGCCGAGCGCCTGGCCGATCATCGTCGCCGTGGCGACGGCAACGCCGAAGCCGGCGGTGAAGCTCAGCGATTCAATGCGCACGGTCGCCGTGTGCGCGGCAAGCGCCTCGACGCCAAAGCTGGCCACCATGCCGAGGAACACCATGAACCCGATGGAGACGAGAATCTCCTCCCAGAAGGCAGGCCACGAAACACGCATGATCGTCGGGGTGACGTTTGGCATCCAGATGCGAAAGCCGTCGGCCTCAATGCGAAGAACCCCTTCGCTGGACTCCGCCGGAGGGATCAACTGCAGGTCGTCGCCTTCGAGTTCCTGGTCGCCGGTCAGTGCAAGCGGCATGTCTTCCGGCGGTTCCATCACGCGCCGCGGCGTCAGCCCGCGGTGCAGAAGGATCAATCCGATTCCCAGGCCGATGATGACGCTGAAGGTCGTTCCCCACGCGGCGCCATCCATTTTCATTCTCGGGAAACCGAAGTGTCCGAAGATCAGAACGTAGTTCATCCCGATGTTAAGAGCGTTCATCAGCAGCGTCAGCAACATCGGCGTGCGCGTATCGCCGGCGGCGCGCATGCTGCCGGTCATATTGAAGAAGGCTAGTCGAAACGGGAACGACAGCAGAACGATGTGGAAGTAGCTGGTGGCAACACCAAGGACGGGATCTTCAGTCTGCAGGAGTTGGAACAGCCCGCGAGCGAAGGGCCAAAACGCAATCGCGACAACCAGCCCGATCAGGCCGCCGAGACTAATAGCGTGGCCGAGCGCCCGCCCAGCTTCCGCAAAACGGGTCTCGCCCCAGCGACGCGCGACGTAGGCGCCTGCGCCGACCTGCGTGATGCCGGCCGTATTCGAGAGTCGCCACAACGTCACGCCGGTGACGGCCGTGGCCGCGAGGTAGATCTGGTTATTCGCCAATCTCGCCAGCATCAGCGCATCGACAAGGAAGACGGCCGACTGCAGAAGGCTTTCAAGAACCGATGGTGCACCCAGCCGAAACACTGTCCCAAGGATGGGGCGAACGGGCAGCGGGCGGGATGTGGCGGTGGCGGACGTCATAGCGGGCGAATCTGGCTGTCGCCGGGCCGCGGTTGCAAGCAAAGCCAGACGCGACTTCTAGTTTGCCCCCACGCCATGGGTTACGCTAGGAGATCGAATTGGATTGTACGAAGACCGCACACTTTGCCTTTGGAGTAATTGACATGCGATTGCTACTCATACTACTTGCCTTTGTGATTTCCGGTGGACCGACCGGGATTCTTGCCCAAGGACAGGAACCTCACGGACGATTCGGGATGCCGATTGAGCCGCCAAGCGAGACGACGAAGGAATCGACCTACGGATTCCTGAAGGGCGCGCCGTCCGTAAAGATCGTCGAACCTGGCAGGTTTGAAGTGACCTTCGAAACCGAAGAGCCGACCCCGCCGGCCGTTCTGTCGGGCGGAGCAAACACGCTGGACGAGGAACTCGACTATCCGCGCTTCCACTATTTCTGCGGCGGGCGCGAGGACGGTGAAGTCACGGATCTGCGCACAGAGCACAGTATCACGGCGGATTTCTCCAGCATCAAGCGCCGCCTGCCGAATACGCCCTACGAGCCGCGCGTTACCTATCGCGTCGAGGTCTATATCCCGAGTTTCCGCGCAACGCGCTTCTTCGAGGGCCGTGTGTACTTCAATCCGGAAACACTCGGCGATGCGACGAATGTAACGTTCGGCCCGACGGTTGAGCAGGTAACACCGAACACCGCCGTCATCGCCTGGGAGACGGATCGGGAGGTCCCAGGGGAAGTGCGTGTCGTTCCCATCACTCTCTCCAACGGAGTCTACTACGAAACCGGCCAGTGGATGACGTTCCGTTCCAATGGTGTCGGTATCAGGCACGAAACCAAGATCGAGGGAATGAACCCAGGTGCGATGTATCGCTACCAGGTCGTGACCGGCGATACGACGGTACGGCCGTATGAGTTCAGTACGCCCGGCGACTGGCCGATTCGATTTGCTGCGATGGTCGATAGCCGCGAAGGAAACGGCAGCGGCATGAATAACTTCGGCGGAGTAAATGGCGCCTCGCTCTACTCGCTGGGAACAGATCTCTACTTCCGCGGCACGGACTTCGTGGTGTTCGCGGGTGACTTGATCAACGGCTACACGACCAGTCCGGATGATTATCGCAATCAATTGAATGCCTTCCGTTGGATCATGGGACCCGTGCACGCGCGGATTCCGATCTATGAGGGCATGGGAAATCACGAAGCCCTGCTGACCCGCTTCGACGATGGCAGTCGCTGGGGCGTCACAGTCGACAGACTGGGCGAAGAGAACTCCGAGACAGTGTTCGCCGACGCGTTCGTGAATCCGACGAACGGCCCGAAGGACGAAGGCGAAGGCTCGCCGTCCTACGATGAGACAGTGTATTACTTCGATTACGGTCCAGTCCGCGTCTTTATGCTGAACAACAATTACTGGTTCAGCAGCGATCCGTATAAGATTGGCGGAAACCTCGAAGGCTACATCCTGCCGAATCAGGTCGAATGGCTGCGTGAAGAAGTCGCCAAGGCCAACGATGATGACAGCGTGGAATACATCTTCTTCGCTGCGCAGGAACCGCCCTTCCCCAATGGCGGACACACACGTGACGCGATGTGGTATCGCAGCGGCGACACGAATCGCGATGGCAAGGTCGACGACAAGGACATCCCGATCGTCAAGAATCGCAATACGATCTGGGAGATTGTCTCCTCCTCGCCGAAGTCTGTCGCGTTCATCACGGGCGACGAGCACGCCTACAGCCGACTGATTGTCACAAATGAGACCGATATCGGATCGCGCACGACACTGGATGGGACCGAGTTGGAGATGAAGTATCCGGTATGGCAGATCACCAGCGGCGGTGCAGGCGCGCCGTGGTACGATAAGGAACTCGATCTTCCGTGGAGCCCGAACCTCAAGACACACTCGACGCAGCCTCACTACGCGTTCTTTACGCTCGATAGGGAAAACGTCACCGTCGAAGCCTACTCGCAGACGGGCCAACGGATCGATCACGCAATGCTGCGCAAAGACGGCAAAAACACGAAGGAGTGACTAGCCGCCGAGCGCTAGCGATCGCGAATGGACATCACGATTGAACACGCAGTTGGGACGTATATCGCCCTGGTGGGGATTGCCTGCCTCGTTGGTATCGTGGCGCGATGGCTGACACATGTGCCGTACACGATTGCGCTGACCGTTGTGGGGCTTTGCCTGGCGCTCTTTCACATCGGGCCGGAAATCCACGAGACAGGCTTCAGCAAGGAACTGATCTTCCTGGTCTTTCTGCCGCCGCTGCTCTTCCAGGGCGCGTTCCATATGCAGTTGGATCGCCTGCGTGCGCACGCCATTCCGGTCGCCATTTTTGCGACGATTGGTGTGGCTGCATCGATGCTGTTGATTGGCGGATTGTCATTCGCCCTCGGCGTCTTCTCATCGTTGGGCATTGCGTTGCTATTTGGCGCGCTCATCTGCCCGACGGACCCGGTCTCGGTGCTTGCGATCTTCCGCGAGTATGCCGTGCCGGAGGACTTGAAGTATCTCGTCGAGGGCGAGTCGCTCTTCAACGACGGGACCGGCGTGGTGTTGTTCGCGATCGTGCTCAGTGTCGTCAGCGGCGCGCACGATTTCCACGCCGGTGTCGCGTTGCTCGAGTTCGTAAAGGTGGCACTCGGTGGCGCCATCGTCGGAGTGGCGCTCGGCTATGCAACGTTCCTCGTACTGAGGCGCCTGCACGATCACCTGCTGGAAAACGCGATTTGCCTGGTTTGTTGTTATGGGACGTTTTGGGTCGCCGAGCACTTCCATCTCTCCGGCGTAATCGCAACGGTTGCTGCGGGTTTACTACTCGGCAACTACGGGCGGAAACTCGCGATGTATCCGAAGACGATCGCCACGGTCGAGGTCTTCTTCGAATCGATCGACTTCCTGATCAACTCGATCCTCTTCATTCTGATCGGCCTGGAACTCCAGGTTATTCCAAAGGATGAAGTGATCGGTCACCTGGGTGATCTGGGCATTGCTATCGTTGTGGTTCTGGTCGCGCGAGCAATCGTGGTTTACCCGATGTTCGCGATCGGCCGGGAGTTCTTCGGCCGCCGCGGAATCTATCCATTCCGGTGGGCACACGTCTTGAACTGGGGCGGCCTGCGGGGGTCCATCCCGATCGCGCTCCTGCTTGGCCTTCCGCGCACAGGAGTCGTCGGCGAAGCGCGCGACTTGCTTCTTGTGCTCGGGTTTGGATTCGTTTGTTTCTCGCTGATCGTCCAGGGCCTCACGATGAAGCCGCTGCTGTTCAAACTGGGATTGGTCGAGAAAGAAGAGCAGACTTAATCACTCAAGAAGCAACACGCCGAACAACTGGAACGGATCGTCTTCGTCGCGGTTGATCAGATCGCCCCAGTGCACCATCTCAAGCGTGTCCTTGAGCTCGATGCCGAGCGCTTCGAGGGTCGGGCGCTGCTTGCCGGGGAATTCGCACGGCCGAAACCGATCGTCGTGATGCAGATAGAGGCACGTCCCGATCGCAAGCGCAAACGCGCGCGGGTAGCCGCGCTTCAGGCATTCCTTCTCGGTGTGCAGGACGGTTCCGGAGAAATCGCTCCAGACCTTCAAGTGATCTCGCTGCCCGAACGGTTCTTCGAGGCGAACGATCAGTCCGTACTTGTACTCGCCGAGCATCTCGCGCGTTTCTTCCACAGTCGGCGAGTACGGCGGCGTGAGATCCGACTGGCGCGTCTCGTCGCAAGTGAACTGGCAGCGCAGACGCACCGATCGATTCACGAAAATCTGCGACGAGTAAATGAACTTAGCCTCGGTCAGTCCAAAGACCGCCGGATCGTTCATAATGCGGGCGACGTATCTCTCACGAACTTCCAAGGTCCGCCTCCTGTGGCTTCGCGGGATCTTGCTCCTTGAGAATCCGATCCAGGACACCGTTCACGAAGCGCCGCGACTCCGCATCCCCGAACTTCTTTGCCAACTCGATGTACTCGTTCACGGTTACAGCGCCCGCGACGTCGTCCATGTAGAGAATCTCCGCAACGCCCAGCCGCAGCAGCGCGCCATCGGTGGCGGACAGACGCTCGAGCGTCCAATGCTTCAGCGCCCCATCGAGGGTCTCCTCGATCTCTTCGTGGTGCTCGGCCACAAGTTGCAGCAGACGAGAAGCAAACTCGTCGACCGAGCGCGAATCGTCGTGCGCCATCATGCCGTGGCTGACGGTCGCGTCGCTAACATCGAATCCGGTGAAGTGCGTCGAGAAGAGAACCTGAAAAGCAGCTTCTCGAGATTGACGGCGTCTACCCATGAAACTCCTCGGGGGCGGCGCAGAAATGGGATCGCCGCCATACTGGGATGAGGTATCGCGAGGACGGGGAGCTTGGCAACCGGAGAACTCCGCGTACACACATGCTTCGATACGTCTGCACAGGAACAGGGCAAGCGACAATTCCGGTGCAATCGGTAGAATCCCAGTGGAAGGGGACCGTGCCGCCCGTAAGTCCTGAGGTCTCAGCCATCAACGCTTGCATCAGAGACGCTCCAAAAACTGGTGCAGTGTTTGCACGCTTTCCCGTTGGGGAAGTACCAGTATCTCCCGGCCATATCGCCGGGAACGTGTAAGCATGTTGGGATTGGGAACGATTCGGCAGGCAGTCATCGCTTTTCATGGTCTCCGTCGACCGATGTGAGACCATCTCCGAAAACAGTTCCCTGACATGATGATGATTTCCAAGGCTGACTGCGTTCGCGCGGCCGTGCTTTGGCCGTGCGGCCCTCTTGACTGCAGAGGATCAGGAGACGAATTGGCCGCGCGGCCGAACAGAAGCGTACCCTCCCTGGGTAACGATCCCCCCCAAAGACCTGCCCCCGGAAGACTTCCCACTTCCGGGGGCAGGCGCTTATCGGCTTCCTTCGCACCTCTCAGGTTCCCAGCCCAGCTCGAAGGAAGTCGACGAACTCATCTTCGTTGCGCGTCAATCCGCTGAAGGTTGCGACCGTCTCCTCGTCCGGAGTCACGATTGCATAGAATGGCAGCGAGAATGTGCCGAAGCGCTCCGCCTGCATGCGCTGGTACTTCTCCCCCACGTCCTTGTCGTCGGTGTACAGCGACACGAGAATGTACTTCTCGAGCAGCTCGTTCACGCGCGGACGCGGGAACATCTCCTTCTCCATCAGGCGGCAGTTTGTGCATGTCCACCCGGTGAAGTCGACAAACAGCGGCGTGTTCTCCTTCTTCGCGAGCGCCAGTGCGGCTTCGTAGTCATTCAGAATCCAATCGAGTTCTTCCACTTCGGCGTGGCCTCCACCGGCCACAACGACCGTCGTGCCTCCGCGCCTCGAAGCCGCGTCGGGCGGCAGATAGGATTCGATAAACGTGTGCAGCCGGCCACCAAACAGACCAACCGTCAGATACAGCGAAATCGTTCCGAAGACGATGGCGAGCATGAGCCGCCCCGGTCCGACGGCGCTCTTCTCGGGGTCGTGCGGGAGGCGAACCATTCCGATCAGATACAACGTCGTCAGGAAGGAGATCGTGACCCAGGTCGCCAGCAAGATCTCGCGCGTGAAGAAGTTCCAACTCCAGACGAGATCGCTGTTCGAAAGGAACTTAAGCGCGGCAGCCAGTTCCAGGAAGCCCATCACAACCTTGGTCGAGTTCAACCAGCCGCCGGACTTCGGCAGTGCGGAAATCGCCTGTGGCACAAGGCCCAAGACGAAGAACGGTAGCGAGAAGCCGACAGCGTAAGCCGTCAGGCCAACGAACGGCTTCAGCCAGTGGCCCTCGAGCGTCAGCACAATCAGCGGCCCGACGATCGGGCCGGTGCAGGTGAAGGACACGATCACAAACACGATCGCCATCAGCATCGCGCCCATCGCATCCGTTCGGCCGGAGGAACGCTTCTGCAGTTTCTGCGTCCAACTGGATGGCAGTTGCATTTCGAACAAGCCGAACAGGCTGAGCGCGAACACGATGAACAACGCCGCAAGCCCGAGGTTCAGCCATGGATTGGCCGCCAACTGGTTGATGGCGCCGGCGCGTTCGACTCCCCAGCCGAATAACCGCATCGCAACAGCCAGCCCAAATCCCAGGATCGCAAAGCCTGCCACGATCGAGCCCGCGTAGATGGACGACAAACCGACCTGCTTGGCGCGCGTGGAAGCGGCGCGTTTCGTGAAGAACGAAATCGTGATCGGGATCATCGGGAAAACGCACGGCGTAAGCAGAGAAATCAGGCCGAGCAGAAAGGCCGCTCCGGCCAGCCCGGCCATACCGGCGCGTGCCAGTTCGCTGCCGCTGCTTTGCGACGAAACGCGATTGACCGTGCCCGGAATCGGGGGCGGCTCGAGAAGCGAGTCGTCCGATTCGACGACCACGACGGCGGGCTCTTCGACTTCGATCACCTCTTCCACGACGGGGGTGGGTTCGGGTGTCGGCGTGGCCGTGGGTTCGGTGGCGGCTGCCGCTGCGGCTTCGCGCCCCATGCGGATCATCATGTCTGCGCTGAATGGCATCTTGCGCGGCGGCAGGCAACTCGTCGCGTCGCAGATCTGGATCAGAATCGTGCCGTCGGTCTTGTACTCGCCCGGCTCGATGTCCTGGGCCTTGTAGGTGCGCGAGAATGTTACCTTGCCTTCGTGATAACTCACGTCGACCTGGAAGCCGAGATCGAACTTGGTCTCAGGAGCCGGCTCCTCCCATTCGCCGATCGCGTCGACCCCGGTGCTGTCGCCGATTGTGATCGCCGTCGCAACTGGCCCTGCGGCACCGAGGTTCATTGCGTAGATGTGATAGCCCTCGTTCAGGTCCACGGTCACATCCAGGCGAACCTCTTCGCCGGGAAGAGCGACGCTCGGCGTGAAGGCGGCGGAGACCTCGGCCGGGTACCGGAAGTTCGACAGATTGCCGAATCCCTGGGCCAGGGCCGCGCCGGGCAGCGCTGCGAGCAGAAGTAGAATGGGGACGAGAAGCGACGGGAAGCGTACGCGCATGAGACTCCGTTTCCTGTGTTCCAGATCGATGAGCGCCGCCCGAATGTGGGCGGCTTGGTGAAGAGATAGGCAAAACCCGCGCCCGTTGCGGAAGGCGCTGCCTACTGTGCCCCTAACCCGAGCAAATTCAAGGCAAACTGCATCAAGAGCGTCCACATGTTCAACCCCAGGTGAATCGCGATAGCGCCCTCGAGTCCGAACCGTCGGCGCGCGAAACCCAGCATGAGCCCGATGGCCAGTATCTGGCCTTCTTTGATACCGTCGGGCGTCACCATGCCTGCATGCCCCAGCGCCCACAATGCCGCTGCCGCGACCACCGCCAACCAGGCGGGCCATCCGAACCGAGCGCAGATACGCTCCAGCAGGCCCTGCAGCGCCCCGCGGAAGATCAATTCCTCGATTGGCGCGGCCAGCAGTGCCAGAATGACCAGCGTGGGGAACTGCCAGCCGAGGACCAGCAGGCCTGCGAAAACCTCGGTTCCCTGGACATTGAACAGCAGCCCCGCGACCCAGAACCAAAGCAGCGACACGATGATGACGGCCCCGGTCCCCGCCAGGATGCCGATTTGCCAGACGGGCTTGGGCGGCAGGCCGCCCTTGCGCGATCGGCGATCCATGTCGAACGCCGCCGGCAACGCGCAGGCCGCCGCCGCCAGCATCACCCACGTCCCCAGCGTTCGAGTCATGAAGACCTTCTCAACGCCCCCCACCCAGACTGCCAGGGCCGCGCAAACCGACCCGAGAACCATCAGGGTGACCCCGGCTACCAGGGAGCGCCGCACCGGCCGATTGCCCACCAACCACTGCCCAACGATCTGCGGTCGCGCCATCATCCAGATGCTCGCTCCAACCACGGCCCCCAGCGCGCTCAGTTGAGCAACAGTCTGGGCGGCGGAAACATAGTCATCTGGCGATAGAAGCGGCATTGCAACCCCGGCATCGATGTCGTGCAGAAGTCATCCCCTGGCCACCGGCCGAGGACAAGCTTTTCCGGGGGTGGCCGTCCCCGCCGTGAAGGCTCCCGCCCGCGGATGCGTAGAAGAAAGTTCGGCTGCGATGTCGGAGGTGGGAGGAAGTGTAGCGTGCGCGCGGCCGGGATTCTCTTTTCTTGGAGTCGATAATGGATCTATCGCGAGGTCTGGTGGCTCTGGCCGCCACGCTCGCCGCGGGGCTGGCTGTGCCGGCCGCGGCGGAAATTACACCCCATGGCGCCATGCTGCGCTATCCGGATATCAGCAGCGAGAACATCGTCTTCTCCTACGCCCAGGACATCTGGCTGGTTCCGCGAGAGGGCGGCGTCGCCACACCGCTGGCGAGTCCCGTGGGCGGCGAACTCTTTCCCCGATTCAGCCCGGATGGCCAGACGATTGCCTACGTCGCCAACTACGATGGCAATTCGGACATCTACACGCTGCCGATCACGGGCGGTGTTCCCGAGCGCATCACGCACCACGGGGCACTTGAATTCCTGACCGATTGGACAGAGACGAACCAACTGGTCTTCCACGCGTGGGATCTGATGGGCCTCTCGCAGCAGGAGCGCCTCTACACCGTGTCGCCGACGGGCGGACTGCCCGAGGCGCTGCCTGTGCCGTACGGTGCGGACGGAACGATCAGCGCCGATGGCGAGTGGCTGGCCTACACGCCGTGGGGTTCGCGCAAGTTCCGCACCTGGAAGCGCCACGTCGGCGGCCAGGCGACAGACGTCTGGCTCTTCAACTTGAAGGACAACACCTCTCGACAGATCACCGACTGGATAGGCACAGACGGTCAGCCCATGTGGCATGACGGGATCGTCTACTACTTGAGCGATGCGGGCGAAGGCTATCGCTACAACATTTGGTCGTTCGATCCGAAGAAGGACAAGCGCGAACAACTGACTGACTACACGGATTACGACGTTGGATTCCCCGCGATTGGTCCAGGGCCGAAGGGGCGTGGCGAGATCGTTTATCAATACGGCGCCAGCCTCAATGTGCTCGACCTGAAGAACGGCAAAACGCGCGAAGTGGAAATCACAATCCCCGGCGACCGGCCGAATCTGCGTCCGACGCTGGTGGATGCGAGCGACTTCATCCAGGGCGGCTCCGTCTCGCCGGCCGGCGAACGCGTGGCGATCGAAGCGCGCGGCGATATCTGGTCGATGCCGGTCGAGAAGGGCGTCGCGAGAAACCTGACACGCACCGATGGCGCCTTCGAGCGTTTCCCCGCGTGGAGCCCCGACGGGCGCTGGATCGCGTACTTCTCCGATGAGAGTGGAAACTACGAGCTGACCATCACGCAGTCCGACGGCAAGGGCGAAACCCGCACGCTGACTGATCTAGGCGATGGATTCCGCTTCAATCCGAAGTGGTCGCCGGATTCGAAGTTCATCACCTATTCCGACTACGCCGGGAATATCTTCATCACGACCGTTGAAGATGGGATGACGAAGGTTGTCGATCGCGACAAGGGCGCGAATCGTTCGCACACCAGTTGGTCGCAAGACTGCGCGTGGTTTGCCTATACGAAGGAACAGCCGAACGGCAATTGGGCGATCTATCTCTACAACATGGAGTCGGAAGATTCGACCAAGGTAACGTCCGGTTTCTACTTCGACACATGGCCGACGTTCGATCGCGAAGGGAAGTACCTGTACTTCGCGAGCCTGCGCGAATTCACCGATCCGGTTTATCATTATGCCGGTGATGGATTCGTCTATCCAGACACAGATAAGCTGGTTGTTGTGCCGCTGAGGAATGACGTCCCATCTCCCTGGTTGCCGGAAAGCGATGAAGTGACTTGGGAAGAAGAGAAGGACGAAGCCGCCGAGGTCGAAACAGAAGAGGCTGAAGCGGAAGAAGATGAGGCTGAGGAAGCTGAGGAAGAAGGAGAAGAGAAGGAAGAAGAAGCGGAAGAGGAAAAGCCGCTCGAGATCGATCTCGAAGGCTTCGAAAGCCGCGCGATGTTGCTGCCGGTTGAAAAGGGCGGCTATTTCAACCTCTGCGTCGGCGACAGCGGTGCGCTATTCTACACACGCAACGCGGAAGGCGAAGAAACAAAGACGTTCACGATCAATATTGAAGACGACGAGCCGAAGGCCGAAGCCGTTGCGGACGAGGGCAATTTCTCGATGTCCGCAGATGGGAAGAAGCTGCTCTTCTGGCGCGGCAGTCGTGCGTATGTTGTCGATGCAAAGGCTGGGCAGTCGCTGAAGGACTCGGTTTCCACAAAGGGCATGGATGTGGAAATTCGTCCGCGCGAAGAGTGGCATCAGATCTTCACCGATGTGTGGCGGCTGTATCGCGACTTCTTCTACGATCCGGGTATGCACGGTGTGGATTGGGACGGTGTGTATAAGCAATACGAGCCGATGCTGGCCGATTGCGTGACACGCTCCGACCTGAATTACATTATCCGCGAAATGATCGCCGAACTCAACGTCTCGCACTCCTATCTGGGTGGCTCCGGCGATGTGGAACGAGCCGACCGTACATCCGTTGGCGAACTGGGCGTCGATTTCACGCTGGAGAACGGGGCGTATCGTATCGCCAAGATCTACGAGGGCGGACCGTGGGATCTCGATGCCCGCGGACCATTGAGCCAGCCCGGCGTTGACGTCAAGGAAGGCGACTATCTGCTTGCCGTAAATGGCGTGTCTCTCGATACGTCCATGGATCCTTGGGCATCGTTCCAAGGCATTGCGGGACAGACCGTTACGATCACCGTCAGCGAGAAGCCGGAGATCGATGACGACGCGCGCGAAGTGCTTGTCGAGCCACTGCGGAGCGACAGCGACTTGCGCTATCGCGCCTGGATTGAACTGAAGCGCTCCTACGTCGACGAGAGGACAAACGGCGAGGTCGGCTACATCTACGTTCCGAATACACAGATCGCCGGCCAGAATGACCTGGTTCGCCAGCTGCAGATGCAACGCGACAAGGCTGCGCTGATTATCGATGAGCGTTGGAACGGTGGCGGACAAGATCCGAACCGCTTTGTCGAATTGCTTAATCGCCAGGTGCGCAGCTATCGCCCATCGCGCTACGACGATCCGCCGTCGACCCCGCGCGATGCGCACTTCGGACCGAAGTGCATGTTGATCAACGGCCGCGCCGGCTCCGGTGGCGACTTGTTCCCGTACTACTTCCGTGTTGCCGGCGTTGGGAAGTTGATCGGCACAAAGACGTGGGGCGGCGTGGTCGGCCTGACCGGCAATCCCGAACTGATCGATGGCG
Organism: bacterium; assembly: GCA_020444065.1. Taxonomy (NCBI): domain Bacteria; species bacterium. Next base: position 440,112 of record JAHLLQ010000003.1, on the reverse strand, counting down.
GCTCGATCACCGTGCCGACACGCGCGACCTACAGCGCAGAGGGCGAATGGGTAATCGAAGGTTGGGGTGTCGAACCTGACATTCGAGTCGTCGATGATCCGGCAGAGATGATCAATGGTGGCGACCCGCAACTGGATGCCGCGATCGATCTGATGCTGAAAGAGATCAAGGAGAACCGTTACGAGAAGCCGCCGGTTCCCAAGTACCGCGATCGCAGCGGAATGGGTCGTCCCTGATTTCGCGTCGCAATTCCTAAAAACAAGTCGCCCGCTCTCAACTTCCGAGAGCGGGCGGTTTTCATTTCTGGAGACACGAGACTACTGCCTCTGGCCTTCTTCCGCGGCGCCGCTTCCGACGCGAATTGGAATCCAGAGGAATCGCACAGTCGGCGCGGTGTTCTTTCGCCCCCAACCGAACATCCCCCACAGCGGGCCGTGGGAGGAATTGATGACCTGGTTCTTCTTCAGATCGCTCAGCGAACGATCAAACCACAGGATGCCGAGAATCACCATGCGTTGTTTCTTGACCTTGTGTCTATACTGCGAGGTGACGTCCGAATACCCAAGGTAGGAGAAGAGCGGCCCGTGACCGATGATGCGATTCTGGTCCTCGCGGATATCGAAGTCCGCCCAGAGGATCGACCCCAGCAGTCCGCCGAGCAGGAATGGTGTCGCAACATAACCACCGTTTCCGGACTTGGTTTCGTAGGACATCACCATCGGCCCAAGCGTCCAAAGAATATTCGTCAGAGAGAAATCGCCATTCCGAAGATTGCCCCCAACGTGCGAGACGAACAGTGGAACTCCCCACGCATTCAGATTCGACCCGAGGGCCTGCGGATTGCGCGTCTTGGCGGAGGTCCAGAATGGTGTCCAGAAGAGGTGTGCCTCTCCGATCGGTTCATGGTCGCCGGCCTCGTAGAATGCCTGACCGGCGGAGACATACACCGGCAGGAAGATCAGCGGATTTCCAAGGTCGTACCAGGCGAAATCGAAACGACTGGCGGCTTCGCGCGAAATGGCAAAATCATGCAGCGAAAAGAACCACGGCAACGGCCACGTCTTCGCGTGGGAAGAACGGTGAACGCTGTCTGTGCCTTCGACCTGATCCCACAGCTCCGAATTGATCATTTCTCCCGGACCGGGAGCGGGAAAATCGGCAAAGATCTTGTCGTCGTCGATGATCGAACACCCGACAGATCCAAGAACAAGAAGCAAAAGGAACGCGAAAGTTGCGGTGCGACGTAAGGACATGAACATCTCCGAATGCAATTTGGACCGACTCTCATCGCTTGCCTTGTGCGCGATTGAGGTGCAAGCCGATTGCTTTATAACTGTCTGTGGCATTTTCGAGAAAAATCTCGGCTCCGGCCTTGCGCTCGGGCGGGGGGCTGTCCAATATCCCCCCGAATCCGGAGGGGAGAGGCTCCCTTGATCGGAAACCGAATCGGAAGGAGTTGTGCACATGGCAGTCAAAGGAAACCTGGTGGTCGGACAGTCCGGCGGCCCGACCGCGGTGATTAACCAGTCGCTGATCGGCGTGGTAAAGGAAGCAATGAAGCACCCGGACATCGAGGGCATCTACGGCGCTCGCAATGGCGTCGAGGGCGTTCTGCGGGAGGACTTCATCGATTTCCGCGCGGAATCGGATTCCAATCTGGAAGCGATCGCCGCCACCCCCAGCGCCGGCCTCGGGTCGTGCCGCTTCAAGCCGAAGGAAGAAGATTGCCGCCAGATCTTCGAGATTTTCGAAAAACACGGCGTCCGCTACTTCTTCTATATCGGCGGCAATGACAGCGCTCTGTCCGCCGGCATCATTAACAAGATCGCGCGCGAAGCAAACTATGAGCTCCGCGTTTTCCACGTTCCCAAGACCGTCGACAACGATTTGCTCGTCACCGATCACTGCCCAGGCTATGCGTCCGCCGCGAAGTACGTTGTGAATTGCTTCATGGGCAACGATCTCGACAACCGCGCGTTGCCGGGCATCAAGATCGACATCTGCATGGGCCGCAATGCCGGCTGGCTGACCGCCGCGTCCGCGTTGGCGCGCGTCAATCCGGGCGACGGGCCGCACAAGATTTACCTGCCGGAGCGTACGTACACGCTGAAGCAGATTCTCGACGACATCGATGCATCCTACCAGGAACACGGCCGCGCCCTGATCGCGATCAGCGAAGGCGTCGCCGACCTGGACGGAAACCTGTTCCTGCAGAGCGATCGTATTCGCGAGGAATTGAAGGAACTCGGCATGGAAGCGATCATCGGCCTGTTCGACGCAGCCGGCAAGGTTGAGGATCTCTCCGGCGGCGCGAAGAAGGATGCCTTTGGTCACACCCAGCTTTCCGGCTCTGGTGCATTGGCGGACTTCTTTGCCGCGGCGACGAAGATCTATCTCTATAACAAGTACCAGAAGAAGTTCCGTATCCGCGCCGACACGCTGGGCTACGCACAGCGCTCGATGGCAGGCGTCGTCAGCGAAGTCGATGCGCTCGAAGCGCGTGAAGTCGGCGAAGCCGCCGTCAAGATGGCCATGATTGGCGACATCGACGGTTCCGTCTGCATCCGCCGTGTCGATACGGCTTATGGTAAGTACCTGGCCGAGCCGTTCCGTGCAGCGCTGGAAGATGTTTCCGGCGTCAACTTCCCGAAGGGCCAGAAGCAGTATCGCCCGATGGAAGACAAGTACATCAACGAAGCCGGCAACGACGTCACCCCCGAGTTCATTGAATGGTGCCGTCCGCTGCTCGGCGAACTTCCTGTGAAGGGCATTTTGAAGTTTGCCCCGAAGAAGTAAGTTCGATTCTGCATCAACAAATCGATACCCCCGGGTTGGAGTTTTCAACCCGGGGGTATTCTAATTCTCATAAGCTATCTTTCCCATTTTCGCTCAGTGCGAGCTCGGAAAGTGAACATTCTTTTCATGTTGAACTTTCCACAGGATGAACCGGATTGCGCTGGACACCCTGCCGCTTGCGCGCGTCTACTATCCTTGCATCCTGATGGAATACAATACTCTCAACGAAGGACATAGTATTATGGCTAGAAAAGCTCGGAAGAAAGCTGCACCCAAAGCCGCTCCGGCGCGCATGCGTCCGGCTGTTGAGCTTCTTGTCGAATTGGAAAGACAAAAAGCCCAGTTCGAAAAGGAGCATGCCGAGATGTATCGCGAGATGTTGGAGAAGGCGATCGAAGAGAAGACTGACGAACTCGAGAAGGCCCGCATCGCTCGCGAGCAGGCTCAAGCCAAAGAGGCTAACCTGGAAGAGGTTCTTGCGGGCCTGAAGGCCGATCTCGCGAATCGCTCCGGCAAAGCCAAAGCTCCCACCGCGCCCAAGCCTGCAAAGGCACCGACGGCGAAGAAGACAAAGAAGGCGAGAGGCAGAAAACCCGCTGCCAAGAAGCCCGTCAAGAAAGCCGCCGCAAAGAAGAGCAGCGGCCGCAAGCAGCGCGTCGATATCGACACGAAGCGCAAATACGTCGCCGACGCGTTGAAGTCCTATCCCAAGGGCGTCGCGTTCAGCACACTGCGCGACAAGCTTGCCAAAATGACATTGCCCGGTTCGAAGTCTGCCGTCTTTGGCGCGGTCGACTTGAACAGCTCGGCAACGTTCGGCAAACGCCTTCTCCCGCGCGGCTGGAAAGTCCAGGGGTCACACCGCAGCGCGAAGGTTGTGAAGAAGTAATCGCAAGTTACCAAACTCCTAAACGAACTGCACCCGCCTCGGCCGAGGCGGGTGCAGTTCGTTTTGATATAACCAAGGTCAATCAGCCAGGGATTCCCGGGGTCCGGGCGCCGGATGGCGGAGCGACCGTGACGAGCGTAAACGGTCCGTCCGGAAGCGCGCAGATTTTGCAGCGCTGTCCGTGACCTTGCATGGCGACTTCGACGGCTTCCTGCAAGTCGCTCGTTGGCGTCATGCCCGTGGCCCACAGTTCGTCTTCGCTCATGCCGTCTGCCAAAACGATCACTTCATGCTTGGCGAGAATCTGGTAGAACACCTGCGCCACCCACTGCCCGGGCGTGAAGTTCTCCGGCTTGCTGTATTTTTCGCGGAAGCTACGCGGCCCGTCGCAATGGAGAAGAATATCGCGCAGCGGGTCGGGACCAATCCCATCGGCCAGCTTCGCCGTCAGGACGATGGTTCCATCGTCTTTCAAGGCGGGCAGAACGGCCGACAGCACATTCACCATCTGGAGAACCGTCGCGTCGTGGGGTGCTCCCCCGCCGCCGGTCACCACGATGTCCATCGGTTCCTTCAGGCTCACGTTCATCATTTCGCGAACCATGCCGACGGCCGCGATGTGAGACTGGCCCGGCTCGCCGACGACAACGCGCGATAGTTTGCCCTCTGGCGTCATCATCACGGAAACCGCCACATCGCACCCGGCCTTGCCCATCGCATCGAGGCCGGCCTTGTGGAACGGATTGTCACGAATGATCCCATAAACCACATTCGGGTCGGAAACGTTCTCGAAACTGTACATGTGGCGCAGCGTATCTTCGTTCGCAAGCCCCGGCGTGATCACGGCGCGGCCGCCGCTGAAGCCGCGGAGCAGATGCGGATACACCGGCCCGATCACGATCTTCAGATCCGCATCCAGGTAGCCCGTGTTGATGCGCAGCGGATAATGATCGAGCACATTGCCGATCTCGCGGGAAGCACCGTAGTCCGTCGGATCATGCAACGCCACGGGATAGCGGTCGCGGATGTCCTGGGGAACCAGTTCCTCGATCAATTCACGGCCGCTGGGATTCCAGTAGAAATTCGTTAGAAGTACCAGGATGTCCTTTGCATCGAGGCTGCTCGCCTCTTCCAACTCCTCCAGGAACTCGCCCAGGAACTCCGGGAACAACCCCGGCGCGGAGGAATCGATCGCCACGACCGCGTTGGATCGTCCGGCCACGAGGCGCTCGAACGAATCGATCCCGATCGGATCGTTGAAAGCAGCCAGCAACTCGGCGCGCTCGTCTCCTGCCTGTTCGTAGCGGTGGGAACGATAACAACGCCCGTTGATCCAGTTGTCCGGAACATCAACGGGGAGCATGTCATCGCCAAACGGCAGTTTTACGTGCATGAGCGGCACTCCGGTCGCATGAGAACATCCTTGGTTCTTAGGGGAACAAAGAGGGGTCGTCAACGCCGGAGAGCAGGGAGTTTTTCATTCCCCGCCGGGACCGGGCTTCCCGGCAATCCGCCGTCATTCTGACTTCAGATCGTATTCCCGGATCTTCTTGCGCAGCGTATTTCGGTGGATCCCCAGCACCTCCGCTGCCTGCACCTGGTTGTGGCCATTCGCCTCCAGGACCCGGGCGATGTGTTCCGCTTCTACGCGAGACAGGGGCCAGTCCGAACCGGCCGCCGGCCGAGATGGCGTGATGGGAAGCGGCGTCGGCGCCGCGCCTGGGCCCTGCGAAGGCGACGCGGATACCATCCGGCCCGCCAACGGAAGGCTTAGATGCCTGGGGAGAACCACCTTATCATCGCAAAGAAGGACCGCTCGCTCGATGCAATTGGAGAGCTCTCGGATGTTCCCCGGCCAGTCGTATTTCTCTAACGAGATGATCCCCTCGGCGCTGATGCCGACGATTTGCTTGCCGAGTTTCTTGGCGTGAAGCTGAAGAAAATGGTCGGCCAGGGGCGCAACATCGGCACGGCGCTCTCTGAGCGGTGGCAGCTCAATCGGGATCACGGCGACTCGATGATAGAGGTCCTCGCGGAAACGCCCAGCGCGCACTTCCTCCAGAAGATCCCGGTTGGTCGCCGTCACCAGTCGCACATCCGCGCGAATGGGTTTCGTCCCACCCACACGAGTGAACACACGTTCCTGCAGGAAACGCAGCAGCTTCGGCTGCATCGCCAGCGACATCTCGCCGATCTCATCCAAGAAGAGCGTGCCGCCGTTCGCCTGCTCGATCAGCCCGCGCTGCATCCGAATCGCGCCGGTGAAGGATCCTTTTTCGTGACCGAACAACTGCGACTCGAACAGCGATTCCGGAATCGCCGAACAGTTCACTGCGATGTACGGCGCACCCGCGCGGCCGGCCGGCGACAAGTCGTGAATCCGCCGCGCAAACAACTCCTTGCCTGTGCCCGTCTCCCCCACCAGCAGAACCGTGGCGGGGGTAGGCGCCAGCTTCGCAACCGTCTCCAGAGCTCTCCTCAGTGGCGCGCTCGTGCCGACAATGTCGGACTCCGGCCCGGCGTAGCGTATCCGCAGCGCAAGCGCCTCGGCCTTCTGGCGCGACTCGATGAAGACGGCCATCAGCTTTGCAACGGCGCGAGCATTCCGCAAATCCAGCAGCGAGTAGGCATCCAACTCCTGGCGCTCGAGGTACAGCGCGCCAATCGCCGTGTCGTCGATTTCCAGGGGCGCCGCGAGGATCGATCGACTCGCCGGAGCCTTCGGCGCATCCGGTGAAGGCGGCGCCGCCAAGTCCGGCCGGTCGCTGATCAGCATCGCTTTGCGCTCGTGGAAAGTCTTCTGAATCACCGCGGAGTCGGCAAGGATGCGCTCGTCGCGCGAGATCGCGACCGAAACGCGCAGCCGCCGCGCCGCCGTATCCCACAGCAGCAGAACCAACTGATCCGTGCGGAACAACTGCGCCAGGCGCTCGCACGCATGGTTCAGCGAATCTGCAAAACTGACGCGCGCGGAGTCGAACAGTTCGCCGAGCTGAACGACGAAATCCATCCCCGCGTCGGTCGGCTCGGGACCGCCCACCTCGGTACGCGACAGGACGGCAACCGGCGCCACCTCGACCGTCTCATCGTGAGGCTGAGCGAAGTACACGGACCGGTCGGAGAAATCCGCGTTCTGGATGTCGAAATCGGAGTCGAACAGAAACAGCGAGTGCCCGACTTGAATGACGTCGTTCTTCAGCAGCGGGCGCTGGCCATCGACGCGGTCCGTATTTACGAACGTGCCGTGGCGGCTTCCGGCGTCCTCAAGAATCCAGCTTAGATTGCGTCGGCGAATGCGCGCGTGCTCGCGAGAGACGGCGGCATCGGGCAATACCAAATCCATCTCCTCGGCGCGCCCGAGGCAAGTCACATCGCCCAATTCAAGCCGCATCCCAGTCAGCGGCCCCCGAATCCCAAGTAACGTCGCGATCGCCGGATACCTCCTGCAGCGATTGTATGCACAGAATCGGGAGGCTTTGGAGAGACGGCAAGCCGAAAGGAGGGCGGGGCGCTGATCCGTCGGGCCTTCAGCCCTCCGACTCCTGTGCTCACGGTACCTGGCGCTAAGCGCGCCAGGCTGGTATACTCCGCGCCGATGGCGCTTCGTCGGGGGCGCCAGACGTCCAATCACCCAGACTCTCACCTGCGCGTGCGCCGAGGATCACCACATTCACCCCGAGGGTGTTCTCAAGAGCGCTCATCTGCATACGAGGGCCTTCGCTACCCTTTGGCCTTCTCACCAACCACGCATCGCCTCTACACACAAGCGCCAACGGCGCGCCGCATACCAGCCTGGGGTGCCAACCCCAGGTAACGGGCGCCAAAACACCGAGCGCTGAAAGCGCGGTCCATCGCACACTCCCTAATCCCAGACGTAGGCCTCATCATAATCGACCTCGTACTTACTGAGGAACACCCGAAGCTCCTCCTGAAAGGTTCGCGACCTGTGATGCTCTTCCTGATTATCGATGTACTCAAGGAGCTCTTGCCGATACTGCGGGCTGATTGAGAAGCACGCATACCCCCGCTGCCACGCAAAGACTGCGAGATCCTTTGACTGCTCCTTCATCCAACTCGATGAACTGGCCTTGATCTGCCGAATCAAGTCGGCCACTGCCATTGTTCGGGGGAGACGAATCGCCAGATGAACATGATCTTCAACTCCGCCGATGCGATAACACTCGGCCCCCTCGTTTCGCGCGATAGTTGCCATGTATGCGTGGAGGGCCTGGCGGTTCGCGTGATCGATGAAAGGGCGACGATCCTTTGTACTGAAGATCACGTGAATCAGGATCAAACTCAATGATTGAGGCATCGCGACGGGTCGGGCCTTCAGCCCTCCAACTCCTATGTTCATGGTACCTGGTGCCAAGCGCGCCAGGCTGGCAATTTCTGCGCAGATGGTGTTTTCACCAACCAAGGTCGAATGGCTTGTGAGAAAGTGTCAATCGCCCAATCGGGTGGCCCAAGAGACGCGGGATGATCTCTCAACGATCGGTCGGGCCTTCAGCCCTCGAACTCTTGCGCTCACGGTACCTGGCGCTAAGCGCGCCAGGCTGGTATGCTCCGCGCCGATGGCGCTCCTTCAGCGATACCGAGGGGCCCCTTGAGAGACGCGGCCCTGAACTTCGGAATTCCTCCGCTCAGCAACCGCTCTTACCCACGCAAGCGCCAAAGGCGCATCGTACTCGCTCCTTGGAATAGCTCCCAAGCGATCATCTACTCATGGGAGCTTCCGGTGACGTTTGGTTCACTCCCCAACCACGCATCGTCTCTGCCCACGCAAAGCGCCGAGGGCGCGCCGTATGCCAGCCTGGGGTGCCAACCCCAGGTAACGGGCGCCAAAACACCGAGCGCTAAAGGCGCGACGCATCGACGGATTGGTTGCGATTCGATCGGTCGGGCCTTCAGCCCTCGACCTCTTGCGCTCACGGTACCTGGCGCTAAACGCGCCAGGCTGGTATGCTCCGCGCCGATGGCGCTCCTTCAGATTCGATCGGTCGGGCCTTCAGCCCTCGACCTCTTGCGCTCACGGTACCTGGCGCTAAACGCGCCAGGCTGGTATGCTCCGCGCCGATGGCGCTCCATTGGAGAAGGGCGAGCGCTTGATGTGCACCGCCCATCCCCTCGGCACAGGTGGGTGTGTCGAGTCTTCGCCAACCTTTCAACCCCTCGCTACCCACCTGTCCTCAGATCTTACGCAAGCGCCGAGGGCGCGCCGCATACCAGCCTGGGGTGCCAACCCCAGGTAACGGGCGCAAGAACACCGAGCGCCAACGGCGCGACACATCGCGCCCAATTCCCGTTGCCGGGGGGATGGGAACGTGGCGAGGGTGGGTCATGAGGAATCGACTCGTCCTCGCGTTCCGGATCGTTGTGTTGCTGGCCCTGGTCGGGCCGGCATCGGCGCAATTGTCGGAGCGCCCCGGCACGTCCACCGAGGGCTGGTCGGATCGCCGGGCGAAGGACTTGAGCGGCCTTTCCATCAAGAGCCGCCGCATTCGCATTCGGTCGAGCTTCGACGCGCGCGAGCCCGGGACGTCGGGTTGGTTCATCCGGCGCGATCCGTGGCTGGCCTTCCAGCGCGGCCGTGACTTGTTCCAGCGCCAGTGGCGGGTACGCGACGGCGCGACCGGCCACGGCGGCGACTTCATCGGCGGGCCACTCGGCGACGAACGCACGAAAATGCTTCCGCTCGCCGACGTGACCAGTTGCGCCGCGTGTCACACGAACGTGCCGCGCGAACCCGGACCCGGCGTGACCATTCCCAAGAACAGCGGACGCGGGCGACAGACCCTGAGCGCGTTTGGCGCGGGCGCCATCGAGATGATCGGCCTGCAGACGCGCATGAAGTTGATGGGCCAGGCCGATACCGATCGCGATGGGTGGATCTCGCTGAAGGAGATGACCGGAGCTGAACTGGTCGTCGAGCCCGCGCCGGGCGAATCGCCGCTCTCCTTCGGCAAGAATGAGGACGCCGATCACGACGGCCATCCGGACCTGAACACTGTGCTCCGCCTCTGGTACGTGGATTCCGACGGGCACATGCTGCCCGACGCGGAGAGCCTCGACGATCCGGAAGTGGCCGGCTATAACTTCACAATGCAGATCTTCGGCTGGGGCCACCGCGAGGGCGCTGTGTCCTCCACGGTGCGCGGCTTTGCCCGAAACGCTATGCACACGCACATCGGGTTGGATGCCCACGACGGCGTTGCCGCAGACGACCCGGATAGGGACGGAGTTGCCAGCATTTCGGTCAATGGAGCGCGGCAGTTCTCTGTCGAGCCGTCGCCGGATGCCGGCGTGACGCGCACGATCCTGGGCATCAGCGCAGACGATCCCGACGGCGACGGCGTGCTGGAGGAGTTCTCGCAGGGCGAGATGGATCTGCTGGAGTTCTACCTACTCCACGCGGCGATCCCCGCTCAGCGGCCTCCGACGGAGCGCACCTCCCGCGGCCGGGTGCTGATGGACAGCTTCGGCTGCACGACCTGTCACGTCCCAGACTGGCGGATCGAGCCGGCCAACCCGACCAGCACAGACGTCTATGGCCGATTCGAGGGCGATCGCCGGCTGTTCGAGCTGCGCGCCGCCTGGAACGAGGCTGCAGGGCGCCTGGAGGCCCAGGTCAAAGACCTGTCACAGATCGAGGATGGGTTGCGAGTTCCTCGGCGGGGCGCGGCGACCTTCACTGGCGTGTACTCCGACTTCCGCCATCACGAGATGGGCGACGGCTTCGCCGAGTTGAACTTCGACGGATCGATCCAGCGCCACTTCCGCACGCCTCCGCTGTGGGGCGTCGGACATGGCGCGCCTTACGGCCACGATGGCGCGAGCCTCGATCTGGATGCCGTCATTCGCCGACACGGCGGCGAAGCAGCCGCCGCGGCGGAAGCCTACGCCAAGGCTTCCGAAGCCGACCGCGAGGCCCTGGTGACGTTCCTGAACAGCCTGGTGTTGTACCAGACCGAGGAGTTGCCCTTCGATGTGGACGGCGATGGGGAAATCGAGGAGGATGGCTTCCAGGTCGCCGGGCGCGACGTCGGCGCCGAGCGCTTCAACCCCGAGTGGCTCTTCAATACGCCGGTCGAGATCGAAGGGCCCGTCCTGAATCCGGACGGCGAGACGGTACGGTCCATGGCGGCGGTGAATCGGACGGCTGCCTACGGCGAGGATCTGCCGGCGGCGACGGACATCGACGAGGACGGGTTTCCCGACGTGATCGACCCGTGCCCGGAGGTGACGGGCTATCTGGATGGCTGCCGGAATGAACCGGTTCTGGCAACCGTCGTGGCGTCCGAGGATTTTAGCGGCGGCCCGTCGGGATGGTCTCGTGTGACGAACCCGGCGTTTCCCGCCGCGGGCTTCAAGGACGAGTTCGGTGCCCTTCAGGTGCAGCTCACCGCCCCGGGGCAATACGGCGGCTTTGTCTCGCCGGCGCGCACGGTGGCTGTTCCGAAAGGGACATTGTTGCGCGTTTCCTGGACGGTGGCGGCCGAGGAAGATGCCGCCGGAAAGTGGCCGAGCTTCCGCCTGATGATACATCGCGATGCATTCGCGCGGACGGACCTGCTACAAATCGACGCACAGCCGGATGCGCTTGAATCTCCGAATCCGTGGGGGCGGCAATACCAGCAGTATCTGCTGGCCGAGGCCGACGTCCAGGAATGGACGTTCGGATTCGATCTTCTGGGGCTCGGGAGCCAGGAAGGCGCAACGATCCGCGTGCAGAATCTGAAAGTGGAGAACCTCGGCTGGTTGGATGATCTGTATCGATCGAACTCGACAATGCACCTGGAGTTCGCCGGACAGACCCACGGGTGGCAGCCGGCCTCGGACGTCGCCTTCAGGCCAGCGGAGGCGGCCGCTGCGGCCGACGGGCTGGTTTTGCAGCAACCCGGCTCCTCGGGTGACGTCTACGGCTCCTGGACCAGCCCACTGCTGGAGCCCAGTGCCGTGCCGGATCGCCCATTGTGGGCCGTGGGCGCCCGAATTGAACGGTTTGCCGACGGCCTTGCGCCCGCGTTGCGGCTGCGCATCACCGAGAAGGACAACCGTGCAACAAATTGCAGTATCTGGCGTTCCGCTCCCCCGGGCCGAATCTCGCCCACGGCCTTCCTGACCCTGTCGGATGAGATGGAGGCCGAGGAGTTAACGATCACATTCGATCTGATGGGCTTCGACGGCCAGGCGGACCCCAATGGCGGCGCCCGCCTGGAGGCCATCTCCCTGGAAACCTATCGCGCCGCGACGTCGCGGTAGCACCCCGCACGATCGCGGCAAAGGGCCTAAAAAGGCTTCGGCCCCCGGTTTCCCGGGGGTCGAAGAAGTCTGGTGGCTTGCCAAGAAGGGTAGTAATGGTAGGTTGTTTCTTAGGTAGGTAGTCTACTTGGAGAGTGGTTTGTCCCTTTCGGGAGCGAGGCTTTTCTCAGGAAGGGAAATCCCGAATCTTACTTCGGGGGACCGCTTCGCTGGCGTTTAGCCCACCATGACTGAGCAAATTTTTGTTTCGACTTCCTGAGTGACTCCTTCTCTGGGAGAGGTCTCGATTTGTTTATTCGATTACTAGGACTATCTGCCTTGTCATCGAGTTTGGTTCTGTTTGTCTTTCCTGCCACTCAAATCCGCCCCGATCTGGGAGAGGATTCTGTGGCGGCTGTCTTTTCCGCTGTCTGATGATCCATGGTTAAGAGAATCTCGTGCCAATTTCTCGACTCGGATTCCGTTTGTCCCCACCTGACACGATGTCCAGCTTTTCGCCGGCCGACGCTCCCCCGCGTCGGTGCCATTTCGAGAAGCGATGGAGCCGGATATCCAGGCCGCCCCAGGGGGGCTTCCTGCGACGCTCCAGCTCGTGCGCCAAACCTCGGTCAAGTGCCGATACCCTAGAAACTGGGATGTCCTACGTCAAGAGCTAAGTGCATGGTTTTCATGATTTTACAGAGATGTTTTGACGAGAGTCTATCCGGCAAGCTCTTCGCGGTACTGGAGCTCGTACAGGCGTCGATAGAGTCCGTCCCGGGCAAGGAGTTCCTGGTGATTTCCCTCCTCGGCCAGGTGCCCGTGGTGGATGACGAGGATCTTGTCGGCCCGCTGAATCGTGGAGAGACGGTGGGCAATAATCAAGGCGGTGCGGCCCGAAGAAATGCGCCCGACAGCTTCCTGAATGAGCTGTTCGGTCTCAGTATCGATGCTTGATGTCGCCTCGTCCAATATAAGAATATCTGGATCAAAGGCCAGCGCGCGGGCAAACGAGAGCAGCTGCTTCTGGCCCACGCTCAGGGTCGCGCCTCGCTCCATCACGCCCGTCTCGTAGCCGCGCGGAAGTCGCTCGATGAAGGGATGCGCACCGACGGCTTTGGCGACCTCGCGGATGCGTTCGTCGTCGATCGACTTCTCGCCCAATCGAATGTTCTGTTCCACCGATCCGTTGAACAAGAAGACGTCCTGAAGAACGATCGCGATGTGGCGTCGGAAGTCGTCCTGCTTCATCTCGCGCAGGTCGACTCCATCGATCAGAATCTGTCCCTTCTGAATGTCATAGAAGCGACAGAGTAACGACATGAGCGTCGTCTTGCCGGAGCCTGTTGGACCGACGATGGCCACGTTCTGGCCGCGCTCGATCTTGAAGCTCACACCGCGCAGCACCCAGTCTTCGTCCTTGTATGCAAACCACACATCGCGGAACTCGATCGAGTGACGGAATCCGGGCCATTCCTTCGGTTGTTCCGGATCCTGAATGGCAGGCTTCGTATCGAGGAGTTTGAAAAGCCTCTCGGCCGCAGCGATCGCGGCCTGCACCAGGTTGTACTTCTCGGAGAGGTCGCGAATCGGCATAAAGAATCGATCCAGCAACGTAAAGAACATGATCAATTCACCGACGGTGATCGCGCCTTTCATGAACTGCCCGCCGCCTTGCCAGATGATCAGTGACATCGCGATGACCGAGATGATTTCAATCATCGGGAAGAAGATCGAGAAGGCGAAAACGGTCTGGTAATGGGCGTCGCGATACAGATCGTTCAACTCGAGGAAGCGTCGATGCTGACGCTCCTCCTGGGTATTGGCCTGCACGGTGCGCATGCCCGTCACGTTCTCCTGAACGTGCGTGTTGAGCCGCGACAGGCGCAGTCGCGTCAGTCGATAGGACACGCGAATACGCCGGCGGAAGAACCACGATAACAACATCACCAGCGGCACAATGATCATCGTCCACAGTGTCAGGTACACGTTGAAATAAAGCAGGACCGCCAGAATACCGACGAGTGTGAACATCTGCTGGAAGATCCCAACGACGCCCTGCGCGAAGAGCTCGTGCAGAACGTTAACGTCCGACGTCATGCGCGTTACCAGCCAGCCGACAGCCTTCTTATCGAAGAAGCCGAGCGATTGATGTTCGAGGTGACGGAACAGATCCATGCGAAGATCGCGGATGCTTTCCTGGCCGATCTTCTGGATTTCGTAGAAGGTGTAGCTTTCAATAATGTACGTCAGGATCAGGATAAGCATGAATGCACCGGCAATGAGCCACACGCCGCTCATCTGTCCGGGCAGAATGTAATCGTCGACGACGTACTTCAACATGACAGACGGCGCGAGCATCAGTCCCGAGAGAATGATCGAGAGCACAACCGCCAGAATCACGCGTCCGAGTCGTGGGCGAATGTATTTTACGAGACGACGGATCTGCGTCCAGTCTTCGACGCGTTCGTAGGCTTCCGATTCGTGCACGCGCCGGAGACGTTTCTTTTCGTCGGTGGAGAGGATCTGCTCAGCCAATGGCCTCGACCTCCTCCTCCAGGAGTTGGCGGCGGTGCAATTCGGCGTAGAGACCGGGCTTCGCGATAAGTTGCTCGTGCGTTCCGCGCTGCGTCACACGTCCGTCTTCCAGAACGATGATCTCATCGGCCATCGAGACCGTTGAGATACGATGCGAGATCAGGAACGTTGAACGGCCTTTCATAATCTCGCGCAGCTCGCTCAGGATTTCTTCTTCCGTGTGCGTATCGACGGCGGAAAGCGAATCGTCCAGAATCATAATCGACGCATCGCGAACCAGCGCGCGCGCCATGCTGAGGCGCTGCTTTTGCCCGCCGGACAGGTTGATGCCGCGCTCGCCGAGCAACGTCGCGTAGCGATCCGGGAACTCGACGATGTCCTTGTGAACATCGGCCTTGGTGGCGGCCGCCTCGACGTCTTCATCGCTGAGCTCGCCGAGGGCGCCGAAACGGATATTCTCCGCGATGCTATCGCTGAAGAGGAAAGTCTCCTGGAAGACAATCCCAACTCGGCGTCGCAACTCGTCCAATGGCCAATCGTTGATATCGATACCGCCGAGCAGCAACTTGCCGCGCTCTACGGCGTAGAGTCGAAGCAGCAGATGCACGAGCGTGGACTTGCCGCTTCCGACCCGGCCGACGATGCCGATCGTCTTCCCAGCGGGGACATTCAAAGTGATGTCCTGCAACGCCGGTTGAGTGGTGCCCTCGTATTGGAAGGTCAGCTCGCGGAATTCAACATCAAGATCCTTGGGCAGGCTGGCAGGCTCGACGGCGGTCGGTTCGCTGCGAACCTTGGGATCGGCCTGCAGGATGCCGTTGATGCGATCGAGCGCCGAGGCGCCGCGCTGATAGATGTTCAACACCCAGCCAGCGGCAATCAGTGGCCATATAAGCATCCAGTAGAGCAGCAGCAGCGACAGCAGCGTGCCGTATTCCATGTTGCCTGCGATGATGTCGCGGGCGCCCATGACGAGAATCAGCAGCATCCCCGTGCCGCCCAGCAGGCGGATCGTCGGGAAGAAGAACGACTGCAGCTTTGCCACTTCCAGGCTGCGATCGATGTACTCCTGATTCTCTTCGTCGAAGCGATCGTAGTTGGAGTCTTCCTGACCGTAGGCCTTGATGACCCGGATGCCCGCGATGGCCTCCTGGACAAACGTGGTGACATCCGCGAGCTGATCCTGCTGGCGTCGGAAGCGAATGTGCAGGTGCTTGCCGAGCTTGCGCACGATCAGCGGCATGCCAAGCAGTGGTATCAGGCCCCACAGCGTCACCGTCGAATCCTGTAGCAACATGGACACAAGAACGATCGGAACGGAAAAAAGTGTGTTCGCTGTATACATGATGGCCGGACCGATCATCATGCGCACCGAATCGATATCGTTCGTCATGCGACTCATAATGTCGCCGGTGCTGTGGTTGTCGTAGAAAGTCGGATCGAGTCGCTGCAGATGTGCGTAGATGTCGTTGCGGAAATCGAACTCGACGTCGCGCGATGTATCGATCATCACGCGCCGCATCAGGTAGCGGAAGGCGCCCGCAAGTCCAGCAACGGCAACCAGGAAGATGCCGATCGTTCGCAGTTCATCCATCAGACTGTCGCGATTGGTGATCTGATTAATCGCGTTGCCGGCAATCACAGGAATGCGGGCAGACAGGTAGTTTGTGACGAGGACGAAGCTGACGCCAAAGAGGAAGCGCCACTTGTACTTGAACAGGTACGGCTTGATCGTTTGGAAAGCGGTCATGGGGGCGGGATTCGATTCCGGACGTTTGGAGGGCGGCGTCGAAGCCGCAAGGCGCACTTTGCAGCAAATACCGCTCCACTGACGTAGGACCGAATCACCGGCTTGCGGAATCCGCAAGCGAACGGCCCCCAGAACCATCGCCACTCGAAAGGCAGGAAGACGAAGAGCAACTGCGCCAAGCTGTAGTTCTTGACGAGCCAGATCATCCGTGATCGATAACTTGTCCGCACAAATCGAGGACTGTTCAACTCCAGTCCCGGCGACTCCCAGTGATACCCGACCGACGAGGCCACGTACCGCACGCGGCGGCCAGAGCGCTGCATCCGGACAGCCAGGTCCGACTCCTCATAATAGGCGGGGTGGAACTCCTCGTCAAAGCCTCCGAGGGCTTCCATCTCCTCCCGGCGGATGCCGATCAGGGCGCCCGTCACATAGTCGACGTCGGCGTCCTCGTCCCATTGGCCGTCGTCGATCTGGAATGCGCCATGGTGCTCGCTCATCGCATTGGGATGCCGAATGCCGCCGGCGTGCTGGATCTTTCGCGAGTGCGGGTAGTAGAGCTTCGCCCCAGTAATCCCAATTGTTGGATCGTCGATCAGCGGCCGGATCAGGCTCCGCAATGCATCGCGCGTGACGCAGCAATCCGGATTGAGGAACACCAGGTATGGGTGGGACGCCTCGCGCCAGCCCACGTTGTTGCCACCGGAATACCCCAGGTTGCCGCCGGTCTGGATCGTCTTGTCGACCAGCGGATGCGCACGGGCGATCGCTTCCGAATCGTCCCGCGAGTTATTGTCGACGACGATCACCTCCAGTTCCACGCCGCGCGAACGCCCCAGCTCCTCCAGGCACACCGGGAGGAATTCGGCGCTGTTGTACGAAAGAATGACGACGGAAACTGCTGGGGGCGACACGGTCGGCTCCGGCGAAAGGTGATTGTTAATCGCCCGGGAGGCGGCGGCGTGGCAAACGATTATGGAGAGGGGAGGAGGCTACTTCCCCAGCGCCCCCGCCGGAACGCGAACGGGGCGCTTCCTCGGCATTCGTAGCGTAAACGTGGACCCAACGCCAACCTCGGATTCGACGACAATGTCTCCACCCAGCAGTGTGGCCAGGCGTTTCGAGATCGCCAGGCCAAGACCAGTCCCGCCATAGGAACGCGTCGCCGAGCCATCGACCTGGGTGAATTCGTTGAAGATCTCCGCGCACTGCTCTGGCGGGATGCCAATGCCGGTGTCGTGTACGGAAATCTCGATCCACTCCTCCTGATTCGGAACATCGACCGGCTCGACGGCTTCTTCGTCGTCCTCTTCGTCGCCCAACGTCCCCGTGGGCTCCGGCAGAGCGGGGCGTGTGGCTTGCATGGTCAATGTCACCTGGCCGTTGTGGGTGAACTTCGCGGCATTGCCGAGCAGGTTCACGAGAATCTGCTGGAGGCGCAACGGATCGGCCTCGATCGTGCCGATGTCCGAAGGAATATCGAAGGAGAGCAGGTTGTCGTTCCGCTCCATCAGCGGCTCGACGTGCTCGCGGATTTCTTCCGCAAAGGAGATCAGCGGGATTGTCTCGTAGTTCGTTTCCATGCGGCCCGCTTCCATCTTGCTGATGTCCAGCAGGTCGTTGATCAGCGCCAGCAGTTTCTCGCCGCACTCCTGAATGTGGTTCAGGTTACCGATCTGTCGCTCGTCGAGCACCTCTGCGCTCTTCCGCGCGATGATGCGCGAGAAGCCGATGATCGCATTCAGCGGCGTCCGCAACTCGTGGGAAATCGTCGCGATGAACTGGCTCTTCAAGCGGCTGGCCTCGAGAAGTCTTTCCTTCTCACCGCGAAGGTCCTCGGTGTGTGCCTGCATTTGTTTCTCGAGCCGATGACGCTCCGTGATGTCCTCAATGAACAGGAAGGCGCCCTCGACGCGGCCCTGGTCGTTGACGTCGGGAATACCCTTGAAGGAGAGCACCTTCGATTCGCCGCCGCCCTTTGCGGGGAAGATCACTTCCGGCAAGTGCAGTTGCTGACCATCGAGGAGGTCCTGGAAACGGCGATGGATGCCGGCATTGATCAGCGCGGGATGGGTGAAGATCGATTGCCGCTGCGTGCCGATATACCAATCGAGCGTCCGCGCCGTGTTGCGCCTATAGTATGCGTTTGCGTCGACAATGTAGCCCTGCGCGTCGAGCACAACAACGCCGGTCGGCGCCTGGTCGAAGATCGTCTGATAGCGGCGCTGCGATTCGGCAAGCTCGCGGCTGAGCTGATGCTGGCTGGTGCGATTGCGCAGCAGGAGAATGCAGGCCTTCGTCCCGTCGAGCTGTTCGCTGAGGCCCGCCAATCGATAGCCGAGCCGCATGGGCTCTTCGCCCTCCGACGTGGGCTGCAGAACTTCGTCGCTCCACGGTCGACCGCGATCGGCGGCGCGCTGCACTTCCTGCCACATTTGCTCGGCGCGCGGTGCCGGCAGCAATTCGTGGATCGGGCGGCCTTGCAAGTCCTTGTTCTTCGATTCCGTGAGCCGGGCCGCGGAGGGATTCGCGTAGACGATCTGTCCGCCCCACCCGACAACCAGAACGCCGTCCTCGAAATTCTCAATCACTTCGGAAAGGAACTGAATGCGACGCTGCGAACGCACCTGCTCGCGCTGGGTGCGGCGTTCCTCCGAGACGTCGCGCGCCGTCATCAGCCACCAGAAGCGCCCGGTCTCATCGCGCTCCGCCGTGGCCTGCACGTAGACCTCCACTTGCTCGCCGTCTTTCCTGTAGTACGTCATGTACTCGCGGAATGGATCGCCGGTACCGGCGCGTTGGCGCAGTTCATCGAGCAGGAACGACTCCTCGCCAACGATCGCCTGTAGCGATTGATCGAGCAGTTCCTTCGATTCGTACCCGAGCGCCCGACATTCGGTTTCATTGACGTCGACGATCTTCAGATCGCCATCGACAGTGTGATAGAGAACCGGCGCGCGATCGTAGAGATTCTCGTACTTGCGTCGGATGTCGTGGATGCGATTCGCGCCGTGAAGCATCACGACGACAACAGCCCCGAGACCGATCGAAACGAGCAACCCGGCAAGCAAGACAAAGCGATTGATGGGATTCTCTGTCTCGTCGATGAACTGCGGGGTGGCAATAACGCGGATGCTGAAGCCCTGGCTGTCCGGCCCAAGCGCCAGCGGTTTTGTGATCGATGGAGGAGAGGTGCCTGACTCTGTGTCGCCAATCTCCATCAGCAGATAGCCCTGGTGATAAAGTTCCAGAACGAGACCGTCGGGACTGATCGTGCTGAACGTATCGTGCAGGTACTCCTCCAGTTGGAAGGAGCTGATGATGAACATCCCATTGCCAACTTCAGAGACGAGGATCGCCTCTACGGGACTCTTCAAACTCTGTAGAGGAATCGTCCAGGCGTGGCGACCGGGAGAGATCTGAAGCTCGTTGATAACCTTCCGGACCTCCGCCTCCTTGATCTGAGACGAGTCGAGAAAGCGCAGAGTGGTATCCGGGAAGACCTGCAGTGAGTGAGCGGGCTGTCGGGTGTCGTAGACTGAGATCGCGGCGAATGCATCCGGTCCTTCGAGCAATTCACGCGATCGTTGGACGAGCGAGATGAAGGTCGGGCTTCGCTCGTCGCGCCAGCTCTTGCCGATCTCCTCGACAAGCTCCTGGCGATGGAGGAAGACCTGGGCCAGAAACTCCGCCTGGATCGTCGTCGTCATGTCGATCTGGGTCTGGACCAGGCGATGGTGTTCCTTGTCCAGCAGCCGATAGACCGCCACGGTCCCCGCCGCAACCAGCAGCACAATGGCGGCAACGGGCAGGATCTGCTGGGGACGAATCCATGGAACGACGCGTCGGTGCTTCATCGCTCAGGCGTTGCCAGAACCCTCCGGAGATTCGGCAATAATGTAAATGCAAGCGGGGCGACGCCACTAGGGAAAAAGCGCCACGGGATCAGGTCGGGGTGGGCGCGGTCCTTCTGAGAGCCCAGATCATCGCCGGCCAGACAAAGACATAGAATCCACCTGCGAACACGGCCGTCCCCCAGAAAGGCAGCTTGCCACCCATCGCCATCCCGATGGGGATCATGGCGAATCCGAGCACGCAGATCCATGCCCACAGCGCCACATACCCCCACAAGCGGCGCTGGGCGCGGTCGGCAGCACGCGTGCGGCGAAAGAAGAGCGCGGCAATTGCAGTGGCGATGGCTCCGGTCACACCCAGGGCAACGCCCACGACGAGGCTGGCAACGGCAGTGTCACTCAATGTGTCGATCCTTGGTTATTCGGGGAGAACACGGAAGAAGGCTCCACGTGCGCCGTCGTTGCTGATGTCCGGATCGCCCAGAACGTCCTGGCCCATATAAACGACCTCGGTGGTGCGCGTGCCGCGGCGCTTGGAGAAGCTGAACTGCACGGCAGTCCCGGCCGAGGGCTTTAGACCGCGGGCCACGATCCGCGCAATCGGCGCATCGATGCCAAGCAGGTCGTCTGGCGTCGACGTCCCGACACGGTACTCGATCAAACCGCGAACCTGGTAGAAGGTGTTTGCCATGTGGTAGTCGAACGGGAAATCCCCGTGGAACGGCCCATCAAGGATGTTCGGTCCGAGCGTGATCCAGTTGTCCTGGTCCGCATCAAGGATTTCGATAGTCGTCGGATCGTACTGGATGAGGAACGAGATGCCGTCGATCTGGGAGTAGGTGCTGTTGTCGAGCACGATATCCATCGTGAAGATCTGGCCGACCTGAGGCGTCTCGATCGGCGGCTGGATGGCGATCTGGACGCCACCGACGCGCTCGTCACTGCCAAGGTAGAGCTGCGGCTCTTCCTGCATCAGCGCCGCCTCGTCCGGGTCCGCCGGAATCACACGAACGCCCACCGAGACCGTACCGTCGCCTTCCTCGTGCGGTTCGCCCAGGACGGATTCATTCTGGTACGTGAGATCGGTGACGCCGATCTCGCGATTCTTGCCGAATTCAATCGCGGTGTAGACGACCGGAGTCTTCGCCTCCCACCGCAGGTACATAATGGGCTCGTCCGATGGCGGGATTGGCTCTTTGAAATTCGCCTCGTAGTAGATCTGCCCCAGGCTGCGATTCACCGTGGCCTTCGGCGCGCCATCCAGGAATTCCTTCAGGGGTGTATCGTTGATGGACTTCGGGCTGATGAATGCCGGGTTGTAATCGACAATCAGGCGCATCGAATCGACGGGCTTGCCACGCGGATTGTCCAGCCGGATATCCGTCCCGAAGGTACCGCCCTCCACGGCATCGACATCCTCGAAGCCTTCCGCATTTGCGGCCGTCAGGCGGAGAATGAGATTATCCGGATTGCTGACCATCTGAACGCCGCCGAGAGAGCTTGCGCTGGACGCGCCAGAACGGCCGGTTGAGCTTCCCGTTCTTCCGCCTGCCTCGGGACGCGCTCCGCTGCCGGTGCGGGGCTGCCTGCTGGGGCGCCTGTTGTTCGTGTTCGATGCCCCGGAGCTCTGCTGCCGGTTGTTCGTCTGCTGGGGCTGCTTCTGAACGGGCTCTCTTTGCGCACCGCCGGTCGGCTGCTTCTGCGCGAGCGCGGGCCCGGCGGTCAGCGCGCAGGCGGCCACCAGCATGAGAATCCAGATTCGAGCGTGTTTCATCGTCATCGTCTTCCTCCGGTCAGCAGTGGGCCCAGAAAAGGGACCCGCCGAGAGCCCGCCGGGATTGGCGCTACTGGTTGGCAAGCATCTCGGCCAGCGCCGCCTGGGAAGGCTCCAGTGCGTCCGCGACCGCTTCCCAGTCGATATCGCGGATGTGCCGGCCCTCAAGGGATTTCAGCCCCTCGGGGGGCGCGATTCCGTCCCGGACGGGGATCTGGGCGCTTCGGGACTGGGCCAGCTTCGCCTCCACCTCCGGCGACAGCAGGTAGTCGATCAGCGCCCGGGCAGCTTCCGGGTGCGGGGCATTCTTGATCAGGACGACCGTGTTCGGAATCAAAATGATGCCTTCCTCGTTGGCCCCGTCGTCTGGATAAATGATCTCCACAGGCTTCCCGTCCAGCAGCGCGCCGTAGGCGTCATCCGTATCGGTCAGACACCAGGGCAATTCGCCATCGGCGGCCGCATCGCGAGCCTGGGCGTTGCCGGCCACCATAACGGCATTCTCCATGGCGGTACTCCAAAAGGCACGGAAGACCTCCTCGCCCTGCTCGGCCCAGATGACGGCGGCGTGTGTGGCCGTCGTGCCAAACAGCGGCTTGGCAAAGGCTGCCTTGCCTTGCCACTGCTTGCGGATCAGGTCGGAGACATTCTGCGGGCGATCGGCTTCAGTGGGCAGCAGTTCCGTATTCGCGCAAATCACCCGAGCGCGTGTCGCAAATCCCGTCCAGTGTCCCTCTGGGTCCTTCAGTTCGGGCGGGATCTTCTCGGCGCTCGGAGAACGATAGGCCTCGGTCACACCTTCGCGTTTCAGTTGAATCGAACGCACAATCTCGTTGTTCCAGAACACGTCGCACGTCGGACGGGCCTTCTCGGCGATCAGCCGATTCACAAGGCCCGTCGTCTTGACGGCTTCCGTGTCGTACACGGGTTTGACGACGATTCCGGTTTCTTCGGTGAATTGCTTCAGGATCGGCTCGGAGAACTCGCGATCGAGCGCCGTGTAGACCACGACCTCCTGTGCAGCGGCTTCCTTCTCTCCCCCACCGCAGGCGACGAGAAACGCCACCGAAAGAAACAGACCTGCGATGATTGAACGATACATGGTGAATTCCCTTTTCCCAGTTCTTTAGTCCGGCGAGATCGTTGTCCAAGTGCCCGTTCCGATGCAACCAAGAGTCGAACCCCTGACAAAAGAGGACGGGCGGCTTCGCAATGGAAGCCGCCCGCCACGGGAATTGGGTTGATCGATTCGGTTTACGGAGCCGGGACGGAGAAGATCTCCAGGCTTTCCAGGTAAATCGAACCGCCGATCTCGAGGTTGTCACTCGCCGGATTGGCCAGAATGTCGAAGGACGACAGCAGATTCTGGCCCACACCCATGTTCGCCGGGAAGAAGACCAGGTGCTGACGCGGAGCGCCAGGCGCCGGGACATTCATTGCCGATCCGGTCGAGGCAACGTTGGTGTACTGCGAAACACGGAACAGCGATTCGTTCAGGCGCAGGCGATATTCCGGCACCTGATCGGCAATCGCGATGTCCGTCCCCACAGTGAAGAGGGCGTAGTAGAGACGACCCGCCTGGATCGTCGGGTTATTGTTCGGATCCAACGACGATCCCCAGAAGCCGAACTGGAACTCGGACGTGTCGGCGACACTAAGTCCAAGGCGGCCATTCGCCGAGTCGTAAGCGAAGCCCGGCGCGGGGAAGCTCTCCGGAATCGAGAAGAAGTCCCAGCCATCCTGATTGCCTTCGAAGTCATAGGCGAATTCGGAGGTCGCACCATCCAGAATGGTTTCCGGAACCTGCTCGATCACAACGTTGTCCAGCATCAGTTGGGCCGATGCCGAATCCAACGGATAGAAGTTCAGCACGTCCCACTCAAGAGTGAAGATCGGGCTGACCGTCGGCGGACGGAAGAAGAGCGTGTACTCGACCCCGGCCGGTGTCGGCGAGTAAGCCGCGTCGGCGTTGGACTCGATCGTCAGGACTTCCGCCTGTTGGCTGTTCTGCGCGGTCGTGCGGACACGAACCTGCGGAACGAGCGTCAGATCCGTCTCATCCGTCATGATACGATAGGTCGTCGCAAAGATCGGCAACGTCCCGTCGGCGCTGACACGTAATGGAATCGTGTCGGTGCGGACAGGTACGGCGTCGGTTCCGACGATCTCGAAGGCTGGGGATTCCCAGATGCCTACCAGGTTCGTGTTGGTAGTCATCGTCATATCCAACGTACCAGGCGTACCCGGCGTGTTGTCGAAGACCGGCGATGTGAACGGCGGCCATGAATAGGGATCCCATCCCTGACGGTGATTCGCGAAGGTGAAGACAACCGGCGTGCCCGTCGGTGTCGGGGTCGGCGTTAGCGTCGGCGTGAACGTCGGCGTGAACGTCGGCGTTATCGTCGGTGTCGGTGTTGGAGTCGGTGTCGACGTCGGAATATCCGTCGGGCTTGGTGTCGGCGTCGGAGTAGACGTCGGCGTGTCCGTCGGGGTCGGCGTCGGTGTTGGAGATGGAGTCGGCGTGGGCAGGCCCTGGCCGAGATCCGTCGTACCGGCGTTATCGAACGTGTGCGGGATGTTGGTCTGCAGATCGCTGGCCAAAAGTGGCAGCGAACTGTCCGGATCATCCTGGAAGAGGATCGTGAACGGCGCAATCGGCGCGGCGTTCACCTGGAAAGTTGCCGTGAAGACATCCGGCGCGATCACATGCGCCGTCGCACTGCCGTCCGTCACAACATCGCGGAAGACGGTGGTCCCGAGGATCGTCTCCTCATTGCCGGCCAACGCGCCGCCCAGTTCTCCGCCACCGATGCCAAGGTACGTGACCGACGCGGTGTCGTAGATCATGCGGAACGCAGAGGATTCCGGGATGAGTCCGGTTTCGTTGGAAGCCACCTCGACGAGAACCGTGAAGTTACCGCCGATGACGTTCGGATCGCCGCTCTGGACGGACGAGCGAATAAGCACTTCGCCGGTCGCCTGGGCGATCAGGTTCATTGTCGCACTGTTATCGAACTGGTGCGGAATGTTTGTGGTGAAGTCCTGCGCCAGAAGCGGTCCCGTCGAATCCGGGTCGTCGCTCATCTGGATCGAGAACGGCGACAGCGGGAACGTCTCTGTACGGAAACGCAGCACAAAGACGGACAGTGTCTGGTTCGTGTTGCTGGCGTTGCTTTGCGTGCTGATATCGCGCACGACGTCGCCACCGTCGACTTCTTCGTTGGCAACGGTCAGTGCTCCGAGATCGCCCGCCAGCGCGCCAACAAACTGGACGCTTTCCGGATCGTAACGAACGCGGAATGCAGCCGCCAGCGGCGTCATGGTTGTCGGATTGTCGGAGACTTCGACCAGCACGTCGAACTCGGTGTCCGGTTGTGATGGATCGCCGGAGAGAATCGAGGTGCGAACGACAGCCTGGCCGGCCTGACCGGAAGTCAGAATGCCGGTGGTCGCATCGTTGTCGAAGACGTGGTCGATGTTCACGCCAAGCCCATCGTCAAGCAACGGCGCAGTCGAAGCCGGATCGTCGCTCACCAGAATCGAGTAGGGAGAAACGGCCGGGTTCAACACTCGGAACTTCAGCGTCATGACGTCCGGGAGCAGCATCGTGTTGCCGCCGGAACCATCGGTCAGAACATCGCGCTGCACAAAGCCGCCGCCGATGACTTCCTCGCCGCCCACGATGACGCCGCCAAGGTCGCCACCGGATGCGCTGACGAACTCGACGGAATCGAGGTTGTAGCGAAGCCGGAATGCAGCGGCGATCGGGATCTGGCCCGCGGGATTCGAGGCGACGTGAACCAGCACGTCGAACTCGGTGCCTTCCAGTGTCGGATCGCCGGAAGCAATCGTTGTCTGGATGACGGCATTGCCGAGCAACGGCGGTCCTGGGAAGTCGGTGGTCAGCGCGTTGTCGTAGGTCACCGGAATGCTCGTCGACAGATCGGTCGAGAGCAATGGCGCAGTGGAATCCGGATCCGATCCGACATGGATCGAATAAGGAGCGTACGGTGCGTTCTTCACGCGGAAGCGCAACGTCATCACGTTCGGCAACAACGAGGCGTTGCCACCGTTGCCTTGCGTGAGGATGTCGCGGAAGTTGTCCGAACCGTCGACTTCTTCGGGGCCAATTTCCAGCCCACCGAGGTCGCCGGCCGCGGCACCCACGAACTCGACGCTATCCACATCGTATTCGATCCGGAAGGCTGCCGAGACGGGGATTTCACCGGAGCCGTTCGAGACAACGCGAACGCCTACGTCGAACGTTCCGCCGGCAACATTCGGATCGCCGGAAAGAACGCTGGTTTGCACAACCGCACCGCCGGTCGGAGGACCGGGCAAATCGATCGTCGCAGAATTATCGTAGAGGGTTGGAATGTCCTCGATGCCGGCGCCGACAAGTGCAGACGTCGAACCGGTGGCATCGCGCATCTCGATCGAGAACGGAGAGTACGCGTTGTTGAGGACTTCGAATGTCAGGGTGAACACGTCCGGGGTCTGCGAGAGGTTCCCCGCATTCACATCGGTCGCGATGGGGTGACGGACCTTCGTCCCACCAATGTTGGTTGTGACGCCGACGATCGGATTGCCAAGATCGCCCGCCGTGGCACTAAGCAGGCTCACCGAAGACGTGTCGTACACCGCCTCGAGAGCCGCCTCGATCGGCGTGATGCCGGTCGTGTTTGAATCGACGTACACACGCACGTCGAATGTTCCGCCCGGCGTCGTCGTATCGCCCGAAACGATCTGTGTTTTGATCATCGCCGTTCCGGTGGTCGGATTGACTCCGAGGTTCGTTGTCGCATTGGAATTGTATGCGCGTGGAATACCATTCCCGGTGCCCGCTTCGGTCAGCGCAGGTGCGCCGTCCGGATTGCCGGAAACCGAGATGGTGTACGGCGCCTGCAAAGGCGTCGCCGTCTCGAAACGCATCAGGATGATATTCGGCGTCTCGTCGGTGTTGGCATCGTTACCATCCGTTTCGACGTAAACCTTGCCATCGACGGGAACCTTGCGAGTCGATGTGGTCGTGACCTTCCCAAGATCGCCGCTGTCGCTGTTCAAGTACGTGAGCTTCGTCGGATCGTAACTCACGATCAGGTTCGCCGATCCGGGGGCCATGCCAGTCGAATTGCTGGCAACGTCGATGGGAATGGAAAGCGTTTCGCCGGCCGCCAGTGGATCGCCACTCTGCAGGCCTGTCGCAATCATCGCCAACCCCACGTCGTTCGCAGTCAGACTGCCGGTGAAGGAGGAATCGTAATTCCGGCTGATCGGCGTTGTCTGGTCGACCGCAACCAACGGATCGGCCGCAGTTGGATTGTCACCAGCGCTGATGCTGAACGGTTGGAAGGGATTCGACTTCACCAGGAAGCGCGCCATCAGAATCTGCGGCGTCGCATCCGCATTGCCGGGATTGCCGCCTGTCACGAGGTCGACGGCCATTTCGCCACCGCCGAGGCTGACGGGAGGAGCAGCCGCAACTGCACCAAGGTCGCCATCGCGAACGCCCAGGAACTCCACCGAGTCGCTTGAATAAACAAGACGTATGGCAGAACGCCCGGGAATCTGCGCCGAAGCATTGGACTCGATGTCGACTGAGACTTCAAACTCCGCCCCGATGCGAAGCGGCGGAGCCGTCGCCAACGAAGTCCGAATCAGCGCAGCGCCCGCGCCGGTAATGCTCAGCGCGGTCGTCTGTGCGTTGTCGAAGTTCGTCGGGATGTCGTCGCTGCCTGTGCTGACCAGCGGATTCCCGCCTGCCGCGTTGGCAGAAGCGGAAATCGAGAATGGCACAAACGGCGAGCCCAGAACCTGGAAGTGCAACGTCATCAACTCCGGTGTCGCATCCAGGTTTCCTGGATTGCTTGCGGAGAAGTTGCGATAAGCCTGACTGGGACTCGGCATCATGAGCGTATCGCTCGTGACTGCGCCGAGGTCAGCGCCACTGACGGAAAGCAACTGGATCGACTGCGGGTTCCAGGTCACGCGAATATCCGCGGAGCCGGGCGCCAGCAGCGTCGTGTTGTCGTTGACGAGCAACTTCACATCGAACTGTCCGCCGGCCACGAGGCCGCCCGGAGCGCTGAGTTCCGTTGCAACGGTTGCCGAGCCGGAAATCTCGATCGGAAGGCTGGACGTCAACGAATTGTCAAAAGTATGCGGGATGGGCGCGTTACTGATATCCGCGAAGTTCAGCGGAGTCGATGAATCGTCCATCACCGTGATAATAGCTGGTGGATTGGGAGCTTGAAGCGCGCGGAATTTCACACGCATCAGCGTCGGAGTTGGATCCGTATTGGCGAATCCAATGCCGCGCACGTTGCGATACAGATCGGGCGCAGTGCCCGACTCGGGTCCGAGAATCAGGCCGCCCATAGTCCCCTGGGTGGCGGAAACCCACTCCAGGGCGTCGCTGTTGTAGTTGACTCGCAAGGCAAACACCGTTGGCGGATTGCCCGTGTTCGACTCGACAAAGACCTCGACTTCGAATTCCTTCCCGGTTTCGAGGACCACGTTGTCGACCACCCGTGTCTTGATCACGGCGTCCGCAAACACTGCCAACGGCATCATTACCAGGCAGAGCATCAAAACCGAACGGGTGAGATATCTCCTCGAGAACATAGTTTCTCCTGATCTTGTTAGGTCGCTGAAATTCGGCCAGGGGACGGAGAACTTGTCTCCCCCATCCCCTGGCCGTGGTAAACTAGAGCATGTTCAGGTCGTGCGCATGCATGGTTAGTAGTCCAATTGCCGCCATTCGGCGACCGAACTGTATGGGAACAACCCCTGTGTCGCTGTGTCTGTCGTTGCATCCACAGTGATGGGTGATGCCGTTACGTCGATCAGAGGACTGGCAGCTCCGGGATCCATCTCGAAGGTGATGTCGACGGCCGAAGCCGGCGTCGCGGTCATCTCGAACACGAGATCCATCACATCCGGAGTCAGGCTTGTATTGCTGAAGTTACCGAGGGTTGGAATGTCGCGCGTTACAACACTGCCGCTCACAACTTCTTCCGCGCCGATCGCGCCTGCATCCACCGTACCCAGCCAACCATCGTTCGCATCGCCGGAGGCGGAAATGAACGTGACGTCGGCTGTGTCGTACTGGAAGCGAAGCGCTGCGTGCGCGGGTGTTGTGGCGGTGTCATTTGCCGTTACGGCAACATGAATGGTAAACTGCTGGCCCGGCGCCAGACTGGCGGGCGGAGTGACCAGCGATGTGCTCAACGTTGCGCCGGCAAAGGCCGTTGAAACCGTCGCCACGACAAAGAGCGCCAGGCACGCCATGATCTTGCTTGATATGCGATTCATCACTTTCTCCTTTTTGTTCTCGCTGTTGTTTCCTGGTTCGTCTGGCGATCAGTTTCCAAAGGGCAGTTCTTGGATGTTGCCCAGGTCGTAGTTGATCGTGATCACGCCGTCGACGTTGTCGTTCACGCCGTCGCGGTTGACGTCAAACAGTGCAGGGTTGTCGAGCGCACTCAGCGTATCGAGGCCAAGGAACACACGCAGCATCTTGATGCCGTCGGTGAAGTCCACGCCGGCAACTGCGTTGTCCACGTCGCCCAGCAACGGAACCTGGGCGGGATCTTCCGGGTTGGTGCCGAAGAGCACTTCGTACCAATCGGCAAAGCCGTCGCCGTCGTAGTCGCTGTCGGTGCCGATCACACCGCCGGGAGCGTAGTTGGTCGGATCGAAGCCGTCCGGCAGGCCGTCGCCATCGCTGTCGACCGGGCCTTCATCGACTGCCGGGTCGGAGCCGATCTGGATCTCGACGCCGTCCTCGATGCCGTCGCCGTCGAAGTCGCGGCTGGCAACGCCGTCGGTGCCGAGCAAGGCTTCAAGCGCGTCCGGAACGTCGTCATTGTCCGCATCCGGATCGCGCGAAATGACGACGAGGCCGAGTAAGTTGTTGTCTGTGTAGTGCTGAACCTTGGCCTCAACAGCGGCCAGGCCGGCGCCGTCCATCTGGAAGGGGAACTGCAGTCCACTGCCGACGTCGTACTGGTTCTCCGAAGCGAAGAAGTTCTTCGCGAACGGAATGGCCGTGCTAACCGAGAGGTTCGACTCAGCAGCCTGATTGCCATAGAGGTCGAGCGCGTTGTCGGTCGTTGTGTTTAGGTCGCTCAGTTCGATGAAGGTGCCGAGATCGGCGCCGAACTTGTTCGGATCGGCCGAGTTTCCACAGACGATGTCCTGAATCTCGATCTTCACGCCACTGCCAGCGTTCTCCTGGGCGTGATCGCGGAAGGAGATCGCCGTCACACCGGATGTGCCGGTGGCATTGAACGTGTTGCCATAAATGCGCGGGCGATTGGTCTCGTTGCCCGCATTCTGGAAGGGCTGGCCGCTCGAGTAGATCTTGTTGTTCACTTCAAGCAGCAGACAGTCATCTTCCAGGGCATTGAACGTGTTGTTGCCAACAAAGGCACGACGCACGTTCGTGATGGCAAGGCCGGTGCCTGAAGCGCCTTCCGTTGCGGCGACCGTGTCATCTCTGCGGACATTGAACGTATTGCCCGTAATCTGGACTTCCGTCGAGTTGTAGCAGTTCTTGATCTGCATCAGACGACGGGGGATGAAACCTTGCGGCGAACGCTGTGAAACGCTGTCCAGCGTCTCGAGCGTATTGTTCGTGAAGGTCACGTCGCCGCCGGTCTGCACGTCGCCCAATTCCACGACGGCGCCGCGGTTACGTTCATCGCCGTAGCCGTAGAAGTGGTTGTTGTCGATGTTGACCGGAGCGTACGCGAAGCGGTTGATGAACGAGAAGTTCTCGCAGTACGTCGTGTTGCCACTGATCGTTCCGGTGCTGCGCTCCATAATGATTCCGAAAATCGAGAATGGATTCGTCGCGCTGCCAACCGTGTTATTCTGAATCACAGCATTCACCGGTGTTCCGCCGGAGGCCTGGTAGATGCTGATGCCGACGGATGACCCGTAGCCGGCGTTGCCGAACGGTGCGATTCCGCTGACGGATGAACTGGCGGATGGTCCCGTCGTCGTGATTGTGTTACCTGTAATCGTGCAAGTTCCCAACTGAGCCGCTGTGCCGACAAAGGCAATGCCGCCGCCCGCTTCCGGTTCGTCGACAACAACATTCAGGTTCTGAATGGTGACGTCTGCCACGGCGCTGACGCGAATAACGGCACCAGTGCCCGCAGTTCCCGTGTCTGCCCCGTCTCCCGGGTTCTGAACGATAGCGCCGTTGATGCCCTCCAGCGTAATACCGGCGAGCGCGATGTTCACCGTTTCAGTGACCCCGTTATAGGTGCTTCCATCTACAGTAATGGTGTCGTTAGCACTGGCCGATGCCAGCGCCGTGGTGATGTCGGCGTAGCTGCCGGATCCGTTGATCTGGACCTGGGCTGTCACTGCGGACGAAAGCAACATTGCGCCCGCGGCCAGCAAGGCCGGTGTGAGTTTCGATGAAAGATTGCTCCGCATCACTGGGAGACTCCTTTCAGTTCTGTGGATTGTGGCACGTTCCCTAAGTAAATCGCCTCTGTGCCAGGACAACTTGGAACGTTGCAAGCTACCTAATGTCATAGGCAGGGCGTCAATTCCAATCGGGAAGCACTCTAATTGAGTAGACTCGACAGTTCATGATCTTGCGCTGATATGCATGTACTTAGCTCATCCATATCCGGCAATTCCTCTGCATACGGCCGGGACTGCGGCGAAAACCAAACTATGGGCATAATGTTGAGTTCGCATATCCCGAATAACAAAAGGGGCAGGCGTTGAATCGCCTGCCCCTTCGGGAGAAATGCCATTTCCTGCAGAGATTAACCGATGCGAATCACGCCTCGGCGCGTCAATTCCTGCGCAATGGTCTCGATGCACTCGACGATCGATTGCGTGCCGGTATTGACGGTGATCTCCGCATCTTCGGGCGCCTCGTAGGGGGCGCTGATTCCCGTGAACTGCGGGATCTCTCCAGCGCGGGCCTTCTTGTAGAGCCCCTTCGGATCGCGCTCTTCGCAAACTGCCAGATCCGCCTCGACGTAGATCTCGATGAACTCGTCTTCGCCCTGCTGCAGATCACGGGCAATCTGACGATCTTCGCGGTACGGGCTGATGAACGCCGTCATATTCACGACGCCGGAATCGGTGAAGAGTTTGGCGACCTCGCCAATGCGGCGGATGTTCTCTTTGCGATCATCCGGAGAGAACCCAAGGTCCTTGTTCAACCCATGGCGAACGTTGTCGCCATCGAGGACGTAGGTGCGAATGCCGTGCTCGTGCAGGTAGCCGGCCAGCTCGTTCGCCAGCGTCGACTTGCCGGAGCCCGACAGGCCGGTGAACCACAGCGTTGCGCCGCGGTGCTTGTTCAGCGATTCCCTGTCCTGGCGCGACACCGAGTGATGGTGCCAGGTGATGTTGCGTTCCTTGGCGGCGCGATCGGCGTAGGCCTTGATCAGGATAGCGCTCGTCTCCGGGCGAATGATGCGCGGGTCGGGCGTCTCGCCCTTCTGCAGCATCTCGCGCAGGATACGGCCTGCAACGGTGACCGGCTTCCAGCCCTTCGGTGCGTGCTCTTCGATCAGGCCGACGTGGCCGAGTTCCTCGAAGTACGCTGCGAAGCCAATGTTGACCGGCTTGATCTCCAGCTTGCCCTTCAGGTTCTTGAACTTCTCCTGGGCATCGAAGTCGCCCCAGATGTTCGTGCCGTCATCGTACGGCGCGTCGGCGTGCTTGCGGCCGATCACGATGTGGCTGAAGCCGTAGTTCTGGCGATAGATGGCGTGCATCAGCGCTTCGCGCGGGCCGCCGTAGAACATCTTGATGTCGAGCGCGAAAAGATCGAACACGTCATTAATGTCCCGCCCGGCCTTCTTCCAGATCTCCGGATCGCTGTCGCCCTGGCCCAGCAGGCGGTCGGACTTCAGCTTTTCGTAGGTCAGCATGCGGGTCGCAGCGGGCACGTCGTCGCTCTTGGTCTCCCCCACCAGTGGGTTCAGCACGACGCCAGCCTTCAAGCCCTGGGCAGTCAGGCGCTCGCAGCCGGCCACCATGGCGTACTCGTGGGCGCGGTGCAGCGGGTTACGCGTCTGGAAGGCCACGGCTGCTTCCCAGCCGGAGGCGGCCAGCTTTGCCCGCGTCTCTGCAGGCGAGAAGGCGTACTTCTGAACGACGTCGTTGGTGTCGCGCTTCCACGGGAAGACGTGAATGCGCCCGCCGACGAGGACCTCGCGCGGATCGTCCAGCGCGATGCGGGCGCCCGGGTGATCGGTGCGTTCGGTGCCATAAACCGCCGTGTTGTAGGCATCTTTGTCCCAGTCCCACACGTCCTCGACGTCGAGAATCGCCACGACGTGGCCGCGCTGGTCGAGCAGTCGGGCGGACTTGCCGATCGCGATCTCGCCCCGCTCATCGACGGTGATCGGCAGGGCCAGCGGAATTCCCCAGGCGTAGGCGGTGCCGTCGACGTCAATGGTCTCGTCCTTAAGGACGCGGTTGTAAACGGCACTGGTCATGAAGCCGGTCAGCGGCGTGAGGGCACCATCGCCCAGGCGACGGACAGTCGAAAGGTCGGCATCGCTGACGACGATGGGGGGAAGTTTGGCCGCGGCAAGGCGGCTCGCCTCCACCTGGTCGGCGGGAATCAGGTTCTCGATCGGTGCGTTGGCCCCACCATGGGGCGGAAGAGGTAAAGTCATGAGTTCAAGAGCTCCATTTCGCTCGAAAGTTCTAAGCATTCTGCTTTTCGGCAGAAACCCTGCCCATGGGGGCCTCTGAGGGCAAGGGCTCATCTGAGGTTAGGACTCAAATCCTACTTTCTTGATAGGAGATCCAGTCCTATCGGTTTCGCTTGCCGTCCAGCCCGGCGCCTCCACAGGATTCCGGGCCTTGCAAACCTGCCCGGAGAGGACCCCCGCCCATGGCCGAAGAACACCTGGACGACAAACTGCGCGAGTTGCCGGAAGACGACGTTTCGCATCTGGCCGCCAACCCGGTCGAGCCGACCAAGGCGGGCCTGATCCGCACGCTCGTCGGCGGCGGGCTGATGGGAGTCGCGAACATCATCCCCGGTGTCAGCGGCGGGACGATGGTCCTGGCCATGGGGCTCTACGAGGAGTTTGTCGAGTCGGTTGCAGATGTGACGCGGCTTCGTTGGCGGATGCGGCCATTCGTCTTCCTTGCCGTGCTGGGGTTTGCGGCCATCGTCGCGATCGGTGCCAGCGTCGTGCCGATCAGTTGGGGTCTTCACAATATTCACCACATCATGTACGCGCTGTTCATCGGACTGACGCTCGGTGGCGTCCCGTTGATCTGGAAGGAGATCACTCCGCTGAAGCCTGGTGCGATCGGTGGGACGATCGCGGGGTTCCTGGCCATGGTCGGAATTGCCTTCTTCCTGAACGACATGCCTCTGCCGGTGAACTGGCTGACCTTCCTGATCGCCGGATTCATCGCCTCGGCGGCTATGGTTTTGCCCGGCATCAGCGGCTCCTACCTGCTCCTGATCTTCGGCCTGTATCTGCCATTCACGGATCGCATCAAGGAGTTCCTGCACGCCGTCAAGGAAGTCGATTTTGGCTTGGCCTTCAGTATCGGACTCCACGACATCCTGCCGATCGGCGTGGGCGTGATCCTGGGCATTGCAGGCCTGACGAATGTCCTAAAGGCGCTGCTCCACCGCTGCCACGACGCGACCATGGGTGTGCTGCTCGGACTGTTGGTGGGCTCCGTCGTTGGCCTGTGGCCATTTCAGAAGCTTGTTGAGGATGGAGAGACTGTCGTCGAGGCCCATCCCGCCACTCCGCTGAACATTCTACTGGTTCTGGGCGCACTTGGCGTGGGTTTTGTGATCACGTTTATCATCTCGCGGCTTGGCGAGGAATAAACAAAGGGAGATTTCCGTGAATTCCAACGATCGCAACAAGGCATTGTGGCACAGCACGACGATTCTGGCGGTTCGCAAGGACGGCCACACCGTGGTCGGAGGCGACGGCCAGGTGACCTTCGACAAGGTCGTTATGAAACACGGTGCCCGCAAAGTGCAACGCATCCACCACGATCGAGTGATCTGCGGCTTCGCCGGCGCGACGGCCGATGCGTTTGCCTTGCGCGAGAAATTCGAGGCCAAGCTCGAGGAATACAGCGGCAACCTGGTCCGCGCCGCAGTCGAGCTCGCCAAGCTCTGGCGCACTGACCGGATGCTGCGCCGCCTCGAGGCCATGATGCTCGTGGCCGATTCGGACTCGATCCTCCTGATTTCTGGAACGGGCGACGTTGTCGAGCCGGACGAGCCTGTCGTCGCGATCGGAAGCGGCGGCCCCTACGCCCAATCCGCGGCGCTGGCGCTGGCCCACAACACCGACCTGTCCGCCCGCGATATTGTCGAGAAGTCCCTGAAGATCGCCGCCGACATCTGCATCTACACAAACCAGCGCATCTCGCTGGAAGAGATCTGACGCGGCCCGGGCGGACTGAAGATCGCGGATGGCAAAGATCCGTACTGAAACAAGACAGGGAGAGCACTGCCCCCTGGCTCGCCTAAACTTAGGCGTCTCCCAACTCTCCCCCACTTCGCCCTTTCAATCCTCCAGAACAAATGGATAGGCGAACAGGGTGACGCCCGACAGGCGTGTCCACACGTCGGTATGCACGATCGTGTCCAGCAGATTGTCGTTGTCGTCGTAGATTTGCTCCGTGATGTCGTAAACGACTTCGACCGACATGCTGACGATTTCATCGTTTGGCTCAACGATGTAGTTCAAGCGCCCGTCGCTTCGCTCTTCCACGATGTCTGTATTGGAACCATCCACTTGCGTTGAAGAAATTCGATAGCGGTAGGTCTTGATCGCGCCCGCCGTGTGGACCTTGTAACCGGTGTCCGTGGATTCAATGCGGCTCAGGTTGACTGGCGTGGCCTGGAATTCGATGTCGAATTCGGCCGGCGTCTGGCCAAGCAGCCAGGCTAGGAAATCCTTGCCAATCGTGCCGTAATCAAGCGTGCGGATGCGCGCGAGTCCCGGGCCATCGACCGAGTAAGTGACATTGTAGCTTGGCGCGAGGCCTTCACTCAGACCGATCTGATACGTGCCGCCGTTCTCGACAGTCAGGCCGCTGGGGCCATCCCACTTTCTGTCCTGAGTGATTCCAATGTGCATGAACATCGGATTGGAAGCGCCCTGGGGATCCGTCAGCATCGATGCGACGTTCATCACGCGCCAGTCGGAGTTCGCTAGCCACTCCGCTCTGACAGGGACATCGAGCTTGTAGGCGCCATTCATCGCCACGAGGTCGCTGATGTGTTCAACATCCGGATCGCCGCTGTTGATGCTGGGGTGATAGGCAAAGGTCGAGCACTCGACATCATAACCGATCCGCGCGGTCAGGCAATGGCTGATTGTCATGTCCGTATCGAGGAACAGATCATTGATTAGCGTACTGAAAAGTGGCGATGTCAGGTACTTGACCTCGGGTACTTCGAAGCGCACGGCGGGGCCTTCGGTGATCTCGCTCGGGCCCATGTTGACGGTATTGAACTCGCGCTTTTTCAGCCCGTTCGTGAGCACTTGGGGCCGGATCGGGTAGAGATTTCCGAGCAGAAGTCCGCCGACATAGTCGTGCCACCAGATCTCAGCCTGTTGCGCCGCCGCGGCGTTGATCGCATCGAGCGTCTTGTAGTCGAGGCTGATGAATCGCCACAGCTTCTCGGGGAAATCGGTCTTTCCTCGTGTGCCGACAAAGTACTTCATCAGCGGCGCCATGCCGTAGCCGAAGTAGGCTTCCTTGCCATCGAGACCCGCGTTCAGGCCGATCTCGAACGGGACCATCATCGACTCGTCCATCACGGTGCGGGCGCCATCGGCGGAGTCGCTGTTATACTGGCATTCCATCCAGACGGCTGCCGCTTCGTCGGGCCACTCCGTATCGTATCGATAGTCCAGCAAACCGGCGGTGGCGCGGTAGTATTGGCGGGTGAAGCGGTGGGTCAATTCGTGGACGCCCGTCAGTGTTGTCTGGTTGTACTGGTTTGGCGGAGTGAGGCTGTTCACGTTGGTCTGGTTGATTGCGATGTAGTCGAGAATCGGACAGTAGAATCCCGCTTCGTCGATATCGCGGAATTGAACCTGAACCTTACCGGAGATGCCGGAACTCTTCAGTCCGTAAGTCGTTGTCAGTTCATTCCATGTCCACTCCATCGCGGTGATCATTTCGAGAACACTAGCAGTGGGAATGGAGGAGTCGAATTGCACGATGAAGTGTTCGCGCTCGATCTGGTAAACCTCATCCGCCAGTCCGAACCACGCGTCGACCACTTCGATGGAGTTCCGCCGGTGGCTTCGATCAGCAAGGGGCTGGAAGGGCGGAATGTCGAAGACGAACATCCCACCATCGATTGAGGTCGGACGGATCATGCGCCAGCTGAGTGTCGGCTCCCAGATTGAAGTGGGGAGCGTTTCGCGGCCGTAAACCAGGACGGTTTCGTCGGGGTTGTTTGCACCGACAGGCAACATAATCTGGTAGCTGCCGTTGCGAGAGTCGGGGATCCCGCTGAGCTCGACGACGGAGCCGGGTACGAGACCGGTGACCGCCGGATCTTCCTGGCCGGGATAGACATCGACGCTGACGGGAACATCGAAGGTGTGGCTGGGGACGGAGATCGAGAACTGCTCGGTCACCAGTAGGCCGCCATCGTCCGGCGTGACGTCCAGTGTTCCCAGCAGATTGGGATCGGGAGCCGTCGCGCCGGTGATCTCGCGATTCAGAAGCAGGCGATCGCCTCCATCAACCACGCCATCGGCGTTCAGGTCCGCGCGTGCAATGTCGTCGGGATTGCCGGAAGTCGACAGCAGTGCCATGGACACGCCGTCCGCAGAGTCGACAAACTGGTCGCGATTCACATCGTAGGGATACGCCGCGTTGGGTGGATAAACCGAAAGCGGCGCGCTCCATTCCGAGGCGGCCAGGCCATCGTCGAGGGCCTGCACGCGGACAAAAGAGGCTCGACTTGTTGGCACCTGAATCGTCGCCGTGCAGATTCCGCCATTGGGCAGCGGGTGCATCTCGAGCGGCTGGCTGCGCGTAAACGCATCTGTGGATAGATTCGCCCAGTCGGGAAGAGTGCCGACGGAATAGCGATAAGCGAGTTCCTCGACATTGGAGATATCGTCACTGGGCTGCGGCCATTCGATTGTTAGCTCGCCGGTTGCGGAATTGAAAGATCGCACTGCGAGTTCTGGCCGAGTCGGCGGCGTGTTGGGGCGGTTGAAGCGCAAAGGCTCGGCCGTGTGGTTTTCGAAGTAATGCAACCCGATATAGGCCTCGTCCCACTGAGCGCCAGAACGGGCATACTTGCCAAAGGCAACAAAATCCAAGTCCCCATCGGAGTCGAAGTCCGCCAACTCGACATCCGGGGATTCCAGATCGTCGTTTTCTCCTGTTACATAGGGAACAATATCGAGGCCGGTGAGGTAGCTGTAGTCCTGGGTTCCCGTATTGCGGTACAAGCCGACGTGATCGGCGTCCTGGAACTTCCCGGTGGCGGCCACATCGGGCACGCCGTCGTTATCCACATCGCCAAAGGCGAGCGTCTTGAGGTCTTGAAGATTACTGGTGGTTTCGCTGAAGTTCAGCCCAGGATCGTTCAAGAAGATCCGGTGAGTTCCTGTGTACGTCTTGATGATGACATCCAGCCAACCGTCGCCATTGGTATCGGCAACCTGAACGCCGGCAATGTCGTTGTGGAGTCCGGAGATGGTCGCGATGTTGTTCGGGAATGTATTTTCATCCACGAACGAATAGACGTAGATTCCGTAATCAACGCGCCCCGGGGTCGACACGGCGATCACCATGTCTTCCCAACCATCGCGATCCATATCGGCGAATTCCATGAATGGCCGCTGGTTGTAATCGCCGCCGATCTGCCACGACGATTCGGTGAATGTCCCGTCGCCGTTGTTCCACCAGAAACTCCACGGCGTGTTGTCGGGAAGGGGAACGGCGTACTCAATGCGTGCCGACACAGCGACATCGATGTTCCCATCGTGGTTCCAGTCGACAGCGCGCGCGACGAGGTGATCGTCTTCTACGGGAAAGCGCAAGCCGCTGTCGCTGAACTCGGCGAAGGCCGGTTCGCGATAGAAGATGCCAAACGCATCATCGATCCCAAGCAGCACGTCGAGGAAGCCGTCGTTGTTGAAGTCGGCCACATCCGCGAGAGTCACGTGCCCCGTGGGCAGGTTGGATTCGTACCACTCCATGCGGCCGTCGCCCCGATTGCGGAAAATGCCAAAGGCGTAGGTGCTGCCCGAGTTGGGGTACTGGGCGATGATGTCCAGGTCTCCGTCCCTATCGAAGTCGCCAACGTCCGTCACACAATCCCCCGTCCCGAGAACAGCGGGATGAATGTCCAGCTTGGTTGTTTCGCGCTCCCCGAAGAGTCCAATCTCCAGCGCGTAAATGTGTTCCGGCATGTCGGCTGGGTTCAGTGCATTCCAGTCCGTCGTGAAGATCGGCGTGTCCTCGCTGGTCCAGGTGCCGATGCCTGCCCGCTCGATGGAAAAGGACCGAATCGTCCCAAGGCGCACGCCGGGCCCGTAGATCAGCGGCAGGTTCAAGTCCACACCGGTCAGGCGGAACGTCTCGGCGCCGCGCGCTGTCAGGCGATCGATCGGAACGCGTACAATGCCGTTGACGGGGCGGCGGCCGAAGGCCTGATCCAACGACAGGCCGTACTCCTCGTCAGGGCCGATATCCGTGTCGCCGATTTCGACCGACATGATTAGTTCGTCAGCATTCTCGTGCGTGTAGTCGATGACGGCGTAATCCAAACACGGATCGGAGGGGCGGTCTTCGACCACGAGAAGCGAGTCGGAAACGAAGTCGATAAAGAAGTCGTAACCGATCCAGATGAACCCTCCGCTCGTGTCGTCGAAACCTGGCAGCGTCCATCCCCAACTTCCCCAGGAATTGACGGCGAGGACGGCGCCTGTCTTGGCGGTGCCGCTATCATTGTAGGGTCGGTCGTCATCGTAACCGACAATCGTAATGGCGTGCGGACCGCGATTGCTCACGCCGGCGTATTCATAGAAGACGCCATTGTCGAAACCATCGCCAGTCTCCCCATCGTAGTTGTCGAAATTCTGGCGCGCCTCGATCTCCGCATAGAGCACATCGCCATCGGCAATTTGCTGGCGCACGAAGGGCATCACATCCGCCGTGCCGGCGAACTCGGGATACCAGACCCTGTCAATACGATGGAGTTGCGCCTCGGCGAAACACTCCGGCGTCGGGAATTGGGCGGCTTCATCGTAATCCGAGGCCGCATAAGTCGGCGCCCCGAAAGTACGGATGAAAGGAATCAGGTAGTCGAAATGAGCCAGGAAGAATCCATCGATCACCTTGTCCGGATCGGTTTCCGGGTCCGGTCTGACCCAGCCGTGTTCGCGGGCTTCCTGGTAGGTGCGAATGTAGTAGCCCATCGCCATGTAGTAGCAGACGGGCGCTTCGCGCTGGCTGACAATGCTGGGCAAGTAGGTGCTGTTGATCTGGCTGGCTGGGAGTGCCTGGCGCCGATCAGGATACACGGCGCGACCCGAACCCCAGAGGAACTGGCGGTCGCCAGCGCTCATGCCGGGATGGAAGTCGGGCGGCACCTTGGCATCGCGCCGGGCCTGCAGGGGAAGCGCAGGGGCACTCGCAAAACAGGCTAAGGCGAATGAAATTAGTGAAATATGTTTCAGACTCAACATGGCCCCCTCCCAACCCATCAAGGTATCGAAAAGTGCCCCCCGGGGGCTCGACCAAGAAACAAACACGACATATAAGACCATGTTTATCTTGATTGTATAGACTCTTGCCCCGGTCCTTATCTAAGTCAAGACAGAACGGAGCAAGAACCTGGGCCGATCAAAAGAGGGACCGCGAGACATCGCGCCACGGATCAGCATCGCGCTGTCTCGTCGGAAAAAGCCGGAGTTCACAGGTTGTTTGAAAGCCGGGAAGTGCAGCGCTGGCAGGGCGGACAGGAAGTCCAATTAAATGAGTGGCTCCCCTCCTACTTCACCTCGCGCACTGGATTCGAGCGGATGTTGATTGCTGATCATACTCTAATTGTGACGCGACCGATTCGGGGGGCAGAGTATTGGAAGACTGTGACTGCACCTGAACTCGGTGATCTCCAACCCACATGGTGACCCCATAAACATTGATTTGACAACGGTCTGGCCATGCTCTATAGCTCAGCGCCTTCACTCTTGCGGCGACATCCGCCATCGCCTCTTCCGAACCTTCCGAGATTGATTTTACCAGAGAATAATAGCATTGAACTGCTTGTGCAGCCCATGCCTGATTTTCCTGGGACTGATCCTCATGCGCCAGTTTCTCCTGAAAGAAGTGGAGACTGCCATGACGGTGCGACGGATGGTCGTACTTGCCCCAGAAGTCGAGGTTGAAACAAAGCCATTTCAGGAAATCCCTGCACTTGTCATCGGGGTTCTGCTTTGAAATCAGAAGCTGAGAGTAGGGTTCTTTCATTTGGGGAGAAAGCGAACGCATGAATACGAGAAACCGCCTTCCCTCTTTCTTGTAAGAAACAATGGTTCGCGATCTCAAGAAACTCAAGGAATAATCAGATTGACATCCCTGGAAGCGAGCGGAAACAAAAGACACCGTTCAATAACTTGTTGGCTTCAGGAGAACAACAACCAAGGAGTACCTATGCCAGAGGATCGCACAGATAGAATACGCTCCATGCAAATGGACGAGATGGAGTTCGAACGCCTGGTCCTGGGCCTTCTTCGGGCAGAAGCGCTCGCGGCCGATCGTCAATTCTTGATTGGCCCCGAGGCGGGGGCCGAAAACCGCTACTTCGACGGGGTCTTCCCCACGGGCTATGGCGATCTTCCAGGACCAACGGTTGTCGAGGTTAAGTACCGAGCTCACGTCCGATCTGTTCACATGTTTCTCAATCGGTCTCTAAGAAGCAAGGTTGAGTACGGCAGCATCCTCCTCGTTATCCACGGACGCGGAAGAGATGTCGAGCGGGCGAGGAAGTATCTGGAAGACAAGGCCACAGTTCCTGTCAGAGTTATGAGTAGCGATGATGTACAGACGCTTGCCAAGAAACATCCTGCCATGGCGCTGACCTACGACATGAAATTCCTTAGCGATGCTATAGACGCCTTTGAATCCAGAGATGTTTCTCGCTATACGCAGCAGCACATTGGTTCTCTCAAGTCAGCCTTCAAGGAAGATCAACTTGTGATCTTTGTCGGAGCTGGGGTCTCGCTCTCGGCGGGTCTCCCGGATTGGCCTTCTCTGCTCAATCGCCTCACATTGGATTTGATGAAGACGCACCCTGATATTGCTGACTCGCTTGCAGGCTCCACCGATCTGCTAGAGTATTTGAGAGAGGAATCGCCCTCTTCACCAATCATTGCAGCACGCTTTCTTCGAGACAGTATCGACAAGTTCGCGGACCGCGTTCGGCGCGCCTTGTACGAGACTTACAATGGTGACTCACATTCAGACCTTATCAGAGCTATCGGCAAGCTGTGCCTTCCCGAACGCGCTCGGCAGGGCCTGCTCGCTGTGGTGAACTATAACTTCGACAATCTTATCGAGATTGAGTTGGACCGACGCAACGTGAACCATCACGTCGTAATATGCGAAGAAGACTCCCCATCTCGCGACGAACTGCCCATCTACCACCCACACGGCTTTCTTCCCAGCAAAGGCAAATTGACCGCTACACACGAAGCCTCGTTAGTTCTCAGCGAAGATGCCTATCACAGCCAATTCATTGATCCATATTCTTGGCCCAATATCACCCAGCTTAACCTCCTGCGAAACCATGTATGCCTCTTCCTCGGCCTAAGTATGACTGATCCCAATCTCAGGAGGCTTCTTGAGATCTCACAGAGAAAGAAACCGGGAGCACGGCACTACGCAGTGCTGAGAGACCATTGGAAACCATCGGGAAAGCGTAAAACCAAGGCAACCACTCTTGTGTCACGGGTCTTTCGAGGTCTGGAAGAGACGAGTTTCGCACGGCTCGGCGTATCTGTCATTTGGGTTCAGGACTACGCAGATATCCCAAAGGTAGTGTCACAGATTCGAGATTAGAAGCCAACAAGAGCGTCGACCCGTACGTTTCAAACCGCGTCTTCGCGTTATGGTCCGAAACGACGGTCATGCTTAACGTTGGTCAGGCAGGCGGAGGGAGGAAAGACAGCCTACGACCTGTTGAAGGGAAAGCTGGAGAGCCACCGCCAGGAGATCGTCAGACTCACCGAGGAAATCGAGAAAAAGGAATTCCTGAGGGACAAGGTCGAGAAGGATCTCTATTCAGCCGAGGCAATGGCCGGGGCGTTCTCAAGCTTGGCTGAGATCTTCACCCAGGCAAGGCCGCAAGATCTGAAAGAGGTGATCCCGATCCTGATTGATGAGATTAAGTGGTCATGGGGTGGAAGAAATGGGAAGAGGAGGGCACTGCCAGATCACCTACTTCGAGAACCCACTCCTGCACTGGAGGGGACTAAAAGCAAGAGCCTCAGAGGATGAGGAGGCTGGTTATGCGGAGTGGAAAGAATGGCTCCCCCACGTGGACTCGAACCACGAACCTGCGGATTAACAGTCCGTCGCTCTACCGATTGAGCTATGGGGGAGCAATTCTCTGTGGCGGCGGCGCCGGGGGCGCATCGCCAAATCGGTCGCCAGAGTAAGGGTGGTCGGACGGAAGTCAAGGGGTTTGTGGCTGGTTTCTCGGGCGATCCAGCGCAAGGCACCACGGATGACACGGACGACTCGGATCAGCGGGGGGCGAGCGCCTAAGGGACTTCATTGCGCTCGGGGCCCCTGGACCTGTCCCCCTCCCCAGAAGGGCAAAGACCTGTCCTGCGGCCAATCCGCTGATCACCTTTCGGACAAAGATCTTCAGTCCACAACCACTCTTGCTCCTCCATCATCCCTGGGGCTTGGGCACAGATGCTCAAGATGCCTTTTCCCGTCCTGGAACCGCCGCGCAACGCGGAGATTGGAACAATGAGAGCCCCCTCCTCTTGCTTGACCCCATTGGGCCCTCTCCTGCACGCTCGGTGGTCTGGATGGGACGATTGCGTTCCTGAAACGAGGTTTTGCGCCCATGGCAGGCGGATTTGACAAAGCACTCGGGATGATCGAGACCCATGGCCTCCTCGCCTCCGTCGAGGCTGCCGATGCGATGGTGAAAGCCGCGCACGTCCGCCTCCTCGGCAAAGAACACGTCGGCGGTGGAATCGTCTCTGTGATCGTTCAGGGCGATGTCGGCGCCGTCGAGAAATCCGTCGATGCCGGTGCAGAAGCCGCCCGACGCGTCGGCGGCCTGATGAGCGTTCACATTATCCCGCGGCCCCACGAAGGCCTGCGCAAGATGTTGCCGCGTCTCTAGCGGCGGAAGGATGACCCATGGATGGGCAAGCGCTCCGGCGCCTGGTTGAACAAATCGTCCGCGAGGTACTCGCCCGGCAGACACCGTCCGCCCCGGGCGTGCCCGCGCGCGTCCTGACCTTTGTCTTCACCGGCTCCGAAATTGGCGAGCGCGACGGCCGCAACCTGCTGGCTCAGATGCGCAACCGCTTCCCATGCGAGGTTGTCATCACGCCCTGCTACCGCGACCTGTACGGCGAGAAATGGCTCCGCGAGGACGCCGGCGATTGCCCCATCCACACCAAGCTCGATTCCGCCGAGCGCGAGAAACTCCTCCGCCGCACCGGCGCTCTGATCTTCCCGCATCCGACGCGCACCACCGTCGCCAAGGCCGCCTCGGGCATCGCCGACAGCCTGCCGACAACGCTTCTGCTCGGCGCCCTCCTGCAGGGCATCCCCATCGCCGCCGGGACCGGCGATTGCGACCCCGGCGATTGGCCGCGCGAGACACCGGCCGCCGTCCGCTCAGGCCCCCGCAGCCTCGGCCAGGTCATGCAAGACCACCTGCGAACCCTCGGCATGTGGGGGATCGAGATCCGTCGCGGCGGCGAGCTCCTTCACATCGTGGAGAAGCTCGCGAAGGACATGGAAGACCACCCCGGCCGCCTCGCCGTTCCGAACATGGGACGCGGCACATCCGCCGGCGAGCGCCGCTTCTGGACCGCCAGCGACATCCAGCGCATGGCGCGAAACAAGCAGTTCGAACTC
The DNA here is from genome assembly GCA_020444065.1 of bacterium. Lineage (NCBI taxonomy): Bacteria > bacterium. The sequence goes on along the minus strand of JAHLLQ010000003.1, from coordinate 395,134 downwards.
TCCCCCGCCCCACGCGACATCGTCACCGATGAAGCCCGTTCCGTGGCCGCCGATCTCGGCGTCAGCATCCTGTAAGGACCGCCCATGACCAGCCCACACGGTACCATGAAAGGCATCATCCTGGCCGGCGGCGCCGGCACGCGCCTGCACCCCTCCACCCTCGTCGCCAGCAAGCAACTGCTCCCCGTCTACGACAAGCCAATGATCTACTATCCGCTGTCGACCCTGATGCTGATGGGCGTGCGCGAGTTCCTTCTGATTTCCACCCCCCAGGATCTGCCGAAATTCCGTGACCTGCTGGGCGACGGCGCGCAGCTCGGCATCTCCATCCGATACGCCGAGCAAGCCCGCCCCGCCGGCATCGCCCAGGCCTTCACCATCGGTGAGGAATTCATCGGCAACGACCGAGTCGCCCTCATCCTGGGCGACAACCTCTTCTACGGGAAGCTGAACACCTTTCGCGAGGCGATGGACTTCGACGCCGGCGGCGTCGTGTTCGGCTACTGGGTCAGCGATCCCGAGCGCTACGGCGTCGTCGAGTTCGACGCCGACGGCCGCGCCGTCTCCATCGAAGAGAAACCCAAGAAGCCCAAGTCTCACTTCGCCGTTCCAGGCCTGTACCTGTACGACAACCGCGTCGTCGAGATCGCGAAGAACCTGAAACCTTCCGCCCGTGGCGAGCTGGAAATCACGGACGTCAACCTGACCTACTTGAAAGACGGCCAACTCTCCGTCCGCCAGCTTGGCCGCGGCGTCGCGTGGCTCGACACCGGAACTCCGGTCTCCATGCTCGAAGCCGCCAACTTCATCGCCACCATCGAGCACCGCCAGGGCCTCAAGATCGGCTGCCTCGAAGAAGTCGCCTGGCGGATGCGGTTCATCGACGATGCCGGCTTCGAACAGGTGGTCGCCTCCCTCGCCAGCAACTCCTACCGCGCCTACCTCGAAGGCCTCATGGCGCGGTAACGGCATCCCCCCGTGGGGAACGCCCGCCCGAAATTGACACATTTCCTCCCCAATCCTCTTGCCGCCGGTCCCGCGCCGTGTGTACAAGGGCCTTTCCTAAATCCATTGAGGTCAGGGATGCCCATGGATCCGTATAACTTTGAGGAAGAAAAACCCCCCGAGGAAGAAAATCCGAGAGGATTCGACTTCTCCGAGGACGACCTTCTGCCGCCGCCGGCAGAGGAGTTGCCCGAGCCTCCTCCAGCCGGAGAGCCGATTGGCGAAGGGCCCCTCCGCACGCGCGACGATGAATTCTCCGACGGCCTCGTCGGACCCGATTCCGACCTGGCCGGCATGTACGTCCAGCCCGACAAGGGCACCGACGAAGTCCGCCTGACCATCAAGGAGGGCCTGCCCCCGCCGGAGCCCAAAAACTACAAGTGGCTCTTCCTGGGCGTCTTCCTGTTCCTGGTGATTATCGGCATTTTCACCGTGCTTTTCTTCGTCCATCGCCCCGTCATCAACATGCGCGGCCAGCGCGAACAGCTCCCCATGATCCAGTGGATCAAGGTCCAACTTACCATGTCGCCCGAGATGCGCGCTCTGCAGAAGATGGACGAGGACGTGCTCGGGTTCGTCGTTACCAAGCCCCGCATCGAAGTGCTCTACTTCCACTGCTACGACTACTACCGGAAGTTCGGCACCTATCCGCGAGACGTCGAAGATCTCATCAATGAAGGTATGGTGGATAAAGAAGACGCGACAGACGGCTGGGGATACGAATTCCGCCTGGCCACTGTCGATGGCGAAATCGAAGTCCGCTCCCCCGGCCCCGACGGCGAGTTCTTCGACCCGGACGACGTGTACTACTTCAAAGACAAACTTCACGCCCCGTCCGAATACGAAATGCTCGAATTCGAAGACGAATACAGCGGCGGCTAACCTGGGACCGCCGGCTTCCAGCCGGCACCCTGCCCGCAACGTCCGCAATGCCCCCAACATCACTGGGCTTGAGCAAGGATGCTCAAGTCGCCTCAACGATAGTCCCCCTTCGCACTCGTACACGTACTCGAACTCGTACTCGGAAATCCAACAAACCGAGAGCGAGTACGAGTACCGCTGCGCTGAGTACGAGTACGCCAAATCCTCCGACGACTCGTGCTCGTGCGCCTTGTTGGATTGCCGTTCCTGGGACCGGCACCCAATCCGCAACGTCCGCAATGCCCCCAACACCACTGGGCTTGAGCAAGGATGCTCAAGTCACCTCAACGATAGTCCCCCTTCGCACTCGTACTCGTACTCGAAAACCCAACAGACCGAGAGCGAGTACGAGTACCGCTGCGCTGAGCACGATTTCGCCCCAAAGGGGCAACGCCCCGACCCATACCAGCCCAGGGCACAAGCCCTGGGTGGGTCCCCACGCCCCATCACAAAGCGCTGAAGGCGCGACCCATCACCCTCTCCTGCCCCCAACCAACCGCCCCTGAGCGATTCCGCCCATGTTCCAGCTTGCGATCCCCTCCTTCCGCCATTTACCTTCGTCGGTTGGATGGATGGTAGATTGGGCCAATTAGGGGCCGATGATTTGAAACAGGGGAACTGGAATGCCAGCTAAAGGCTATCTTTCGCTCGTCCTGCACGCCCACCTGCCGTTCGTGCGCCATCCCGAATACGAGGACTTCCTCGAAGAGGACTGGCTCTACGAGGCAATCACCGAGACCTACCTTCCACTCCTGTTGATGATGGAAGGCCTCGAGCGTGACGGCGTGAAATTCCGCCTCACCTTCTCCATGTCCCCCACGCTCTGTTCCATGTTGGCGGATCCCCTGCTCCAGGAGCGCTATCTGCGCCACCTGGGCCAATTGATCGAGCTGGCCGACAAAGAAGTCGAACGCACCTCCGCACAGGCCGACTTCCACCGCACCGCCCTGATGTACCAGCGCAAGTTCCGCGAATGCTGGGACGCCTACCAGGACCGCTACCAGCGCGATCTCCTCGCCCAGTTCCGCGGCTTCATGGATCGCGGCTACCTCGAGGTCATCACCTGCGCCGCCACGCACGGCTTCCTTCCCCTGATGCAGCACCACCCCGAAGCCGTAAACGCCCAGGTCCAGATCGCCGTCGAGCACTACAAGAAGACCTTCGGCCGCCAGCCCCGCGGTATCTGGAGCCCCGAGTGCGGCTACTACCCGGGCATGGACGGCATCCTGAAGAAGAATGGCCTCGAATACTTCTTCGTCGACAGCCACGGCATCCTGTTCGCCTCGCGCCGGCCGAAATTCGGCGTATTCGCACCACTCAAGACCCCGACCGGCGCCTACTGCTTCGGGCGCGACGTCGAATCGTCGAAATCCGTCTGGTCCGCCGACCAGGGCTACCCCGGCGACTACCGCTATCGGGAGTTCTATCGCGACATCGGCTTTGACCTGGATCTGGACTACATCCGTCCCTACATTCACGAATCCGGCCTGCGCGTTTCCACCGGCATCAAGTACTACAAGATCACCGGCAAAGGCTCCCTGCGCGAAAAAGACGCGTACAACGAACGCGACGCCATGGAAGCCGCCGCCAGCCATGCCGGCCACTTCCTCTTCTGTCGCCAGCAGCAGGCCCTGCACCTCGATGGCCTCATGGAGCGCCCCGCCATCATCGTCTCACCCTACGACGCCGAACTCTTTGGCCACTGGTGGTTCGAAGGCCCGCACTTCCTCAACTACTTGCTGCGCAAGATTCACTTCGACCAGGAAGACATCGCCCTCGTCACCCCCGGCGATTACCTGGACGAATTCCCCGACAACCAGGTCGCCATCCCATCGATGAGCAGTTGGGGCAGCGGCGGCTACAACGCCGTGTGGCTGGAAGGATCCAACGACTGGATCTATCGCCACCTGCACCACGCCGCCACCCGCATGATCGCGCTCGCCAACGAATATGACGATCCCGACGAGCTCACCGAGCGCGCGCTCAACCAGTGCGTCCGCGAACTCCTGCTCGCCCAGGCCAGCGACTGGGCCTTCATCATGAAGACCAACACCCAGGTGCGCTACGCCGTGAAACGGACCAAAGACCACCTGCAACGATTCCTGCGCCTTCACCAGATGATCCTCGAAGAGAAGATCGAAGAAGACTTCCTGGCCGAACAGGAATTCCGAGACAACATCTTCCCCGAGGTTGACTACCGCGTCTACCGCACCAGTTCAGTCCCCGCCAGCGGAATGCATCACTGACAGAATCGTTTTATAAGTCTAAGAGTCGATGAGTCCTTCCCGACGATGGACGACGATGTGATTTTCTTTTGCGAGAAAACACTCCGCGTGTAGAGTCCCATAACCAACAAATCGAACGCCCCCAGAATCCCAACGGGATTCCACATCCGACAGCCCAGGGCAAGCAACGCGCCGCCCTGGGCTTGCGTAACGCCCCAGATCGCACCCCAACGGGGTGCAACAACCGCTCCCCTACCGCCTCTTCCTCTTCTTCGCTCGCGAAGGCTTGCGGTGTGCCTGCTCCTTCAAATCCTCCGTCAGCGTCTTCAGGCTGACCAAATACACCGTCACGCCCGTCGCGATCAGCAACAACGTCACGCGCAACGACTCGCTCTCCAGGAAAAACACGACGCTGCTGCCGATCGCCACCCAGAGCAGCGCGATGGCGATGATCTTCGTCTGGATCGTCACGGCATTATACTCCCGATAGCTCCGAATGTAGCTCCCGAAAATTCGATGGGAAACAAGCCATCCATACATCCGATCCGACCCGCGGGCAAAACAAAAAGCCGCCAGCAAGAGCAACGGCGTCGTCGGCAGCAACGGCAGAAAGATCCCCAACACGCCGAGCCCAACGGACACGACTCCCAGTGCGTTCATCAGGAATTTGAAGACCGGGTGCTTCATAGAACGATCCTCGCCGAACAGCCTGCCGAATCGAAAGCCAATTTCGCTCCAAGTCATCGCCGCCGTTGACCCGGCAGTCCCCGCACGTTACTTCTCCCCCACCACCGACGAAGGAGCCCCCATGAGAGCGGCTGTTTATCGCAAGTACGGCCCCCCCGAGGTCGTCACGGTGGAGGAGATGGAGAAGCCCGCCCCGCGGGAAAACGAAATCCTCGTCAAAGTCCGCGCCGCCTCGGTCACATCCGGCGATGCGCGACTGAGAGCCTTCAACATACCGTCCGCGCTGTTCTGGCTGCCCGGCCGCTTCTATTCCGGACTGTTCGCGCCGAAACACAACATCCTCGGCGCCGATCTTTCCGGCACCGTCGAAGCCATCGGCTCCGCCGTCCAGAACTTCCAACCCGGCGACGACGTCATCGCGTTCACCGGAGTGAACCTCGGCGCGCACGCCGAATACGTGTGCCTCTCCGAAGACTCGCCCGTCGCGCCGAAACCCGAGAACGTCACCTTCGAGCAGGCAACCGCAGCGCCCTTTGGCGGCACGGCCGCGCTGTACTTCCTGCGCGATCTCGGCAAGGTGAAAGCTGGCCAGAACGTTCTGATCAACGGCGCATCCGGTGCAGTCGGCACCGCCGCCGTGCAAATCGCCCGGCACCTTGGCGCGCGCGTCACCGGTATCTGCAGCGGCGCAAACCGCGAACTCGTCGAATCCCTCGGCGCCGAGCGCGTGATCGACTATACCAAAGAAGACTTCACAAAATCCGGCGAGCAATACGACGCAATTCTGGATACCATCGGAAAGATCAACTTCCGCCAGAGCAAACCCGTCATGAAGAACGGCGGCGTCTACCTGGCTCCCGTCATGACCGGCACCGAAGTCTTCCAGATCATCTGGACATCCATGTTCGGCAACAAACGCGTCCTCGGCGGCATCGCCCCCGAACGCAAAGAAGACCTTCTCTACCTCAAAGAACTTCTCGAAACCGGCGCACTCCGTCCCGTGATCGACCGCACGTATCCCCTCGACGAAATTGCCGACGCCCACCGCCAGGTCGACTCCGGCCACAAGAAAGGCAGCGTTGTCATTGCGATGGGCTAGACAAGTGCGATAGAAATGCCGGCGTGGAGGAGTTGGGATGATACTCGCCGTCCTGCGCGATTTCGTCGAACCATTCTGGAAAATCCTGAAGTGGGTCGTGATCTGCGTCGCAGCCCTGTTTGCCTTTGGGTTTGTCCTGGTCATGTTCCAAGCTATCGTTTTGGAGATCTTCCCCAACCTCGATGGCGAAACCGTCCGCGCGAAACGGTCCCGTGCCAGAGGTGACCAAAGAGCAATCGCAACAGCACTGGAATCCTACAAAGTCGATCATGGCGACTACCCCATCGCGGTGCCTTTCACGCAAGAAGGACCACCGCCCGAGATAACGACCTTCTGGCAGGGGATCCTGCCCGATTCACTTACGACACCAGTCGCCTATCTGAGATCGCTCTACGCAGACCCATTCGCCGGCACTTCAGACACGCACGCGACATTCGCCTACTTCGTGTTTCCCGAACACGAAGGTTCACCCTTCTGGATCATCTACTCGCAAGGGCCGGATGAAGATTACGATATTCGAAGCGCAGATTCACCCACGGATCCCGACGGCACATTCCGCGAAGACCTTCTGCAAAACAACACATGCGACCCAACAAATTGCACAAGAAGCAACGGCGATATCGCCTACGTAGGCTTGGATCGATTTAAACCACAATGAACCGCAAACTCTCTGCGTCTTTGCGTCTCTGCGCGAAATAACAAACCGAAGCGATCAAAAAACACACACCCGAGGCATGCCCATGAAAACCACAGTCATCATTCTCTCCCTCTGTCTCATTGGCACAATTGCCTTCTCCGTGTGGTACGGAAACTCAAAGAACATGCAGGACTTTGATGGACGCACGATGGCATGGGATCTTCTGCCCGAGTGCGCATCCCTTATCACGGAATGCCGGGGCGTTGCTCTTGAAGGCGAATATGGTTTCGCGATTCTCGAATTCGACACCACGCCGGAACTTGTCGATTGCCTTCAATTCAACGACCAGACCTCGCAGACGATTCAACTCGCCCATGAGCGAACCGGCCTGCTGGCGAGGACCGAAGACAAGATTGCAATTCTCTCTTTCCCCAGCGGGATGAGAAATTCCCCCTCCTGGCGGAACTTCATGAGAGAGCATTGGGACTACGCAAAACTCAATGATCCCGATTGAAACGCGGCAAAAGACTACAACTCTCTGCGTCTTTACGTCTCTGCGCGAAATAGAAATAGGAGATAAACGAAGGCCCCACACCCTCGACCTCTCGGCCCCAAATAACAAATTAGACTATCGAGGGAAAACGCGCCTACGCCTTGCCCGCCACGCCGCCGCACAACTCCTCGGCAAACTGGCGCAGCTTCGGCGCCACGCGATCGCGCGTCAGCGATGCCCGCGCTTCATCCGCACGTGCATACAACGCCGCGACCTCCGCGCGATTTGCTTCCAGATCGAGCAACAACTTCGCCATCCCGCCCGTGCGGGTGTAACCGCGCATCGCCGGAGCCAACGGATCGTCCGGGCTGATCGCCGCCTCGGGGAAAATCCCCGGCAGCCCTGTGCGAACAATGTACGCCGCCAGGCCCGTAATCTTCGTGCGCCCGTACGTCTCGCGCAGCTTCGCACGCCGGAACAAATCCTTTAACGGCGCCGCCACCATATGGCACTCCGCGAGGCGCGCAACCAAGCCTGGCTCGTGCAAGTACTGTCCGCTGCAATCCAGCGGCATCCCCGCCGCCTGCATCGATTGCGCACGCATCACAATCCGCCGACCCGACTCGTCGATCGGCGCACCAATGATTGGAAAATGAAACTTCCCCGGTCGCCGCGCGTGCAGCGTCTCGATCGTATCAAGCAGCCCATCGTAATCGCGGCGCTTCGGATCGATCATGCCCGGCACCGCAATCGTCAGCGGCCCCTCCGTCGGATCGGGCCGCGCTGTATCCATCGCTGCCAGCGCCGGCGGCAGGTCCAGAATCGCTCCCTCCCACCGATTGCGTTCCACGATGAACTGGCTCAACACCGGGCTCAACGTCGCCAACGCCGTCTGCCGCGAGAGAATCTCTGCCCGCGCGCGCCGCCGAGCACGCTCGCGGGGATTAAACGTCGCACCGTCGTTTGCAAACCACGCGGCGGAGTTGTGAATCAGCAAAACACTCGGGCACGGCGGCTGGAACTTCGCAAACGCGTCCAGATCCTCCTGCGCCTCGATCATCCAGAGAATATCCGGCGGCTCCGCCCCTTCGCCGAACCGCGCCAACAGCGACCCGACCGATTCACCCGCATCGCGCAACTGCCAATCGATTCCGTGCAGATCCGCGCGGCCCGCCTCGATCAGGCGCCGCCGCACCGCCTTGGTCCCCCAAATCGAAAAAGCCGCCTCGCCGTCCGCCAGACAATCCAGCAGCACCTCGACAGGGGCGCAGTGATTAGGATCGTTGGCCAGAATGGCGTGGCGGACCATAGACTCTTAGGAACCCGCTTCCGTGGCTAGCTGCCCTTCGTCATCTTGCCCCGAGGGAAGCTCGTCAAGCATGTTCTTCAGCCGCTGCCGAACATCGCTCTTCAGCCCCTCGGTCTCATCGATGATCCCTTCCATCGACTTGCGGAACTCCTGGGCCACATCGCCCGCCTTCTGCTTCTTCAGCTCCGCCATCAGCTCGCTGCCCTTCTGCACCGCCTCGCTCAGCTTCGCCTTTGCAACCTCTGCCGAATCGCTCGAAACCTCGTCCAGCTTCGTGAAGAACTCGTCGACCTCGGCGCGGATCTTCTGACCCTGCTCGCTGTTCGACCAATCCTCCAGCTTCGCCAGGCCCCCCTTGCCCATCTCCAACGCCTTCTCGTAGCCCGCCTTCAGCTTGCCCTCACCCGCCCACAGCTTCTCGTCCGCCCAACTGTCCAGCCCCTCGACGGTCATGCCCTCCGGCATCGGAGTGCTCCGATCGTCGCCGCGCATCACAATCTCAACGAAGGGACTGCCCAGAACCAGCGAATCCTTCTTGATCCGCCCCGTCGAATTCGGCGGAGCCGGGATCCGGTTGCGGTGCTCCGGATAAATCCGCACCGCCACTTCAACATGCTCCTTCGGCTCATCGGCCAATCGTACGCCGACGACCTCGCCGATCGTCGTCCCGCGCAACATCACAGGCGCCCCCACGTTCAGCCCCTTCGCATCCTGGAACGTCATCACATACGTCAACCCGCGCGTCCGATCCGTCAGGATAATCACAACCATCAAAGCCACACAGGCCAGAATAAACCCGACAAAGATCAGACTTCCGCGCGAAACTCGACTGGGCATAGCAGGACCCTCCTGAGACGTCCGAAATGAACCTGCAACTTCTACTACCGCGGAGCCAGGACATTCAACGAAACTTGCATTTTCGCCCGCCACTCCCAAAACCGGCTCCGAGGTGACTTGGGCATCCTTGCCCAAGAGCATACCCAAGAGCCCTCGATGAAGCCCGCATGCCACAGCGGGATGATCCACGCCCCTGGTGCTTGAGCAAGGATGCTCAAGCCACTTCAACATCACCCCCATGCCCGCGTATTCGAACTCGTGCTCGACTCTTCAACCCCAGTCCATCGAGTACGCGTACGAGTACCGCTTCGCTGAGTGCGAGTACGCCAAATTACCGCTCCCCAGCCGAGGTGACTTGGGCATCCCTGCCCAAGAGCATACCCAAGAACCCTCGATGAAGCCCGCATGCCACAGCGAGATGACCGACACCCCTGGTGCTTGAGCAGGGATGCTCAAGCCACTTCAACGTCACCCCCATGCCCGCGTATTCGAACTCGTGCCCGTCATCGTAATCGTTCCCCAAAAAGGGGCAACGCCACGACCTATACCAGCCCAGGGCGCAAGCCCTGGGTCAACGGCCCCCCGGCGCCGAGCGCTATCGGCGCGGCCCATCCCACCCACCACATCCGCCACGCCCCTCCTCCACCGGCATACATTCCCTGGTATTTTCGCTATCCCGACACCCAAAAAGCGAACAAAAAGCGAAATGCGCCCTTGCAAATCCGCGACTCTCCCGCCAGAACACCCGCTGAAGCCCAACCACGAGGAGGTTCAACCCATGCCGGAGAAAATGTCAGAACTCATCCGATACGGCCTGTCGGCCCAGGTCATCGCCACACTCGAGAGCGCCTTTGGCCCCGATCTGCTGCCACTCCAGCAACAGGTCCTCGAGCAGACTGGCCTCCTCGACCGCAACGAGAGCCTCCTCGTCTGCGCCCCCACCGCCAGCGGCAAGACCCTGGTCGCGGAACTCGCCGCGCTCAACCAACTGACCCGCTCGCGCCTCGTCCTGTTTCTCGTGCCGACCCGCGCGCTGGCTGAGGAGAAGGCCGCGGAATTCGCCGAGCGCTACGGCCCCCTCGGGATCCGCGTGGCCTGCACCACTCGAGACCGCCGCGAACACGATCGCGACATCCTGAAAGGCCGAATTCATCTCGTTGTAGCCGTGTACGAGAAGGCCCTCGCTCTCCTCGGTCGCCAAGCATCAATGCTTGGCAGAATCGGGCTCATCGTTGCCGATGAAGTCCAGCTTCTGGGCGACGGTGAACGCGGCGCCGCAATCGATCTCTTCCTGACGCGATGGAAGCTGGCGCCCGAACGCCCGCAACTCCTCGCGCTCTCCGCAGTGCTTGGTAATGCCGAAGCACTCGCTGCCACCTGGGGGATCGGATTGGTGCGATCGGAGGTCCGCCCCGTGCCCTTGCGCGAAGGTGTGCTCGATGTCCAGACTGGCGTCTTCCATTGGCGCGAGGCCCACGGCGGCCAGTCCGGCACCGAGGACCTGATCCAACCAGTCGCCGACGATTCCGTCCCCGCCGAAACCCGCGCGGCCAAGGCCATGATCCGGCTGGCGCGCGCCGCCGGGCCCGTCCTGCGGTTCTGCACCACACGCCGCGAAGCCGAATGCCTCGCCCAGGAACTCGCCCGCGAGGAGGCCTTCCCGCCAGCCGAGTCCGCCCTCGCCGAGCTATCCACCACAGAACGCCAGCTCTCCCGCGATCGCCTTGAAGAACTCCTGGCTCACGGAATCGGGCTCCACACCGGCGACATGCCCGCCCCCCACCGGCGGCTCGTTGAAGCCGCGTTCAACGACGGCGCGATAGCGATTCTAGTCGCCACGCCAACGCTCGACCAGGGCGTGAACCTCACCGCCGCCACCGTCGTGCAATCGCCCTACATGATTGAGCGCAATGCCTTTGCACGTTCCAGCACCGCCGTCCCGCTCTCCCGCGGGCGCTTCCTGAACCAAGGCGGCCGCGCCGGTCGACGTGGGTGCGACTTCGGGCGTTCCATGATCCTTGTCGAGGGCGAATTCGCCCGCGAGCAAGCCTGGCGCACCTTCATCACGCCCCGCATCGAACCCGTCGAATCGCCCCTTGGCGCCGGCCCTTTGACGAACGCCGTGGCGGAACTGCTGCGTGAAGGCCGCGCCTCCACCCAGGAGGGGCTCCTGGCATTCCTGATGGCGTCGGCCGGTGGGCAATTGCGCGGCCCCGACATCATCCGCGGCCGCCTGGCCCGCGCAATCGAGGAGGGCGCTCAGTGGGGACTCTGGCGAGAGGACTCGGCCAATCAACTCCCTCTGACGGCTCTCGGCGAGGCCCTCGCCAGCGGTGGAATCCAACCCGAAACGCTCGTCCGCTGGGTGGAAGTCCTACGCCACACCGACAAGCAACACGGCTTGTCAGACTTGCTTTTCTTCCTGATGCTCGCAAACGAATGGAAGGACGTCCCCTTCACCGTGACGTGGAGTGACTGGCGCCACAACGTCTGGCCGACGGGCCTTGTCGACCAGTTCGGCTCCGGCGGCCTGGGCCGGCACCTGCGCGCGATGTTCGAGACCGAATCGGGCGCGCCCTTCTCGCATCACCAGGCCTGCCGCCGTACCATGGTGATGCTCGACTGGCTGGCTGGCGACGCCATCGGGGAGATCGAAGATTTCCACGGCATTCCGGCTGGTCAGATCATCCGAATCGCTGCTACCACCTCATGGCTGGCAACGGCCGCGGCCGACACCGCAGGTGCCGTTGGAGCGCCCGAGGAACTCATCAAGGGCTTCGAGGATCTCGCCGCGGGCCTCGGTGAGAACATGCGCCTGGCGGAAGCTGGCGAACGCCTCCACAGAAAGGAACCGCCCGCAGCCCAGCCCGCCTCGGCCGAACACACCCCACGCCTCGTCTTCCCCTCCGAGAGCCCGGGCCACGTCGAATTCGACGGCCGCCGGATCGCCCTCACCCCGACCCAGTACACGCTCCTGCGCCTTCTCGCCGGGCGCGCCGGCAACGCGGTGAGCTACATCGAGATCGAACAGACCCTGTGGCCCGATGCCGCGGTCGAGCGCCAGCAGGTGTTCCACCACCGTCGCGCCGTCGACAAAGCCCTCTGCCCCGCCGGCGGGGGCCTCATCGCCACGCGACACGGCTGGGGGCTACTGCTCAAGCTGTCCGAAGCCGATGTCCTGGTGGAAGAAGCGGGCGAGCAAAGGCTCGCTGTGTGATGACGTTCCTCGCCCCGACACCGTCCCTCGTTTTTTGACGTTAGCCGACTTGGCACTTGAATTTCGGCAAAGGGGTGTGGCAAGATTTGGCTTTGCAGGCGTTATTGCCAAAATCTGGCACGAGGAGTCCTCTGTTCTAATGGCAAAAGTGACGTTCTACTATAAGCCACGTTGCCAGACGTGCAGGAAGGTCCAGAAGTTGTTGGAGAGCCTGGGTCATTCCCTGGATATGCGGGATCTGGATGAATATCCGCCCCCGCGTTCCCTGCTGGAGACCCACATCGATGCGAAGAACGTCAAAGCGTTCTTGAACACGCGTTCGGCTCCTTACCGCGACCACGGCCTGAAGGACGATCCACCCACCAAAAAGGGCGCGATCGAACTCATGATGCGGGACCCAACCCTCATCAAGCGGCCCATCACGGTGAAGGGCAAAAGGGCGGTTTTCGGCTACGACGAGGAGGCTCTGCGAGAGCTTTAGGCCAGCAGTCTCCGTACGCAACTGGTCTGCGCCCCGTGTCACGGCTTGACACGGGGCGCCGTTGTTTCACCCAATTCCCCTTCGGCACCTTGCCGCCGTCAGGAATGTTTTGAAGACTCTCTACGCCTATATAATCAAAGAGCTCATCGGCCCGATCGTCATCAGCGGGTTTTTCTTCACATTTGTGCTGCTGATCGTGCGCCTCTTCGATTGGGCCGAGATCCTCCTCCAGTCCGGCATCAGCGGCGACATCTTCCTGCACTTGCTCGGCGTCGTCGTCGTCACGCTTCTCTCGCTGACGATCCCGATGGCCATCCTGCTCGGCACCCTGATCGCCATCGGCCGCCTGACCAACGAGAATGAAATCCTCGCCATCCGCGTGGCCGGCATTTCCCTGACCCGCGCGTTCGTGCCGGCCGTCGTCTTCGGCCTGCTCGTCTCCGCCGCACTGATGTGGGGCAACTCGATCCTGATCCCGCGCATGTTCGGCAAAGTCGACGACCTGCGTTATCGCATCCAGTTCGAACTTCTGACGAACCTGCAGCCCGGCCGCTTCTACGGCGACCTCGGCCCGAAGGACACGGAAGTCACCCTCTTCTTCGAGGAACGCGCCGGCGGCCAACGCGCCTCCAACTCGCTCCTCGAAATGCGCGGCGTGAACATGCGCATCAAGGTCGAACCCGAAGCCATGATCGGTGGCGTCGACGGCGGCGATCGCGATCGCGAATTCCTGATCTTCTCCGACAAGGGCACCATCGAGGGCGACCTCACCGACCAGCAACTCAACGTCGTTCTCAGCGACGGCCTGCTGATGCCGACCGGCCCGGAGAATCAATCCGCCACCACAACATTCCGGTTCTCCGAAATGACCATGGCCCTCGAGGGCGGCTCCGAGGACGCCGTCGAACTCGCAGAGGTTCGCCCCCGCGAGATGGACTTCTTCCAGTTGCGCGAGTACCTCTCCAACCCGCCCACCATCCCCGTCCTCAAAGACAAGGACCACCGCGAGATGTACAGCGAGTGGAAGACCTACTTCTCCGCCCGCAACGAGATGCTCCAGCGCTTCACGCTCCCCTTCTCCGCGCTCGCCTTCATCCTGATCGCGATTCCGCTCGGCATCGAAGTTCGCCCGCGCGCCAAATCGCTCTCCTTCCTCGTCGCCTTCGTTCTGATGGCCGTCTACTACGCGCTGCTCACCCTGGGCGCCAAGATCGGCCAATACGGTGTCGGAATGCCCATCGCCATCTTCGCCCTGATGCTCCCCAACCTCATCATCGGCGGCCTCGGCATTTTGATGCTCTACCGCGCCCAATGGCGGTAGCGCCCAGGTCCGGAAGGCCAGGCAGACCTCTCTGAGGTGACTTGGGCACCTTGTCCATGAGCCAACCCGCCAGCCACAATCTGACCAGGATCGTCAGCCCACAAACTCCATTAAATTCCAACGCCTCTGGGCTTGGGCAAGATGCCCAAGTCACCGCAAGATCTTCCTCGCACTCGCCATCCGCAAGGGGCAACGCCCCGTCCCATATCAGCCCAGGGCGCCAGCCCTGGGGACCCTGGGCTCCTACGCGGAGCGCTGAAAGCGCGATCCATCCCCGGCACACAACCGATCCCTTCGAACTTCTCCCCACTCTTCGTGTCCTTCGTGCCTCTGTGGTGCCCCCCTCTCCCCCCCCGGGAACAGGCCCGGGATTTGCCTTGTCCAATGACCAGACAGGCGTCCCAGGGACGTCTTTGCGTCAATTTCGCAGGAGCAAGCGGGCTTATGAAGAACAAAACTCTCAATCTGCGCGGACTCTTTGTCGCACTGGCCATTTTTGGCCTGGGCGTTGCGGCGGGGGTCACTCTTCTCAGCCACCGGGATGCAGCATCACTGATCATCAACGAAGCCGTGGCCGCCGAGACGCCCCTTCCACAGCGCCCGGATCTGCCGATCGTAGATGTCGTCGAGCAAGTCAGCCCGGGCGTCCTGACCGTAGGCGCCGTGCGCCGCGCCTGGGTCGCCGACCCCTACCAGGACTTCTTCCAGCCATTCTTCTACCGTCGGCGTCAGGTCCTCGAACGCCTGCCCTACATGGGCAGCGGCTTCCTCCTCGATAAGAAAGGTCACATCCTCACGAACTTCCACGTCATTGAAAACGCCGAGAAGGTCTTTATCACCCTTGGCGACGGCCGAGAAATCGATGCGGATGTTCTTGGCGCGTCGCGCTTGATGGACGTCGCAATGCTTAAAGTCGATGTGCCCGAGGAAGAACTGCCCGAACCGCTCTCCCTCGGCGATTCCGACACGCTGCGGATCGGCGAAACCGCCATGGCTTTCGGTAATCCGTTCGGCAATCTGATCGAAGACCCTCGCCCGACTGTCACAGCCGGCGTGATCAGCGCCATGCATCGCTCCTTCCGACCGGACCGCCAGCACTTGCGCGTTTACCAGGATATGATCCAGACCGATGCCGCGATCAACCCCGGCAACAGCGGCGGACCGCTCGTGGACGCCACCGGCGCCGTCGTCGGCATCAACACCTTCATCGTCTCCGGCAGCGGAACCTCCAGCGGTATGGGCTTCGCCATTCCGATCAACCGCGCGAAGGGCTTCGTCGACGAGATTCTCGAGTACGGACGCCTGCGACCGATGTTGATCGATTTCGAAGGCCTGACGCTGAACACCCCACGCGTTCGCGGCGTGGTCATCAGCCAGATGGCCGAAGACGGCCCTGCGGAAAAAGCCGGACTCGAAGTCGGCGACGTCATCCTCTCGATCGATGACCGCGACGTCTCAGCCCGCGCCGATGTCGAGCTGTTGCTCGCCAGCAAACAAGTCGGCGAAACCGTCGACATGGAAGTCTGGCGAAGCGGCCAAACTCGCGAGGTTCAATACACGATTTCCGAAGCGAAGAAATAACCCCGGGACCGCCGGCTTCCAGCCGGCAACATCCCGCGAACCTTAGACACTCGAACAATGCCACCTCACCCCAACGTCGCCAGAGCAAGCGCCGTCCACAGCGGCAGCGTTATCAACGTCACCGTATAAGCCACCAGCAACACCGACGACACCAACTCCCAATCGCCTCCATACCGTCGCGCCGCCACGGAGAGATTCACGGCTGGCGGTGCCGCCATTTCGATCACCAGAACCAGTCCCATCAACGGCGATACCCAACCAAGCCCGCCCCACCGGATCACAACATACATGATCAACGGCGACAGCACCTGGCGAATAACGATTGGGATCAAGACGTTCCGCACCTTTAGCATCTTGCGCAAGTGAACGCGCCCGATCATCATGCCGAGCAGAATCATCGCCAGCGGCGCCATTGCGGCCCCGATTGTGTCGGCGGCCCTGACTGGAATCATAATCAGCGCAGGTGCCTGCCCGCCGGAGGCCGCCTCGGCGAACCCCGGAACAAATGCCAACACCGAACCGGTCAGAATGCCCAGCACCGGGGGATTGAACGCGCCCCGCATGGAATCCATCCAAGAACCGTCCACGCGGCGCGCCCGCTCCTCGTCGCCCCGCAACAGAAACACGCCCGCCGTCCACATGATCATCGACATCACGATCACGGCCGCGCCCACGTAAACCGTCGCCCGGCTCTCCAACTCTGCCGGCAGAATCGCAAGCACCAGCGGCAGCGGAACATAGATCGCATTCTGGAACGTCGACAGACACCAGATCGACCGATCGCCCGCCGGTGTCGACCCGCGTCGCCACACACGCGTCACACCGATCGCGATCAAGCAACTCCCAATCGTCCACACCAGAAACAGGAAGATCAGCGCCCCGGCGTCATTGAACGTCTCGCCGCTCAAGCCGCGCATCATCGAAACCGCAAGCCGCGCCGGCACGATCACGTCGATAATCAACCGCGTCAGCGCATTGATTGCCTCGTCCGACAGAATCTTCCGCCGGACTCCGATGAAACCAACAAGGCTGACCAGGAACAGCGAAGCCACCGCTCCGAACGACGAAGCGAGTGCATCCAGGAATGAAACAGACAGATGATCCAAGCCACTCTCCACAAAGGCGCGCGCCATTTCCTATAGCAACCGCCCCCAGGAAGCAAGTGTCCCGCCGAAGCATATTCCGCCAACCAGGGCTTGCACCGCGCCAACAGCCCCGACACCGTGAGGGCGAGATCATCCCCGGGCTCCGCCATGACGTCCATCCTGCACCGACATGCCCCGCTTTTTCTCGCCGCGATTCTTCTGCTGGCGGCGGCCGTGCATCTCACCGGGCTTGGGCAGGAAAGCCTCTGGGCGGACGAGTTCTACACGCTACTGACGGTCGACCAGGATTCCGCCGCGGATGTCGTCGAAGCCGTCGCCCAACGCGATCCGCACCCGCCGCTCTACTTCCTGACGCTCTACGGTTGGACGCGATACGCTGGATTGACGGACAAGGCACTCCGCCTGCCTTCGGCGCTCGGCGGCATCGCCAGTGTCTGGCTCATGTATCTCGTGGCGCTGCAGATCTGGCCGGGGTCGCGGCGCAGAGCCCTCCTGGCGGCCCTCATCGCCGCCCTGTCTCCTTTCCTCGCCTGGTACGCTCAGGAAGCCCGCTCCTACTCGCTCCTGGTCACGATGGAACTCGCCGGCATGTGGGGCGTGCTTCGCCTGATGCGCGAGGACCTGCGCCCTCAAGCCCGCGCGATCGGAGGCACCGTCGGCGCCCTCGCCATCGCGGCCGCATGCTGGATGCACTACTTCGGGCTGTTCATATGGTTCTGGGCGATGACGGCGCTGATTCTTTATCCAGTCGTGCAACGCCGCGCGCGCCAGTGGCCCGAAACCATGGGCCTGATCCTTGGCGTCATCGCCGGTGGACCGATCGCGATCCGTGCCGTGCGGGATCTGGTTTCTGAGAAAGGTCTCGGCTGGCTCACCGAGACACTCACTGCCGGACGGCTCTTGGACATCCTGCAAGCCCAGGTCGCTGGCCCGATCCATCCGGCAATCCCCGTCCCCCTGCCAGTCATTGCGTTGATCGTCGTCTCAGGGATTCTTGCCTTTGCAATCGCTTTGCCGGTGCGCCAGTCCATTCAGCGCCGCTCCATCCCACGGGAATGGCCTCTCGCGCTCGCATTCGTTTCTCTGCTGGTCTTGCCGACAGTGGTGGGGTTCTTTCTGCCAATCGTCCTCTACGGACAGCGTTACCTCATCATTGCCGTGCCGGTCTTTCAACTCGTGCTGTTGTGGGGATTGGAATTCTCTCGCCTGCGCAAAGCCATTATTGTCGCCATCGCCATCGAACTCCTCTGCGGCAGCATCTACATTGCCGACATGAAGCGCACCCGCCAACACCGCGTTTGGGATCGCGCCGCCGAGATGATCGAAGCCCACGCCCAACGCGGCGATGCCCTGCTCGTCCTGCCACCGCGCCTGCAGCCACTCGCCGAACGCTATATGAAGGATCCTCTTCCCGCGGCCGATCCGCTGGCAATCGCATCGCCAAAGAACCGCCCGCAACGTATCTGGCTCATCACCCTGATTGAACAAACACCCTACAGCAACCACCCCGCCTATCGCGTCAACCAGACAGGCATCCTTACTACCCACCACCCTGGAAACGTCCTCTACCTCCGCGAACTGGTCGCAAGAGAATAGGCCGGGACCGCCGACTTCCAGCCGGCAAGCACTCCGCGATGCACGACTTGGATCGATTCGCCCCGAGGTGACTTGGGCATCTTTGCCCAAGAGCCAGCCCGCACTCGTTTGCAGGATGGGCGAGAACCCCAATGGAAATGGCCTGCGCCCATGGGGCTTGAGCAAGGATGCTCAAGACACCTCAAGAAGCAGCCGCGTTTTCCTCGTGCGCGTAAGCGCAACCGGATCTGCTCTGAGATCATCGATTGAAGGGGCAACGCCCCGCCACATACCAGCCCAGGGCGAAAGCCCTGGGTTCAACGACGCCCGCTCACGGAGCGCTGAAAGCGCGCCCCACCTACGGCAAATACGGCCCGGGATCGATCGCGTCGCCGTTGCGGCGAAGCTGAAAGTGCACATACGGCTCGTCGCCCTTACCCGATTCGCCCGAGAGCGCAATCACGTCGCCGCGATTCACGCGCTGATTCACGCGCACCAGGTTCCGATCGTTGAATGCATAGCACGTCGCATAGCCGCCGTCGTGACTCACAATCACCATGTTGCCGTACGCCGTGATCGTGCTGCCCGCATAGACCACCGTACCGTCGCGAGCCGCTCGGATCTCCGTCCCCACCGGCACGGCGATGTTGATTCCAAAGTGCTTTCGCGTGCTGCTCGACTCGTATCCCCTCAAGATGCGCCCCTCGACCGGCCAACTGAAACCGCGGGAACTGGCCGAAGTGCTCGACGTGCTGCCGCCGGACGAACGCGAGGGCGGCGCATAAGATCGTGTTGGTTGCTGACTGGATGAACTGGACTGCGGGGAAGAACCGCCGCTCGATTCGCCCGGCAGTTTCAGCACCTGGCCGACCTGCAGAACGGCATCCTGGCGAATCCCGTTTGCACGCGCCAAGTCCGCGATCGATACATCGTACTTCCGACTGATCCGCCAGAGACTGTCGCCCTTCTGCACTCGCACCTGCGTCGGTTTCGATGGCTTTGGAGCCGACCGCGGTGCCGATCGCGACGATGTGTTCGTCGCCGCCGCGTATTGTTGAGGAACACGCGGCTGAGGCGATGCGGGGATGTAGAGTTGCGATCCGCCCACCAGTTGGCTGTTCACGCCAATGCGATTCGCCTTCGCAATATCATATGCCGACACGCGAAAACGCCGCGCCACGCCATCGATATTCTCGCCCGGCTGAACGCGATAGTAGAACCCATTCACCGCCATCGCAGAACGCGGCGCCCCGAGCACAAACACCCCGGCCAGAAGCCAGACGGCGACACACAGCAGTTGTGCTTTCGCAAGGCGCATGAACCCTCCGCAGGCGCAGCGGGACGGGGGCACCATTCCAGACACGGCGCCACTACCCGGCCCCTGTGGATCATTGAGCGAAAAACACTGTCAACGAAAGATACGGAGACAACAAAGCCTCGCCGAGGCGATTCGATTCCCATTCGCACATCGGCAGGACGTCCTGCACAAGATGCCGGTCTTGACCTTCAGCCCCCCTCTCAGCCTCAATGGCCACCATAGAACGGCGATTCGTTCGCCGTTCCCGGTATTTTTCGCCCTGCGCAAGGTCTCTCGCGATGTCGTTCTTCCCCATTCCTAAATCCGACGACGAGCTCATGGCTCAGTGCGATGTGGAGACCTTCTGCTCCAGCGGAGCCGGCGGCCAGAACGTCAACCGCCGCGAGACCGCCGTCCGTCTCCGCCATCGCCCCACGGGACTCGTGACGACCTGCCAGCGCGAGCGCAGCCAGCATCAGAACAAAGAAGTCGCACTGATCCAACTGCGCCAGAAGCTCGAAAAGCGCAATCACCGACGTCGGCGCCGAATCCCGACATCCCAACCGAAAGCCGTGCGCGAACGGATTCTCGAACACAAGCACCAGCGTGCGCAGAAGAAGAAACTGCGCCAGAAGCCCAAGATGGATGACTACTGACAGGTGACGGACATGATCAAACTCAGCGTAAACGTGAACAAAATCGCCACGTTGCGGAACTCTCGCGGAGGCACAGTGCCCTCCGTCACGCGCTTCGCCCAGATGGCCATCGATGCCGGCGCGCATGGCATCACCGTGCATCCGCGCCCAGACGAACGCCACATCCGCCGCACCGACGTCACCGATCTCCGTCCCCTCTGTAAGGCCGTCGAGTTCAACATCGAGGGCTATCCCGACGAGCGCTACTGCCAGATCATCGAGGAGACGCGCCCGGACCAGGCGACCCTCGTCCCGGACCCGCCCGGCGTCTTGACAAGCAACGCCGGCTGGAAAGCGCGCGAGCACCAGGCTTTCCTACGCGACACGATCGCGCGCCTCAAAGGCGTCGGCGCGCGCGTCTCCGTGTTTATGGAAACGAATCTTGCTGAAATCGATGCGGCGCGGGAAGCGGGCGCCGATCGGATCGAGTTCTACACAGGCCCGTTCGCCGAAGAATTCGCCGCCGGCCGCGGCAAAGCCTCCTACCAGGAATTTGCAACCGCCGCCCAGCACGCCGTCGACATCGGCCTCGGCATCAACGCCGGTCATGACCTGGATCTGGAAAACCTGGTCCTGATGCGCAATCTCCCCGGCCTGGCGGAAGTCTCCATCGGGCACGCACTCGTCAGAGACGCCCTGCTGATGGGCTGGCAGAAAACAATCGGCGAATATCTGCGCGTCCTGCAGGAGAAGTAGCCCGCCGGGACATTGGCGAAAGCGGAAGGGGAGGCAGACGCCGATAGCCTCTGCAACTGACCGCGGATGAGAGGGGCACCAAAGCGCAGCGGTCCCCGAAGGGGGCATAGCTGAATGGCCCCGGGTGACCGATCAGCGGGAGGGAACCCGGGGAAATCGTCCGCTTCCATTCGTCCCCGGAGGGGGCGAACAAGTCATGCCCGAACAACTCGACACAAACACATACGGAACAACTCCTTGAACGACCCGAACCACCCAACCCCGCCGAATCCGCCCGAGCCGCGCGACCCGCGCATGTCGACAACGACGGCGTTCTCCCCAGAGGCCGTCCCGACCAAGCCCGTCGGCTGGCAACAGACCTTCCGCGCGCTCGGCGTCCGGAACTTTCGCCTCTTCTATATCGGCCAGGGAATGTCTCTCGTCGGCACGTGGATGCGGCGCACCGCCATGGGGTGGCTCGTCTTTGAACTCACCGGCCGCATGGATCTGCTCGGCGCCGTGATGGCCTTGTCCCTCGCGCCGCTGTTCATCCTCGCCCCGATCGCAGGCGCCATCGCGGACCGCATGGAGAAGCGCCGCCTCATCATTTACTCCCAGATTCTTGCGGCGATTGTCTCCGGGACCATCGCCATCCTTGTCGCCACCGACACCATCCAGGTCTGGCACCTGATGGTCCTGGCCACGATCGCCGGCGTTGCATTCTCCTTCGAGGTCCCACCGCGCCAGGCTTTCGTCGTCGAACTCGTCGGGCGCGATAACCTCATGAATGCCATCGCGCTCAACTCCGGCCTGGTGAACCTGGCCCGCGTGATCGGGCCGGCCTTGGCGGGCGTTCTGATGAACACGGTCGGGATGGCGTGGTGCTTCGGCATGGATTCGATCACGTATTTGATTGTGATCGCGATGTTGCTCAAGCTTCGTCTCCCCCGATTCGAGAAGAAAAGCAGCACCGTCTCCCGCCTCGAGCATCTCCGCGGCGGCCTCCGCGAGGTCCTCGTGAATCGCCGCGTGCGCGTCGTCCTCAGCCTGCTCTTTTTCGTCTGCGTCTTTGGCTGGTCCTTCAACTCGCTCATGCCCGGCATCGCGCAAGATTACCTCAAAATCGACGAGAAGCGCTACGGCATCCTGATGGCCATGTTCGGTGTCGGCGCCACGGTCGGAGCGCTCTTCGTCGCCAGCCGCACCGAGCACGCAAACCGTCGCATGCAGCTCTTCGCAGGCGTCGGCGCCATGGTCGTCGGCCTCGGCTGGGTCTCCTTCATGCACTCCTTTGCGGGTTTCATCATCCCGCTGCTGATTGCCGGTTGGGGCGCCGTTACGTTCATCTCGACCGCCAACACCGTTGTGCAGATCAGCGTGGCCGACGAAATCCGCGGCCGCGTCATGGGAATCTGGGCCTTGACCTTCGGTGGCTCCATGCCCATCGGCTCGCTGATTGCCGGATTCGTCGCCGAATGGCTCGATCCGTTCATCACCGTCAAAATGTTCGTTGTCATCCTGGGGGGTGCTGCACTACTGATTTACCGAAGGTTGCCGCCGCGACATTCTGCAGCGGGGCCGTGAAGGGTTCTCCCCCACCCGCGTAGAACAATCAGGGCCGGGGGTATCGCCCACTTCTCCTCAGGAGGACGTTATGAGACCGACCGAAGCGCCACCCGTTGTGCAATCCGGGACGATTCTGATTCTGGGACGCTGATCTGTAAGGGGTTATGTGCTCCTGGGAGCCGCGTGAGCTTCACCGCTCGCGATCAATGAAGCCTATTCATCCACCTGCCCCTCCGGCCCTGCTGGAGGGGTTTCTTCATTCCGGATCATCGGCGTCACCTGCAGAATTCCCGCCTCGCGACAGATATCCGTCACATCGATGATGCGCTGCCACGCCAACTGTCCGTCGCTCGCCAGAATCACCTCTTCGGCGCCGTCCTCGGCCGCCATTTTCAACTCCACCGCCAGGCCCTCGGCCGTGATCTTCTCACCCTTGAAGAACAGGTCCCCCTCGCGCGTCATCGTCACGCGCGGGATCTCCTTCTCGGCGGGGCGCGCCTCGGCCGTGGTCGAGGACGGCAGCGTGATCTCCAGGAAGCGATCGCGCTCGCGGATGTTCGTCGCAAGAATGAAGAAGAAGATCAGGTTAAAGATAATATCCAGCAGCGGCGTCAGATTCAACGTCGCCCCGATGTTCTTCAGCCCGAGGGGATCGCTGCGACGGCGACGCGCCATCAATCGGACTCCTCACGCGGGATCGATGTCGTGCTGCGCGAAGCCTGCTCGAACCCGATCGCCCGCAGCACCACATGCAGCGCATCCGAGCCCTCGCGCTGCAGAATCACCTGCTCATACGTGTTAATCCGACGCGCGAAGATATACAGAAACAGGAACGCCGGAATCGCGATCGACAGGCCCCACGCCGTCGTCAGCAGCGCCAGGTTGATGCCCGTACTCAGCTCGCGAATCGACGGATCCGCCGACGCCGTGAAGTCCCGGAACGTTCGGATCATGCCGAACACCGTGCCGAGCAACCCCATCAGCGGCGCGACATTGTAAACAACGGCCAACTGGCTGTTCCGTTGCTGAACCGCGGCGCATTCCTCCTCGATCTCCGTCCGCAGCAACTCCGCCGGATCCGCGTCTGCCTTGAACTCCAGGTGCCGCAGAACCCGCCGCAGAATCAGCCCGATGCTGTGATTCTCCGACTCCAGCATCTCCTCCGCCTTGCGGTGCGAAATCCCCGTACCCAGCTTCTGGGCCAGCCGCTGCGCGTAGTTCCGCGGGCAGATTCGCCCGCGCCGCAGATTGATGAAGCCCTGGATCACGAAGGCGATCATCAGCAGCGCCAGCGGCACCAGGAAGATCATCATGACGCCGCCGTTCAATACATATCGTTGCAACGCTGTTTCGGTCGGCATACAGTCTCCGGGGTGTGAGGAAAATCGTCCGCCTGCCGCCGAGCCGAGAGGCCCGACGGCCGCAAACGTCCGCATTTGAGGCCATACCATGCCCGGCAGCAAGGCTCATATCCTCGTCGTCGATGATAACGAGTACAACCGCGAACTCCTCGTCCAGGATCTCGAGGACAGCGGATACCAGGTTCAGACCGCCGCCTCGGGGCTCGAAGCCCTCGAGCTCATCGAGCACAACCTCCCGCAAATGGTCCTGCTCGACATCATGATGCCAGGGCTGAGCGGCATCCAGGTCTGCCAGATTTTGCGCTCGAAACACCGCACCCAGGATCTCCCCGTCATCATGGTCACCGCGAAGGCCGACTCGCAGGACGTCGTCGCGGGCCTCCAGGCCGGCGCGAACGATTACGTCACCAAGCCCATCGACATCGATGTCCTCCTCGCCCGCATGCAGACCCACCTGAAGCTGCGCGAACTCCAGGTCGAATCCCGCCGCCAGAGCGAACGCCTCTACCGCGAACTCGCCGCCGCCCGCAGCGTCCAGGAAAGCCTCCTGCCTAAAGCCGAGCGCCTCGAAGAAATGCCCGGCTCCTATGGCCTCGAAATCTCCGCGCTCTGGCGCCCCAGCGAAACTCTCGGTGGCGACTTCTGGGATCTCGTCTCGCTGGCTGACGGAACGCTTGGAATTATGCTGATCGATTTCGCCGGTTGCGGTGTCGTGCCGGCCCTCAACACCTTCCGCATCAAGACCTTCCTGCAGGGCCAGTGCACCGGCCTTTACAACGCGATGCTGACCACCGCGCGCATCAACGCGCACCTGATGCTCACGCTCTCGAAGTGGGAACTCGCCACGTGCATCTATGCGCGCTACAACCCCGACCGGTTCCAGTTCACCGTCACCTCCGCCGGCCTGCCGTATCCGCTCGTGTATCGCATGGGCACCGACTCCGTCGAAGTCATGCGCGTCAGCGGCCAACCCGTCGGCGCGTTCCAGGACGCGACCTTCGAAGAAACCAGCGTCGCCCTCGAAGAAGGCGACAAGATCGTCTTCTACACCGACGGCCTGCTGAAATGCCGCAATGACGACGGCGAGCTCTATCCCGACACACGCATTCGCGATCTGCTGGCCGAATACGGCGCGCACTCGCCCCAGGACATCGTCGATGTCATCTCCAAAGACGTCGACGCCTTCACCGGCTCAACCACCCGCCGCGATGACCTGACCGCTGTTGTCATGCAGGTTGTCAACTAGCGCTTTCCCGTCCATGGATCGCGTCGATAAATACGACTTCCCGGAACGGAAGAAAGCCGGTTGCGTGGACGAGCCGAAGTTCGACTGAAACTCCCTACAAGAAGTGGTGGATTCGTGCAACGGGCGAGCTCCTGAATCAGACGGGCATCTCTCTCGCGCGTATCCTGAAGGGGCGAGCGCTTGAATCGAACCAGTAGCACATAGCACGGGATGTCGCTTAGAAACTCGACACGCTTCTGCGCCAGCCAGGCCTCCTCGATCACTCCAGTGCGTTCCAGGATGACACAAAGCCTGTGGACGAACTCTGCGCTCAAGTCGTGTGGGGAGAAGTAGTCGTCGACGTGGATGTCGCCGCGCTCAATCCCAGCCTTCTTCAGGTCCAGGTTCAGCGCCTCGATCTCCTTCTCGGTCGCATCCAGTTCATCAAAGCGTCCAAGCTTCTCGTAGTACTCGAAGAGAGCACACAAAGCGTCCTTCCTGCATGAAGTACTACTGGCCGAGGCGCGCTTCAGAAGTGGGACCGCGCGATCATCCTCACCATTTCGCAGATAGAGTCGCCCAAGCGCGAAATTCGCATCCGCATGTTCGGGATAATCGCGCAGGAACTGCTCCGCGATTTCAACCTTCAGGGGCTCCGACGAACGATTCATTCGGCATGCCGTGAGGATCCATGCCTCATTCTCCGTCAGCGGCTCTTCCTTCTGACTCAACTCGGCGATCTTCGTTTGCTCGAACTTCCCGCGCTCGTGTGCCTCGCGCCATCCCTGAATCACGTCCGCCTTCCACATATTTGAGAACAACGTCAGATAGTGCTCGCGCGCGGCCGGAATGAGAAGCTGCACAAAGGACGACTCCTCTGCACTGATCGGCTCGGGAAAATCATAGATCTCCGGCGTACGACCGCCGAGCGCCACAACTCGCTCCCGAAGGCAAGGATGGTCTTCCCAGATAATCGTACGACGTGAAGCGAGGTTCTTGCGAATCAGTTCCTCTTCAGCCTCGTCCAGAGGCTTTCGCATCGCCTCCTCGATCAAATCATAAACGCGAGCCGGAGGAAGATCATCCTCGTTCGCCCGCCGCCAGACCGTCGGCCAGAACACGCGCACCATTGCTTCGTGCAGGACCTCGGCGCGATACAGCGATCGAACCGCCGTCTCCTTGTTGGTCAATGACATGCCGATGGCGTCAGCTTCGAATTCGTGGTGGCGCCTCAGGAATCCTGCCCGCGCGCTGAGCCCCCTCCAATAACGTTCCGAGAGATGCTTTCTCATGAAACGCACAAGGAACCTCGTTGGTCCGCGATCAAGCATCGTTTGATCAAGACTTTGGTTCAGCCCGCCCCATGATTGACCGAGTCGAAAGAGCCACCGGCCAAGACGCGTATGCCGACCGATCAAATGACCCAATTCGTGGCCGATCGTGTCACGCAACTCGTCCGGCGGATGCGCCATCATGAAGGCCATCCCAACCACAAGAGTGTTCACGGGGTAGCCAAGCAAACCCAGGCGCGGCCAGGAACTGATGCCTGCATTGTGTTCCGGAACAATGACAATTCGGTGAATTTCCGGCGCACCCAATGCCTCGCGAACCTCTTCCACCATTTCGAAGAGGCCCGGCGCTTCCTCTCGCGTCAGAACGTAATCGTTTGATTCCGGCTCCCTGATGAAAACGATTTTCGACAACAGAAAGACGTAAATGCCGAGCGAGATGGCTCCGCCAATATAGAGCATGATCGCACCATCGGAACCATCCGTCTTTGCCATGAGCGACAAGTAGTACGAGAGTGCTCCAATCAGTACAGCAAGCACCACGAAGATCAGGTGAATGAATGTCAGCATCCATACATAACCCCAGATGCCGTATAGCCACCCGCCAACGATCACGCGACGAGGAGAACTCTGCCACTTCGCCTCGAGCTTTCGTACCAGGTCGCGGTAGTGCTTGTTCGTCATTGCGTCGTGTACTTCTCCACCAGGAGAGAAATCGGGCCGAACCCGGAATTCAATTTCTTCGCCGTTGCCCAGTAGAGATCGCGGTGTTCGGGGTAAAGCTCCCCGAGAACAAGGAAGATACACTTCTTATCCGACGGATCGCACTCAAGGCGAACCAACTTCTCCGGCGGAAGAGCCGACTCTTCATTCAGGGCTGCAATCAGGACATCATACTCGCCCGTCGAACCCATCAGATTGACCATCCGCTCGATCATAGCATCGCGTTCCTCAATCGCCCCCGCTCGATTCAGGGCAACTGAGGCAAGGGCAGCGTCAGACAGATCAAAATCGTCCTGCGCTTGCTGAATGATCGCACCCAAATCGCTCGTCTCTCCGTACCACATCTTCCCCAGCATCTCTTTGTGTGGATACCCCGGCGAATAATCTTTCCATCGAGCGAACCACTCCTCGTACTGCCCATCTCGGAATGCGCTTCGTTCCTCTTGTTGCGCAACGAGAGCTTCGATTCCGCTCGCCCCGAAAACCTCGCCCATCATTGCCTTTGCTCGGCGCATTGAGTTCTTGAAGTCTTCCTCTCTCCCCGCCGCCTTTGCGTAAGTAGCCTGAGACGCAATGTCTGCGATGCCGACCTGGCAAAGTCCCAGTCGTGTGCAGGAGTAATCGAAGGCTGCATTGTAGTCCCTCCGTGCAAGCGAGATGGCTTCAGCAAGAAGAAGATAGCCTACATTGTCCGGCTCTTGCGCAATCGCCTTTTCCACGTACTCCTTCGCTTGCTGACTCTCCCCGTAGCAATGGTAGAGAGAAGCCATTCCATACAGGCACTCCGAATTGTTCCCGCCCGCCTCGATACCCCGACGATAGTAGGAAGCAACCTCGTCTGGGTCTGTCGCCAACCTCCCTCTTAGGAACAGCACATCCGGATCGTTCGGGTACTCAGATAGCAACTCGTCATAGATCGCCTCCAGCTCCCCGGGCGGTAGATTGCCTTCAGCCATATTCAACCACGCCTCATGCAAGACAGGATCGATCGGGCGCCTATCGAGGAAGGGCTGGAGAACCTCCGTCGCATCATCGATCGAGGACATCGAACAGAATTCATACATCGCGTCGTAATCGCCCGGATCCAACTTGAATCGGGCGACCATTGCCCGCGCCAGATTCGCATACGACTCGGCGTCAGAGCCCTCTACCGCAGAGACCACACCGGGGGCAAGAATCCATCGCCTCGGATCCACGACAGTCAGTCGCGTCCTCTTGGCGAGTTTATTGTCGGAGAGCTGAAGCTTCTCGGGAAAGCGCTCGAAGACATAGTCCACATGATCTTTCCGAACAAGCACGTCACCGGCAAGAAGGTGAACCACGTTCTCGGGAACCTGCGAAACGGGCATGTCCTTCGGATAGTAATGTGTCAACACGCTCTCCAGCATCGCCGCCTGGTCCGGGTTAATCACGAAGATCGGCGATGCGATCGGGCGTCCGAAGAAACCTGTCTCCACAAGCACCGTCTTCGGCTCAATCTCATAGTCTCCGGGTTCCGGAACGATGTTCAAGATTCCTTCCCGAACTTCAATCGGCACCGGACTTCCCGGATGCAGCCTGATCGCCTCGCCGCCATTCACCCGCACACTGTATGGCTTCATCAGGCCATTTACCAGATAGACCTCCCGGTGTTGGCCGCTATACCATGCCGCAAACAACCAACCTAGCAGAGCCAACAGCAGGAGCACGGGACTGACCATCAGTGCGACCTTCCCTGATGCATTGCTCTTCGATCTCGCGCTCTTGGGGATCGAGCGCAGCTTCTTCGCCTTCTTGCGGATTGGCTTGTTTGTTCCCTGCAGTTTTTCCGACAACTTGCGCGATTTGTTGAAGTCCTTATTCTGCCGAATCTGTGGTACCAGCGCTTCGCACTGGTTCAGCAGTCTAAGCGCCGCGGCGTGATTCCCGATGGCTTGGTGCGACTCCGCTATCTTGTACAGCAACCACGCCTTGTCGGGCTCACCGCGATCGATAATGTGCTGCGCCAACTGCTCCGCCTCATCGGGTCGCCCAGCAAGCGCAACCATCTCGGCAAGGCTCTCCTTGGCCGGCACGTACTCTCCATCTGTCCGCAATGCCGCGCGCAAATTCGCCTCTGCATCTTTGTAGAGCCAAAGAAACCCCTGCGCATCCGCCAGCAAGGTCAACACTTCAGGATTGCGATCGTGTCGCGGCAGGATTTCGCGCGCGAAGTTCGCCAGCCCCTCCGTATCACGCAACGACACGAGTGCGCCGAGACACTCCTTGATCGCTTCTATGTTGTCGGGATCTTCGCGATACTTGCTGATCTCCTTCTCGGAAACCGTAGCGCGTGCTTCCTGCCACTGCTTCATCGACATCACACGATGTCGCCTGCAGCTCAGACACTGATCGAACACGCGAAGCTTCCGCAGCGGGATCAGCGGGATGAATAGAACGACAAAGAAAAGGGTCGTCTCATACGACTTCAGCTTGCCGACTTTTCCGCAAGCCTCGCACGCACCTTCCCGAACGACAATGTTGCGCTCGCCCCAGTAGTGCGTTCCCACTCCATTGAAAGTGAACGGCATGTCCCGCGCCCCCCGACGTCAGGTGATCGAACTTCCGTCACCAGCTTGCCGACGCTGAACCGATGGTCAACCATATTCCACGCCCGTCCACCCCGCTCTCTATCATGAAGAGCGCTCCCAGTCGCAGAATTCGATAAGAAAGGAATCCTACATAGCCGGAAACGTCAGCCCATGGCGTTCGCACAGAATCGGCACGCTGTCGAAGTCCATTTCCAGCTCGAACTTCGCGCTGACCCCGGCCAGCTTCTGCGCATTTCCCAATGCCGCAGAGCAACTCCGAAGAATGCCCCCCGACTTGACATCCCCTAACCCCGCTCCTACAGCTAACCCCCATGACGCCCCGAAATCGCCAGAAGGAGAAGCTCTCGACACGCCTGAAACGGGAAATCCACGTCTGGCGATGCGTCGCGAAGCATCCCCGGACTCCCCGAATTTCGAAGATCCTTCTCGGCGCAGCACTGGCATACATCGCCTTGCCCTTCGACCTGATCCCGGACTTCATTCCCGTCCTCGGTGTGCTGGACGACGTCATCATTGTCCCGGGCCTCATCTGGCTCGCCGTCCGATTCATCCCGCGAGACGTCGTGCAAGAATGCCGCGCACGCGCAAAGCCCCGACAGGAAATCGCCCATGCAGGATCGATACGCCGGCGACATCGGCGACTACATGAAGTTCGCACTGCTGCGCCAACTCGCCGGAACCGATCGACGATTTGGCATCGCGTGGTGGCTGTACGCCGATCCCTCCGAAAAGACCAACGACGGACGCCACACACGCTACCTGCACGACCCCGACAAGTGGCGCGCCCGTGATCCGGAACTCTTCGACGCGCTCAAGAAGATCGTCACAAGCAACAACCGGAGCATTGCGGCACTCGAGGCCGCGCGCCTCCTTCCTCGCGCACGATACGCATCCGACCTCTACCCCACCGTTGCGCGCAGCAACGATCGCCTTGCCGCGCGCAAAGACTGGTTTAGGCGAACGCTCGCAAAACTTGCAAAGGCTGACATCGTCTTCGCCGACCCCGACAACGGACTCGCGCCCGACACGTACTCGCCAACACTCAAGAACGCCGGCAAGAGCATCACCGTCGACGAACTGTGCGCCCTCTCCGGCCCGACGCAACGCCCCGTCGTTGTCTATCACCACCAGACGCGCCGCAAAGGCGGACACCTTCAGGAAATCGAAACGCTCCGCGCGCAACTCGAGACACACGGCTTCTCCACCATCGACGCCGTCCGCTGCAGCGCCTACTCCGCGCGTGTGTTCTTTCTGCTTAACGCCGATGCCGAACTCCGCCGCCGCGCGCAAACCTTCTGCGCCGCATGGCAAAACGAATCGATGTGGTTGCCGGGCAACTGAATCACACCATCAGCAGCACAACCAACGCCACAAAGCGCCACGCGCTGATCGCCACGCCGCACGGAATTTCACGCTCTTTCAATCGATGATGGAGAAGCACCGCAACCGCCCACGCCAGCCACGTCGCGCCCATCGCCAACCATCGAGCGTCGCCGCCGCGCACCTGCACCAGCCACAACAATCCCGCAAGCGCCGTCCCTGCCTCCAAGACCGGACGCGTCCAACGCCCCAGAACCGTCGCCGCCGTCGCCACGCCAGACCGCACATCACCGCGGCGGTCGCGATCGTCCAGCGCCAACGTATCCAGAAACAGCAGCAGCGTGAAGAACGCCGCCATCCCAAACAGAGGCGCGGCCCGTCCCGCGCCGTTTGCATGTCCCAACGCCAGCGGCACGCCGAGCCCACCGATGGCCCACGCGATCGTGATGACGATACTCTTCGCCGCGCCGATCTGCTTCAGCGTCCGGCGCTCCCCACCCCACGGCAGCAACGCAACGACATACCCGACCCCCACCAGCCCCAGCACGAGCAGCAGCAAGTCCGCCGCCGGATCCAGTCGCAGCCGCCCGATAGCCCACGGCACCGTCAGGATCGCCGCCATCAGCGCCGCCCCCACCGCCACGCGGTTTCGAGCGAAAAACTCCGCCCGCAGCGGCTGATTCCGCCAGTCCTCCTGAGAATTGCCCCTCCCCGCGTCCACGACGTACACAAACCACGTTCCGACAAACGCCAGCCAGTACACAGCGCCCGGTAAGTCCACGCCCAGCAGACGTGCACACACCGCCACGAACGCTGCCGAAGAGGCGGCCATCCAAATTTGGCTCAGGTAAATTGTGCCGAGGAGTTGACGCATTCCAGGCCCCGGGAGGAAGATGAAGTAAGCGGGAGCAGTATATGTACCGGCTGGTCGGGAACCTTTTTGAACCCGTCCTTGTCCAATGGATCACCCGGGACATCCGGGAATATCCCCCCAATCGGGAGGCCCATCATGAGAACGCGCACCTTCACCGCCCTTTCGATACTCCTGCTGCTGGCCGCCTCAGTCCTCCAGGCCCAGGCACCGGCCGACAACCAACTGAAAATCGGCCAGGATCAGACCCGCGGCTTCCAACCCGACGTCTCCACCCGTGGGATTGTCGTCGATCCCCTGCCGCCCAACTACAGGCCAGGCAGAATCGATGTCGACGTGTGGACCGATCAAAGCCGCTACTGGATCGGCGAAGACGTCCGCGTCTACTTCCGGGTCGACCGCAACTCCTACATCTACATTTTCAGCACCGACCCCTCCGGCATCACGCGCCAGATTTTCCCCAATCGCTTTGATCCGGACAATCGCGTGCGAGCCGGCGTGACCTATCGCCTGCCGGACAGCAGCTATCGACTCGTTGCCGATGGTCCGCCCGGGCGCGACACAATCTACGCCGTCGCCACCACGCAGCGTTACGGGTGGGTCCATTCCGGGTACGGCATCCCCAGCCGCGGCGGCGACGCCTTCCCGATTCGCGAGCAGGCCCCCGAAGCGCTCTTCAACAATCTTCAGAAGCAGGCCGAGACTGATGCTCAGCAGCTCGTCCGCGAAGAAGCCGAACTCAAGGCCCAGGCCCGCTCCAACGCGCAGCTTCGCATCGAAGTCTCCCCCCGCCCGCCCTGGCATGCTCCCGCATTCGGGCGCGACTGGCACACGATCACAATTACCGGGGATGGATGGTGGCGCGAACCTTACGACCGCGACGGTTACTACCGCGAAGGCCGCGATCGGTATCATTACGAAAGCCGCCACTACGACGACCCGGCAGAACTGGAACTCAAGACCTGGCCCACCAGCGCCCGCGTCTACGTCAACGGCCACTACGAAGGCCGCACGCCTCTCAAACTCGAACTCGCCCCCGGTGACTACAACATCATGATCGAGAAGCCCGGATACGATCGATGGGAACGCCACGTTCGACTCGAAGACGGCGCCGACGAATCGTACCGAATCCGACTACAAAGGTAATCTCCAACCACCGGAACAAATGAAGAGCGCCCGGGCAATCGCCTGGGCGCTCGTTTCTTGTCTAACATGCGTGGAAGCGAATCACTGACTCGTCGGCGGATCCGCGATCCCGGCCGTCGGTTGCGCCGCGTAATGCGATGGCGTGTGCGAAGGAGTCGGATCGACACCCAATTCACCGCTCGTGTGCCGCAACAATTCCGTCACGTACGTCTCAAACGCCACGACAACTTCCGGATCGTAGGTCTTTCCCGCGCCTTCCTTAATCCGATCCAGCGCCTCGTTGTATGTCATCGGTTTGTTGTACGAACGCTTCGACGTCATCGCGTCGAACGAATCCGCGACGCCTAGAATGCGCGCCTCGAGCGGACAGTGATCGCCCTTCAACCCATCTGGATAACCCGAGCCGTCCCACCGTTCGTGGTGGCCGCGGATCCAAGGCAACAGCTCGCGCAGATAACCGATCGGGCCCAGAATCTTCTCGCCCATCTCCACGTGCGCCTTGATCGTACTGTACTCCGTATCGGTCAAGCCGCCCGGCTTGTTGATGATGCCTTCCTTGATGCCGATCTTGCCAATGTCGTGCAGCTCTGCCGCCATCTCCAGTTTGCGCAGATGGTCCTGCTCGAAGCCCATCTCCTGCGCGATGCCGAGACTGTACTTCTTCACGCGCTGCGTGTGGCCCATCGTATAGGCATCCTTCGCCTCGATCGCCTTCACCAGCGCCTGCAACGTCTGGTGGTAACTTTCCTGAAGATTGTCGCACAGCCTCGCGTTGTCCAGCGCGATCGCGGCCTGGTTTGCGAACGCCGTCACGACCTCCGCGTCCAGATCGTCGTAGTGAATATTGCGCTGGCGGTTGTCGAGATACAGCGCGCCCAGCACCCGATCGCCGACAACAAGCGGCGCACAGATCACTGCCTTCACCGCGAACCCCACGATCGATTCGCTCGCGGCGAAACGCGAATCGCTGCCGATGTCGTTCGCAACCAGCGTCGCCTTGTCCTTCACCGCCTGGTTCAAGACCGTCGTGCTGATCGTCGTTTCCTCATCCTTGTCCCCATCACGCGTCGACGCATACCGCGGCAGGAACTGGCCCTTCTTTTCCTCGTACAGCAGAATCACCAAGTTCTCCGCGCCGCCAAAGACCTCGAACAAACCGTTCGCAATGACCTCCAGCAGATCGTGCACCGGCAACAACTGCGACATCTTCTGCGTCACGCCGTACAGCGACTTCAGGCTGTTCACCAGCCGCTGCGTCCGGACCAGTTCCACCTGCTCGATCGGGCTGATCTCGGGCTGATTGTCCTTATAGTAGTCGAAAATCTGCGAGAATTTATTCGCCAAGGCATCGGCACTCACCGACGCCGTGTTCAGCACGCTCGTGACCATCGATTCGCTTTGCACGAACTGGATGGTGTTGAAATCGCTGTCCTCGAGCAGCGCCATCTCGGTGCCGCCCAGCTTGATCAGATCGCCGACCGTTAGCTTCCGGGTCGCCACCTTCTCGCCATTGATTGATGAACCATTGGTCGAGTGATTGTCGCGGAAATACAGCTCGCCATTCACGAACTCGAAGAACCCGTGAATGCGCGACAGCTTCGGATCGTCGATTTTCAGATCGCAACTTGGATCGCGACCGACCGTCAGCCGATCCGTATTCATATCAATAGCGCGCCCTTTCAAGGGACCAGTGCGGACATTCAGGCGCAAGTTCGACAGAGAACTCATCGTCAGACAAAACCTCGGGGGAAAAAGGACAAATCAGAGCAGTGTGAATGCTCCGCCCGGCTCCCCGGCTTGTCAAGGCAACCCTGTTGTCGCCCCCCCAGGGCGTCCCATTGTGCCAGTCTCCTCGTTGCGCTGCGGTCAGCGACCTCGGTCACGTACATCGGTACGCTCCCTTTGGCCGCGGCCTTGCGCGCCTCGATCTTGGCACAATGGAACGCCCTGGAAACTCGAGAGCACTCCGGTTTTCCTCCCCGCGGGCCTCTCCTGCCTCTCCCGGATCATGCCCGACCCCCTTCACAACTTCTTCTTCGTGCTCTTCGTGTCTTCGTGGTGAGATTCAATCCTCTCGCGTCACCGGCACCGGCGTTGGGGAGGGCGTCGGCGGCGGGATGTGCTCAAACCACTTCGCCGGATCCTCATCCCCATTGCATTGAATGGCCGCATCCAACAAATCGACCGCATACTCGGCCAGATCCCCGTGTTCGCCCTTCCGCGGGAAACGCTGATGCGTGCGAGGCTGCGCCCAATCCGGGACCATCCCACCAATATCGGCCGCCAGGCCATCCCCTCTCAAGACCCAAACGAATCGGCGATTGCGCCCGAAGTCGTTTCGCTCCATCGGCCTCCACGCCTCGAGCACCTTCTCGACGAGGGCCTCCAAGTCAGGCGGGATTTCCTCGATGAGGTAGTAGTCGCGCGTTCCCCTCACCCACTCGGTGTCCCCGCGATTCCGCGCCCATCCCCCCACTACCTTTGTATCGTAGAGATAGATACTCAGGACTTCCCGGCCCTTGTCGTTAATCATCAAGTCCCATCTCTGATCATCTTGAATCCACTGGAAAACGACGAAGCCGATCTGCCCGGTCGAATTCTCCCAGACCTGAACGTGCCATGGAAGGTCGCGATGCTGAATGGAAACCGACGAATCAACCGGCAACCTCTGTGGACCATAGTGCGTATCGTAGTCGATCTTCGTCCGCCACGGCGGCTCCTCCCAGACCATCAGCTCCAGGTCGGAGTCCTTCGGATAGAACTCATCGCTCAGAATCCGCGGATTCAGTACCGCAAACCAAAGCAAGAGCAACGTCCCCACGCCGAAGACAATAAGCACGATCGCCTTGCGACGATACGGATGGGCGGGTTTGCCGTTCTCCGGTTCCATGGCAATCCTCAACTACCCTCGTGCAATTCGGCCGAGCTGGAACTCTCGCTCGATCCTGGCATCTGAGCTGGAATATCTGCAAACCACTCAGCTACATCCTGATCTCCATATTCCTCCACCACGCTGTCCAAGATCTTCACCGCATATTGAGCCAGGTCCTTATGCTCACCCTTCCTGGGGAAGCGATCGTGGCGATGAGTGCTCAAGCGCCGCGAGAAGCCCCAGGTCCTAGACCGGATCCCTTTGGTCCCGATCATCCAGAAGTACCGTCGGCTCTGTCCGAAATTCACCTCTCGCGAAGCCTCACCGATCTCTCGAATCTCCTCCGCGACATTCTCCAACTCCGGCGGAAGGTCACTGATTTGACTGAACTCTGGCGCGGCTTCCTCCCACTCACCCGTATCCGTCCGCCTCCATGCCCCTTGGGCCCCACCATTCAGCAGACTGAGATGGACACGTACCCCGCCTCCGTCATTCCAGTGCAGGGTACAGAACTGATCGTTCTCAGACCAGTGCATGATAATCGATTGGACACTGCCTTCTGCGCCAACCTCGATATAGGTTTCCCAGGGCTGATGCTCCCGATGCACATAAGCCGAGACTTCGACCGGGAAGACGTGTGGGCCGGCGCTGATCTCTTCCACGCTCTGGGGTCCAGATGCGATGGACTCACCGATCGAGACTTGAAGATTCGTGCCGGAAGGGAAATAATCGTCTGACAGAAACCTCGGCCGGAGAACCGCCAGCCAGAGCACAATGAACATCCCCAGCGCAAACACCGTAAGCAGGATCGCCTTGCGGCGATACGGATGGGCGGGCTTGGGTTTCGAGGATTCCATCGCACTCCTCCTCGAAAACCCTAAGCCCGCCACGTACGCATGTCAATGCACGCGCTTTCTCGACTTCTTCTTCGTGCTCTTCGTGACTTCGTGGTGAATCTAGCGAATTCCCGTACTTCCCTGGCTCAGAAATGCCGCTCCAGCCAGATCATCGTCCAGTACTGGAACTCCGGCAGCGTGAACTCCACATACCACTGGCCCTGGCTGGCGTCCCAGTTCGTCGTGTAGTCCGTCACCTCGACCGCCTTGCCGTTCTCGAAGTCCGGGCTCGCGTACCAGACCTTCGATGTTCCCCACGAATCGTTGAAGTACACCCGCACTGGTTTGTTCGTCACCACCGACGGCACCGTCACATTCGTCCCGTCCGGATCGCGCCAGCGCGTGTCGCTCGTGTTCAGCAGATTGATCAGGTGCGCGATGTCGTAGTAATTCGCCCCGTCCAGCCCACCGCGCCATTTCGCCAGCTTCCACACACGATTCGCCGTCCCGTCGTAACCGCTCGGGATCGAACCGCCCAGATCGTAATCCACGCGCTTGTTGCCGTCCCACACGTTGTCCCGAAGCACATTCTCGTAGGCCACCGCGAAGTTGTAATAGTCCAGAACCTTCGCCTTCAGGTCCGTCGACATGATCAGGTTGTGCGATGGGAAGTACTCGTTCGTCAGCACATTCAACCCGTCGCCCAGTTCGATGTGCCAGCCGCCCGACGCAAACACTGCCGCGTCCGCCAGCAACATCGCCGGCTCGCGCACGTACCCGGGATTCGATGACGAGAAGCCCTTCGCGTAATCGTAATGCAGATACCCCGCAAGGACACTGCTCTTCAGCGTATTGCCGCGGATGTTATTCAGCGTCGCGTTGATGTCGAAGAAATCATCCTCGTCCGACTCACCCCAAAGCTCCGAATACATCACGTCCACCTCGGCGTTTTGCGCCACCAGTGACTCGCCGAAATTCGAGACTGTATTGATCGCCAGGAACTTGTCCCAACCGAAGCGATACCGCATGTCGTTCACGAACCCGGCATACGTCGCATCCAGCGTGAACGCGTTCTTGTCCCAGTCGTACAGCTCGCCGCGATCCCCCACCGTATCGATGTGCCAGCCATCGAAATCGAACTGGCTGAACACGTACGCGATGTCGCTGCCGATCCAATCGCGCCAGCCCTGGCTCGCCGGGTTGAAGAAATAGATCCGCGGCGTCTCCCAACCCGAGATGTTCAGTTCATACCGATCCTGGTCGCTCGGATCGTACTGAGTCGACTCCCAGTGCGTGAACGATCCCCAGGAAAGCTGCACGCCGTCGTTCCAGTACTCGTCGTACGCGCCGTACATCAGCTGATAGACCATCGCCGCCATATTGTAATCATGGCACCGGTCGATCAGCTCGATCGTCTTCGACCTCGAATTCCACGGATCGCGCGCTGCGATATCCTGCCAGTAATCGAACCCGGGCTTGTAGTTGATGTGGTGCTCGTCCGACCAATCGTAGAACTGCACCGCATTGATCTTGTGGTCCCGCATCGGATCGATCATGGCCGCCGCATCCGTCGGATCGCTGAATTGCGTCAGAAAGCCGTACCGCGGGAACTTCGTCCAGTCGCTCGAGAAATCGAACGCCGTCGAGCCCCGATCCGTCGCCACCCCATCCCGCCAGCACCAGACCTCCGCCAGGTAACCCCGGTCGTCCGGTGAGTTCACATTGAACGTGAAGTTGAACGTCGCCGAACGCCCCTTGCGCAGCCGAACCGACTGCTGCTGGTCCAACCCCAACCCGGCGCCCAGGTGCCGCGGATAGACCCCGACCTCGCCATTCCAGGTGTACGGCAGCGTGTTCGTGAGGGACACCGTGACCGTCACGCTGTCGCCCGTCCTGTACTGCGCCTTATCCGTGCGAACGCTGTTTATCAGCGGACCGGCCTGCCCGGCAGCCGCCAGCGACATCGCCACAAGCACCGCGCCGAAACCGGAGAAGACTCGAAACAAAGACCTCTGGGGAGAATATGGGGGCGTCATCATACGTCCTTTCCGTAGAAGAGTACGGACAACCGGCGAAAGAAGATTGAAGCGCTTTGCTCTTGCTTTTTACTTTCTTGCACCATGTTTTGCAACATTGTCCGGATTTCAGTCATAGCGCTATGACTACCGGGCTCGACCCGTTTTGTCAACCCTGAATTTGAACCGCTCCAATCCCCCCTTCCTGGGAGCGCCGGCTTCCAGCCGGCAACGAACTCGATGAGACAAACGAGCATCGTTCCGCTGAGCACGAACACGGTATGCGCCCCGAGGCAGCCGACCGCCGCGCAACGAAGAGCCTGGGGCAATGAGAACGCCCTGTCGCCGCCGAATTCCCCTTGCAGTGCCCCCCCCTCTTGCCTACAAACAGCGCCCGTTTCGGCCGGATTGCGCGGTCGAGCGAAGAATCCACACGCCCTTCCGATGCACTCGGGGGTGTTCGCAGCGGGTCGACTCCGACGCGAATCCTGAGCGCAGATGACGAGGGCGGAGGAAAAAACCAAACGGAGAGGTAACTCCATGTCGAACGTCACCATGAAGCAGTTGCTCGAGGCAGGCGTTCACTTTGGGCACCAGAGCAGGCGCTGGAACCCGAAGATGAAACCCTACATCTACACCGAGCGTAATGGAATCTACATCATCGACCTCAAGAAGACCCTTCGTCTTCTGCGCGACGCCACCAAGTTCGTTCGCGACGAGGTCGCCCAGGGCTCCACGGTCCTGTTCGTCGGCACCAAGAAGCAGGCGAAAGACATCATCGAAGAAGCGGCCACGAACTGTGAGATGCACTACGTGAACAACCGCTGGCTCGGTGGTCTGCTGACCAACTTCGGAACCATTCGTCGCTCCGTGCTGCGCCTGATCGAGCTCGAGCAGATGTTCAACGACGGAACCATTAATCAGTACGTCAAGAAAGAGCAGGCAGCCCTCTCCCGTGAGATGGCCGCCCTGAAGAAGAACCTCAACGGCATTAAGAAGATGGATCGCATTCCGGACGTCATGTTCATCGTCGACCCGTCCAAGGAACAGATCGCCGTCAAGGAAGCCAAGAAGCTCAATATCCCCATCGTCGCCGTCGTGGACACCAACTGCGATCCGGACGAGATTGACTGGGTGATCCCGGGCAACGACGACGCCATTCGTTCGATTCGCCTGATGTGTACCGCCATCAGCGATTCCTCGCGCGAAGGCCGCGCGGCCGTCTCCGAAGGCTCCTTCTCGGACGCCGAAGAGCAGCAGGCCCCCGCAGCCGAAGGCGGCGTCCTGTCCGCCGAGGAACTCGAGCAGCGCTTCAAGGTCTACCAGGGCCAGGAAGGCGGCGAGCAGCCTGCCGCTCCGGCACCGGCACCCGCACCCGCACCCGCCGAAGGCCAGGTTCCGCCTCCGCCACCGCCGGCTGGCATCCCCCAGCCCGGCACCAGCGAATAATCAAAGAAAACATCGACTGCCCGCCCTGCCTCATCCGCAGGGCGGGCGATTCTCCGATAAAGGATCAGATCAATGGCTGAGATTACGGCAGCGATGGTGAAAGAGCTGCGCGACAAGACCAGCGTGGGCATGATGGAGTGCAAGAAGGCACTCGAAGAAGCCGAAGGCATCATGGAAGATGCCATCCGCGTCCTCCGCGAGCGCGGCATTGCCAAGGCAGCGAAGCGCGAAGGCCGCGCCGCCGCCGAGGGTCTGGCCGCCGTGGCCATCAACCCCGATTGCACCGAAGGCACCGTGGCAGAGCTTAACTGCGAGACCGACTTCGTGTCCCGCAACGAAGAGTTCGCTGCCCTGGTGAAGCAGATTGCCGCCCAGGCACTGGCCGACAAGCCGGCCGACCTCGAAGCGCTCAAGGGGCTTACGCTCGAAGGCGGCGCCAACGTCCAGACCGCCGTCGACGACGTCCGCACCAAGATCGGCGAGAAGATCGAGCTGAGCACCTACGCCCGCGTCAGCGGCGACGTGGTCACCGGCTACGTTCACCCTCCCGGAAAGATCGGCGTCCTCCTGGCCGCCGACGTTGAAGGCGGCGTCGCCGACGATAAGCGCACGGCCGTCATCGAAGAGCTCCGCGGCATCGCGATGCACATCGCGGCGTTCTCCCCCCGCTTCCTGGACGAGAGCCAGGTCGACAACAAGACCCTCGATGCGGAGCGCGAAATCTTCGCCGCTCTGGCTCGCAACGAGGGCAAGCCCGAAGCGATCATCCCCAAGATCGTCGACGGCAAGATCAAGTCCTTCTACAAGGACAACTGCCTCCTTGACCAGGCCTACGCCAAGGACCCCTCCAAGACCGTCGTCCAGGTCGTCGAGGAGTTGAGCAAGGCGGTTGGCGTGAAGGTCAAACTCACGGACTTTGTCCG
This sequence comes from bacterium, assembly GCA_020444065.1. NCBI lineage: Bacteria > bacterium. The sequence continues at coordinate 353,807 of JAHLLQ010000003.1, read as the reverse complement.
CATTCAGGTCGGCGCCAAAGCCGAGGGCTGAAAGCAAACGGAATGATCGGCGCGGCGGGTTTTTTGCTCGCCGCGCCTTCGTATCCGGTTGTATCCCTGACCCCGCGAACCAAAGCCTCTGCGCCCCCGGGCGCCGGAAGGGACGACACGATGGAAGTGATTTCGAAGTCGGAAGTCTCACCCGCCGCAGCGATGGCCCAATACCAACGAGTGATCCTCAAACTCAGCGGCGAAATGATGAAGGGGAAAGAAGCCTTCGGACTGGACCGCGAATCGGTCCTGTTCATCGCCCGGGAAATCAAAAGCGTCGCCGATCTGGGTATCCAGGTCGGCGTTGTTATTGGTGGCGGGAATATTTTCCGCGGCAACAGCGAAGCCGCCCGCGACATGAAACGCGCCGTCGCCGACCAGGTCGGCATGCTCGCCACCGTCATCAACGCCCTCATGCTCCAGGACGCTCTCGAGCACATGGGCGTCCAGACGCGCACGATGACCGCCATCCCCATGGCCGACGTGGCCGAGCCCTACATCCGCCGCCGTGCCATTCGTCACCTGGAGAAAGGCCGCGTCGTCATCTTCGGCGGCGGCACCGGCAACCCCTTCTTCACGACAGACAGCGCTGCCGCACTGCGCGCCAACGAACTCGACGCCGATGCGCTCCTCAAAGGCACCAAGGTCGACGGCGTCTATACCGCGGACCCCAACAAGGACCCCAACGCAGAGTTCCTCCCCACGTGCAGCTACAGCCGTGCCATGCGAGAGAATCTCGGTGTGATGGACGGGGCCGCTCTAGCCTTGTGCCGCGACAATGACGTCCCCATTGTGGTGTATAATCTGAAGGTCCCTGGCAACACGCACCGCGTGGCATGCCACGGCGACATCGGAACAAAGGTTACCAAGGAGTGAGACAACGATGACCCTGATACCCGAAACCAAGACTGTCTACGATACCGCCGAGGCGAAGATGAAGGGCGCCCTTCGCGCGCTGGATGATGAATTTCATACCGTGCGCACCGGCCGCGCCAACCCCGGCCTCGTCGATCAAGTCGAAGTCGAAGCCTACGGCCAAGCCATGCCCATCAACCAGATGGCCAACATCACCACCCCTGACGCCCGCACCATTCAGATCAGCCCCTGGGACAAGAGTCAGTTGGCCGGCATCGAGCGCGCGATCATCGCCGCCAACCTCGGCTTCAATCCCAACAATGATGGCGTCGCCATCCGCATCAACATTCCGGCCCTGACCGAAGAGCGCCGCAAAGAACTCTGCAAAGTCGCCGCCCACATGGCCGAAGAAGCCCGCGTTGCCGTCCGCCACGTCCGCAAGCACGCCAATGACGACGTCAAGAAGCTGGAAAAAGACCACGCCATCGGCGAAGACGCCGGCCGCGATGCCCACGACGAGATCCAGACCCTGACCAATGACTATATCAAAAAGATCGACGAAAAGCTGAAAGGCAAAGAAGCCGAAATCATGGAAGTCTGAGAAAGCAAAGGCGACGGATGGCTGGCAGACGATCTCCAATCATCTGCCAGCTACCGCCTTTCTGCTTACTCGCCACTGCTTTCCCCTCCGGAGCCCCAGTGTCCCAACAAACCCGCCACGACAAACCTCGCCTGCTCGAACCCGTCTCTCCCGAAGAGCTGGCGGTCTTCGCACGGCTGCGCCTCGAGAGCCTGCCGCGCCACGTGGCGATCATCATGGACGGCAACGGCCGTTGGGCACGCTCCCACTCACTGCCGGAACGCATCGACGGACATCGCGCCGGCATCGAAGCCGTCCGCGCGGCGACACGCACCGCCGCCCAGCTCCAGCTCGACGCGCTCACGCTCTACGCCTTCTCCAGCGAAAACTGGAGCCGCCCCAAGCGCGAAGTCACCGCGTTGATGAAGCTCCTCGAACGCTTCCTCGTCAAAGAAATCCCCGAGCTCAACGACAACAACGTACGACTCGTTGCCAGCGGCCGCATCGACGCGCTTCCGGCCAGCGCCCAGAAGAAACTCGCCAACACGATCGAAGTCACCTCCAGCAACACCGGTCTCGTGCTGAACCTCGCGCTCAATTACGGCGGGCGGAATGAAATCGTCGACGCCACGCGCGCCATCGCCGAACGCGTCGCCGCCGGAGAAATGAAACCCGAAGACATCGACCCCGACGTCTTCGCGCGTCATTTGTATCAACCCGAATTGCCCGAACCCGAGCTTTTGCTTCGCACATCGGGCGAAATGCGCGTCAGTAACTTCCTGCTTTGGCAGATCGCGTATACCGAATACCTCAGCATGCCCGTGTTGTGGCCCGACTTCCGGCGCATCCACTTCCTCGAAGCCCTCGAAGCCTACCAGCAGCGCGACCGCCGCTTCGGCGGCGTCCGCTGACCGCTACGGCGTTTGCTCTACATTGGTATCGATCCACACCAGCAACTCATCGATCGATTCCATCTTCTCCCACGGCACGTCGAATTGGTTCAGCCAGTATTGAAACTTGTAGGCATCCATAATACTGCTCGAAGCATCGAGCATCTCGTCCGGCAACAGAGAGATTGCATCCCGGAAAAGGAGCAAATCATTCCGATTCGAATGCTCGCGCAAGACATCAATCGCCAGCGACCGCTCATCGCCGCCGCGTTCGAACGCAATCCGAAGACGCTCGTGGTCAACGGGGCCACGCGCTAAATCCTGCGCAAGCGACCTAGCCGGCCCCGACCCCGGGGACACGTAGGCGAAGTATTTATCCAGCGGAGTCATCTGCGTTCGTCGCGCCGCATCAATGACGACGATCGACATGGAGACGATCAGGACGCTCGCCAGCATCGCGATGCCTCCACGGTGCCACCGCCCCTCCTTGGCTCGATCCTGGACGAGCGAGACGGCAAACATCACAAACAAATAGATGAAGATTGCAAGCAGACCGATGTAGCCCGTCATCGGGAAAAGGACGATCGCGAGCACGATCAATCCGGCGCGTGACCCCAGACGAATGACGCGGCCAAACGGCTCCTCCAGAATCGGCAGCTTGCCCATCCAGAGAAGGACCGTGTGGACAATCTTCCACGCCACGAACGTGTAAAAGACCCCCAGGATCCCGGGGATATGATATTGAGCTAAGGATTGCGTGCAGACGCCGCATGCCCACACCGCCCCCGGCGCCAGCGCCAACGCCCCAATCATCCCGCCACGCATCCGAATCATCCCACCGCCGCTCCCACTCGGCCAATCCAACCCCACCACGCCCCCGCAAACGAATCAAGGGTCATCGCCGCCGTGCCTTGCCTCATGACTGCTATTCTTCTGATAGATAGACGCGACGCACGGCCTCTTCCATCTGCGCGATCTCGTCATCCGTCAGGAGTACAAAATGGCTTTCCTTCTTTCTTGCCGAAAGATGTCCGTCATTTTGCAGGCAAATCCGAATGAACAAGTCGATCTGCCGATCGGGAAGATCGACGATCTGTTGAACTGCTCTCTTTGCCGTGTCGTAGTTTGAGAGAAACTTCAGTTCCTCGATCAACTCCTTCTCGATCGTCACTTGGACGAATTCAAAGAGTGCCTCCGCCTGGTTCGTGAAATCCAGGAAGCGATAATGATCTCTCGTTTCTCCAATGACGTTCATCCGACCATTGTCGTCGAGGTTGTATTCCAGAATGGATAGCAATGGACGAGAGAACGACTCGAGCGAAGCATCATACTGCGCCAGGTGATTCAACATCGCCGCCGAAACGGGAAACATAATTCCCGGCGGGCTGAATCCGCATCGAGCCAGGATATTGTGTATCAGGAAGCGATGGATACGGCCGTTTCCATCTTCGAATGGATGCAGAAAGACAAAGCCATAAGCAATGATTGCAGCGTGAATCACTGCGTTGATCTTTGAACTCTCAATCCGACGATGAGTCGCAAACATTCCATCCATCAAAAAATCAAGATCCTCGGGCTTGGGACACACGTAGTGTACTCTGGGGGAAGCCCAAGGTATGGACTCTGCGACGTAATTCTGAGTCGTTCGGTAATCGGATTCAGCAAACCGTGGATCGACGGTCCTTCCTTGAAGCTCGATGAGTCGATCCTTCTCACAGAAGTCTTCCTTCTCGGCGAGTCGAAGCAGCGCAACGAAGCGCTGTGTCCGCGAGGAATCCGGTCGAATCCGTTCGATCTCATACGACGACCGCGTCTCCTTGGTGTACAGGTAATCGAGCGCGCGATGCAGCATCTCCGCGGAGTATTGAGAAACGACCTCACGCCCTCTGGTCGAAAGATCCATCGATTCGAATTTCGATAGCCTCTTCGTCCGCCGAACGATTGGACAGAACCGGGAATCGCCCAGCAGGTTATTGCGGATGCGTTGCCGCCTGACGCGATCGCCAGGCTCCGTAACATAGTACTTCCGTCGCTCCAGCAGATCCACGTAGTTCCCCTGCGTCACGTTATCGAGAGGAAGCAGCTTCTCGGTGAGGAACTCGTACAGAAACCAAATCCGGCGGGAATACTGGCCCGTCGGCTTCGACTGCACATAGGTAACGATGTCCAAGGGATCGATGACGTCGAAAATCGCCGCGAGAATCCCCAGATTCACCCCATCATACTTCAGCGCAAACTCCAGGTGGTCGCCCACCGTGTCGCCCGGCCAGTACGCGAACGGGAACTCTTCGATCACGGAATCGCCACTCTGCACGACGCGCCGCGAACCATCAGAAACACTCGACCGGTGCCAATTGGGGATCACATTCAACTCGAAGCGCTGGATCAGCTCCTCGTAACCCACAGGTTTGGATCTGGCCATTGCGCCCACAAACACTTCCTCCAAAATCGTTACGGTACCCAGAAAACAATTAGTCTTACGCCCGTTCCTTGAAAAATCATTAATTGTGGGCCTTGTCCAGGCTATATTCTGTATTTTTCGCAATACCCAACGATTAATTGTTAGAAATTGTCAGGATTCTGCAAAAACCATTACCACCAGAGGCGCACTACAGAGGACACTGCCTGATCAGAAGTCCGCACCATAACGTACCAGGTCCGATGCATGTTCCACGTAACCACAATGAAATCAGCAAATCAATCGGTCGCACACTTCTCGCTTACTCCATCCCCAGACGCACCGAAACCAGATAGGAGCCCGGACCATGATTCGCACTGGACGCTGGTTTGTGTATTCGATGCAGGCAGCAATGCTGCTCATCGCCGCGACCGCACTTGGGGAAGGAGTCGCAACCGTAACCCCCGATTCCGCGCAGGCCGGAACAAGCGCGCTCACCGTCACGTACACGCTGACGGAAACGCCCCCGCCGCCCCCGATTGATGCGCCCCTCGTCGGAGCCGCCATTGGCACGATCTCCGGCACGAACGTCACACGCGTCGATACCTACAACGTGTCCGCGCTCTTCAACATCCCTGCCGGCGAAACTCCGGGCACAAAGGACGCCACCGTGACTTTCGGCGGCCCCAGCGGAAACGTCGTCTTCTCGAAAGCCAACGGCTTCACGGTCACCGGCGCTGCCAACAGCCCGCCAACGATCACGGCCGATCCCGTCACGCGCTCGATCGTCGAGGGAGCCACAGCGAAATTCTCCGTCGCGGCCCTCGGCGATGGAACCCTCGAATACCAATGGCAAAAAAACCAGACGAACATTCCCGGCGCGATCGAATCGACGTACCCGATCACAGACACCTCCGCCGCCGATGCCGCGACATATCGATGCGTTGTCTCGAACGCCTTCGGAGATGCAACGTCCGCCGAAGCCACCCTGACAGTCCTCTCTCCTCCCACAATCCCCTACCCGATCGTCGATACAAACCAGTCGACCTGCTACAATTCCATGACCGAGATCACGCCCCCGACCGTCGGCCAACCCTTCTACGGCCAGGACGCGCAGATCGACGGCTGGCCGCCGAGCTACTCCATCAGCGACGACGGCCTCACTGTCTTCGATCACGTCACACGTCTGGAATGGGTGAAGGACGCCGACCTTGATGGCGACAACGACATCGATGTCGACGACAAGCTCTCGTGGGAAGATGCGATGAGCTACCCGGCAACGCTCAACGCGATGAACTTCGCGGGGCACAACGACTGGCGCCTGCCATCGATCAAAGAACTCTACTCGCTGATGGACTTCACCGGCTATACCGGCACAACCACCGAAACATCGAAGCCCTATCTCGACGAAGACTTCTTCGATTTTGCATTCGGGGATGAAAACGCCGGCGAGCGCATGATCGATTCCCAGTGGGCCACAACATCGATTTACACCGGACTGACAATGGAGGGAAACACGCCACAGTACCCGGGCAGCACAACCGACTTCGGCGTCAACTTTGCCGATGGTCGCATCAAGGGCTACGGCCTCACCAACCCCGGAACCGGCGAAGACAAACTCTTCTACGTCCGCTGCGTGCGCGGAAACACCGACTACGGCACAAACGATTTCGTCGACAACGATGACGGCACAATTACCGATCGCGCGACGGCTCTCATGTGGCCGAAAGACGACAGCGCGTCCGGCAAGAACTGGGAAGAGGCGCTCGCTTACGTTGAACAACTCAACGCTTCGAACTACCTGGGGCACAACGACTGGCGCCTGCCGAACGTGAAAGAACTCCACAGCCTCCTCGACTACTCGCGCTCGCCCCAGGCGACAAACTCGGCCGCCATCGATCCGATGTTCAACGTCACACCCATCACCGATGAAGGCGGCGGAACAGATTATCCCTTCTACTGGAGCGGCACCACACACGTCGAAAATGAAACCGGTGATCACGGTTCTTACGTTGCCTTTGGCGAAGCCCTGGGCTGGATGGAAGAGCCGCCCGATTCAGGCAGCTACACCCTGATGGATGTCCACGGCGCCGGCGCACAACGCAGCGACCCCAAGACCGGCGATCCGGCGGACTACCCGTACGGCTTCGGCCCCCAGGGCGATGTCATCCGCATCTACAACTTCGTGCGCCCGGTTCGTGATGCTGAAGTCCCCGTCATCGTCGCCGCCCAGAGCGGCTGGTTCGTCTACTGACGCTCGCCTCCAACCACCCGCTCCATAAGAAGATGGCCGGCCCCATTCGGAGCCGGCCAATCGATTTCCGTGGAAGCCCTCGGAAGAATTACTCTTCCATTTCCAACGACGACTCCAGATCCCAGTTCTCCGGATCGAAGTTCAACTCGGTCGTGTGGACCGGGTGCGTGGCGTCGAGCATCGGCGACGCGAGGATCGTCATGCCCTGGCCCATCGGGACATCGCCGACGAACTGCACGATGCCGTCCTCGTCCATGACGATGATCGTGTCGGTGCGTGAGACCTTCGCATAGAGGCCGAGGATGTTCACGCCATCCTGGTACTTGTAGCAGAAGACCTCGCCGTTTGCGCCCTTGTAGATCGAGTTGGGAACGCCGAGATTGGCGAATACCTCGGCCTTGGTGGCGTCTTTCGAGACCCGCTGCGATTGCGGCGAGCCGTACTTCTGTGTCGAGTAGATGACGCCGCAACCGGTCGTCAGACCGACTGTCAGTGTCAGCAGGAAGAAGAGTCCAAAAGCGCGCTTGATCATGTCTTTCCGTCCTTCGGGGATTGAATTCAGTGTGTGGGTAGACCTGACCGAACTGCTGCGAGAGGCGGGGGAACAGTGTCAACAACAGGTTGGTTCGTCGTCCTCATCATCCGGCGGCGGGCCGATGCGATACCACTCGTCCTGGGGCTCGCGCTTCACCGGATCCCAGCCGCCCTTGCACAGCGGCTGGCACCTGGCGATGCGCCAGACGATCATCCCGACAGCCTTCCACGCCGGCTTGGAACGCAGCGCGTCGAGAGCGTAGTTGCTGCACGACGGATAGAAACGGCACTGACCGCCCAGCACAAAGCCGAGGGAGTACTGATACCCTCTCACGAGGACGATCAGGACCCACCGGATGGCTTTAGAGAGGAAGAGAATGGGCGGCGGTGGTTTGTGCTTCATCGTGAATTCAACGTGTGCGCTCCCGGGCGTAGTGGCCAAGCGGGAAGTGCGTTAAAGAACCTGCCCCCCGGCGTGAGCCGGGGGGCAGGAAGTCGATGTTGTCAGGTTTGACGATTAGTCGTTCAGGATCATCCAGTCGTCAACACCGGCGAACGGGAAGTTCAGCGCGCTGTAGGTCAGCGGGAACGTCTGGTAGCCGGAGGTGCGCGGAGCGCCGTTGTCGTACTGGCCGATGATGCCGGTGATCGTGCCCGGGCCGCCAGGAATGGCCTGGCCGTCGAACTCGCCACTGACGTCGCCATCTAGACGGACGGCAAGCAGGGTGATGCCGCCGTTGACGGTCCAGTTGGAGCCGCCGCCGGAGACGGTGAAGAGGCCGGTATCGTCGAAGGTCAGGCCGGAGAGGACGGTCATCGTGCTCTCAGCCGCTTCGTAGTCGGCGCCAAGGGCCGTGCCAGCGTCGAGGACGTTGGCCGGCGGAACCGCACGACGGGTCGCGCCGAGGTCGGCGATGAGGCCAACGCTGCCGGTCGCGATCTGCAGAAGGCCGTTGTACTCGTCGACTTCACCAACGAACAGGATCTCGTTGCCCATGGTCACAGCGGCAGGAAGATCGAACGCGGAGTAGTCGCGGCAGACGATACCGAAGGCACCATTCTGGATGGTGATGTTGTCGTCGCCGTAGTCGTCGAGGAGGTTCTCAATCACCCAGCCGTCAACGGTGATCAGCGCGCCGTCGAGGCCAAGGTTCAGAGCGCTGTAATCCGGGTCGGCCATGACGGCCGCGCGGAGCGTGTCGAGGCCGACGATGCCGCCGTACAGGTTGGCGGAGGTCGCGGCTTCGGCGCCGTTATCGAAGGTCAGCGTGTCGCTGGTCAGGTCGCCGCTCATCGCGGTGTCCATGGTCAGCAGGTAAGCGCCGCCACCGAGGTCGTTGACGGAGGAAACCGCCGCGCCGGAAGCGTCGTCGAAGGACCAGTTGCTCGGGGTGGTCTCGCCACCGGAGGTAGCAAGGGCACCGAAGCTGGCGTAGATCTCGGTGTCGAGCGTGCCGGTCGTGAAGGCCGTGTCGAGAACCGGATCAACCGTGCCGGCAACGACGGTCGCGCGAACGCGGCCGGAGGTCAGGTCGAGCTCGAAGGTGACCGTGTCGACTGTCGAAGCGGTGACGCCCGCGATGTTCGGCGGGCTGAGGGTAGCGCCATCATTACCGAACTGATACTCGTCGGTCCAGGCGTTGCCACCATCGACGACCGAGACGATCTTCCACTCGTCGGCAGCGGTCAGCGGCCCCGAGGGGATGCCGGAGAAGGTGAAGATGTTGTCGCTGGCAACTGCGTCGCCATTAAGGCCGTCGTCATGCATGAGGGTGGTCAGATCGTCCGGATTCCAATCGGATCCGCCAAACTCAGACTGCACGGCGCCAACAACGATGAACGGAACCGACTCGTAGAGGGAGCAGGAGACCGACGCGGTGCCAGGAATCCAGCCGTCGCCCGACGTGTCGCTCAGGTCGGCGTTGAAGGTAACCGGGCCACTATAGGGGTTGATCGCGGTATAGCTGCGGGCGTTGTTGCCCAGCACGTCGCCGCCGCCCCATTCCGCGGCCTTGTCGAGTAGAACCTTGAATTCACCACCGCCGGTGCCGGCAAGGGTGACGGTCGTCGTGTAGAAGTCGCCGACCTGAACCATGTCTGCGGCAGCAGAGGGAGTCCAGTTGCCAATGCCAGGGTCGTCACCGACGACTGCCTTGATGACTGGAGTGCCGAATGTCTGGCCACTGTTGATGGTGCCGGGGCTGCCGGCAGACGGTGCTTGCCAGGCGAAATCGCCCAGAGTGGTGCCCGTGCCGGTCAACTGCAAGGTGTAGCCGACGGGGTCGGAGCCGGATTCGGAAACGCCCATGTCGGGCAGGGTCTGGCCATTGGCCGGACCGTCGGCTGCGGCGAAGGAGCCTTCGTAGCTCAGAAGATGGACAACGTTGGTTCCAGAGGCGTCCACGAGAACGATGCCGTCGGGGGAGCCGTTCTGCAGGCCACCGATGTTGAACCAGATGGCGCCGTATCCGGAGCCTTCGTCAGGAATTGTGCCCGAAAGGGCGGTTGAGGAATACAGGCCGCCACCGTTGCCGTTGTACGGAACGAGGCTCCAGCCGGTCAGGTCGGTGCCGGCGGGGCCGGCGACTTCTGCGCCTTCACCGGTGTCTGTGCCAGTGTTATCATAGTGAAGCTCGTTGATGAACACTGATTGGGCAAAGCCCATGGTACCCAGGCCGAGAACGAGGCCGAGTCCCAGTACTTTTCTAAGATTCTTCTTCATCCACCAAACTCCTAGTTTGATTTGGAGCGGCCCACGCATGGGGCCGGTACTGCGGTGCGGAAGGGGGTCGGCCTCCCGGGAAATTCCTTAAGATCACCTGCGGTGTTCGTGATCGAATGGCTTTTGGCGACCGGCACCTCCGATTGGTTTTCCACCCTTAACACATTGGGCTAAGGGGTGAAGTGTGTCTCAAGCGATGGGCCGTGTCGAGGAAATCTTGCCCCAAAACGCATCTTCGGGCGGAAGATGCCGGGGCACGGCAGCCGTGCGGGCAGCACGAATGCCTGGCTCGAGGGGCCCTCGCTGTCGTCGATCCGTTGCGTCTGGTGCTACTCTCCCGGGGAAAAACGCCCGACTTTGTGTCGCGAACACGCCGCCGGTGGGGCTGGATCGACTTGCGTCTATTACAAAAGAACGCACTCCTCGGGAGATCAAGTGTTAGGGTCGCCCAGGATTGTCTGTCGCGCAAGCGGAAACTTCCCCCGAGGAAACGATCTGACAGGAACTTCACGTTGGAACGGTCAAACATGCTGCCGCACAGGCCCTAAATCGCTTTACCAGAGAGGCCGTTTACATGTGTGTCTTGCCCCGATTGAGGTTTCCCCGCCCCGGGTTGCCGCCAGGTCCCAGGGGCCGGATTTCCCGACCGATTCCTGAGCGTCGACCGGGCGGGCGATGTTTCGCTTGCTTCGCGGGGCGCGTGGGGCCTCGCCTGGAGCCCGCTCGGCACACAGCCCGGGCGATTTCCGCCGGAGGAGCACTGCCCATGGGTATCGATTTTGGAATTTTGACCCCGGATGCCGAGGAGCCTCAGCAGATGGAGGAGTTCGCGAATATCGCGGGCTTTTACAATCTCTGCAGCCTGATGGGCCAGTTCTTCCCCTATTTGGTCGATAACTTCGATATTCGCCGCGAGGACGGCTCGGAGGACGTCGCGTTCACGACCGGGCAGGTCTTCGAGTGGTTCGGCAAGTACACGACGGAGGAGAAGGCGGAGAACCTGGCCGCGTTCGGCGGCTACGTCGAGTTCATGAATCAGGCCGCCCAGCAGATCATCGAAACGGAAGCGCCCGAAGACGCCGAGGATCTGCGAGCCCTGCAGATCGACCCAGTGGTCTTCGAAGAGAACATCCGCGCGTTCTGGGGCCGGCTCATCTTCCGCGACGGCGCGCTGGGTCCTGACGAGGCCCCGCTGGCCACCGCATTCATCGGCCTGAACCTCGGCTTCCTCGGTCTGCTCGCCCGCCAGTACGCCGAAGACGAGGAAGTCCTGGCGGCGCTGAACGAAGCCGACGCCACCCTCCGCCCGCTGATGGACGCCCTCGACCAGATCGACGGAACCGACCTCCAGGTGGTTTTCGACGCGTAAGAACCACGGATTTCTCGGATGGCACGGATGGGAGGTTTCGTGCTCGTGATCGAGCCTTTCTGCTCGACTTCTTTTCATTTTCGATTTTTTACTATCTCAAGCCATTACGAGAGCGTATGGGGCTGACTCCCAATCCGTGCGCTCTGTGAAATCTGTGGTTGGAGGAATGTCATGATACATGCCGAGATCAGCGAGGCGATCATCGGCGCAGGCATGGAGGTGTTGAACACGCTCCGGCCCGGGCTGGACGAGAAGCTCTACGAGAACGCGATGGTCCTCGAGTTGGAGGAGCGGGGCCACAAGGTGGATCAGCAAGCGGTGTTCGAAGTTCTCTACAAGGGCCGCCACATCGGCCGCTTGATTCCGGACATGATCGTGGACGACTTGGTAGTCGTGGACCCCAAGGTCGTGACCGGGTTTCACGACGAGCACATCGCACAAATGCTGGGGTACCTGGCGATAACGGACTTGAAGCTGGGCCTGCTGGTGAATTTCAAGAAAGCAAAGCTGGAATGGAAACGGATTGTACGATGATTGCCACCGAGCAGGAGCGACTGAATGGATCCTTTTCGTGAGCAGATCGAGGGACTCCGCGAGGAAATCGCCGCCGCATTCGCCCTGACTGGCGAAGAGGTCGCCCGCGCACACGAAGTCACGCGGGGCGGCTTTCCGTCGATGTACGAGGCTCCGGGCGTTCTTCCGTGGCTGGTGGGATGCGCGGCCCTAGTGACGCTGGACCAACTGCTGGCGGGCTCGGAAGTGCCCGAAGAGGCACTCGACGATCTCCAGATGCGATTGGAGCAGAGCACGGTAGTTTTGCTTCGCGATGGGAGCTTGCGCGTCTTGCTCTCGGGCGAGGACGAACCTGTGGCATTCACCGAAGTACAACGCCAGGCCCTGGAGCGTTTCGCGAAATACTGCAGCCTGTTTCCACCGCTGGGCTCAGATGGCTACCAATGGCGAGTCGTCTGCGAGCGGCTTGCGGGCATCTGCCGTGCGGGCGCAATCTTCAAACTTTTCGAATACAATTGGCAGGTCCGGCGCGAGTGGTTCGAGTGGTGCCGGGCGGTTTCGGAATCCGAGTTGCTGGCGCCTCGGACCGGGGGGCGCGGTGGGATTCTGGCGACGCTGTTCCATGTGGTGGATGTGGAATACAGTTGGATCCGTATCCTGCAGCAAGAGCCGGATTTCTCTGAGCCGTTCGAGGACTTCGCGTCGTTAGAAAAGGTCGAGGCGCTGTCGGAACGATTGCACGCGGAGGTCCTCGCGTTCTTCGACGACTGGCAGTCGGAGCAGGAGAACTGCACGCTGGAGCTTCCGGATGACGATGGCACAATGGTGACATTCACGCACGGTGAGATCCTGCGCCACGCGGCGGCCCACGAAATCCACCACATGGGGCAACTCTCCGTATGGGCGCGCGAAATGGGCATCAAGCCGGTGAATGCGAACCTGATCGGACGGGGCATTCAGTAACCACGGATTTCTCTGAGGGCACGGATGAAGAAGACCCCCAGGATTTGGGTCCTTATCCTCCAGTCCCTTTCCTTTCTAGGGACACTAGCGCTACTGCCGAGCACAGGACTTCGGGGAAGACTGTGGCTCGTTTCGGACTTCCTATATTTCCTGGGGCTCTCGATGTTCATCGTGGCAATCGTCTTCGCCTGTCGCCGAAGATACGATGAGGCGTTCTGGACCTTGATGGACTCTGCGGCTCTTTGTCTCGGCGCCCTTGTGGGAGATTACTACATCTGGTCGCCTTTATCATTCATGCTATCATGAGATTGTGAGCGAACCAATCCTCTCTCCCATCCGTGTCCTCCGTGCAATCCGTGGTCCAAATGGACCGTGGTTTCCGCGTCATCTGTGCGATTCCGCTTGATTCTGAGCGACAGGGGCGCACGGTGCGACACGCAATGCTATCCGAGGAGTGATACGTAAATTGGCAAAGAAAAAAAGCGCCCCCAAGAAGGTCCAGCCGAAGGTCAGCTATGAGCCCGGCGGCAAGTCTGCGAAGTTGAAGATCAAGAACCCCACGCAGGAGGAGCTTCTCCCCCACCGTCGTGGCGTCAAGAAGGTCGTGTTGGCCTACAGCGGCGGACTCGATACGTCCGTCATGATTCCGTGGCTTCGCGAAAACTACGGCTGCGAGGTCATCGCCTTCGCTGCGGACCTGGGTCAGGGCGGCGACTGGACGGCGCTGAAGAAGAAGGCGCGCGACACAGGCGCGGCCAAGTGCATCGTCCGCGATCTGCGCGACGAGTTCGTCAACGATTTCATCACGCCGGCCATCCAGGCCAACGCGCTCTACGAAGGGCGCTACCCGATGCACACTGCCCTCGGCCGCCCGTTGATCGCAAAGCACATGATCGACATCGCGCTCGCCGAAGGCGCCGATGCGGTCGCGCACGGCTGTACCGGCAAGGGCAACGACCAATGCCGCTTCGAATTTACCGTCAAAGCCCTCGCGCCTCAGTTGCGCGTGGTTGCACCACTGCGCGAGTGGGAGATGAAGTGCCGCGACGATGAGTTTGCCTACGCCGAGGCCCGCGGCATTCACCTGCCGATCTCTCGCGAGAAGCCCTTCTCGATCGACAAGAATCTGTACGGCTGCGCGATCGAATGCGGCGAGTTGGAAGATCCCTGGAACATCGCTCCGGAAGAGGCTTTCCAGGACACGACCAATCCGCTGACGGCTCCGGACAAGCATGAGGACGTCACCATCGGCTATCGCCACGGCGTGCCCGTGTCGCTGAACGGCAAGAAGATGAAGGCGCGCGCGATCATCGAGAAACTGAACGAGATCGGCTTCCGCCACGGCGTCGGCCGTATCGACGTGATCGAGAATCGCCTGGTCGGCATCAAGAGCCGCGAAGTCTACGAGGCCCCGGCGGCGATCATGCTGATCCAGGGACACCGCGAGATCGAAACGCTGGCGCTCGACAAGGACAGCCACCGCTTCAAGGAAGTCGTGGACCTGCGCTTCATCGACATCATCTACAACGGCATGTGGTACAGCCCGCTGCGCGAGGCGCTGCTGGCGTTCATCCAGAAGTCGGAAGAGGTGATCAGTGGCCAAGTGACCCTGCGCCTGTTCAAGGGCAGCGTTCGTCCGATCGCGCGCAAGTCGCCGAACTCGCTCTACGACCGCAAGCTGTCGACCTACGAAGCGGACGACGAGTACGATCAGTCGAAGGCCGAAGGTTTCATCGAAATCTACGGCATGCCTCTGTTGATCCAGGCACGTCGCCAGGCCCGCGGAATCAAGTAATCGAAGCAAGCATTGATGAACACGATATCGGGCGGCTCTTCGGAGTCGCCCGTTGTCTTTTCAGGACTGCGCGCGGCGTAGGAATTCTTCTTCCCGCTCTTCCGGGAGAAGGAAGAAATCATTGATCCAACGTCCCCCATCTTCGGACGCCTGGTCGCGTTCCAGATCGAATTCCGAGACGGGATGAATACGCCGATCGTCAGGTTCGAAGTAGTGCGCCCGGTAGCCATCCTCCGCGAGGCGGGCGAAACAATCGGCCAGCGGCTCCTCGTGATGCCGTTGCTCGATTTCGACGAGGAGAGCGGGGCGACATCGGGCAAGCGTCTCCGCGGCGCCCGCGAGGACCTGGTCCTCGTGCCCCTCGACGTCGATCTTGATGAAGCCGACGGCGGCTTTCACTTCGCGCTCGACGAATCGATCGATCGTCATCAGTTGCACGATCTGAGTCTCGCCAGAATCGGCAGATAGCGACGCACGTGTGCCAACCAACTCCCCGTTGATTCGCGGGATGTGCAATCGGGCCGTCCCTTCCTTGTCCGAGATCGCTAGTTGGTAAGCTCGGGCGGGCGTTCGCAACCGAGCCAGTTCCTTGAACGCCGATTCGCCCGGTTCGATACTGTAGACGTTTCGCGCCCCGAGCAAATCCTCCACGACGATGCTGTAAATCCCGGTATTGGCGCCGACGTCCAGGAAGGAGCTTCCCCGCTGGACGAGTCGCCGAACGATTCGGATCTCCGGTTCGAACCGAGGATCATTGCCGGAGAGCGCGGCCGCGCGAATGCGCCGCTTGTAGAGGCCGGGCAGGCGATCATGAAGGAACCCGCGGACGCGGGCACGCGCTTCGAACATCGATCTGAGCTTCCGAAAAGGATGGTCAGGTTATGGCTTGGGAGGGTCCGTCTGACCAGAGAAATCCCACAGGTGCGACAGATGGAAACGCGCCCCGACGGTCAGCTTGCAGGCTGCCGGGGCGCGGTTGTTTGCAAGTTCAGGAGGCCTGTGAGGCGTCAGATGGATGTCGCCGTCGGGGTCACAAGCCGCTCCGCCTGGGGCGGTTCCGTGTAAAGATCATTGGTCGAGAAGTTGGAGTGAATAATCTCCACCTGGTCGAGCCGCGGTGCGGGATCGATCGGCTCGGGCAGGATCGGACGGAGCTCGGCCATTTCGGTCAAGTCTCCCTCGAAGAAATGCACTTGAGGAATGGACTCATCGGTCTCGGGGATCACCCGAGCCTGAAATTCCTCATCCCCATCCGCCTCGGTTGCTTCCCGGTCCAGGGACTGAACCGTGGCAATAATTTCAAGCATGCGTTCTTCGTTGGCGATGACCTCGATAGCGACGTCATCGGTGTTTTCGCGATTGGCCCACTGGATGATTTCGGCGGTTCCGCCAACCGCTTCTACAGCCGGGGTGGCCAGACGCAAGAGCCGCTGGGGCTCACGGGTTCGGATTTCCACGATGGCCGTGACCGTCGAAGAATCAGGGTCCTTCTTGTTCATACTGGAGAGATTGGCCGCGTGAGGTGGTTCAGATTCCACACGACGCGGTGGATCGACCCAAGGCGGGTCGTCGGCAAAGCTGGGCTGGGCTGAGGCGGGTACGGCAACGCCTGCCAGCGCCAGGCAGGCAATACAAGCAATCAGCAGAGTTCTCATCTACGGGCTCCCGAAGGGGGTATCGGATCGGGTGCGGGGGAAATTGTCGTGCTCTGCATTCTCGCAATTGCAACAGGCGGACCAATACTCCCGACTGGGATGTATTCTTGACTCCAACTGTTGCGCATTTGCGAGCGGGGGGTGAGTTCGCGGTCAAATCGCGAACCAATCGGACCAAGCCTGTATTCCGGCAGGACTGCCTCGGGTCATGCCAAAAGGGCAGGCTCGCTTCGAGTCTCTCGGAACCTCCTCTCCCCAAAGATGTTTTGATATCGTAAACGAAGGGCGGGCCTTCGAGACATCACAATGCCTCACAACGAAAGCCTCCGTCAATGAATTTCCGCTCTGCAATGCGGTCAGGCCGTGGAAGGGGCGGCAATGAGAGACCGGCTGTCCCGGAATCGCGCCTTCTCATCGCCGTTGACACCCCAACCGCCGCGGCGCGAGGCTCGGAAACTGGCCCGCTGGCGTTGCGGCGCATTTCGATGGAGGCTTCCTTCCTATGTGGAAAGAGAGAATCACTCCCCCCGTCCGGTCTTTGGCCGGCGCCATTGGTTTGTTGGGAATTCTGCTGCTGGCGCTGGCGCACTTCGGAGCCGGCCCGGTCGATGCCCAGTCCTCGACGGACGATGATACAACAACCAATTACTCGCTGCTAGCGGTCGACCAGATCGTCCCCCGCCAGTCCGGCGTCTCGGTCGAAGAAGTCATTCCCTTCGGCAAGGACAACGTCTACCTGGTTGCCACGACGGCCGCCCTGATCGTTTTCCGCGTCGACACCAGCGATGGAACCGCCGTGAACGTGAGGATCGGCGAGATTCCGCTGACCTCGGCCGGCTACGATGAGATCATCGTGCTGGACGACATGGCGTCGTTCCTGGTGCGCAATGACAAGGGCGTCGCGGTGTTCTCCGTGGCGAAGAACGAAGTTCTGCCCGCTCGCTTGCGCTGAGCCCCACCATCTGACCGCTTTCCACGGCCCCGCCCGGGAACCTCTTTGCGGAGGCGGGCGGGGCCGAAGGTTTTCCAGACATGGCTATTCGGCTCGAACCAGCAACGGAGGAGTACGAGGAGGGCGTAACCGCTCTGTTCGCCCGGATGGGTTTGCCCGTCGAACCCAATCGCTGGTTGCGCGCCTATTCGCCCGAAGCTCCGGCCGATTATCCGAGCGTCCCCTTTGTCGCCCTGGATGAGGACGACCAGCCCGTCGGCTTCATGGGATTGCGGCCGATTCAACTGCACGTGGACCACGGATTCCTGGATGCCCAAGTGATGCACGACATCGTCGCCGACCCGGATCAGGATGCGGGGCGCACGGTGCATGCAATGATTCTGGAGGCTGCCGGGCAGGCAGTCGTCACGCTGGTCGGCGGTGCGCCGCCGGCCTTGTCACCGCTCCTGGAACTCGAACGTTTCGAACTGGCCGGCTACATCGAGCGCTTCTGCTTTCGTCCCGCGAAAGCCGGCAAAGGCGGCGCCATGAAGAGCCTGCCCTTCGATCTCGAACGCATCCACGAGTTCCCGCCGGCGGTCGAGGACCTGAACCATGGACTGGTCAGCGAGCGAAAGGTCTTCAGCCTGAGGCGCCCCGACCACTTGACGTGGCATTTCGCCGGACCGTTCCGCGAGTTTGAGATCTACGCCAGCCGGGACAACTCGCCGCTGGACGCCTATGCCGTCATCAGCGAAGTCCCCGGTGTCAGCGGGCCGGAATTGCATGTGGAGGATTTTGCGGCGCCAATTCTGGAAGCCGACAGAATGGTTCTGGCGCTGCAGAAGATGGCCCGCGAGCGCGAACGCGATCTGTACTGGTCCGTGATCAGCGCCCCCTGGTCGCAGAAGCTGATCGAATACGGCTTCGAGCGCCTGCGCCCGCGGTGGCCGCTGCACTGGCTGATCGGCGATCCGCTGGAGAAGAACGCCGGCCGCACCTTGGTTCGGAGCGACGTCTGGTTCCAAACGCCCGCGGATCTTTGCCTGGATCGTTATTGATAAGCTGCTACTCGCCCAGTTCCTTGCCCATCTCGAAGGCTTTGCCGATCGGATCGCCGATGGCGTGGTAGGTCTTCGTGCCGATCGCGTAGATGAACGGGCGCAGCTTCTCGATGTCGGGCATTCCGTCCGGAGCAAGAACGCTTTCGTCGGCCTTTACGTCGAGAATCTCTCCGATGAACTGCGTGTGCAGGCCGAGCTCGATGGTGCGTAGCAGGCGGCATTCGAGAACGAGCGGGCACTCGTCGACATACGGCGCGTTGACATGCTCGCTGCGCACGGGCGTCAGGCCGGCCTTGGCGAACTTGTCGACGTCACGGCCGCTGAAGAGACCGGCGAAATCCGCCGCTTTTGCCTGGTCGACGGACGGAACGCTGATGGTGAATTCCTTGTTATGCTCCATCCCCTCGAAGGAATGACGCCGCTTGGTGAGCGAAACGGCCGCGCAAGGCGGACGGCTGCAGACAATGCCTCCCCAGGAAACCGTCATGATGTTCGGACGGCCCTCCAGATCGTAGGTCCCGACCAGGTACACCGGAACCGGGTGCAGCAGTGTATGTGCGCCCAAGGACTTCTTCATCGCTGATCCCTCCGCAGAAGCAGATGTTCTGAATCGTGAGGACAACATGGATGAGACGCGAGGGGAAAGCGCGAAAAACTGTTGGAGCCCCTCGGGACCTCCAGGTAAAGAGTTGTTCATCGAGCGGACTGGGGAGCGAGCGAGCGCGATGGCTAACACCGATTTCGACAGATTCTACGCGAACGATGGCAAGACTCTAAAGCCGCCGTTCCGGTCCTTTCAGTTGCGGCGCGATGCCCTCCTGATCGGGGGCCATGCGTAGCACCGTACACGCCCAGTCCCACATCGATGCCCTGATTCACTCAGCCGCAGGAGGCAGCACGGAATGGCGGTAGATTTCTTCGAACGATTCTACGATGAGAAGCGACTCCGGCGTCGGCCGCTCTTTCGGCCTTACCAGGTGCGGCGCGATCCGTTGCTTGCGGAAGCAGACACGTGCCCCCTGCTGGATGTTTTCCGTTCGCGACGCGACTATCGCAGGACGGGGATGCGTTCGATCTGGGGTTGGATGACCCACGCCGACTACAAGACGGTCATCTGGCGTGCCCTGCTCCTGATCGTTTTCCTCATGAGCCCGCCCCTGTGGCTCCTTATTTGGATCGTCTCATCGCTCACCCGACGCATCATGAGGAAGATGCGCACTCCCGAGGACGAAAGCGCGCCGCCACGCTATGCATCGCATGTCTTTGTAGAGAAGGGCGTTGTGAAGAAGACGGCGCTCGAGCTTTGGATGTGCGGGATTTCCGGAGAGGACTTCGCAAAGGCAATCTACTTTGAGCGCCAACGCGACGCGCATCTTGTGTCGTTGCTTTTCGGTGTTCTCTTTGCGGTTGGATCGATCATTACCTTTGTCCTGACGTCGATGAAAGGCTGGCCCGGTTGGCTTCTGTCTCTGCACACGTTTGTCTTCCTGGCGGCGACGGCGTTTCTGTCCTATCGCCTCTTCTGGGCATTGTTGAAACTGAACACGCACCAATCGATCTCCTATCTGGAGAAGCAAGTCATGTTCTGGCAGGCGAAATTCAAGTTCCCCTTCTGGCGACGATTCCGAAGGGAAGCCCTGCATGCGGCCGTCGTGGTGGCCTGGATTGTGGCCGGGTTTGTGATCATCACGCTGTTTGTGTTCCAGTTTGCATTCGTGATGGGTTTGGCGTCAGGGATGGCCGGCGCATCCGGCGCTATCCTATCGCACCTAGTCAACCATGCCGCCGCGTATGGCTTCAGCCTGATGTTCGTCGAACTCGCGCTTCTGATCTGGTTGGCAGAATTCCTGGCGGGCCGACGCACGGAATGGCGAAAGGCCCGGGTGCTGGCCGACTGTGGCGATGTTTTCGATCTCATCCTCAATCTGTTCGCCGACTCGAAAACCGAAGACGTCGTCCAGTGGTACCTCAACAAGAAGAAGTACGTGAATGCGGTCGATGAGTATGTTGCAGAAAGGCAGCACCTGGACGCCCCCTAAGATGCGCTGAAGTACGCGACCAGGCCAGTCGACCGCAGTTCAACGAAGAGATTGGTACAATGAGAACGCCCTGGAGCGGGAGAGCTTTTCCGGTTGAGCAATAGCCCTCCCCTGCGGCAGAATTTGGTTACTCTGACCGGAGGCTCCCGTCATGACGAAAAAGGCCAGAAAGCAGAAGAATCCCGGCTCGAACGGCAAGGGGGCGGTGTTGGAGAAGGTGCCGAGCGAAGAAAAGCCGAAGCGCGTCAAGAAGATGAAGAAGAAAGACTACGAGAAGGAACTCGCCCATCTGCACGCCGAACTGGTCAAGATGCAGTACTGGGTGAAAGACCAGGGCCTGCGCGTTGTGATCCTGTTCGAAGGACGCGATGCGGCCGGCAAGGGTGGAACGATCAAGCGCATCGTCGAGCCCCTGAATCCTCGTGGCGCGCGCGTCGTCGCCCTGAGTGTCCCGAGCGATCGCGAGCGCACGCAGTGGTATTTCCAACGCTACGTGCAACACCTGCCCGCCGCGGGCGAGATCGTCCTGTTCGATCGCAGTTGGTACAACCGCGCGGGCGTGGAACGCGTCATGGGCTTCTGCACGGATCGCGAATACCGCGAGTTCCTGCGGTCCTGTCCGGAGTTCGAACGCATGCTCGTCCGTTCCGGAATCGTGCTGCTGAAATATTGGTTCTCGGTGAGCGACGAAGAGCAGGAGCGGCGCTTCCAGGCCCGTGCACGCGACATCCGGAAACGCTGGAAATTGAGCCCAATGGATATTCGCTCGCGCGACCGTTGGGAGGATTACTCCCGCGCCAAGGACGAGATGTTCTTCTACACGGACATTCGCGAAGCGCCGTGGTACACCGTCGAGTCTGACGACAAGAAACGCGCTCGCCTGAACTGCATTCGCCACATTCTCGGCCAGATTGAATACAAGGACATCATGCCCGGTCCGATCGATCTGCCCGCGCGCAAGATCGACCACAGCTACGTCCGCCCACCACGAGAAGAACACGCAATCGTACAGGATTGGTACGAGCAGAAGGATTGAACGAGGACAACCCTATTCATCCCTCGACGGTTCCGTCGCGATCAGGCTGTCCAGAATGTCCTGGACGGCCTGGTCGAGTTCTTCGCCTTTCGGTTCCAGATCCTGTGGTTCCCACTCATCGAGTCCCGCGGCTTCTCGTAAATCAAACGCCACACCCAATCGATCGAGCGTGCGCGGATAGTCCTCGGCGGATAAGTCGTCCCGCGTTGGTGGATAGGTGACCCCACGCAGGTCGTTCGTGCGTTGAATCAAGTCCGCGGCGTCTTCTGAGAGGTCAAACTCCGCAACACGATTCATCAGATCCCGATAGTCGTGATCGTCGGGATCCACCTCGGCGATCGTTGCGATCACAATGGCTTCGCGAACAAGGTTCTTCGCCCAGTCGGGCTGCGGTGGATCGAGTTGAAGCGTGGCGGAGGTCATCTGGACGTAGCGCTTCAGGAGTCGACTCTCGACGTAGTCCGGCGGAAAGCCATGTCGGTTGTTGTCAAAGTCCAGAATCCAACTGCCGAAGTGCAGGGCCTCTTCGGCCGCACCCGTTCTTCTTTCGTTCAGTGATTGAGGCAGAATGTCATCATAGTAGTTCGCCATCATACGGCGCACGTTGGGATGGTCGGCACCGAGAACGCGACAGATGTGCTGAATCGCGGCCACGAACATCAGTCGGCAATCATCGATCTGTCCATTGTGGAACAGCACATACGCGATGTTGTTGTAAAGAATCCCGATGGCGGGATTATCCTTCTTCCACCAAAGCTTCAGAATCCGCAGTGATTGCGCCTGATGATAGAGCGCCTCGCGGTACATCTCTCGTCCCATGTAGTTGGACGAGAGATTGTTGTGCATGATTCCCGTAAACATGTGATCCGGGCCATAGCTGTGTTCCAGAATATCGAGCGCCTTCAGGAAGGCCTCTTCGGCGTCCTCGTAGTTTCCTTGGTAGGACAAGCTGCTGCCCAACAGCGAATACGCCTTGCCCGTCTTCGGGTGCCGATCTCCCACCGTCTTCTGGTACCCCTCGATCGAACGGCGGATGTATCGTTCCGGCCGTTCATGATCGAACGAGCCTTCGTTCAGCAGTGTATTGGCCGCGCTGAAGTAGCCCATCGCCTTTTCCAGTTCTGTGACGTCCGGGTTCGCTTCGATGTCGGCCAGCGCTTTGTCGAGAACATCGCTGCCTTCATCCAACTCCCCCACCAACATCAAGCCACTCGCGAGATCCAGTTCAGTGTAACCGTAGTTTTTGTGAGACTGAAGCCCGGCGTCGTCCATAATCTGGAGGGCTTTGCGCGCGGATTCGACACCGCGGGCAAACTCTCCCCTGGCGATGTAAATGGAACCGAGGCGTTCCATGATCGCCGCGCCCTGGATGTCGTCGGAGAATCCCAAGTCATTTGCCAGTTCAAGAGATTGCGACGTGACGGCCAGCGCCTTCTCCAGTTCACCCAGCGAATGGTATCGATCGGAGAGCGCCTGCGTCATTTCATAGAGTTGCGGTTCGAGCACTTCCAACGACTGACGATAGTAGTCCAAGTACTCCTGGCTCGTCTCGTCGAGCATCCGGTTTGCTTCGCCTTCACGGGCGAGCGCATCGGCGTATTCCTTGTGCCGTTCGCCCTTCGTCAACGACGTCGCGGCAGTCGCTTGTGCCAGCAGCTTCGTCGCCTGCGTCAGATTGCCTGCGCGCGCGGCGGCAACACCCATTCCCGAGAGCGGCTCCGGTGCATCCGAACGAGCGTTGTGGGCCTGCTCGTAAAGGTCGAATGCGGCGTTGTATTCGTCGGTGGTTTGCGCTCGCTCCAATGCGAGATTCGCTTCCGCCAGAACGAGCGGGAAGGGTTCCGGGTCAAGGCGATCGCCGATCGCAGGAGATGCTTCCAACTGGGCACGTGTCTTTCGCAACGCATCGCGCCTTGAGAGCAACCGTTCGATCGCTGCTTCGTCGAGTGCATCGGCTTCGATATTGCCCTCGGGATCAATTTCTGTCGGGACGGATAGCACCGCAGCGATCTCGGAGGCCAGTTCCTCCTCGTCGCGCCGCAGCGTGTTGATGCGCTCGAGCAATTCAGCCGTGCGGTTTGCCTGGCTTTCCTTTTCCTGGGCCAGCAGGGCGCGTTCGACGGCCAGTTGTTTGTCGGCTTGCGAGCGCTGCACCATAATCATCGCGGCCAGCACCACAATCATCAGCAATGCGATTGCGGCCAGCGCATAGCGACGCTGGCGTTCGCGCCGATGAGCGCGCGTCTGCGCCGCGGCAATTTCCTGCAACAAGCGCTTACGATCTTCACCGTCGGGCAATCGACGGGTCTGCACTTCTGCCAGAACGAGATCGCCCATCGTGAGCGCCGCACGCGCGTACGCGGCCAATCCCTCGTTGCGCAGAGGTGCGATCGCTGGATTCGTCGGCCACAACGTACCGGCGCGATCCAGGTCGACCAGCGCCTCGTTGAACGAAGAGTAGTCGCGCAGACCAGTGCGCAACGCGGCGCGCACGTGCTGCACGAGCGTCTGCGATTCGCGACGCTTGCCCGCGCCAGTCAGGTAATCTTTCAGGCCTTCCACAAATGCCAGGGCGTTCGGCGTGCGATGTTCCGGGCGTGGAGAAAGCGCTCGCATCGCAAGGGCAACGAGTTCTTCCGGCAGATTGTTTGTCCCCGCACGTTGCGCCGGCGGTTCGATCTGCCCGATCGAAGCGCGCAGGAAAGCCACCTCCGAAGTCTGCGCCCGATGCGGCGGCGAACCGGCCAGCAGATAGTACAACGTCCCGCCCAGCAGGTATACGTCGGTCCAGGGACCGATGCCGTCGGCCCGCGGCCGGGTTTGTTCCGGCGCCATGTAGGCCGGTGTCCCGGATGGGCTCGATGCAGAACTGCGCGAGGGAATCAACTGACGGAATTCGTCGAGGATCGGCTCCTCCTGCTGCTCGTCCTGATCGTCGCGCCGGTAATCCAGCGCCAGCCCCCAATCGACGAGCAACACTTCGCCAAAGTCGCCGACCATCACCTGACTCGGCTTCAGGTCGCGATGGACGATGCCCTGCGAGTGCGCGAAAGCCACGGCCTCCGCAACGTCGATCAGGATGGGAATGTGCTTTCCAAGGAAATCGGGCAGGTCGAGGCTCTCTCGATCAGCCTTGAGGATCTCGCTCCAGGGCCGACCGCGAACCAGCTTCATCGCCAGCAGCGGTTTGCCGGCATCATCTATCCCGAGGTCATGCACCGGGATGATGTTGGGATGCTCGAGCGCGGCGGTCACGACGGCTTCCTGCTGGAAGCTCATCACGCGCATGCGCTCGTCGTCGGGGCCCTCGGACTTGTCCGGACGAACGCGCTTCACGGCAACGATTCGGCCAAGGGATAATTGACGGGCTTCCCAGACTTCGCCCATGCCGCCGCGACCGATCAATCGATCCAACTCGAAACGCGGTCCGACGATCGAAAGATTCTCACCCGCGATTTCGTCTTCGGTCTTGGTGCCTTCCGCTCTAATCGCCCAGCGCGAAACCGTGAGTTCGCCGCCGGGCTTGCCCTCCCCCGGCCGCACGATTGTCTCGGGGATAGACGGCGGGATGTACGACGAGGTCGCGTCCGCCGGCAGATATTGAGGGACAAAAGCATCGGACAGATCGCCACTCACGACGAAGCCGCTCGACGGCTCGGGGGTCTTCGATTCCTCGGGCTGCTGGTTGGGAGGGCCGCCCGGCCGGTCCTCGTTGTTGTCCATCAATGTCTCCCTGGCGACGCCACGGGCTGCTTCAATCCACCAGCAGCTCCCGGCAACCATCGGTAGTGCACGTTTCGCTCCAATGCGGAACACCTAAGCACCGATCGGACCCGCCCCGGTAGAAATCAGCAATTCGTTGATGCGCCGGAAGACACACCCGCTTTCGCCTCGACAGCCGTACAAGCCATCTGCATCCTCGCCCCAATTCGCGTCGGAGGGGAATCGCATGGCGAACGCAACCGTATCTGGCCTGGTGGCGAGTTGGGAGGATCTGCGAGCCAATCCCGTCTTCAAACGGACGCTTCTCCCGAGAGGCTTCCGCTCGATCATCCGCAGCCCGATTGTGCGGTCCGTGGTCTTTACAGCGATCGCATTGTCCGTCTATGAATCGATCCTGAAGCTCCCGACCGGCCTGATCCCTCTCCTCGGATTCGTGATCCTCTTCTGGACGATCATCATGGCGATCCAGAGGTTCTTCTGCTGGTTCGAGTTCTCATCACTGGCCGCCACGGGGACACTCGACGACTACCTGAACTCGGGGCTCAGCCGCGCCGACGTTGCGCTCGGGATCATCTATCCCGCTGTGCTGGCGGAGTATCTGGCAGTCGGCGGTATCATTGCATACTGGGCGATTTCCAACCATACCGACGCGATCATGCTCGGCTTCTATGCGCTGATCGCCTACCTGATATTGAGGCGTCTCTGGGACTCTCCGTTCGTCTTCCTGCCCGATGTCGAAAGCTACCTTCGCAAACGCAACCCGCTGACTTTGTATTTCGTGGGCTTGGCTGTGTTGGTGCCGCAGACAATCTGGTTCACAATGTTCTTTGGGATCTTCTTCGGGACTGACATCGCCTTCGGCTTGTTCGGGGTGCCGATGCCGGTTCGCAAGTACACAGTGATCTTTGCCTTCGCGATCACCTACTTCCTTTCGACCTGGCCGATGCGCTGGTGGCAGATGTGGCGTATCCGGCGGTTCTACTCGCGCTATCACTCCTTCGATGAGCTGTTCGACACGTACATCGAGAACCGCGAGATCGAAGCCGCCCGGCGCCGCATGGGGTGACGGCCTTGGCCCCTTCCAGGGACCGGAGAGAACGTAATCCCCTACCCCGGGCTCCCAAAGGTCGCCCGGGGCCATTGAACTTCGCCCCCCTGTCGGGGGACGCCTTCGTTCCAGGTGTGTATCCTGGAAATGGAGCTTGAGTGCTACTCCGCCACATCCTCCGGAGGAGGATCAGGTGAATGGCCCCGGGCGACGACAGGAGCCCGGGGTTGGCGCAAAGAGACAGCCCCGTGCCTGGAGGGGGCGAAGACCACGTCTTCACCTTTTCTTCGCCCTTGACCACCACCCCGCGGGCAGGCATAACTCCTGCACGCTTGCGAGTCGCCTCGCATTTTCCTCCGGACGGCGGTCATGTCTCCTATCGATCTCCAGGTCTTCGGCGCCTGCGAACACAATCTGAAGAACATCGATGTGCGCGTGCCGCGCAACACGCTGACCGTTGTGACGGGGCTGAGCGGCTCTGGCAAGTCGTCGCTGGCGTTCGACACGATCTACGCCGAGGGCCAGCGCCGCTACGTCGAGAGCCTGTCGGCCTACGCGCGCCAGTTCCTCGACCAGATGCCGAAGCCGCACGTCGAGCACATCGAGGGCCTCTCCCCCGCCATTTCGATCGAGCAGAAAACCGTCAGCCGAAACCCGCGCTCCACCGTCGGAACCGTGACGGAGATCTACGACTACCTCCGACTGTTGTTTGCGAACGCCGGTACGCCACACTGCACGCTGTGCGGGCGGAAGCTGCAGAAGCAGACCGTGCAGGACATCGTGGATCGCACAATGAGTCTGCCGGAGGGATCACGGCTGCTGGTTCTGGCGCCAATCGTGCGCGGCCGAAAAGGCGAATATCAGGCGCTGTTTCAACAGGCACTGAAGGAAGGTTTCGTCCGCGCAAAGGTCGACGGCGAGACGATCGAACTGGACCCGCAGATGCGCCTGAAGCGCCAGTTCAAGCACGACATCAGTCTCGTGATCGATCGCTTCATCGTGCGCAAGGATCAGCGCCAGCGACTGACCGATTCGGTGGAGTTGGCCCTGCGCAAAGCGGACGGCCTCGTCATCGTCGAGACGGTACCGGACAGTGGCGGCAAGTTCCCGAAGGGCATCGAGTGGGAAGGCGAACGCACCTTCTCCGAAGCCCTGGCGTGTCCCGAACACGGCCCGCAGATCATCGAGTTGGCGCCTCGCATGTTCTCGTTCAACTCGCCGTACGGCGCGTGTCCAAACTGCAACGGACTCGGCACAACGCCGGAGATTGACGAGGACGCGATCGTGCCTGATCCCTCTCGCTCGATCGAGGAAGGCGCTGTCGTGCCGTGGCGCGGGTACTTCCCCGTGCGACGCGGCGTGGTGGAGCCCAGAACGTCGGCATGGGGATATCGGGTGTTGTTGGCGCTGTCGAAAGCACTGAAGTTCAAGTTCGACACACCGTGGGAAAAGCTGCCGGCGAAAGTGCGCAACGCGCTGCTGCACGGGACGGGTTCCAAGAAGTACACCGTGCACATGAGCGCCGAGGATAAGGGCCACGTTCACAAGGTGGACTGGGAAGGCCTCGTGCCGCGCATCAAGCGACTGATGAACGAGACGCAGAGCGAAGCCATGCGCGACGGCTACATCCGCTATCTGCGCGATGCGGCCTGCCCGGAATGCAAAGGCGCGCGGCTGCGCCCTGAGAGCCTCGCGGTAACAATCGGCGACCGCAACATCGGCGAGGCCTGCGCGCTGACGATCGGCGAAGCACACGACTTCTTTGCGAACTTGAAGCTCGACGAACGCGAGGCGATGATCGCGAACCAGCCACTGAAGGAAATCCGCGATCGCCTGTCGTTCCTGCTGAACGTCGGGCTGCACTACATCACGCTCGATCGCCAGGCGGGGACGCTCTCCGGCGGCGAGGCGCAGCGCATTCGATTGGCCACGCAGATCGGATCGCAACTGGTCGGCGTGCTCTACATCCTGGACGAGCCGAGCATCGGTCTACACCAGCGCGATAACGAGCGCCTGATCGAAGCGCTCTGTCGTCTGCGCGATCTGGGCAACACCGTGATCGTCGTCGAACACGACGAGCAAACGATCCGCACGGCCGATCACGTGGTGGACCTCGGGCCGGGAGCGGGAACGCTCGGTGGCCACGTCGTCGCCAGTTGCACGGCGAAGCAACTCGTAAAGGTCAAGGACTCGCTGACCGGCGATTTCCTGGCCGGACGCCGCTCAATCGATGTCCCAGGAGAGCGCCGCCCGATCGATCCTAAGAACCAACTCGTCCTTCGGGGCGCGCGGCACCACAATCTGAAGGACATCGAGTTCGCACTGCCGCTCGGGGCGATGATCGGCGTCACGGGCGTGTCCGGTTCCGGAAAATCGAGCTTGGTCATTGAGACGCTCGTGCCCGCGCTGATGAACCACTTGCACAACGGCAACCATACCGTCGGCCCGCACCGCACGATCGAAAACATGGAAGCGCTCGACAAAGTGATCAACGTCGATCAATCGCCGATCGGCCGCACGCCGCGGTCGAATCCTGCGACGTACACGAAGATCTTCGACCTGATCCGCGATCTGTTTGCGCAAACGCCCGAGGCCCGCATGCGCGGCTACAAGAAGGGACGTTTCTCGTTCAACGTAAAGGGCGGCCGTTGCGAAGAGTGCAATGGCGACGGCATGAAGCGCGTCGAAATGCACTTTCTGCCGGACGTGTTTGTGGAGTGCGAAGCGTGCCGCGGTCGCCGGTTTAATCGCGAAACGCTCGAGGTCACTTATCGCGGAAAGAACATCGCCGACGTGTTGGAAATGACCGTCGCGGAAGCGCTCGAGTTCTTCCAGCCGGTGCACTTCATCGCGAGCAAATTGCAGACACTTCACGACGTCGGGCTATCGTACATCACGCTCGGGCAATCGGCGACCACGTTCTCCGGCGGCGAAGCGCAGCGCATCAAACTCTCGCGCGAGCTCTCCAAGCGCAACACGGGGCGGACGCTTTATGTGCTCGACGAGCCGACGACCGGCCTGCATTTCGAGGATGTACGCAAGCTGATCGAAGTGCTCAACCGGCTGGTCGACGCGGGGTCCACGGTGCTGATCATCGAGCACAACCTCGACGTCATCAAGTCCTGCGACTGGCTGATCGACCTCGGCCCCGAAGGCGGCGAAGCCGGCGGCGAAATCATCGCAACCGGCACCCCCGAGGAAATCGCCGCCGTAAAGACAAGCCACACCGGCCAGTTCCTCGCCCCCATCCTGACCCCCGCCAAGCCAGCCCGCAAACGCGCCACGAAGAAGATCGCGAAGAAGGCGGCCAAGCGCACTACGAAGAAGAGATGATTGATTCCAGGATGGACTGGCTCTGCCTTCCTCAATCCTCCTGCCCCGTCAGTTCCCACGAACTATCCCAGGGAGGTCCAAAGTCAGCGGCTCCCTCCCGCGCATCGAAGAGATCGAGGTATTCGCGATAGGAGTAAACGCGCCCTCGGCCGTCGCCGGTGACCGTCTCAAGCAGTCCGAGTTCCTCGAACAGGCCAACGAACTTGTTCGCCGTGTTGTAGGAGCACCCCAGTTCCTGCTCTGCGAGACGGACAGAGATCATTGGCCGACGGAAGAGAAGATCGAGAAGGCTTCGCGCGCGAGGATTGTCTCCCACGCGATGGATGATCAACTGCTGGTGCCGCTCTTTCAGAGCCCGGATACTCCGAGTTGTTTCAATCGCTTCTCGAGCTACTTCTTCTGCACCCCGAAGGAAGAAACCTAACCAGCCTTCCCAATCGCCTTTCTCTCGAATCGCAGTCAGTCGATCATAGTATTCCAAGCGATTGCGTTTGAAGAAATGAGAAAGATACAGGACTGGACGTGATAGGATTCCCCTTTCACACAAAAGGAGGGTGATGAGCAGCCGCCCGATTCGACCATTGCCATCCAGAAAAGGGTGGATCGTCTCGAACTGTGCATGAGCCAGCCCTGCCAGAATCAGAATGGGAAGGGAATCGGAATGCAGGAACTTCTCCAGTTCGCCCAGAGCATCCTTCATGTGAGGCACTGGCGGCGGTACGAAAGACGCCGTTTCGAGGGTACATCCTGGCGGGCCAATCCAGTTCTGGGATCGCCGGAACTCACCCGGGGTCGAGTGACTTCCCCGCCCAGACCGCATGAGAATCGCGTGGATCTCCTGAAACAGGCGAAGCGAGATCGGAAGATCTGCCAGGCGCTCCAAGCCATGATTGAGGGCAGCCACGTAGTTCACGATCTCGCCCGCATCCACGAATCGTTCGGCTTTTGAAGGAGCTATTTCGAAGCGCAGGACCTCTTCGAGAGTGCTCTGCGTTCCTTCGATCTGGGAGGAGAGCACTGCTTCGCGACGCACATACATTCCGAGGAATAAGTCTGTATTGGGCAAGATGTCCGTTATGGTGCTCAGCCCCCCGACGGCAAGGTCGGCCTGGGAGAGCAGTTTCTCCAGCTTGGTGTTCATCCGAACGGGTGGGCTGGGGGGAAAGGAGGCTGGAATGAACGCTCTAAAGCCCCCTGGTTGTTTCACAAAATGGCCAGATCGTGAAATAGAAGTCATCTCAAGTGTCCTCGAATTTCATTTTTTGAGACAACTGGTGTTTATCTCAAGCCCTTATTTCACAAAATCGCGATTTTGTGAAATAAGGCGCCGGTTTTGGGGGGCCTTATTTCAATAATTGAAATAGAACACGGAATTTACAAGTGTTGCGGGCAGGCCGCGGTCAGTG
The DNA here is from genome assembly GCA_020444065.1 of bacterium. Taxonomy (NCBI): domain Bacteria; species bacterium. Next base: position 322,669 of record JAHLLQ010000003.1, on the reverse strand, counting down.
CGCCCCAACTGCGCCCTGCCTTTTTTGGGGGGTGACCACTTTTCTGGTTGCGCGCCGGGGGCCATTCTCCCAAGTAAGGAGCCCTCGCGGGGGCGATACCCGCGATGGGCCGCCATAGCTCAGCCGGTAGAGCACATCCATGGTAAGGATGGGGTCCACAGTTCGAATCTGTGTGGCGGCTCCACCCCTTCAACAATCCGTCCCCCGCCGGAGTGATCCAGGCGGGGGTTTCTATTGCGAGGTCCCTTATGAGCGCGATCCATCTCCTTCTTTCCGGACTACCTGGCCGCATGGCCAACGAAGTCGCCCTGGCGGCTCTCGAATCCGCGGCCGCGGAACGCTTCACACTGCTCGATGTTGCGCTGACAGGTGAGGTGGTCAATGACGCCGTTCATGTCGTCAGCGGTCGCGAGATCCAGCTCCGTCGACCATCCACACGCGAGAGCCTGGAACTGCCGCCGAACACCATCGCGGTGGATTTCACCGAGCCAACGGCCGCGCTAGACAACGTGCGCTTCTTCGCATCGGCGGGGATTCCGTTTGTAATGGGAACAACCGGGTTCGATCGCGACGAGGCGGTGAAGCTGGTTCAGGCGAGCGACGCGTCCGCCGTGATCGCGCCGAACATGGCGATCCCGATCGTGTTACTGCAGACGGCGATGGCGAACCTGGCGGACAACTTCCCAGGCGCCATGAAAGGCTACGGCTTTCATGTGGTCGAGTCGCACCAGAAGGGCAAGAAGGACACGAGCGGCACCGCCAAGGCACTCGTGGCGGACTTCGCGCGCCTCGGTCTGCCGGCCAAGGTCGACGAGATCGAGATGATCCGCGAGCCCGAGGAGCAGACATCGCGCATGAACGTCCCGGCGGAGCACTTGGCCGGCCACGCGTACCATTACTACGACATCAAGTCGTCGAATGGCAGTGTGCGGCTCGGGCTGAACCACTGCGTCGACGGTCGGCGTGTGTATGCCGAAGGCGCGTTGGTTGCCGCCGATTTCCTGGCTCGTCGCCTGGCCGAAGGTTCGCGCGGCGAGGTCTTCAACATGACCGATGTGTTGATGGATCAGGGCTAACCGCCGCCCCGCAACTTACATTCGCTGCGGCATGCCTTCTTCGTCGTCGCCGCGGAAGACCATGATTTCATACGGATGCCCGAGGATGTTTTCCCCGTCGGCATCGACTCGGCCCTGGGCTTGGAACATGGCGTCGCGCTTCGGCAATTCCTCCGTCGCGCTCGCGAAGTACTCCTTCTGATCGCCTTCGAGTCCATTCTTGCGGATCTTCAAATCCTGAAGCGTCAGTTCCTCGAATCCCCCCTCGGGCTTGCGGCGCAGGAAGCGATCTTCGGCGTGCCCGTACAGCATTTTGCTCGATGTCTCCAGGTAACCGCTCGCGTTGATCGGCAGCACGCGAAAGCCGTCCTCGATCGCGAGCGGTTCGGCGTCTTCGACCTCGTACAGAATCTTGACGTGTCCGCTGAACCCAGGCGGCAGGACGTAACTGTTCGGCGTCCGTTCGGGAGCCACTGCGCGATCGAAATCGACAAACACGAAAATCATAATCAGCGCCAGTCCCAGCGCCGTTGCGATTGGTATCCAGGAAAACCCTCGTCGTCCGGGGAGCGTCATGCGTTGCGAACTCCTATTCGTCTTCCAGCGCGCGTTCGATGTCTTCCATCAGCGATTCCGCCTGCCCGCGGATGATGGAATTCTCATCCTTCTTAGCCAGGTACTTCATGTCCTTGCGGGCTCTCTCGGGATCGGCACCGGCGTAGTACGTCATCGCCGCGCGGCGAATGTCCAGATCCTCCAAGGGATCCATCGAGATCTCGCGCAATTGCGGTGCCATACCCGGCCCGAGATTGCGCAATCTTTCGCGACCGGCGTAGCGGCGATCGTAATTCTGGGAATCGCGAGTCGCACGCAGCGCGCCCCTCAACGTTTCAAGCGGCAGGTCCGTGCGTTCCAATCCGCGATCGCGTCGGCGCAGAATCTCCGCGCGAACGGGGACGAACTTGGTCCCCTCGGCCTCGTACCATTGGCGCAACTGCTCGACGGCTTCACGGCGCCGGGCGATGGGCGAGACGCTCGTAATATCGTAGTTCCGCCCAGTCAGGTAATACACGTGGGCGAAGACCATCGCCAGCGCCGGATCCTCTGGATTGCGCGTCGCCACAACAAGCGGCAGCAGCCCGCGCGAATCGCCCAGCAAGCCCAACGAAACCGCGCCCTCGGAAATCATCAGGGGGTCCGTGTACTCGCGCATCGCTTCCAGGATCGTGTCGGCGGCCTGCGGATCGCCGATCAGCCCAAGTGCCACGACGGCGTTCTTGCGCAGACCCCGACTGTAACGAGCTGCCAGAATATCGGCGTCGTGCACCGGCATCATTTCCACATCGAGGCGAATCGTCGCCAGCACACCCGGCGGCAAGTCGCCCGCGGCAATCTGCATCAGAATCGGAACGCCCGCCTCCGACTGCGTCAGACCGAGTTCTTCGACGGCCTTGTTTGCGACTTCGGATTTCACGATCGGTTCCGTGGGAAGACCGCGCTGAATGGCCGCGTCGGAAAACCCCTTCTTGAGGAAAGCAATCAAGTCCGGCGCTTTCGGATTCACGCCATGGGAGATCAGAACTGGCCGGCGTTGATCGCGCGTCTCCTGTTCGGCGCGCTCGATCACGGGATCGCCGGCGGTCAGAGCCGTCGCGCAGAAAAGCAGCAGACATAACAACGCCAGGCGCTTCATCGGACTTTGTACTCCCGTTCGAGTTCCCGCTTGATCTGGCGCTCCTTCAGATCCTGGCGCTTGTCGGGAGCCTTTTTACCGCGGGCCAGGCCGATCTCGATCTTCACGTGGCCGCGATCGCTGAAGTAAACCTTCAGCGGCACCAGGGTCATGCCTTTCTGCGACACGGCACCGGCAAGCCGATCGATTTCGCGCCGATGCAGCAGCAGCTTCCGATCGCGCACGGCCGGTTCGACCCATGCGGATGCTTTCTCGTAGGGAGTGATGTGCATTCCCACCAACCACATCTCGTTGCCGCGCGGCACGATGTAGGCCTCCGCCACGGAGCCCTTGCCCTCGCGCAACGATTTCACTTCGCTGCCCGCCAGCACGATCCCCGCCTCGATGCGGTCCGTGATTTCAAACAGGTGGCGTGCCTTCTTGTTCTGCACGACCACCCGATTCTGAGATTTCTTCTCTGCCATTGGTGTGTCTCCCCCGAGATGCCAAGCACTGGACCGGCCGCGCCTGCAAGGGGTTAGTCGCCCTGCCTACTCGTCGCCGTCAAACTCCACCAGCTCGGGATTGGCCCGCAACATGTGCGCGTACTTCACGACATCCACGCCGACGCGCTCGACGCGCTGCTGGAGTTTCTCGTCCTTCAGGCTGCCGTCTTCCGCAAATGCCTGGTATGACGCGCCGATCGCCGCCTGGTGCGGAACCACCCATGCGTGCACCCATCGGCAAATGATCCGCAGATGATTCAGCGCGTTCGAACTCCCCTGCCCCCCCAGCACGCTGACAAGCCCACAGACCTTGCCCTCCATCTCGTTGAAGCTCAGCAGGTCCAGCGTGTTCTTCATCACTCCGGAACACGAACCGTGATACTCCGGCGTGGCCAGGATCACCCCGTCGGCCGCCTTGATCAAAGCGCGCAATTCGACGGCATTCGCGTCGTTCTCATCGAGATGATGCCCGTCGCAGAATGGGAGGGGATTTTCGACCTGATCGAAGTACTCGACCTCGGCCCCTGCCTGGCGGGCACTCTCCAGCGCGATTTTCAGAGCTTTTGCGGCATAGGATCCGGGGCGGAGACTGCCGCACAGGCCAATGATCTTGATTGGGGGTGCCATACATTCTTCCTGAACCAAAGTGTTGGGGCCTCCGGCCTCTAGGGGACGGTAAGCACCAATCGGACCGATCCGCCGAGTTGTCCAGATCTTGGGGCGGCAAAGCATGCAAATATGGCAATTCCAGCGATCCTAACGAAAATCGGCTTGATTTCCAAACCCACGGAGAGGAAGTCTGCAGCGTACCTGACAGACTTTGGGACCCCCGCTCGTGCTTGGTCCACGCGTAGTATTCGAGGGAAGGTGTGTCTTTGGGAGATGGTCTACTCGCGCGGTCTTCGTATCGCATACGTGGGAGTTGAGATTTGTATCCGAGGGGAATAGTCATGCCGAATTACGAAGAGCTCTTCACTCGAAGGTTCGGAGGGGGAAAGCGGACCTATTATCTGGACGTGAAGAAGGACACGAACGGAGAAAAGTACGTCGTCATCAGCGAGAGCACCCGCAAGGATGGCGACAAGAAGCTGCGGAATCGCGTGATGGTCTGGAAGGAAGACTTCGAGATTCTGTTCGACTGCCTGCGGGAAATGGAATCCTACCTGGCAGACGAAATCGAGGCTCAGCGCTCCCGCCACGAGATGGCTGCGGAGATGGCCGCCCCGACCGAGGTCGCGCACTAAGAAGACCGCTCCGACGCTTGACTGCAAGATGCTCCTGACGGCTTAATGCCCCAGACGATGCGACCGGTATTTATTCTGACAGATTTCGGCCTTCAGGATGCCTTTGTGGGCATCATGAAGGCCGTTGTTTTTCGACTCTCCCCCGAATCGCCTATCTTTGATCTCACGCACGCCGTGCCGCCCCAGAATGTGCAGTGGGGCGCCTTGGTGCTGGAAGACGCTCTCCCCTACCTTCCCGACAACGCCGTTGTGTGCGCGGTCGTCGACCCGGGTGTCGGCAGCCAACGACAGGCCATCGCTGTCGAAGTCGGCGGCCGATCCCTGATCGCGCCGGATAATGGTCTGCTGTGGCCGGCCCTGCAGCGCACCGGCGAACCCTTTCACGCATTTGCCCTGAAGCCCGGACAACACATTCGGCCGCAGGACTCCGCAACGTTTCACGGACGAGACGTCTTCGCGCCGGCGGCCGCACTTCGCGCTGCAGGTGTGCCCGCCGAAGAAATTGGAACACCAATCGAAGAGATTCAACGACTCGAGTTCCCTCAGCCCGAGGCGGATGGCGAAGGCGCGCTGCGTTTGGCGGTGCTGGCGATTGATCACTTCGGAAATCTGACACTGAATCTGCGAAAAGACAACGTCCCGGAATGGCTCCGAGAAGAGAGCGCAACATTCTCCATCGCCGGTGTGACCATCCGGGGCATCCGCCGGACGTTCGGCGACGTGGCTCCGGGCGATGCGGTCGTCTACTGGAACTCCGCGGGCCGGCTTGAAGTCGGCGTCAACCGCGGCAGTGCGTGCGAGTTCTTCGCCGTGAAACCCGGTGCGAAGATCCTGATGAGCAATGAAGAGAGCGGGTAGTCTGCGCTTCCCTCAGGGAACAACAATCGCAGTCCTGACGATGTCGCCGCGGGAAATGGTGCCGTTTGTCGGATCGTAGATCATCGATGGCGCAGCCGAAAGACCCACCGTCATGAAGTCGTTGCGCACGCCGTTCGCCTCATTCTCGCCATCGGGCCCGCGGCTACGCAACATCCAGCGATGCGTGTCCTTCGCCGGCGCCAGCGCGTGCGTGTCGGGGAAGCTCTTGAAGTTCGTCCAGGACACCCACTGCTCCGAACCGCCCTGGCCGAGAATGTCGCCCTGGTAGAACGGATCGCGCGACGGGATGCTCGTGATATACGCCACCGGCGTCGTCAGCGGCACGTAGCGATCCGGATAGGCAATCTCTCCGCCCGCGCCGGTCTTGTGCGGCGGGTAGGCATTGTGATCGACGCCGTAGGATTCAATCGCAGTCGCCAGCGTGCGGATGTCGGCCTTCACACGGCTCGTCTTCGCGCGTGTTTGTGCTTCGAGAAAGTTCGGCACCGCGATCGCCGCCAGAATGGCAATAATCGCCACAACGATGAGCAGTTCAATGAGCGTGAAGCCGCGGCGGCTTCCGAGGTATCGTTTCATTCGACTGGAACCCATTTCCCAAACTGATGCGAGAAGGTACGAGAGCAGCGGCATTCAGATCAAGGGAGACCGGAGAATCACTTGGGCCTGATCTTGTTCAAGTGCTCTCGCACTTTCTCCTTCGCTTCATCCGACTGGCGGGGATCGCGCTCGGCGACGTCCAGATACTTCTCCCACGCCGCGATCGCCTTTGCACCGGAACCGTGGAGCTTCTCCTCGGCCACGGCAAGGTTGTAGAAGTTCCCAGCCAGTGTCGGATCGAGCCGCGTGCCGTAGTAGAACATCAGGCGCGCAGTCTCGACGTCGCCGTTCTCAAACTCGATGCTACCCTCGAGGAACAGGCCCTCGGCGGCGGCGGAGTCCTTCATGTGAAAGAGGATCTTGAAGAGATGCCGGAATCTTGGAACGTAAGCCAACGGGGCGCTCCGGCGTCAGGGGGCCTGGCCCAGCAATTCCTCGGTCGCCACTTCCTCGCTCAGATCGTCCAGATACAGGTCCTTCTGGAGTTGATAGCGGAACTGCCGACGCTCGCAGGCGGCCCACTGCAAGTCTTCCATGGCCTGTTCGACGCGCTGGTAGCTGCCGGTCTCAAGGTAAAGCTGCTTCATCGCGCGATACCGCCCAATCGACAAGTAGCATCGATTGGTGGAGTACCAGGAGCAGGCGGACATGCTGCCGGCGGCGAGAGTCAAAACGAGGATCGTGGCAAGAATGCGGAGTGGCTTCATGGAAAGAGACGAGTGGAGAGTGGAGAGTGGCGAGCGGCCGAGAGCCGCCCGCCACTGGTGATTCGAATCTAGCGAACTTGAGGCGTTACTTCCACTTCACGCCCCAGCCGGTCAGCACCGTGTCGACCCGCTGGTAGATGAAGAGAATGTTGCTGTAACGCACATCGACGCGGACGTTCATCACGTCGTCGCATCCCTGGTCGCGAGCCTCGGCGAGGAGAGTTTCGTAACCGTTATCGCCGGTCGTGAACAGGCCGAGAATCGAGGAGCTGGTGCCCTCGGCCATAACCATGGACTTGATCTCGAAATCATCGGTCGTCAGCGTATACTGGGTGCTGGAGGCGTTGGCCGCGGGGTACACCGTGTCTTCGGTGTAAACGAAACCTGGCCCGGCACCGCTGGGGCCGAAGGAACCGATTGTCAGGCTACAGCCCGTCAGTGCCGTAACCGACAACGCAATCAGGGCCGTCAAAATCATTCGACGGGGCATGGGGAACCTCCGTAGTGGGCTTTCGATCCTACGAATGTCAAAGTAGGAACGCCCCGGTTTCGGCTCAACGGTTTTCTTCCGGTATGGCGCGGGCCGGAGGGTTCTGCGGCCTAAGTCAGAGACTCGCTCACCTCGGAATCCATCGGGTCCTCGGGGGTCTCCTCGGCCGGCTCCGGATGCATGTCGGCGTACAGCTTGATGGCGTGCATGATCTGCTCGTGGGCCAGACCAACGTCCTCCCAACCCAGGGACAAGGTGCGGTGGCCTTCCAGGTCCTTGTAAACGCTGAAGAAGTGAGCCACTTCTTTCAGGTAATGCGGCGGTACATCCTTGAGATCACGGAACTTACCGAAATAAGGATTTCCAGCCGGAACGCAGACGATCTTGTCGTCGTTGGCGCCCTTGTCCAGCATGCGGAATATCCCGACGGGCCGGGCGGCGACAATGCAGCCGGTGAACGTGGGTTCATTACAGATGATCAGGGCATCCAGCGGATCGCCGTCGTCGTAATGCGTCTGCGGAATCAGCCCATAATCGCCCGGATAAATCATCGGCGAGAACAGCGTCCGGTCCAGCCGGAACATGCCCGTGTCCTTGTCGAGCTCGTACTTATTGCGGGAACCCTTTGGGATTTCCACCAGCACATCGATCAGTTCCGGTGGATTCTGGCCAGGGGCTAAGTCGTGAAGAGGGTGCATGACGCGTCTAAAGTGCCTTTCGTGGTGCGTGATTTTCCGATCGTGGAATAGGAAGCGAAATCCGAGCCGCGGATTGGGCCGAAGATTCCACCGCGAAAGCCAAAACGCGCGGTAATCTCCCTCAGATTTGACTTGGCATCCCCCCGGCAAGGCCCTTTGATCACTCCGTGATAGTGGGAGTTCCAAAGGGAGTTCGACAAAGAAAATGAAACGCCGATTGATGATTCTGCCCATCGCCCTGGTGCTGCTCGCACTGGCGGGGCTGACTGTTTCCTGTGAGCAGGCAAAAGCCGAGACCCGTGAAGACGGGAAGATCGAAGTTGAATTCTGGTACGCGGTTTCGGGCAAGCAGGCCCGCTCGCTGAACGAAATCGTCGATGCCTTCAACGCCGAACAGGACAAGTATGTCGTTAAGGCCATCTATCAGGGCAGCTACCAGAGCCTGAACCAGAAGCTGATCGCATCGCTTTACGCCGGTCGCCAGCCGGCGGCCTCCATGATGTACGAATCGTGGACGACGCGCTTCCTGCGGTTCGGATGCCTCCAGCCGGTGCAGACCTTTGTCGAGCAGGACGAGACGTGGGGTGAAGAAGACCTGAACGATCTGTTCCCGGCATTCCGTCGCGACAACATGTATCGCCTGACGAAGGAGGGTGATCTCTATCATCCGGACCCGGAAGGCGAAATGACCCTCGCGACCCTCCCATTCAACAAGTCCCTCTACGTCCTTTTCGTGAACAACGACCTGATGAACGAGGTGGGCTACGACGAGCCGCCGAAGACCTGGGATGAGATGAAGGATCTGGCCCAGCGCATGACGAAGCGCAACGAAGCCGGCGAGATCGTGCGCTACGGCTTTGCCACGCGCCCGATGATCGAAGCCTTCACAACGGTGCTGTTCGCGGCCGATGGCAACTACATGGACGAGAACAATAAGAACTTCACGTTCACCAGCGCGAAGGGCGAAGCAGCTCTGCAGTTCCTGGTCGACCTGGTGATTGGCGAAAACGCGTCCGGTTACATCGAGTCCGACTATCTCTCTAATGTGTTCGGCCAGGGGACGATCGGCATGTACATCGGCTCGACAGCGGCGTTCCCGTACAACGACTCTGGCGTCGGCAACAAGTTCATCTGGCGCGCGTACGGCGTGCCCGCGATGGAAGGAGTAGAAGGCAAGACGCTGTCGCAGGGCACAAACGTCGGCATCTTCCGCCAAGGCTTCAACGGCATGGGCAAGAACTCCGAAGAAGTCCAGCGCGGCGCGTGGGAATTCCTGAAGTACCTCTGCGAGCAGGATGTCACCGTGAAGTGGGCCATCGACACGGGCTACATGCCCGTGCGCCGGTCCGCGGCCGAAGCACCGAAGATGAAAGAGTACTTCGAGAAGAACCCCAATTTCCGCAATGCGTTCGAGCAGTTGGAAACGGCACAGTTCGAGCCGAAGCCCATCTGGTGGGACAACGTCCGCACCATCTTCCAGCGCGAAATCGAAGGCGTCCTGAACGGCCGCCGCACCACGGAAGAAGGCCTGGCGAAAGCACTCGAGAAGAGCAAGATCATCCAGAAGACCGCGGGGCAGTAAGTCCCCGCGAACCTGGCTTTTGCGTTGGTTGGCCTGCGCGGCAGAGGGGGCATTCCTCGGCCGACCAGGTTGGAATTTGCAGTGCCGCCCAACTGGTGACGGGCACACCGGGCCGGAACACTCCGCCTGAGCGATCGAGCACGAGCGCGATTCCCACAACCTCGGCTCCGGCGGCCTCGGCGATTGCCTTGAGCTCCAGCACGCTGCCGCCGGTTGTCACGACATCCTCGCACAATAACACGCGTTGCCCGGGTTCGATCGCAAAGCCTCGGCGCAGCGTCATCTTGCCGTCCACGCGTTCGGCGAAGAACGCACGCAGCGCCTTCACCTGCCGCGCCATCGCATCACACCACGGAATTCCCCCTACGGCAGGACTAAAGACAACGTCGATCTTGCCGGATGGCAAGCGCTCGGCCACTTCCCCGGCTAGTCGATCCGCCCACGCGGGATTTTCGAGCAAGCGCATCGCCTGAAAATAAACCGAGGAGTGCCTTCCCGAAGTGAGTGCGAAATGCCCGTGGGTCAGCGCGCCGCTCTCTTGCATCAAGTCGTGCACAGCGTCGGGCAACGCGGCGGTGTTGTCTTCAAGCTCCGGCATCGTTGATGGCCTTTCGCAGGCGGTCGGCCTCTGTGCGTGCGGCGTCGGCGAAATCACTTCCGCAGCCGGCGTAGAGAATCGACCGCGATGCATTGATGATCAATCCGGGACCGCCACCACCTGCCCGCATCGTCCTTGCAAGATCGCCGCCTTGCGAACCAACGCCGGGTGCGAGGATCAAACGCTCGGGCGCAAGCGTGCGGATTTCCTTCAGCTTCTCCGGCCGCGTTGCTCCGACCACCAGGCCGACATTCGGATTCGTCTCCGCCCAAGTGTTCGCGAGGCAAGCGATACGTCCTGGCAAACCTGCGGGAATCTGCAAATCGTCTGCACCTGGATTCGAGGTCAGGCACAAGACGATCACCCCGCGGTCCTTGTACTCAAGGAACGGTGCGACACTGTCGCTGCCAAGCAGCGGATTTACGGTCACCGCATCCGCGCGGATGACGTCGAAGACCGCCTCGGCATAGGCGCGCGCCGTGCTGCCAATATCGCCGCGCTTTGCATCCAGGATCATTGGAATCGCGGACGGAATCATCTCGCGAAGTTCCTGCAGCAACCCGAACCCGTCGGCACCGAGGCGCTCGAAGAAAGCCGCGTTGGGTTTGTACGCGCAAACCAGGTCGGCGGTCGCCTCGATGATTCGCTGAAGAAATGCGCGCACTCCGCCGGCGTTATCGGGAAAGCCACCCGGCATGTGACCCGGGATGGGATCGAGCCCGACGCACAGACGGCTTTCGTTTCGCTCCGCGCAGGAGAGAATGCGCTCGACAAAACCGGGGACGAAATCACTCATCGCGCGGCAATTCCTGGTCGTCGCGGAAGATGTTTTCGCGCATGGCCTTTCGATCGGCGAGAAGGCGTGCGCGGAGCTCCTCGTCGCTGCGCGACAGAATCTGCGCAGCGGCAACAGCGGCGTTCACCGCACCGGCGCGGCCGATTCCGACGGTTAGAACCGGCATGTTTGGTGGCATCTGCACCGTGGAAAGCAGCGAATCGATGCCATTCAGCGGCGCCGCATCGATCGGAATCCCTATCACGGGCAGAATCGTCCGCGCGGCGACTGCACCAGCCAGATGCGCCGCCATTCCAGCGGCCGCGATGATGAGCTCCACGTTGTTCGCTTCCGCCTTCGCGATCAGCTCCTCGACGTACTCCGGCGTGCGATGCGCACTGGCAACGTGAACAACATAAGGGATTCCGAGGCTCTTCAGACGATCCGTGCAACCTTGCATGACGGGCCAGTCACTCTTCGACCCCATCATCACAAGAACGCGTGCGTTGGTGAAGCCGTTCATCCATCGACTCCCTTCAGGTGGACTCTCCCGGTGCCCGCGAGCGTGATACCGATCACTTGCGCGGGCGCCTCCTCCTGCAGGATCGGAAGCAATCGCTCTGCGTCGTCCGCTTCCACAATAAGGCACATTCCAATGCCCATGTTGAACGTCTTGAACATCTCCGGCGCATCGATTCCGCCACGTTGCTCGATACGATCGAATACCTCCGGCCGCTTCCACTGCTCCGGATCAAGTAGCACATCCACGTTCTCTGGCAGCGCACGCGCCAGGTTGCCCGGTAATCCCCCGCCGGTGATGTGAGCGATCCCGCAAATCGGAGCGGCCTGCAAGGCGCGTTGAATCGCGCGAACGTAGATGCTTGTTGGAGTCAACAAATCGCGCGCGACGTCCTCATCGGACTCGTATTCCGGCAAAACCTTGCGTGCGAGACTCAACCCATTGGAGTGAATACCAGAGGATGACAGGCCAATCACAACCTGGCCTTCCCGTACTCTTGATCCGTCAACCAAAGCCGCACGATCAACGATGCCAACGCCAAAACCCGCGACGTCGAAATCGCCTGCTGGAAAGAGCCCTGGCAACTCGGCCGTCTCTCCGCCCAGCAACGTACATCCCGCCAGATCGCAACCGTGGCGCAAGCCGCGCAAGATTGCGTCTGCGTCCCCGCTTTCGAACTTCCCGAGCGCCAGATAGTCGAGGAAGAACAGCGGGGTCGCTCCGCAACAAATCAAGTCGTTCACGACCATCGCGACACAGTCGATGCCGATCGTCGAAAGGTCACCCGCCGCGCGCGCCACGAGCACTTTCGTTCCTACGCCATCCGCGCCGGAAACAAGGCACGGTTCCTTCATGCCGCCGATGATGTTTCCGAGCGGAAACAGTCCCGCAAACCCGCCGATTCCCGGCAGGTCGCGCTTCAGCGAATCCAGCCATGCGTCGCACGCCGCGATGTTCACGCCGGCGCTCTCGTAGCTACTAGACGACATGATGTTCCTTTGCACAGGTATTTCCGTTCGGTTGCCACTGCGTGCGCGGATCGTCTTCCTCGAACGTCTCCTTCGTCAGATTCTCTGGCCGCACCGTCGGATACTTGCCGGTGAAGCACGCCATGCACCAACCCTCGGTCTCGCGAACCGCGCGCGTCAGCGCGTCCGGCGTCAGGAATCGCAACGAATCGCAGCCGATCTGGTCGCGCATCTGCTCGACCGTTGCGTTGTTGGCCATCAGCTTACGCTCGTCCGGCGTGTCGATCCCGTAGAAGCACGCATGCCGCCACGGCGGCGCGGTAATGCGGAAGTGCACTTCCTTCGCGCCCGCGTCGTACAGCATTCGCGCGATCTTGCAACACGTCGTGCCGCGCACGATCGAGTCATCAATCACGGCCACGCGCTTTCCTTGGATGATCGATCGCACGGGATTGTATTTCAGCTTCGCGCGGAAATCGCGAATGATCTGATGCGGCTCGATGAAGGTGCGGCCAATGTAGTGATTCCGGATCAGCCCCATTTCATACGGGATCTTCCCGGCGCGGGCGTAACCCACCGCGGCGGCCGTCGAACTGTCCGGGACACCCATCACTACATCGACGTCCGCGGGCTGCTCGTGCCAGAGCTCAGCCCCCAGGCGCTCGCGCACTTCTTGAACGTGCCGGCCGTCCACGACCGAATCCGGGCGCGAGAAGTAGACGAGTTCAAAGATGCAGTGAGCCGTTTCTTTCCGCTCAAGCAAAGGCAGACTGACAGGCTCCTCGCCCGGCGCGATTCGAATCACTTCGCCTGGCTCCACGTCGCGGATCAGCTTTGCATCCAGCAGATCGAACGCGATCGTCTCACTCGCAACGACGTGCGCACCGTTCGGCAATTGGCCAAGAACCAGCGGCCGGAAGCCTCGCGGATCGCGAACAGCGTAAAGAACATCGTTGTGAAGCATCACGAGCGAGTACGCGCCCTCGACCAGCGGCAGCGCATCGGCCAGGCACTCCTCGATGTCCGCATGTCGAACGTGTGTCAGTTGATGCAAAATCGCTTCAGAATCGATCGTCGTCTGGAAAATCGCCCCGGCCTGCTTCAGATCCTCACGCAACTCGCGCGCATTCGTCAGGTTTCCATTGTGCGCGAGGGCCACTGGGCCAAATCGAAGCGACGATGCAAGCGGCTGGGTGTTCGCGGGAATCGGCTGCCCGGTCGTCGAGTACCTCACGTGGCCGATCGCAACCTCACCTTCCAGGTGAGCAAGATCCTCTTCCGTGAAAATCTCCCGAACAAGGCCCAGGCCGCGATGAATCGAGTGGCGGATGCAACCATTGCCGTTTCGCGAGGCGGAGACGATGCCCGCGGTTTCCTGTCCTCGATGCTGCAGGGAATACAGACCGAGACATGTCAACTTTGCGGCCTCGGGATGGCCGACGACTGCGCACACGCCACACTCTTCGGTCGGGCGCTCGTGCAAGTAAGTAGGGACGGAGTTGCGAGTTGTCATCAGCGCAATCCTTCGAAGGGCTTGGTTTCGTGGGCTCTGCGAAGTTCATCGATCGTGATTTCCGCCTGCTTGCCAAGACGAAGCGCCTCGGCGGCGACTTCGCCAATGACAGCACATGGAACGCCGACCTCGTCGGCCATGCGTTGAATATCGCCGACCTTTTCTTTCGAGCCCGACAGAATAATGCGCGGCGGTAATTCGCCAAAGAACCACGTGACCGGAGCGACTGAATTCGGCTGTTCGATCCACGCGCCGAGTTGATGTGGAGAGCTCAGACAGCACTCCGCCAAAGCAACGGCCAGTCCGCCTTCGGTGACATCATGTGCGGAATGAACCAGGCCTGCGCGGATCGCCTCCAGGACGATTGCTTGCAGCCGCGCTTCCTCTTCCAGATCAAACGCGATCGAACCGCCGATCGGCGGCTTGCCGGGCATGTCCGGTCCGAGAGTGAGCTTCGCAAACTCGGATCCATCGATCGAAAGCGGCCGAGCGCCGAGCAGCAGAATACTGTCGCCCTTCTGGCGGAATCCACTGCGCGTGATGTGGGCGGCATCTTCGATCAAGCCAACCATACCAATCATCGGCGTTGGCGGAACGGCGATGCCATCGTGCTCGTTGTAGAGCGAAACATTTCCTCCGGTGACCGGAACGTTGAGGCGCCGGCAGGCATAGCCCATCCCGGCGACGCAATTCTTGAAGGCGCCGAAGATCTTCGGCTTCTCCGGTGACCCAAAATTCAGACAGTTTGTCAGCCCAACCGGCTCTGCGCCCACGCAGACGAGATTGCGCGCCGCTTCACTGACGGCCAACTGTCCGCCCAGTCGCGCATCACGCGCCACCCAACGCGCGTTGCCATCCCCGGTCACCGCAATGAACTTGTCCGCGTGTTTCCCTTCGCCGCGAACGCGCAGAACCGCCGCATCCCCATCGCCGGGGCGGACGACGGTGTTCGTCTGGACCATGTGGTCGTATCGCCGCCATGCCCAGCGCTTCGATGCCACGGTGGGCGACGCGAGCAACCGCAACAACCACTTGCCGACGCTGGCGCGCTCGACGGTCGGGATTGTCGGAACGGGCTGTGGAAGAATCGGATCGTCAGATTCCGGATGATAGACTGGCGCCTCCTCGGTCAACGGCGCGGCCGGGATGTCGGCCACGATACCCCCACGGTGACGTACAACCATGTGGCCGCTGTCGGTCACTTCGCCGATCACAACGCCGCCACATTCCCAACGCTCGCAAACCTCCAGCGCTTCTGAGACTCTCGCCGGCTCGCAAACGGCCAACATGCGTTCCTGACTTTCGGAGAGCATGATTTCATACGCGCTCATCGCGGCAGCGCGCTGAGGGACCTTGTCGAGATCGATGTCGATGCCGGTCCCTGCACGTCCCGCCATTTCGCAGGTCGAACATGTCAAGCCCGCAGCACCCATGTCCTGGATGCCGACGACGAGTCCGCGCTCGATCAATTCGAGCGTCGCCTCCAGGATCTTCTTCCCCATGAAGGGGTCGCCCACCTGCACGGCGCCGCGACGCTCCACGGCTTCTTCGTTCAGTTCTTCGCTGGCAAACGTGGCACCGTGAATGCCATCACGTCCGGTTGGCGACCCGAAGTACAGCACCGCGTTGCCAGCACCAGTAGCCTGGCCGCGCGCAATGTCTTCGGACTTCCCAACACCGACGCACATCACGTTTACGAGGATGTTCCCGGCATATCCTGGATCGAATGCGATGTCGCCCGCAACGGTCGGTACGCCGACGCAATTGCCATAACCGGCGATGCCCTCGATCACGCCATCAATCAGGTGCTGCATATTCGGATCATCGGGCTCCCCGAAACGCAGATTGTTCAACATCGCAATCGGCCGCGCACCCATCGTGAAGATATCGCGCAGGATTCCACCGACTCCCGTTGCGGCACCCTGATACGGTTCGACGGCCGAAGGGTGATTGTGGCTCTCCATCTTGAAGGCCACACAGACTCCGTCCCCAATATCAATGATTCCTGCGTTTTCCCCAGGACCGACGAGAACGCGCTCGCCCTGTGTCGGCAGCGTCTTCAATACAGGCCGCGAGTGCTTGTAAGCGCAATGCTCCGACCACATGACGGAGAAGATCCCGAGTTCCACGATTCCGGGCGTACGGCCCAGGATCTCGCAGATGTGGTCGTACTCCTCCGGGCGTAACCCGTGAGTCGCGACGATTTCCGGTGTGATTTCAGTCGCTGTCAGCAAGTCGTCGATACCTCTTGAATGTTGGCGAGAGACTCAAACACGCTCCGTCCTTCCGTTCCGCCCAGGATGGCTTCGCACGCACGCTCGGGGTGCGGCATCAGTCCGCAAACATTGCCGCGGTCGTTCATGATGCCCGCGATATCGTTCAGAGAGCCGTTCGGATTCTTGCCGGCGTAACGGAATAGAACCTGGCCTTCGCCTTCGATCCGCACGAGCGTTTCGGCATCCGCGAAGTAGCGCCCTTCGCGATGAGCGATCGGCATCCGAATGCGATCGGGACAGGCGGACGTGAATGCCGTGTCGCGACGTTCGACTTTCAGGTCAACGTCCTCGCAGCGAAACACGAGTCCGCGATTGATTAGCAATGCCCCCGGCAGAAGCCCAGATTCGCAGAGAATCTGAAACCCGTTGCAGATGCCGATCACGTGGCGCCCTTCATCGACGTGACGACGAACGCCTTCCATCACCGGAGCCAACGCGGCCAGCGCCCCGGCGCGCAAGTAATCTCCGTGGCTGAACCCGCCGGGCAAAATCACAAGATCGAGATCGCGCGGAAGATCATCGCCGTGCCAGCACGCAACTGTCTGCCAGCCCATGATGCGTTCGCTGGCGTCCAGGCAATCGCGATCGCAATTCGATCCGGGAAAAACAACGATGCCTGCCTTCATAGTTGCTCCTGCAGCGTGAACCGAAACGCCTCGACGTTCGGATTGGCGAGCACGCGATCGGCCAACGTCTCGACGGCTTTCTCCGCGGCGTCGCGCGTTGCAGCGTCCACGGCAAAGCGGAACACGCGTCCGACGTGAATTCCTTCGAACTGCACGCCATTCTCCGTGAGTTGCAGGCGCGACAGTGCACCTTCAATGGCCTGCCCCTGAGGATCGGCCACTTCCTTCTTCGGCATCACAATCACTTCGGCATCGAAGCGAGAACTCATACGGGCAACTCCTTGCCAATAATGCGCTCGGCGATTTCGCGATAGCGAGCGCTGGTCTGTGCAATCACATCCGCGGGAAGCTCCGGCGCGGGCGGTTTCTTGTTCCAATCGGTGCGTTCGGCCCAGTCACGAACGAATTGCTTATCCATCGAAACCGGATTGCCATCCTCCCCCGGAATCAGAAACCGAGAAGAATCCGGCGTGAGGGCCTCGTCAATCAAGAGGACTTCTCCATCCAGCAAACCAAACTCGAATTTTGTGTCAGCAAGCGTGATCCCAACACCCTTCAGTCGGTCCCGCGCAGCGGTGAACAGCCGAATGCTGGTTTCGCGTAATGTTTCCGCCAGTTCGCGCCCCACGATGTCCGCCATCTGTGCGAATGTCACGTTTTCATCGTGCCCGGCATCGGCCTTTGTGGAAGGCGTGAAGATGGGCTCCGGCAGTTGATCGTGCAGCTTCAAGCCCGGCGGCAAACCGTGTTCCTGGATCGCGCCGCGTTGGCGGTATTCTTTCCAGCCGCTTCCTTCCAGGCTGCCGCGCACGATGCACTCGGCCTTGATCGGTTCGCACTTCTCGACACGCAACGATCGGCCGAGCAGCGCATCCGCGTCCGGTGTCAGCGCATCCAGAAACTCGCGCGTCGCCGGCTCGATCAAGTGATTCGGCACAATGTCGCCGAGGGTCTGGAACCAATGCACACTCAGCGCGGTCAGCACGCGACCCTTCCCAGGAATCGGCGATGGAAAGACGACGTCGAACGCGCTCAGGCGATCGGTCGTCACCATCAGGAACTCCGTGTCGAGATCGTACATGTCGCGCACCTTGCCAGTGTGTGCGGGCGCGATTCCGGGCAGACTCGATTGTAGCAACGTGGATTCAGCCATGGTCGTTCTCCTCGCGTGTCAGCAAGTTGGCTCCCATTCCCCGAGCGCTCCGACGAGGTCGGTCGCGCGCTCGATGTTCTCCTCGCGCAGGAATTGCTCGAACTCATCAACGATCCGCATCGCCGCGCCAGGATGCGCCAACGATGCAGCGCCGATTCCCACCGCGGATGCGCCAGCGAGCAAATACTCTGCGACATCTTCGCCGCAGTTCACTCCCCCGAGCCCGATGATTGGCACGCCCGGCATTGCCTTGTGCACTTCATGCACCAGGCGCAGGGTCAACGGCTTCACGGCGGGGCCGCTCATTCCGGCAACGATGTTGCGGAAGATTGGTCGACGCCGACGCACATCGAGCGAAAGGCCCAGCCAGCAGTTCGCAATTGTCACACCGTCCGCGCCGCCTGCCATCGCCGCATCGACGATCTCGACGATGTCGGTCACGCCGGGCGCCAACTTCATGAACAGCGGCAACTTCGGCGCAGCGTCCTTCACAACGCGTGCAATCTCTCGAACCTGCGCCGGATTTGTACCGAATGCTTTTCCGCCGGCCTCGACGTTCGGGCACGAAACGTTCGCCTCCAGCGCATCGACTCGCGCACCATCGACGAGCATCGCGGCAATTTCGCCATACTCAGCGATATTGCCGCCTGCGAAGTTCACGATCACGCTGCACTCGATATCGCGGATAGCAGGCAACTTCTCGGCAAGAAGCGCATCTACTCCAACGTTCTCTAGCCCAACCGAGTTCAACACACCCGATGGGATGTTGCGCAGACGCGGCGGCGGATTGCCGGCGCGCGGCTGCCGCGTCACGCCCTTGACGGCGATGGCACCGATGCGCGCGTAGTCGACGAACTCTGATCCCTCGGGTCCGTAGCCCCACGTGCCGGATGCAAGCACGGCGGGCGTTGCAAGCTTCATCGACGTAAGATCCACCGCAAGCGATGGGACTGTTTCAGCGGAAGAGATTGACATCGAACACAGGTCCTTCCGTACAGACTCGGGCGTATCGCCCGGCGTTCGTCGTCACCGCGCACGCGATGCAAGTCCCGACGCCGCAGGCCATCGGCGCGTTTGTGAAAGCAAATTGCATCGGCGTTCCCGCGGGAACCGTCGCCAGCAGATGCTTGAGCAGTTTGTGCGTTCCGGCGGCATAGATCGCAGCATTCGAGGTCGCTTCTCCGACTGGAACATCGTCGAAAAGCACCTCTTTCCAGAAGTCCGCGGTATCTCCGAACTCCGAAAGTGTGGTGGGCGCATTGATTAGATTCTTCAACGATGCCAGCGTCACCGCGCCGATTCCCTCATAAACGAACTGCGCCTGCCTTCCTTCATGAACCTTAAACCCATTCCCAAACGGACCGGCGACTTCGACGTGGCCAAGTTGAGCCTGGGTCTCGAGCGGCTTCGTTCGCGCCCCATCGCGCTCCCAAATCAATCGCAACCCATCGCCATCTTGCGTCGGCAAAGCTGCCATCGGAATGGGAAGAAACGGATCGGTGCCCTGCAGCGTATGGCGCGCCAGGAAAAACTGCCCCGGATGAGCAGCACGAGCCATCTGCGGCGCAGGATGCGTGTACTCCATCACGCCGGGGGCAACCTCACGAAGGCCTTGTGCGACAGTCGGAATCGTCACCTCGTCGCCACTCCCATCTTCTCAAAAATCCGTCCGTCCGCAAACACGATGTCTCCACCGACGATCGTGTGGGTGATCGCGCCGCTGAACGTGTGGTTTTGGAATGGTGTGTTGAACGATTTCGAGAAGACACGCTCGCGCGTTACCGTCGTTGTTCCTTCGGGATCGAAGATCGCGATGTCTGCGGCCGAACCCACCGCCAGCGTTCCGGCCTTGAGGCCCAGCACCTTGGCCGGCCCGATCGTCATGCGCTCGATCAAATCTTCCAGGTTCACTTCGCCCTTCTTCACCAACTCGGTAAAGAGCAACACGAACGCGAAATCCAATGCGATCATGCCCGGAGTTGCCTGATCGAATGGCGCATCCTTCTCGATGTCTGTGTGGGGTGCATGGTCGGTTGCAATGCAGTCGATGATCCCATCACGTAAGGCCTGGCGAATGGCGGCGCGATCGTCGGCGCTGCGCAACGGCGGCGCTACGCGCGCCATTGTGTCGAACTCGCCGATCGCTTCATCCGTCAAAACCAGGTGGTGCGGAGTTGCCTCAGCCGTCACGCGAACGCCGCGGCGTTTGCCCTCGGCGATCAACTCGCACGCACGCGCCGTCGAAACATGGCAGATGTGAATGTGCCCGCCGGTTTCCGCGGCCAACTCAATGTCGCGCGCCACGCACGCGGTCTCTGCCGCGGCGGGAATACCTCGCAGCCCAAGGCGCGATGCCATCTCGCCCTGGTGCATCACGCCGTCGCCGACCAGCTCCGGCAGCTCCGCGTGATCCATGATCGGACGCCCGAGCATTGCGGTGTACTCGAGCGCACGGCGCATGATTTCCGGATTGTGCACCGGATATCCATCGTCACTAAAGGCAATGGCGCCGTGCGCCTCCAGATCACCGAACTCGGTGATGTCTTTGCCTTCCTGCCCACGCGTGACAGCCGCGATTGGCAGAACCCGAACGACGCCGTCGCGCGCTGCTACCGCGCGCACGTAGTTCACTCCGGTCGACGAATCGATCACGGGGTTTGTGTTGGGCATTGGGCAAATCGTCGTGTAGCCGCCACTCGCCGCAGCCCGCGTTCCCGAGGCAATCGTCTCCTTGTCCTCTCGGCCGGGCTCGCGCAGATGCACGTGAATGTCGATCAGCCCGGGGCAAACGACCTTTCCCGACGCTTCGATCGTTTCATCGACAGACGCACTGATATCAGTGCCGATTTCGGCAATCTCGCCATCCACAACGAGGACATCAAAAACTCCGTCCCTCTTTTCCGCCGGGTCGATCACTCGACCGCCACGAATCAACAATCGACTCATCGGTCCAGACTCCTTTGGGATGCGAGCGATCCCGACAAGAGGTAGAGCACCGCCATACGAATGGCGACGCCGTTGGTGACTTGTTCGTCAATCGTCGACCGCGGCCCATCTGCCACCGACTGATCGACTTCGATGCCTCTATTGACCGGCCCCGGGTGCATCAGGATCGCGTCCGGCTTCGCCCACGCGAGCCGCTCCTCCGTGATCCCATACATCAGTTGGTACTCGCGGATGGATGGGAAGAGATTCGCCTCCATGCGCTCACGCTGGATGCGCAGGACATTGATCACGTCCGCGCCGTCGAGCCCTTCGCGCAGGTCGTAGTGCAATTCCACCCCGGGGATGTTGAAGTCCCTCGGGATCAGCGTCCGCGGCCCCACCAGGCGCACACGGGCCCCAAGCTTCGTCAGTCCCCACACGTTTGAGCGCGCCACCCGTGAATGCAGAATATCACCGACGATCGCAACGGTCAGGCCCTCGATACGTTCCTTCTTCTCGAGAATCGTGAACATGTCGAGCAAGCCCTGCGTGGGGTGCTCGTGACAACCATCGCCGGCGTTGATGATCGACACGCCGGGTAATCGCCGCGCGAGAAAATGCGGCGCGCCGCTGCTCTTGTGCCGCATGACGATCAAGTCCGCGCCCAGCGCCTTGATCGTTTTTGCCGTATCCAGAAGACTCTCGCCCTTGGCGACGCTGCTGGTCGAAACGGAGAAGTTGATCAGGTCGGCGCTGAGCCGTTTCGCCGCGACCTCGAAACTGGTTCGCGTACGCGTGGAATTCTCGAAGAACAAGTTCACGACGGTCTTGCCTTGCAGAGTCGGCAGTTTCTTGACCGTTCGCGTGAAGACATCCTTAAAACCGGCGGCGTCGTGCAGAATACGTTGAATTTCCGCGGCACTCAGGCCTTCCAGCCCAAGCAGGTGGGATCGGCGGAATTCGGCGAGCGGCGCGTCGGTTTCGGCCGGCGCAGGCGCGAGGGGCGGGGACGAGGGAGAACCGGGCATGGTGCGCTCCTTCATGATCAACTGACCAGATCGACGCCATCGGCGCCGTCGAGTTCGCGCACATTGACGCGAACGATTTGCTCTCGTGTCGTAGGAATTTCAAAGCCGACAACATCCGGCTGAATCGGATATTCGCGGTGGCCACGATCGGCCAGAACGACTAACCGAATCGCCGATGGCCGCCCGTAGGCAAGTAAGGCGTCAATCGCCGCGCGCGTTGTGCGGCCGCTGTAGATCACATCATCGACAAGAACGATCGTCATCTCGTCGACCGGAAAGGCCAGGTCCGTTCGCCCAACGATCGGTTGCGCGCCGAGCGTTGAAAGATCGTCGCGGTACAGCGTAATGTCGAGCGTGCCGAAGGGAATCTCGGCGCCGGTCTGCTGCTCGAGCGCCGCGTGCAGCCGCCGCGCCAGCACAAGCCCGCGCGTGCGAATGCCAACGATCGCCGCGGGTCCATCGCCGAGGAAACGCTCGCGAATCTCCGAGGCGAATCGTGTCATCGCCGCATCGATTTCTTCGGCGGAATGCACTTGCCGACGTTCCGTGGTGGTCGTCATCGGGTCCTCCGTTCTGTCATCAAAGGGCAAAGAAAGAGGCTCCACACGGGAGCCTCGAATGCGCCGAACGAATCGGAAAACAACGCGGGGGACACCGCCCCCACGCGCCCAATGACAGGCGGGCAGGGCAACTTTTTCGGTCCGGCCTTCGTTCGGGATCGATATTGCATCGGCATGGCAGTCGCAGTTTCCGGCGCGTGAATTTGCGCGACGTGAAGCGCGTGACGGGGCGCCTTGTCAAGTACGAATAATTTTCTAACGTTTCGCTTGCAGTGTGGAGCGGCACACGACTAGTGAGTCAGGGTTGGCCTGATGGGTCCGGCCTTGATCACGTTCATTTCCGCTTCTCCGCAATCAATTCTTCTCAATCTGTCTTAACGCTTTTTTCCCTCGCGGAATCGTCGTAGGGGTTTTCGCGTTTCCGCGTTCGAGCGAATCTTCATCCGCGAGGGTTACGTCGTGATCGTCATTGTCGATTTCGGTTCGCAGTACAACCAATTGATCGCCCGCAAAGTCCGCTCCCTCAACGTCGCCGCACAAATCGTCAACTGCAACGCCTCCGCCGAAGAAGTCGTCGCCCTCAAGCCCGCCGGTCTGATTCTTTCCGGCGGCCCCGCCAGTGTGCATGTCGAGGACGCACCGAAACTCAACCGCGATTTGCTTGAACTCGGCGTCCCTGTGCTGGGCATCTGTTACGGAATGCAGGCACTCGCGCAAGCCGCCGCCGGCCAGGTTCAACCCGGCGAAGCAGGCGAGTACGGACGCACGGCGCTGAAGGTACTTGGCGAGGATCCGCTATTCCACGATGTTTCTCGCGAAACCGTTGTGTGGATGAGCCATCGCGATTCGGTTGTCGATCTGCCCGGCGATTGGAAGCCGCTCGCGTCCAGCGCCAACTGCAAGTTCGCCGCGACGCGTCACGCCGACAACCCGTGGTGGGGCGTGCAGTTCCATCCCGAAGTTCATCACACCGATGCCGGCGAGAAGATGCTGGAGAACTTCGCGATCGAAATCTGCAACGCAACGCGCGATTGGCAAATGGGCGATTGGATCGAAGACCACATTGCGTCGCTGCGCACGGATACGGGCGATCGCAATGTGGTGGCAGCCGTCTCCGGTGGAGTCGATTCCACCGTTATGGCGGTGCTGTTGCATCGCGCGCTCGGCGATCGCCTGCGCTGTCTCTTCATCGACAACGGCTTGCTGCGCATGAACGAGTCGGAGCAGGTGATGGAGAACTTCGCGAAACTCGGTGTGCCCGTTGAGAGACTCGATGAAGCTGGGCGTTTTCTCGACGCCCTCGCCGGCGAAAGCGATCCGGAAGGAAAGCGCCGCATTATCGGCCGCGTCTTCATCGAAGTCCTTCGCGAGCACATCGGCGATTCCGATCTACTCGCGCAAGGCACGCTTTACCCCGATGTTATCGAGAGCATTTCTACACACGGCCCGAGCGCGACGATCAAGACGCATCACAATCGCGTGGCGGAAGTCCTCGGCCTGATGAAAGAAAACCGCATCATCGAACCGTTGCGCGAACTCTTCAAAGACGAGGTCCGCGAAGTCGGTGCGCAGCTCGGCATTCCGCGCGATCAGCTTTGGCGCCATCCGTTCCCCGGGCCGGGACTGGCGGTGCGTATTCTCGGCGACATCACCGAGGAACGCCTCGACCTCGTGCGGCGCGCCGATCGCATCGTCGTGGAGGAATTGCACAGCGACGATCTCTACTACGATCAATCGTGGCAGGCCTTCGCCGTGCTACTGCCCGTGCGCTCGACGGGAGTGATGGGCGACGAACGAACCTACGGACAAGTCATCGCCATCCGCGCCGTCACTTCGACCGACGGCATGACGGCCGACTGGGCGCGCCTGCCCTACGATACATTGGCAAAGATGGCGAATCGCATCATCAACGAAATCGCCGGTATCAACCGCGTCGTGTACGATATCTCCAGCAAGCCGCCCAGCACGATCGAGTGGGAGTGAGAGAAAAGCAGTGGCGAGTGGCGAGTTGTTAGTAGCTTGTGGCTAGTGACTGGTTGCTAGAAATCAATGACCTGTCCCATGGGTCAGATACGTCCTATCCGTCCCATGCCAATCCCCCACCGCCATCAAGCCCGTTCGATTTGGCCGGGCCAGCCGTGGATGCCGCCGACCAGGTTCGCGACGCCGCCGAAACCATTTTGAATCAGTAAGAACCCGACATCGAAGCTGCGCATTCCGCTGGCGCAGTAGACCACCGTGAAGCGCTTCGGGTCGAGCTCGCTGACGCGGCCGACGATCTGGCTCATCGGGATGTGAACCGATCCGGGGATCCAGCCGGACATCATCAGTTCCGGCTTCTCGCGCACGTCCAGCAGAACCGGCGGCTCTTCGGACTGGAGCAGTTGCTGCACTTCGGCGGCTTTCATCTGGCGGGGGCTGTGGGGATTACCCATCCTGTTGTCGTCCTCATCAAATAGCGTATCGGCGCCCGTATCGACGGGCTCCGGCTGGCCCTGCAATCGTCTGCGGTAGGACTCGTTCACCGCGCCAATCCCAGTGGCGAGGCGTCAAGTTTCCGGCTGCCGACGCACATCCTCGCGGGCCGAATCGGAAAGCGGAGCCAGCAGCCCCGGAATCCCGGCCACGAAGGTGCTGTTGGGCAGAACCGTGTCGGCCCCCGCCTGGCGGGCGGCCCGGATCAGATCCGTCATCGCGTGCGAGCAGAACCCCACGATCCGCGCCCGCGACAGCCGACGTGCCTCGCGCACAAGCTCCAACATATCCACACCGGGATAGTCCAGGTCCAGCAGAACCAGCACGGGCTGGCCCTTTTCCACCGCATGTCGGAACTCCGACGCGGTCACCACATGCTGGACCGGCACGCCGTAATGGCGAGAGGACAGGTCGAGTTTCGAGCGAACCATCAGGTCCGGGGCGTACGAGACAACCATGAGAATCTCCGTGCCGCCCCACAAAGCAGGATTCGTACACGCCCAATCCCGCCCGGAGAAACCACCTAGTCCGTGAAGATTTTCACATGACTCCTGCTCGTACTCGTCCACGTACTCGAACTCGTACTCGGCCGCGAGTTCCGCCCTTCGTGCTCGTGGGCGTAATCGTAATCGAACGCGCAGAGGCGCAAAGACGCAGAGGGTTCTTCTGTCAAGACCCGCCCCAGTCACTCGGAGGAGAATACGCCTTTTCGCCCGTGTGGTAGCTGCAAAACACGGGCGGCCATGTGGGCTCCGGATTCAGGGTGTACTCGCCACCGCAGGGGCATTTGCGGGGATAGCGTATATACGAATCGACCCCCACCAAGTGCTTCTCCCAGTCCTCACGATCAGTCCCCAGAATCCGAACCGCCTCGGACCAATCTTTGAGATCATGATCCTTCATGTATTGCTGAACAGCCGAATGGATCCAGCCGACATTCTCCTGGCAAGAGTCTCTCACAGACATCGACCGCGGCTTCAGAAAAGCCGGGATAATCAGCGCCACAACAACCCCCACGCCCAACAGCGCCAAGGCTCCCCGGATCACGTGCTTCTTCCAAACCGGCCATTCGCCCCCCTCCTCTGCGTCTTGGCGCCTCTGCGCGGAATCCTCCGACATCGGTTCGATCTCGGAGTAGCGGACGGGCTCTGACGGCTGGCTGGCCTGGGAAGGCAGGTCATCGTCCCGACGGAAGTTGAACGGATACAGCGTGCTCACGTCGGAATCCTCCTCCCCGCGCTGAGCGCTTTGATGCCCTCTCCTTACCCCGATCACCGACAACCGTTCAATCTGTTTCTGTGCCCGCGGGGCGAACGCAGGGTTGCCGACGGAGCCCTCTTGGCCCGATTCTCGTTGCATGGCGGACCGGGGGCGGGGCATTTTCGCCCCGAAAGCCTGTGAACGCCAGTTTTGCGGGCCGGGAGCACTATCGAATTCGGGAGTAGTACATGCGTTTGCGTTGTTCATTCTGCGGTCGCGACCAGCACCAGGTCCGCACTCTCTTCAAGGGCCTGACCCGCGAAGGCGTGGGAAGCGTCTATATTTGCGACGAATGCGTCGGCACTTGCAGCGATCGACTTGCCCGCGAGCAAGTCGTCCGCACCGAGGAGCAGACCGTTGAGTCGCTGAAGAAACTGCCGCCGCCCGCGGAGATCTTCGAGGCGCTCGATAGCTACGTCATCTCGCAGGACCGCACCAAGCGTGTGCTCTCCGTCGCGGTCTACAATCACTACAAGCGCATCCTGTCCAACCAGCAGGACGACACGATCGAGATTCAGAAGTCGAACATCATCATGGCCGGGCCGACCGGGTGCGGCAAAACGCTGCTGGCCCAGACGCTCGCCAAAGTCCTCGACGTGCCGTTCGCGATCGCCGACGCGACGACGCTGACGCAGGCCGGCTATGTCGGCGAGGACGTGGAGAACATCCTCCTTCGTCTGCTGCAGAACGCCGACGGCGACGTCGAACGCGCCCAGCGCGGCATCATCTACATCGACGAAATCGACAAGATTCACCGCACCACCGAAAACGTCTCCATCACGCGCGACGTCAGCGGCGAAGGCGTGCAGCAGGCGCTGCTGAAAATCCTGGAAGGCACCATTGCGAACATCCCGCCGACCGGCGGCCGCAAGCACCCGCACCAGGAATACATCCGCATGGACACGACGAACATCCTGTTCATCGCGGGCGGCGCGTTCAGCGGACTGGTCGACATCATCCGCCGCCGCACCGAGCAGCGCACCATGGGCTACGGCGCGGAAGTCAAGTCGCGCCGCGAAGTGAACGAAGGCGAAGTGCTGCGCAACGTTGCATACGAAGACTTGCTGAAGTTCGGGCTGATTCCCGAATTCATCGGCCGCTTCCCGGTCGTCACAACGCTCGACAACCTGGGCGAGAAGGAACTGGTTCAGATCCTGACCGAGCCGCGCAACGCGCTGACGCGCCAGTACGAGAAGCTGTTCGAGATGGACGGCATCAAGCTCGACTTCGACGAAGACGCGCTGAACGAAGTCGCGCGCCTGGCCATCGACATGGGCACCGGCGCACGCGGCCTGCGCGCAATCCTCGAAGGCGTCATGCTCGATATCATGTTCCATCTGCCCGCGAAGTCCGAGCAGTTCACCCATTGCCGCATCACGCCCGAAGTGATCCGCGGCGAAGACGAGCCGATCTTCACCGCCGAAGAGAAGAAGGCCTCCGCGTAACGGGAGGCTTGCATGATTCCCGACATCATCGATGGCGATTTGCTCGACCAGGACGTCGAGGCAATCGTCAATGCGTGGAACCGCAACATCATCCCGTGGTGGTTGCTGCTGCCCCAGGGTGTTTCCGGCGCGATCAAACGGCGCGCCGGGTACGCTCCCTTCCGCGAAGTCGCGCGCCACGGCCCGATCCCACTCGGCGGCGCGGTCGTCACCGGCGCGGGACGACTCCCCCACCGCGCCATCATTCACGTGGCAGGCATCAACGCCGTCTGGTTCGCATCGGAACGCTCAATCCGCGGTTCCGTGCGCAACGCCATGCGCGCCGCAGAGGAGCGCGGCTTTCGCTCGATCGCCTTTCCAATCATTGGCGCGGGCTCCGGATCGTACAACACAGAGGAAGCTCTCGCACTGATGCTCGATGAATTCCAGACGATCGAATCGTCTATCGAAACGCGCATCGTGCGCTTCCGCAAGTAACCCCTGGATCGCCGGCTTCCAATTGGCCGATTGTGGAGCGCTTGGACGGGAGTGTTGAATCCCTTTGGGATTCAGGCACAAGCAACCTGGGGCGCCGCGCTGCGCGCTCTGCCCCAGGATATCGGATGTTCGAGCCCTTCGGGCTCCGCAGATAGTCAGGCCACAAGAAGCCAAGCGAATCCCAACGGGATTCAACATTCGACAGCCCAGGGCAAGCGACTCCTCCGCCGGCGTGTCCGCCGTCGCTTCAGCAAAGGCGGAAGTCGGCGAAGGAGGAGACGCCGCCCTGGGTCTCAGGGCCCGGATAAGTTGCACGCTGAAGGTGTGCAACAGGGCGCGAAGTTGGCGGAAGCCATAGAAGTACCATTGCCGCATGCAGCACGAAATGGACGCCAATCATCCAGACCCAACCATCGGGGGGCGCAAACAGTTTCGAAACAAACAGCGCCCTGTCAACTCCCGCCCTCCCCTGCCGACTTGCTCAGGCCATTCATCATTGCATCATATCGCGCGAGCCTTCTCTCGAAGGCGGCCTTGGTTCCTTCATTGAGTGAATCCCAGTATAAGAAGTTCGAAGCCGGATGAGCCAGCCCCTTGATATCCGGAGGTGTCGTAAAGAACTCATCGAACTCCAAGTTTGATCTCGGATCGAACGGGTCTTTGCAGCCTTTGAGCGCTTCGCTCCAGATTCTCATCTCGAGTTGTTTCCACTCCCACCCCGTTGCGCTCTGCGGCACTGTGACACTGTAGCCATGGTGCAACCCCCAACGCACGTCACAGATGCTGCCTTCTACCCTCATTCCAAATTCTTCATTGAATCTGATTCCATGAACCCTAGATGAGTGACGGCGAAGCATCACCTGCACTTCGGCTTCGATGCGCGGATCATTCGCGGCCTCAATCAGATCCTGAAGAATGTCGAGTGTTCTTCCAAGCTGATAGTAGGCGGTCAATCGAGGACCGAATCCCATGATGTGTTGCGTATGGATGGAGAGAAGCAGAATATCCACTTCCTCGATGGCCTCGTCGTAGTCCGCATTGGCAAGATCATCTGTGGCCTTTGCCCATTGGGCTCGGCAGGCCTGCCGGAGGAGATATGGAGAAACGAAATCCCCATTGGGCATTTCCAGATCCCAAACAGAGCTCTGGTAGTCAGGTTGTCGGACGAGAGCCTCGAAATCCAGTCGGAGGTCCTCGAAGAAACGGAGCATTTCCGGGTCAACCGCTGAAACCGAATCAGCATGCTGCAGATCAGTAATCTCGTCCATGTATATTCTAGCTTGTTCTTTGTCCAACTTCTCCGCCTCCTCGTATAGCGCGTAGACAAGCCGACGAGTCTCATCAGAGGACTCGGGCCATTCGAAGAACGCTGGATCAACCTCGACGGGCTCATTCAACCACTTCTCGTAAGCCGCCAACTGTACGGGCGTCATCTTGTGCCGAGCTTTGTAGTCTGCAGCGGCGATCAATGCATAATAGAGCCCCACCAACGCGCCAGCAAACACCAGCAGGCTGACAAAGCCCCACACAATCCAACGGCGGCGCGGTCGTGGCATGCGGACCCCTCTCAACTTCCACTCGCCGGAACGGGGGAGTTCATCATCTTCCGATATCGTTCGCGATGGTACTCGTTTGCAGCGAGGGCAGTCTTCAATGAGGTGTGCCATTGCACATAAGTGAATGCGAGTCCTGATCGGCTGTCGGATGACATCCAAACGAATGAAGATCTTCTACCTATTCCGTTTTGTTTCTCCAAATGATCGTGAAAGGCCTGCGCCGCCAGCGTCGACCATTCCTCCCCCGTCGCTTGCGCTGGTATTGTTACAGGCACGCCCTCTGCAACATAGTATCCCAGCATTCGGACACTCTGGATAGTCAGGGGATCGACGGAACTCTCTTGATGAGGAACAAGAATATCATCTGCGTGCCGTTGGAGCATTCCCCGAATGGCATCGGAGATTCGTGGATCGTCAGTTCTCTGTTCAAGTTCCTCGAGCGCATCGAGAGCCAAGCTCACGGAACGACTTACGAGGATAAGGACATTCTCCCGATCCAAACCATCCGCCCTTGCAAACTGGAGAAGGACTTCTATCTCGTCCATTGCAGCGCGCTCATTGCCGTGTCGAATGTGGTATTCCGCTTCACTCCACTGAGCTATAATCGCCCAATTGATTTGGAGCGCATCAAGGTCATCTCGCCACCAATCAATCCCGTCCAGAGCGAAAGCGTCAAAGTCCGCCTGCTCAACAAGTTCTCTGAAGGCCAGTCGCAGATCATTCAGACTGTTCTGTGCTTCATGATCGATCGGGCAGTCCGGCCTGTCATCATGGGCACGCGACAGGAGAAGGGAAGAGCGAGACCCGACAGTCCAGTCGATGTCTCTGGCCGCACCGTAGAGACGAAACAAGCACCTCTGAGTCTCCTCGGAAATCTCCACTGGAGCGAAGTCCTCCAGATCCACGGTGATCGGCTCACTGCACCACTTCCTGTACGCTTCCAGCTCGGAGGGAGGAATCGATCGCTCAATGAGGCGCCGGCTGCCGTGGTCAATGACGAAGTACAGGACGACGATCATGCCAACAAACGCCAGCAGGCCGGCAAGGCCCCACACAATCCAACGGCGGCGCGGTCGTGGCATGCGGCGTCCTCTCAACTCCCACTCGCCGGAACGGGCGAGTTCATCATTCGCTCGTATCGCTCGAGAATGGAATCTACTTCCCATCCCTCTTTGCCGAGAACATAAGTGCCGTTCCGGAAAGCTCCTGAGACGTGGGGCTCGTACAGAGATCGGGCCTCCCAGAAGAAGTCATTGGCATCCGGTCTTTCCTCTTCCCATTCCCCATGCCAGAAGAACGCCTCCTCGGCCAGTTTCTGCCACTGCGGTCCCGTCGCCGCGTGGGAACTTGGAATCGAGAATCCGCGGCCGGCGGCGCTGCGCACGATCCCGATGTCGTCCTCGACCTTCGCACTTTGAGTCACGCCCAGATGGAGGTTCCGAACATCTTCGGCGTGGCGGCGTAGCAGCTCTCGGATCGCTTCGGCGATCTCCGGCTGATCGTTGGCTGCTTCGAGTTCTTCAATCGCATCCAGCGCCGCTTCCACCGCCTGCGCTGCATGGCGCTTCTCCTGAATGCTGCTGTACGGATGGGCCTTCGCGAACTGCAGAAGCACTTCGATCTCATCGAGTGCCGCCCGGCCGTTATGTTGACGAATTTCGTGGGCCGCTCTCGCCCATTGGCACGTGGGAATGAAATTCCGTGCTGTGTCCTTGATAATGCTCACTCCTTCTACGCTTAGACGGTGAAGACGAATTTCATAATCAGGTCGTTGAACAAGAGCCCGAAGGGCATCCAACATATCATCGAAGAACGCCAGAGACTCTTCATCGATTCTCTCGTTAGGAGTCCCCCGCCGTGCCTGACTTAGAAGGTCCAGATATCCCCAGCGATCGAGATCCCGATTATCTCGAACAATAACCTCGGCGAAATCCAGGAGACGCTGCACAGTCTCATCGGAGAGTGGCGGAGGAATCAGATCGTCTCCGCTGACTTCGACGACTTCGTTGCGCCATACCCGATAGGCAGCGAACTCGGCGTCCGAGAGTTTTGCGCGCCTGGCACGCTGGGCCTGAGAGGCAATCGCGAAGTACAAGCCCGCCAGCATGCCAGCAAACACCAGCAGGCCGGCAAAGCCCCACACAATCCAACGGCGGCGCGGTCGTGGCATGCGGACCCCTCCTCGCGAGTTCCACAACCATTGATAATACACGCGCACCGCGCAATGCACGAAGAAACTGTGATTCGATGGGGATTTCTCCGGCAGGATGCCGGCGCGCCCGGGGAACGCTAGGCTTTGCCGGCAACTCACCGACGGTCGAGTTCCTCGAAACTCGGCACGTGCAGCGTCGGGCCGATGTACTTGTCGAAGGCCTCGTCGAGCGTGACCAGATGGAAGGCTGGATCGCCGCCCGCCTCGTTCTCAAACAATGCCAGTTCGGGCGTCAGTTCGGAGAGGCGAAGGAATTCCTCCACCTCGCCCGCACCCGCAGCCTTCGCATCGTAGAACCTCGCGTAAACATCCAAGGTGAAGTAGGGTTGATCGGCCCATTCGCCAAACCGCTCGCGATCCTCGTCGTCCTCGCACAGGTAAGAGTTCTCCACCAAGCGAAAGGTCACGGGGAAACGAAAGTCGCCGTCAACGCTGAGGGACTCGACAACCTGGCAGCGCGCTTCGTTGTACATCGTTGCGAACGCGAGATTCTTTCGGGCCTGGTCACGCGTTCGACCGGGACCATGCACGGTAATCCACTCGCGCGCCAGGTCCTGCTGTTGCAGCGCAATCGAACGCCCATCCTCCGCGAGACTCTTCTCAAACTGAGCGACGGAATTTGCCCACATCCCGGCTTGCATATGAAAGACCGTCCCGGCCGCAATCATGTATCGATCGCGCTCGAGCAACCGGAGCAAGTACTCGCCCGCCGCGGTGTTCTTGGTTCTGTAGACTGTCGGGTTCACTTCCCTCGTCTACTGCAGCCCGCGGTAGTACTCCGCCGTGCGGCGCAGTCCTTCCTTGAAGTCGACGATCACGTCGTAACCCAGCGCCTTGCGAGCCGCGGAGATGTCGGCGAGCGAGTGCTTCACATCGCCGGCGCGCGCCGGCTCGAACATCGGCTCGATCGGCGAGTCCAACAGCTCCTTCAGCAGCGTCATCAAATCGAGCAGGGTGTATGCGCCGCCGCAGGCCGCGTTGAACACACCGCCGACTCCAGTCTCGGAAGTCGCCGCCAACAAGTTCGCGTGTACGACATTATCGATGTACGTGAAATCGCGCGACTGCGTTCCGTCGCCGTAAATCGTGGGGCGCTTGCCCTCCAGCATCGCGG
Organism: bacterium; assembly: GCA_020444065.1. Classification (NCBI taxonomy): domain Bacteria; species bacterium. Next base: position 289,758 of record JAHLLQ010000003.1, on the reverse strand, counting down.
TGATGAACTTCGGAATCACGGCGCTGTACTCCGACGTCGGATCCTGGCGCGGGCCAAATACGTTGAAGTACCGCAGCACCACGGTCTCGAGTCCGTGCACTTCATGGTAAGCGCGCAGGTAGTGCTCGCCGGCCAGCTTGGCTGCGGCGTATGGCGAGAGCGGCTCGGGCTTCAGATCCTCACTCTTGCTCTCCACCGCCAGGTCGCCATAGGCAGACGAGCTGCCGGCATACACGAGGCGCCGAACGCCAGCCTCGCGGCAGGCATCCAGCAACACGACCGTTCCCGTCACGTTGGCTTCGTGACAGGCGATCGGCTCGCGCACGGAACGCGGAACGGACGGAATGGCGGCCTCATGAAAAACGAGCTCGGCACCTTCGACAGCGCGGCGGCAAATCTCGGGATCGTTCGTCGGACCTTCGAACAGATCGATGCGATCGCGCACGTTCGCCAGATTTTCGTGCTTTCCGGTCACGAAGCTGTCCAGCACGGCGACGGAGTGTCCGTCCGCCACGAGACGTTCCACCAGGTGGCTGCCGATGAATCCGGCGCCTCCGGTGACTAAGCACCGTGTCCGTATAGGGTTTGACATGAAAGGCCTTCCTCGCGCATGAAGTATACAGAGTGTAGGGACCACACTAGCCTGATCGGTCCACTGCCGGGCCAGCAAAATCTCGCCCAAGCGGCACGGGCGCCGGGTCAGGAAATCTGGGGAGCACGAAGGTCATGCCGCGCGACGATCAGAACAAACGCCGCCGCATCAGTGAGCTCATCCGCGAAGCGGACAAGCTCTTCCGCCATCGTAGTCATCCCCCGGATATCACACCTGCCCTGCCGAAGATGCATGCCGCCATGGTGCTGGCCGAGGAGCTGGACGACAAGACGCCACTCATGATCTGCGAGGCGAGCCTCGCGACCATGAATGCGGTCTGCCGCCGCACCTCCGATGCCGTCAACCATATCGATCGCGCGATTGAAATCGCCATGGACAACGACCTGTCCGTGCCGTTGCGGAATTTCACCTTCACGAAGTTTATCGAGATCGCCGTGATGGTCCGCCGCGAGCAGTCTCGCGCCCTGACATATTCCCGCGCACTGGTCCAATCGACAGCCGACGAGGAGCCCAGCTACCCGCAATTCCTGGCCGCCGTGTTCAACCTGGCGGTGGTGTGCTTCGAACTGGCCCACAAGCCCGACTGGGCCGTGTCGCTGCTCTCCTGGCTGTCCGACGAGGCCCACCCGAGCGAACACCCCGTGGCCGTCCAATCCCGCCGCCTGTACACCAAGGTCGCCCGCTCCTTCCCGGAGTGGGAGCGGCACAGCCGGCTAGCGGAAATCGAAGCCAACCGCGACGAATTCCTCCGCCAGGCCACCGGCGGCTTCCTGCCGGAGTACGCCCCGGAGCCCACGCTGGACGTGGAATAGGCCGTGCCGAACGCGACGGATTCACCGAGTCGATCCAATCCCCACCAATCCCTTGACCAGCCCCCACCCGGCCCGGCATAAGCAGCCCCCCTGGCGGCGGTAGCCGCCGACTCCCAGAACCAGGTTCGACTCATGCCCTTGCGTACCGGATCCATTTCCGCTCGCCGATATGTTCTGCAGAAGGAACTGCCCGAGACGTTCGCTCGAACGGCCACGATGGCGATTCGGCGATATGCCTACAAGCCCATCAATGCCGACCGCGGCGAGAAGGAGTCCTTCGGCTGGGTCAACCCGCGGGCGCCGCTCGAGGAGCGCTTCACCTGGGAGGACCTGGTGGACGGGCATCTTGTCTTTCTGGCCGTGCGGCGCGACCGCAAGTCTTTCAGCAAGGTCCTTTTCCGCGCCCGCCGCGATCAGCGCATGGAGCAGATTCGCGAGGAGCGCAGCCTTTCGCGCATCACCCGCCAGCACCGCCTCGCCATCGAGGAAGAGCTGACGATCCAGATGCTGAAGGAGACCTCCCCCACCGTCGCGTTCACCGAGCTGGTGTGGGACATGAACACGGGCGAAGTCTTCCTGGCCGCGACCGGCAACGCACTGTGCGAGCGCATCACCGACCTTTTCACCAGCACCTTCGACGTGCGCCTTTCGCCGCAATTCCCCGCGCTGATGGGCTTCGACTACATGGCTGCGCAAGGCCTGGAAGAGAACTTCGACCGCGCCAACGCCGCCCTGGCGGAAGGATAACGGACCATGGCTGAACCCGCTGCACTCGAAGTGATGGAGCGCTATGCGCTGCTCGGTCCGGACTTCCTGACCTGGCTGGCCGTGCGCATTATCAATGACAACGTCCCCGCCCCTCCCAGCGAACCGGGCCTGTCGATCGACATCCAGGGACCGCTGGTTCTCGGCTCCTCCATGGGCGAAGCCACGAAGATTACGCTGGCCGGCGATGAAGCCGCCGCCGCCCCCGAAGTCCGCGCCGCCCTGCGCGAAGGCAAACGCCTCTACCGCGCAAAGCTCAGCTTCACCGCCCAGGACGCCACGTGGACGTTTACGCTGGACGCGGAATCGTTCGACCTGAAATCTGTCAAGGTGCCCGTTCCGAAGCTGCCCGACCTGGACGAGTACATGCACCAGCGCATCCAGGCGTTGCAGCACTTGAATGTTCTGCTGCTGGAGCTCTTCGAGATCTACCTGCCCATCCGCCTGCAGCCTGAGCAATGGCGCGAGGAAGTCACCGGCTGGCGCGAACTCGACTGATCGCTTCTGAATTCGCTCAAATCAAACACCCCCTTCGCACGGTCGCGAAGGGGGTGTTGTTATTCCGGCTATGTTGCGCGCAATCAGTCGTCGTAGGAGCTGTAGTGCGTATGCAGAGCAATGGCCACCGCGCCGACGACGCCCGCCTGCAGCCCGAATGTGCCGAGGTCGACGCGGATGTCGTGCTCCATGGGCTCCAGCGCGCGACGCTTCACGGTGTGCAGGATCGCCTTGATCAGACGCTCGCCGTCTTCGGCCATTGAACCGCCGAACACGATCGCTTCCGGCGCCAGCAGATTCACCAGGCCGGCCAGCGCCGTGCCCAGGTAGTGGCCGGACTTATCGATGATGTTACCGGCCAGGCGATCGCCCATCTCCGCGGCATGGAAGACGGCCGACGGCGTGATCTCGCCGGAGTCGTCGACGTGCTCGGGGATGTGGGACTGCACGCCTTCCTTGATGGCCTGCTCGGCCTGCTGCACCAGCGCCCAGTCGCTCGCGAGCGTCTCCAGGCAGCCGTAGTTGCCGCAGTAGCAGATGGGCCCGTTGTCATCGATCGTGATGTGGCCGAACTCGCCGACGGTCGCCTTGGTGCCGCGATAGACCAGCCCATCGATGACCATGCCGACGGCCAGTCCGGGGCCCAGATGCACGTACAGGAAATTCCGCATCTCCCTGAATCGCCCGAAGATGCTCTCCGCCAGCGTCGTCCCGATCACGTGGCTCGCCAAATCGACGGGTACCTTGAATTTCTTCTCGAGGATCTCGACGACGTTGACGTTCTGCCACTCCTCGAAGCGCGGGAAGGAAATCGAAGTGCCGTTCTGCTCGTCCAGCAAACCGGACAGCACCACGCCGATGCGGGCCATCTCCAGCCCTTCGTCTTCTTTCAAGAACTGCTTCTGGTCCTCGATGGCCTCGATAATGGCCTGCAGCGTTCCTTCCTTTCCGAGCGAAGGATTGAACGGCCGGATCACGTGGTTGTGCAGGCGGCCCTTCATGTCCGCCGAAGCCGAGAGGATGCCGCGCGAGCTGAACTCGATCGCGACCACGCCGCCCTGCTTCGGGTTCACATCAAGCAACTGAGCCTTGCGACCGCCGGTCGAGGTGGCAAAGCCCTCCTCGATCAGTTCACCGCTCTTGATGAGTTCCTGCACGACGGCGGAAACCGTTGGCAGATTCAGCCCCATCAGATCCGCGAGCGCGCCGCGAGAGATGGGTCCTTCTTTCCAAAGCTGATAAAGCACCGAAGAACGGCGCGAATCGCTTTTTCGTGTCAGTAGACCAGTTCGATTCATCTCGAAAAACGTCCCCTGCACCCCCGTCATTCCGGCGAGTGCCGCTGTGTGAATAACTTCTGCCTTCTCGTAAGCAAAAGTCGCCTGACACCAAGCCTATTTGGGGGCGCTCGGTCAATAGAATTTTCAAATAATGTTTAAAGTCCGGGTTAGAAACGACTAAAACGCTGCACCTTTTGTCAGAATAGGGGCTGACTAGGCCCCAAAAAGGCGTCCATCGCGCAAACAATCGCATAAATCGCCATAAACGGCAGCAAGGCGCCCGGGAGAGAAATCCCCGCCCACCGCCCACAGAATCCGCCTCGCGAGGGGTCCGCGGGTCAAGATCAGGTCCAGCGCCCGGCGAGATTCACCATCCGGCAGCAGATCCGCCGCCAGGTGATGCCACAGCTCCCCCGCCGTCGCCCGTTCCCCCGCAAAACCAAACAGGGCCAGGTACCACGGATCGTCCAGAACGGCTTCCTCGGCCTTCTCTATTGTACGCGCGAGAATCTCAGCCAACTCCCCGACTTCCCACCCGCGCTGCTCCTCGCCACTGGTCCAGGTCTCGGCAACGAGCGCGCGCAGCACTTCCACAATCAGGGCAACCACCGCCAAGTCCGCCTCGGGGCATTCCTGGATGTCCAGCACACGGATCTCGATCGACCCGCGGCCGAAGCGCGCGATGGCGCCGCGGCTGTTCAGGAATTCGCCCTGCAGAATCTTGTCCGGATCATGCGGAGCGATGTCCCGGAACATCGGTGCGAAAATGCGCTCCTCATAATCCCCACGCGTGAAGACCGGTTCAGGAATGACTGCGCCGGCCACCGAAGGAATCCGCCGCTGGTTGCTTTGATAGACCTTCAGCCGACAATCCAGGCCGGGCCCGGCGGCTCCGTTGTAGACAGGCGAACTCGCCGCCAGCGCAGGAAGGATCGGCAGCAGAACGCGAATCGCGGCATGCAGGCGACCGAATTCCTCGTCCCCGCAGAATGGCAGGTTGATGTGCGTGCTCTGCAAATTCGCCCAACCGTGGCCGCGGCAATCGAAGATGCGATTGTACGCCTCGTAGATTGGACTGTACTCGTGTGGCCACAGCTTCATCTCCGTGAACGGATCCATCCACGGATGCATCGCGCCGGGCATCAGGCGCGCCCCCATCGGCGCCAGCAACTCGTTCGCAGCATCGACATCGCGCTGGAATTTTCCCGCCAACCCGCCCAAGTCGGCAGCCGGCCCGGCGGTTTTCAGCTCGATCACATGCAGCGCCAACTCGTTCGACCAATCCAGGTCGCCGCGTTCCACATCGCTGACGTACTCCCCTGCCTCGGCCATCAGCAGTTCGTCCGCAATCGAGCGAACCGACAGTGTTTCTGAGTCGACGATCATGTACTCCAACTCGACGCCGAATCCTTCGAATAAATGAAGAGGGGATGTCATCGATGGGCCCGCCGTTCTTTCTTTCGTTCGATGCGGTTCAGGAAGACCTCGGCGAATCGCTGGTACAGTTGATCCTTCGAATCCGCATCCTCGTAGCCCGCCACGATGTCCGGGTTGTCGTTGATCTCGATGATGTAGCAATTGCCGTTCGATTCCTTCAGGTCCACACCATACAGCCCATCGCCAATCAGGTTCGCCGCCCGCACTGCCGTCTGCACGACGTTTGGAGGCGCCTGCCAGAGTGGAATCGTCTCCGACTTGCCCCATCGCTCCTTTCCACCGGCGTCGCGCTTCACGATCTGCCAATGCGACCTCGCCATGTGGTAACGGCAGACATACAACGGCTGGCGATCCAATATGCCAATTCGCCAGTCGAAGGCGGTCGGCAGGAATTCCTGAGCGATCACGAGTTCCGAGCGTTCCAGGAAACGCTTTGCCTCAGCCTGCAACTCCTCTTCGGTGTCGACCTTTACGACGCCTTGGGAGAAAGAGCTGTCGGGCTGCTTCAAAATGCACGGAAGACCGATCGTGTCGGCCATCTCGTTGATGTTGTCCCGGTGCAGGATCACCGTTTTCGGAGTCGGGATTTTCGCGCGAGTCAGCAACTCCGCCAGGAAGACCTTGTTCGTGCAACGCAGGATCGAATCGGGGTCGTCAATGACGACGAGGCCCTCAGCTTTCGCCCGCCGCGCGAATCGATACGAGTGATGATTCACGCCGGTCAGATCGCGAATAAAGAGCGCATCGAACTCTGCCAGCCGGCCGTAATCGTCGCGCGTGATAATCTCGACGTCGAAGTCCAGCTTCTCGAATGCGCGCTGGAATCGCGCGATGGCTTTCGTATCCGACGGTGACATTTCCTCCTCACCGCTGAATAGAATCGCCATGCTGTAGCGCCCCGACGGCACGTCGACGCCGCTCGGCAACGGACGCTTCTCGAAGTACTCCCGCGCAAACTCGAGCACCACCTCGTGATGCCCGGCGGGAATCTCACTGGCGCCGATCGGGCCGATGTTCTGCATCACCCAACCGTCCTTGCCATTGACGAAGTGCGCCTGCATCAGCGGCGCCGGGAAGTAGCGGAACAGTTGGCTGCTCAAGCGGTCGTAGCGCTTCGCAACGTTCTTTCCGAAATAGATGCTGAGCGTGAACTTGCTCGATTGAATCGGCGCCAGGCTGCGATTGATTTCCCGCTCCAGGTCCTCAGACACGAATCGGATCAGGGTCATCGACTTGAGGTCTTGAATCGTGTTCACCGCCGGCAGCGTCTTGTGCCCGCGGGCCGCGGCCAGGAGCGAGACGTAGTAACCCAGCGCCTGGTAGCGATACGAACGGCACAGGTTGAAGACCTTGGCTTGTCGGAGTTGAGCAAAAGCAGGATCGGTCAGGTACGCACGGGCGGCGACAACTTGCACGCCAGGGGTATCGATAGGCCAGTCCTTGGGATCGTTCACAACGATCAGGTTACTCATTGAGGGGCGGATTTCCTTTCGCCGGGGGGAGCTTCCAGAACCAGCAAATTGGCATCATCGGTCAGGATGCCAAGCAGAATAGCGCAGATGACGCGCTCGATTTCGATCCGATAGACGTGACGTTGGAAAGGCGGATTCGGTCGCAGCGGATCGGCCACGACGACCTCGTGCGTCGCCGAGTCGTACCCGCACAGCACGACGAAGTGCCCGGAGGGTTCTCCGCGCAGATCGTCCGAGTCTGCCTTCGGCCCAAACTCGCGGGGGATTCGATACAGATAGGTGGCGCTGAGCCCCGTGATGATCGGAATGCCCTTCTTCAGGAACCGGCGGATCAGCGACGTGCGAAGGTCCTCGAAGTGGATCTTGCCGCCGAGCTTCAGGAACTCACGATAACCACGCGTCACGACGCGCAGCTTCCGGCTGTGCTTGAATTCGAGCTGCGCCTTCAGCCGCTCGCGCAAATCCACGTCGTCCTTCGAAAACCAGGTCGGATCGAAAGCCTTCAAATTGTAGGTATAGATTCGCGCCCGGTATCCACGCTTCAGCGCGTGGCACCCGAGGAAGGCGGCCAGAGTGCCGCCACCTTCGAGCTGGGGCACTTCCTCCACCAGGTTGTTCAACGGGATGTCGTCACCGAAGTAGCGATACACGGCATGCAGACAAGTCGCACCGCATGTCGTCTCATTCGGCTGGGCTTGAATTTGAAAAGGGAGTTCTTCTTGCATCGGCTTCCTTCGTCCAAGCGCATCTACGAGAAACGGCCCTGCCGAAGCAAGGCCGTTTCTCGGGTGGGACATTACGATGATCGGTTACACACAGAGTTCCGCCCCTACTCTCACGGAAAGATGGGCGTAACCGTCGGGGTGGCGGTTGGGGTGCTGGGTTGCGTCGACACGGGAGTTGGTGTCGCCGTCCCCATGTTCGACTGCATTCCGGAAGGCGGCCACAGGCCTCGGTAGGCCAGTACCACCGCGTTCAGTTCGCCGAGCGAGATCGTGCCGTCGGTCGGATCGATGTCCGCGCTACTCGGAGCCGGGCCCAGGCCACGGTAGGCAATGATCACGGCGTTCAGTTCGAACAGCGTCACCTCGCCGTTGTGATCCTCGTCGCCGGGCAGTCCGCTCGGAGTATCCTGAACGGTGTAGCCATAGACGTTCGGTCCTGAGAGCTCCGTGCCGAGATCGTCCACAATGCCGCCCGGCACGATGCCGAGCTCAACGCTGAGCCACCCGGGCACGAGCGCATCGATCGTGTAGCTCCACGTCGTCGGACCAAGCTGCACCGGCGGAAGAACGACGGCTGCCGAGGCGGCGTCGCCGCTCACGCCCAGGTCGCCGATGTCCAGATCGAACACGGGCTCGCTGAACTCGAACACGAGCTCGAGCGTCGGCACCTGCACCGTCGTGCTTGTCGGCGGGTCGACGCTCTGCACCGACGGAGGCGTGTTCACGATCATCAGAACAAGCACATCGGATGTCGGCGGATCGGGATCGTTTGTGGCAATCATCAGGTGCCCTTCGTAGATGCCATCGGGCAGGCCCGTTGAATCGGCCACGACATTGATCGTTCCACCATCCGTCGGCGGCAAAGTGCCGCTCGGCGCAGCGATCGACCCCGACTCGATCGACAGCCAGGAATGCCCGGTCGTCAGACGCTGGACGAAGTTCGTCACCGTCTCCTGGGCCGGAGCCGGATGCAGAATCGGGAACTCGTTCGCGTACCAGCCGGTCACTTGTTGTCCGAAGCTGACCGAATGGGGACCCGGGTCCATATCGCCGTAGTAGGCCACCGTATCCAGTCCCCAACCGACGCCGATCATATAGTAGTGCCCGGCTTGCAGCATCACGTTCATCGGACCGCTGGAGTGGTAACCCACGCCCGGCGTCGCGGGACTGGCCCAGACATCCTGGACCATGTTGAACGATCCGTACCGATCCGTGGACTCCAGAACAACGAAGTTCAAACCGCCGGACTGGTAGTCCAGCCAGGACTCGATCTCCGTCAGCAACGTATCGCTGTCAACATAGTAGAGATTGCCGCGATAACGATCCGTACCGGTCCAGGAGGCGAGCGGATTGCCGACGACTTCGGATTGCTCGATCAAGTCGTTTGTCCAGGTCGTGATGTTGTAGGTCAGATCGTCAAATCCCGGAGGCGCGTTGTTGACAATCAGCAACGATTCGAGGCCCGTGTTTCCTGGCTCGACGTTGATATTCATGCTAAGGGGATCCAGGAACATCTCGGGCGGACCGCCCGTGCTGATCGTGGAGAAGGACCACACGGGACCGTAGGTCCATTGCGAACCATCCCAACTGTTGACCTGCCAGAAGTAGGTCTGATCCGTCGCCAGACCGCTCACGTACCAATCCGGCGTCGGCGTGTACAAAGGTGGGAGCGTCGGCGGATCGACCGTATCCAGCCAGACCTCGAAGTCCGTGGCGGCGGGATCGCCTGTCCACGTCAAGGTCAGATCGGTGGGAATGCCGGTCGCTCCGTCGGGCGGCCATGGATTGCTGGCAGGTTGCGGTGGAGCTCCAGTCGTGAAGCTCCAGAGCATGCCGGTTGTGCGGCCACCAGGACCAATCGAGTCGACACGCCAGAAGTACGTTGTATTCGGATCCATCGTCGGCGTTGTGTAGCCGATGTAATTCTGAGTGGAAACCAGAGTCATGGTATCCGAAGTGCCGAAGTAGATATCGAACGTCTGCGTGTCGGTCGGCCAATTCCACCACAGGGTGTACGAGAGATTCACGCCAGTCTCGCCATCCCATGGACTTGGTACCGTGGCCTGGCCTGGAAGTGGAGCCGTGCTGAAGAGCCACTGGTCTCCTGTCGTGTAGCCATACGGATTCTCGGCATCCACGCGCCAGTAGTACGCAGAGCCCGGATTCAACGAAGGCGACGGCGTGTAGATCGTCTCGCTTTGAGACGTGACGTATGTCGGCGAATCCGGGACCTCCGACATGAAGAGGTGGAATGTCGTGTCGCTAGGCCGCTGGATGTCCAGTCGCACATCGTCCAGGTAGTATTGCGCCGGGCCGGTGTAGAACTCGGGAATCACCTGCTGGAAGTGCAAACGATAGCTGCTTCCCGGTGCCGCCGGATCGACCGACAGCAGATCAACTGTGTGAGTTGTCCAGCCTGTGTCGTCCTCGACGAAGTTCGGTAACGAGAACGAGTAGAGGACAGCGATCGGTGCGCCGCCGCCAGCCGGCTCCAGGAAAACATAATATTCGCGCTCGAGAGCTCCCGCCAGATAGCTCCAGGAGATGCGGTCCGACCAGGACAGGTCGACCGCCGTGGCATCTGGCGGTACAGTGAACTCTCGATACAGATCGAGCGTCTGGCTCGCTTCGCCGTCGAATGCATTCGTGGCGTAGTAGTATCCCTCGGGCGCGTTCGGTTCATCGTAGTTCACGCCCCAGGAGTTGTAGGAGGATTCCGGACTCACACTTTGATACCAGTAATCGAACCAACCGCTCTCGAAGCCACCGTTCTCAAACTCCTGAGAGGTCGCCGCGTCGATGGACTGCCACCACATGTCCGTGTCCACCGCCACACTGGCCATGCCGTCGAAGGGATAGGGATCGGTCGGCTTGACCGGAGGACCGACAACAACCGTCGAGAACCTCCACGTGTTGCCTGTGGTCACGCCGCTTGAACTCACAGAATCGATGCGCCAGAAGTACGTTGTATCGAGCGCGAGCGGTCCTGGGTCGAACTCCTCGAAGCTCACACTCTGTCGATAAATCGGCGGGAACGTGTCCCCAAAGTAAACATCGTAGGAGGTCGCTCCGCCGCCATTCTGCCAGGTCAGCAGAAGTTCGCGCGGCTGCGAGGTCGCCCAGTCCGCGGGGCTCGGGTTAATCGCCTGCTGCGGCGGACCGCTCGTCGTGAAGCTCCAGGTCGCACCGGTTGTCGTACCGCCTGGGCCGTTGGAATCAATCCGCCACAGGTAGGTTTCCTGGGGATTCATCGGCGGGTAGTAGTAGCTCCAGGATTGATGATCCGAAACAAGCGGCAAGGGTTCGCTTGTTCCGAAGTACACATCGAACGAATCCGTGTAGGCTCCGTAGGACCAGAACAGTCCGGACGTTGGGCTCACATCGATTTGTCCATCATATGGCGACGGATTGTATGCCGACTCGGGAGTCGGATACGTTGTGAAGTACCATTCGTCTCCCGTTACGTAGCCGAACGGATTCTCCGCATCGACGCGCCAGAGATACGTCGTCCCAGGATTCAGAGAGGGAGAGGGCGTGTAGAGTGTCTCGCTCTGCGAGGTTACGTATGCCGGCGGAGCGGGTGCCTCTGCCATGTACAGGTGGAAGGTGGCACCATCGGCTGCTTCCACCGTGAGCTGAACATCGTCGAGGAAATACATTGCCGGTCCAGTATAGCTTTCCGGCACATATAGCTGGAAACTAAGTCGATAGCTGGTGCCTGCTGCTCCCGGATCAATCGCCATCAGGTCTACTGTGTGCGGCATCCAATCCGTATCGCTGAAGGTTGGGAGACCATTCGCGAGCGTCGTCGAATAAAGCGTCGCTATCGGCGCTCCACCGCCAGCCGGCTCCAGCAACACATCGTACTGTCGCTCGAGTGTTCCACCGAGCATGTCCCACTGAATGCGATCGTCCCAAGAGATCTCTGCAGAAACCGCGTCGGCGGGAACCGTGAAGTCCCGGTACAAGTTGAAGGTGTCGCTTGCATTTCCATCGAAGTCTGAAGTCGCCAGATAATTGCCCTCTATCGGATAGACGGGTACGAAGAAGCCGGCCGAACTCGTGACAGTCCAAGAATTGTAGCTCGATTCACTTGCTGTCGGCGTCCAGTAGTCAAACCACCCGGTCTCGAATCCGCCGTTCTCGAATTCCTGGCTGAAGGCCGCGTCGACGGATTGCCACCACATCGACGTATCGACTGGGACGTAAGACATGCCGACGTATGGATAGGGATCCGTCGGTTTTAATGGCGGGCCATTCGCTGCGGTCGAGAACGACCACGGATCGCCGGTCGTCACACCACCGGCGTTAATCGAATCGATGCGCCAGAAGTACGTCTTCCCAAAGTCCAGAACGCCCGGATCGAACTCCCCGATGATGCTGGATCCTTGATAGATTGGCGGGAACGTCTCGCCGAAGTAGATATCGAACGTGTCTGCTCCCCCGCCATCCTGCCAAGTCAGCAGGAGTTCACGCGACTGCGACGTCGCGCCGTCGGCAGGACTCGGGCTAATCGCCTTGCTTGGCGGTGGAGGCGGCGGTTCCGTATGATACGTCCACGCGTCGCCGGTCCGTACCCCAATGCTGTTCCACGAATCGACGCGCCAATTCACATCCACATCGTAGGGCATCGTGCCGAGATTGTAGGAGGTCTCACTCGTGCTGGTAAAGAAAGACTCCGGACCATTAATGCCCAGGTAAATATCGAAGAAATCGGCTCCACCGCCATCTTCCCAGATCAGCGTGGAGTTAACCGAAACCGTCGTCGCTCCGTCCGCTGGATCCGGATTGATGGCCTTCTGTGGAATATCGCCCGTCTGGAATCCCCAGACGTCGCCCGTTGTTGTTCCTCCCGGGCCAACTGAATCAATGCGCCACTCATAGTCCGTCAGCGGCGCCAACGTGCCTGGGTTATAGAACGATTCGGTCTGATAGCCCATCGGCGCAAGACTGCCGGCCTCGCCGAAGAACACATCGAAGCCGTCTGTGTTTGCACCCGTACCCCAATAGAGCATTGTATTCGTCGAGATGCCGAGCGAGCCGCTTGTCGGGCTGATATTCGTCGCCGGATCGGGTAGAGGCGCTGTCTCAAAGAACCAAGGATCGCCGATCGTGTATCCGACGCTGTCCTCCACATCGATGCGCCAGAAGTACGTTTCCGAAGGCGACATCGTGCCCGGGTCGTAAGTCGTTTCGGACTGCGAACTGACCCACGCAGGCGAGCGGAACGTGTCGAGATGAACGTGGAACGTGACATTGGAATTGAGCATCACGTTCAGCGCAACGTTGTCCAGGTTGAATTGCGCAGGTCCCGTGAAGTCTTCGGGAACGAATTCGTGGAAGTGCAGCCTGTAGCTGCTTCCCGGCGCAGCCGGGTCGATCGCCAACAAATCGTGGGACTGGTTTGTCCAACCGGTATCGTCCGAAGTTCCTGCCGGAAGCTGGAACGTTGTCAGCGTGGCGATCGGCGTTCCGCCGCCGGCTGGCTCGAGGGTCACTTCATACTCGCGCGGAAGCGTCCCCCAATTCTGCCACTGGAAGCGCTCATCCCAACTCACTGAAACGGACGTTACTCCCGCAGGAACTGTGAAGTCGCGATACAAATCATACGTCAACCCCGCCCCACCATCGAAACCATTGAGGGCAAAATAGCTCCCGTCCGTCGGTGAACAAGGATACGAAGTCGTGCCCGAAGTAGAAATCGTCCAAGGCTGGTATTCAGTTTCCGGTCCCTGAGTCGCCGTCCAGTTGTCGAACGAGCCGTACTCGAAGCCGCCATTGTCAAAGGCGTTCATTCCGGGTGCATCGATGGATTGCCAATACAAGTCGGCGTCGATCGGAACGCCGGTCTCCGCCATGTAGGGGCTCGGCGAATAGGCCCTAGCAGGTGTATCGCCGGCCGCGGTGCTGAAGGTCCACAGATCGCCGGTGGTTACTCCACCGCCGTTAATGGAATCGATCCGCCAGTAGTACGGCGTGCTGTAATCCAACGTGCTCGGAAGATCGAAGCGGCCAAGCGATGACGACCCAAGATAGCTCACACTCGGTGTTGTTCCAAAGTAGATATCGAAGGAATCCGCCCCGCCACCATTCACCCAATACAGCGTCAGGTCGACGGACTGCGACGTCGCTCCATCCGCAGGCAGCGGCATGATCGCCTTTGCCGGCGGTGGCGGAGGATCGAAGCCAGCGTACCATTCGCTGAAGTCCGTTACGCCACCAATCGTCAGCGTGTTGTCGACAAGGGCAACGGGGTATTGCGCAAGGAAACTTCCTCCCTCGAACTGATAGACGTACTCGATCGGATCCGGCAGCAAGTCGTCGCTTGCAGGATCGATCTGCCAGTAGATCGTCGCATTCCAACTCGTCCCCAGGGATGGCGTGCCTTCGTTGATAGTCAGATACTCATCAATGAGCGAGTATGAAGAGAAACCGGTCGGAGGAACCAGGGGTGTCGAACGCTGAACAGAGAACTGTCCGCCCGCATTCGCACTCTCCAGCCAGATTACGGCATCCTGGCCCGGGGTCATGGGGAAGATGTAGGACTGATTCGAGGAGCCCGTGGATTGGACGAAGACTCCGCCGAGAGTTGTGTTCGCCAGAATGATGACTTCAGCAATCGTCGGTGTCGGCTCGGTGTGCCCGGAAGCATCCGAGGACGCCGTCGCGAATTGGTACTCGCCGTTTCCATTGGCAAGCGTGTAGTTGAACACGCCCGAATCGGCGAGCTCAAACAACCCGGTATCAACGAACGAAGTCGACCCTGGGACCTTCACATAGAGGCTGACACTCGTGACATCGTCGCCGCCGAGCCCCGTCGCCGTGAACGGTAGACTGATCTGCGTTCCGGCAAACGTGTAGTCGGTGAATGGATCGAGCAACGAAAGCCCCGGACGATATTCTGCGCCGAGCGAAATCGCATACTCGTTCACGCCACTCGGGACGCTACTCGTCGGAGAGGAACCGCTGATCTGAACGCTGGAACTGTCCGGATCCAGAATGAAGGCGCGGACCCTATCGCGGTACATGTAAGTCGCATAGGTGTCGATGCACACTACTCGCCCGTCCGGCATCATTGCCATCGGGATGTTCTCGGGGAGATTGGGTGGTTCGCTGCTCGCGTATGGCTGCTCGTAGATCAAAGTCTCTATAAGCGTATCCGGATCGATCGAATAGAACCCGTAGTCGTGTTGGATGATTGCCTCATTCGATGCAGTCAGTACAAATGAGGTTACTCCGGGCTGCGAAGCATGATCGATATCGGATGTCGAAGGATCGAACCGCCACAGGCCATACCGCGAAAACCAGATGCGCCCCAGCGAGTCCGTGCGAATCACATCGACGCCTGGCTGAGGGTATCCCTCCAAATACAGATCAAACCATGGAATCAGCAGTGTACGCTCAAGCGTATCCGGGTCGATCCGAACAATCCCTTCGGAATCAGCCGTGACGATGGTGCCATCGGCATCGATACAAAGGTCGTTCCCATTGTAGAGGATGGTATCCGTGGTGTATGCAACATCCGTGTTGCCGATGTCTGCGTCGATTTCGAAGATCGAGAACTCGAAACCGTCCAGCCTCGTCGACAGCCCAAAGAAATCGCTCGGGCTATCCGCTTCGACTGGAGTCACGAGTTCGTAGCCTGGCGGAATCGTGAGGCCAGGGAAGAGCGTCTCATCGTGCCAGGCATTCGCTGGGTGGAAATACCCGATTCGCACATCAATGCCGGATGTCGGCTCCGCCTGGAAGTGCGTCAACATCGCGTAATCCGGGAGGAATGAACATGTCCCTTGGAGGTTGACGGATGGACTGGGCTCTGCTGCGAAATCTGTGTAGAACTGCACGCGCGCCGAGAACTCGCCAGCCAATGTCGGAGCGAAGTGAACGCCAATCTCGCGCGACTCGCCCGGATGCAGCGGCGTCGTCAGCGGACCGCGCTCAAAGCGGAACATCTCCGTATCCGGTCCTTCGATGCTGATAAACGGCCACATGAAGTTGATGACTTCGGTTGAGAAGTTTGTGATCGTAATCGTCTGGGCGGGATGCATTCCCGGCTCCACGCTCCCGAAGTCAATCGCCTGCGGAGTTACCCAGGCGCCGTATCCACTGAGGTCGACCTCGATGAGGGGCTCGTACGGATCCGAAGTCTCAAACCGCAGGATCGCCTGGCGATCACCCATCATTGTCGGTGCAAACTGCACCTGGAAGATGCGGATCTCATCCTGCGCCAGCGGCGAGAAATCCGGCGGCGTAGCAAACTGGAAGTCGCCAGGATTGGCTCCCTGGAATGAGACCGCGTCGCCGGTGAACGTCAAAGGCGTGGGAGAGAAGTTCTGGAGACGGAACTGACGACTGTCGGATGCCTCGCCGACCGTCGTATCGGCGAAGACCTGCAAGATGGATGGGAAGACCTTCACGGACGAGTAGAGCCCTGCCAGGGCCGGGCCCGCTGTGCCTGCCGGAATCGTGTAGACTTCCAGTTGGGCCGACTTGGGACCGAAATCCAGTCCGGTCGGCGTAAATGAGACCTTGAAGGGATGGGCCTCGCCAATCGCCAGTGAATCTGTCGACGGGGCGTCCGATACGCTGAAGTAACTCGAATCCGCGCCCGTAATTGCGTAGGCCGGAGTGTCGAATCCGATTGGGGCTGTGCCGCGATTGCGAATCGTGGCAAACTGCTCGGCATGGACCACATCCGGAGTTACCGATCCGAAGTCGATGTCTGTCGGCCAAACGTCCGTAGAGGCATATGACATATACAAGTACGCTCGTCCGCTCAATTCCGGCTGCCCAACCTCGAGCCCGATCATCGGATCGGAGACGAGAACCTCCGAGGCTCCATCGCCGTTAATATCCGGAACGGCCGTCACACCCCATCCAAAGCGCCGTCCGTGATGTCCGCCCCAGGGATTCGGATCCGGTGAAGCCATGATGGGATTCTGTGCCGGAGGATCAAAGGCACTCCATGTGTACGCGTCCGTGCAGGTAGTTCCGCCGTATGGCGGCAAGCTTTGGCAGATTTGTGCCTGTTTTCCGCCGTATACAATCGCCCGCCCGTAGCCCCCGGGAAGGCCAATATTGGTGATAAACTGATAGAAAGTATCCGGACCCGTCGGCGCGCCGACGACAAAGCCGCCAATGCCCTGGCCGCCGAAGCCGGGCAAGACACAGATCGAAGTCCCCAGCCCTGTCAGGGAGTAGGTCTGACCGTACAAGTCCCAAGCATCCTCAACACCATCTCCATTGATGTAGAAGGAGGAGGTCTGCAGTTCGCGGAAACGCGAGATCTCCCAGCCGGTTGCTCCCGAGACGACATGCACATGCCCCGCAGGATATACTCCGGGCGCACCAATCGCAAAGTCCTCGATCCCGTCCCCGTCTACATCGGGGATCGGCGTCGCCGACATTCCATAGAAGGCATCAACCTCATTCGTGATGGTATTCTGCCGCGGGATTTCGAGTCCGGACTGAGAAGAGAGGAAGAAAATCCGCCCGGCATTTTGTACGCCACCCACGGTCGCGCCCGGATCCTGGACGAGAACGTCACTCCAACCATCCCCATCAATATCGTCGATTCCCTTGGCCATCGGCGCGATCATCCCGTTAAAGGAAAGCGGAACGATCCAGATGATCGTCGACCCATCAGCACCGGAAATCAGGTTCAGGTTACTAGTATCCCAATAGAGGAGATCGGAGATTCCATCACCCGTCACGTCGTCGATTCCCGACGCCATGAAACCGCTTACTCCACTGATCGTATAAACATACGTGCTATCCAGACGATAAACTTCCAGGGTCCCACTGGAATCAACGACCACCTCCGGCAGACCATCGCCGTCCACATCGTTCGTCAGACCGCGGTAGCCGCCTGGAAACGCAGTGATGATCGACTGAGTGTCGCCTGAGTAGAGATACGTGGTGGTCGAACTACTAATCAGGAAATCGCCGGCCCCGTCGCCATCCACATCGTCCAGACCGACGGCATTTCCGAAGAAGCCATAGTATTCCGGCGACGGAGGAGGAATCGTGATGGGCGGCAGGAAAGAAAGACCTGGAGTGGAAAGCCCACAAAAGATCGCCACCGACAAGCAGCAGAAGATCGCCGCGGCAAACTGCCCACGGCCACGCATAGCGAGACGCTCGAGTATCATGATCCGCTCCAGACCCCGTAGAGGGTGTGATTGTCAGATACGGACGCTTGGACAGTGATCAAATGAAGAATCCTTCGGTACAGCCGATCCCCCGGCCCCGAATTGCCTCGCGTCCCTCCGCCTCCTGGCAAGCGCACCATGTCCCGCAGTCGCGATGCGCCAAGAACTCCTTCTCTGGTCTGACAATGCAGGGCAATAGCGCCCTCAGACTGGTATCGTCAACGCGTTTCGGTCTCAAATATACTATAATTGACACACTTTCCGGCTGGACGGCCAAACCGCATGACAATAGGCTCACCAGTGAATGGTGAAGTATCTGCCCGATGCCCCAAAAGATTGTTGGAGAGCCCCTATGAAACGTATGCACTTCATATTCATTCTGGCAGCCGCGGTCCTGCTGACCGGCTGCACGTCGATACGCACGGGCCCGGGGCTCTTCCAGAAGCACTTCCGCTACGAGGGCAAGCTTGGCGGGTACCTCAGCTACACCGACTTGCGCGGTTACGACGGGGATGTTCTGCAGATCGACATCATGAACAACGAGCAACAACCGGGCGAGATTTTGAATCTGGATCTCTGGCCGCTCGGCGGGATCGGCATTGGGCCGCTTGGCCTGCGCGGGCACTTCACCTGGATCGGCGGCGGAATGGGTACACTCTTCTACATCCCCGACTCCGTCGGCAAGGGCACGATCAATAGCGATAAAGACTTCGACTTCAAGATCAAGTAGGCTCGTCCGCTACTCGATATCCAATAGCAACTCCGTATCGGAAACGGCGCGCCCCACCTTCACCCAACCTCGATCCGGCGTCAGGTTACCTGTCGCCCATTCCAGGTAGTAGTCCGCGCCTGGCGCGAGCCCCGTGTAGGCATTCGCAATGCCATCGAGCAGCGTGGGGACGGGGTTGGTGGAAGTTTGAGTCGCCACTCCGATCGGTTTCGCATAGCGACACAGAGCAACGCTGGCCGACCCAGTACTGTAGGCGACCAGAATGTTCGGACCTCCGAACGACGTGATGCTGGAGTAATAGCCACTGCCGGCTGCGATTGTTGTTTCAGGACCTTCGAAAATGTCTCCTTCAAACGCATCGAATGCAGTCGTAATAAGGTCTGTGTCCTGGGAAACGGCGGCGAATACGCCAGACTCCACGCGAACCAGATCGGCGGCCGTACCGAAGGTCTGTCGCGTGAGCGAGACCAAGGGGTCGCCGCTGACTTGGAAACAATGGAGATAAGAGTAGGAAACACCGCTTCTTTCGTAGGCGAGAGCCACGAGATTTTGCCCAACCGGAGCCATCCGAATCCGTGTGGGCACAGAGTTAAGGTTCTTCTTCGCACCAAGGACGATCTGAATGTTGTTTCCGATCTCCATAGAGGCGTGAATAACTGTCAGCTTGCCGGAGTTGTTGCCGTTATCATAAGCGACAAGGACATCATTCTCGCTGATCGAAGCGAGTGCGACCACGTTGCTGGATCCTGTGCTCACCACCTGTGATGAGTATTCCAAAACTCCCAGGGTGGCATTTGATAAGAAGAGGAGCTCGAGTGTTGGCCTGTTTGAATCATGAGGATTGATAAAGGCGATCGTTACCGTATTGTCACCGCTTCCCTCCAGGTCGAACTCCGTAACGATCCCGTTGCTGACTGTCAGAGGAGCCCCAACTGCAATAGAGAGATCCGGATGAACCGAGCCTCCCAGGGCAATCAGGTCCAAGCCGGAGACCACGGTTGTGTAGGAAACGACGAAGTAGCGCGAGAGCGATGACAAGTGAGGATAGAGCGCAGTGACCTGAACCAACTGCACCGCATCATCAGAGAAGACGACGGGATCCCCCAGCGTGATCGTCTCGCCGTCAATCGTCATGACGCGCAACTTCCCCCTGTTGCCGTCTGCTTCGTCTCGATAAGCGATCAGCGCATGCGTGTCGTCCAGTGCAGTGATTTCGAACTCCGTCGAGGTGCCAAACACCGAACTTGTAATGGCAGGGAACTCAAAGCTGGCTTCGTGAATGCTGCCGTCGTAATAGGAGACCGCTGTGCCGGCGCTGATGGAGCCTGCGGATGGATTGGGGAGTTCCCTCTCGGGTGCAGAAGGCAGCCACGCCGCATTCAACTTCCCCGAGGCGTCGGCGACGGGGATTGTACCCGCCGCCGGGGTTGTCGAGATGGGTTCGAGGTCCGTCAAGTCTGCCTTCGTGTGAAGGTGATCTCCGGCGGCAACCTGACCGGAGGACGCGCCGATCCTGCCCTCATCCTGCAGATCCAGATAGGCTGAGAAGCGACCCGAATTCAACGTACCCGCGTTGATGAGGGATGCGTTGCGTAGATCCGAGGCCGTGTAACCGCTGAGCGCCATGGAGTTGCGCGCGAGATAGCTCGTGTGCGTCGGAAGGAATGCCTGCCGTGGACTCAGGGTGGTGTACGTCGCGGGATCCCGATCTCCGTTGTCGACTGAGCCCGGACGAACCGCGAACTCCACATGGAAATCGCCCATCTCGAAGAGCTTACCGCTGAAATCGAGCTCAACAGAAAACACGCCATCGGATACCACCGTGTCGTCCGCGTAGAAGGTGTCGGCCGCGGGACTCCCATCGTTTGGAGTCAAGTACGGTGTCATCGCCAGATCGTAGGTCCCATTCGCCGGCGAACCGGCATCCTCCAGATATCCTTGATACACAAAGGGCGCACTCTCCGGGGCAGCGCTGACAGCGCTTATCAGTAGGACAACCAGAATCGCGGATGCCAGTGGACAGGCACGCGATACGAATCGAGAACGAATCTTCATTTGGATCTTCCTTCCTCCGGGGGATTGCCCCATGGGCTCATTGAGTGCCTTGTGTGCCAGCTCTACTCGATATCCAACAACAACTCCGTCTCCGAGAGCGCCCGACCGATGCGCGCCCAACCCGGCGTAATGGTCAGCGTGCCGAGCCGTGGCTCTGCGTAGTAGATCGCCCCGGGAGTCAAGCCGCTCAAGCCACTGACAATTCCCGACACGGCGACATCCACGGGCTGACCAACAGCTCCATCGGTGACGGCGATACCAATCGGCGGAACATAGCGCCCACGACTGACCTTCACGGATGTGCCGCTGTTGGCGATGATCACGTGCGTTGCATCCACAACACAGATATCGAGCCCCCCGGGCGTCACGCTTGTGTAGTAAAGCGTCGACCCTTCGAGGATGTGATTCTCGTACATCCCCGTGGGGCCGACTCGAATCTGGGTTGAGTCCTTTCTGACGGACACCACCTTGTTCGGACTCAGGTAGGCAACGGCGGAATCGGTACTGTTGTACCCCCACCGATCGCCCGGCCATGCACCGGCCTGGTTGACACAGAAGCCTGCCAAGTAGTCCGCATCTTCACCGGTCGGCCGCATTTCCAGGAACATCTTGTCGCCATCGATCGGGACGGGTTTCAGGCTATCGGCCACGAACCCCAAGTGCATCTTCAACCCGGTCGACATCGTTTCGTCGTACGTCAAATCCCAACGGATCGGAAGCAGCACTGCCTTGTTCGACGAACCGGCATCCATAAAGGACGCTGCAACCGACTGGTACGAGAATCCACCCAGGCCAATCTTCGACGTGGCAGCGCTATTGAATGTATTCACATCGTACAGCGAGATGGTCTCCATGTTGTAATTGAAGCCACACCTCAGAATCTTGCCGTAGTCTGAATCGTTCGGGTCGGCGTATGCGAGAACGAAGCGCGCCGTAATCATCGGCGCAAGATCGTATTCCGTGATCGGCCCTGCATGGGCTTGCACTGAACTGCCGAAACTGAGCGTGCTGCTGCCGACAAGCTGGCCACCCCGAACGTACAGCGCCTGATTCCCCGTTGTCGTATAAGCAACGATGAAGTGTGGGTAGTAACCCTTCGCATAAGTCGGAAGCATCGACATCACGCGGATCTGATCGATGTCCGACGAACTGAACGTGAGGGACGTCCCAATCGACATGACGCCGTTCTCGATCGAAATCAAACGGGCCTTCCCCTTGTTCCCATCGGCCTCGTCACGATAGGCGATGACCGCCTTTCCCCTCCCCAAGGCCCCGAGGCCAAACCTCGTCGTCGTGACAAGCAGTTCCTGCGTTTCGACGAAAGGCACCCAAAACTCCGCCGGGTGAATCTCGCCCTCGACCAGTAGAACCGGATCGCCGGCGTCGATGCTGTACACGTCGTCGCACGTGAATGTTCGCACGACGGCATCGCCGTTCTGAAACGGAAGCCAGCCGGGATCGATTATTCCCGCGCCATCCGCTAATGGGATCGTATCTGCCGCCGGCGTTGCGGAAATTGGCTCCAGGTCGGTGACGTCGGCCTTTGTATGATCGTGGTTCCCCACGGCAACTTGATTCGCGCCGCTGCCAACGCGACCCTCAACAACCAAGTCATCAATCGCCGAGTAATACGCCGGATCCAATGTCCCGGCGTTGATGTTGGATGCATCGAGCAACTGTGCCGCCGAGTACCCCTCGAGCGAACTCGACCAGCGGGATATGTAACTCGTCGGCGTTGGGAAAAAGCGCTGGCGCGGGGAGAGAATCGTGTACGTTCCGACATCGTGATTTGTGTTCGGATAGATTCCCGGACGCACCATGATCTCGACCCACGGATTGTACTCCGTCCACATCTGCGACTTGAAATCCATCGTGATGCAGAAGATGCCATCCGCTACGGCGGTGTCATCCGCATAGAACACCGGCCCGACGCTCGCACCGTCGATTTCTGCATCGTATGGCGCGAATGCCAAATCGAACGAACCCGTTGCAGGAGCTCCGTTGTCTTCCAGGTAGCCTTGGTAGGTGAACGGCGCAGGTGGATCAATCGCCCAACCGGGAAACGTGACCCAGAGGACCACAGAAAGCAGTACGCAACGACGGGAAACCCTCATCGTTATTCTCCTCCATGGAGAAGTCGTCAGCGCACGGTCCAACCATCGTATGCGCTGGGCGTGGGTGTAGGAGTTGGTACGACGGGAATCCAGAATCCGCCACGCACTTCGGTGGATGTACCGGTCAATGCTCCGCCTGCGCCGGCCTGGCCGGCCAGTCCGCTCACGCTGTAATGGCCTCCCGTAGAGTTCACTCCCCCGCCGCCTCCCTGTCCGGAGCGCAGCAGATCGTACCGACCGCCGCTTTGCGCCACGGCAATTGCCAACCCAAGAACCACCAGTGCCACCAACGCACTAATGATTCTTCCTTTGCTCAAGGTCGTGTTTCTCATCATGTTATCCTCACTCAATATCGAGCAGTAGTTCGGAATCCGAAAGCGCGCGACCGATGCGCGCCCAACCTGGTTCCATCGTCAAGTTCCCAGTCACATCGACATAGTAGTTTGCACCTGGAGAGAGACTCGAAAAGATATCGACTATCCCCTTCACGACTACGTCGACCGAGGAGCCCGAGGAGCCCGACGTCACAGCGATCCCCATCGGGGCGACCAGATTACCATACGAAATATACGCATCTCCCGTGCTATGCACCAGAACGACATTGGATTCGCCCATCGAGGCCATCCTCAGCGTGTTCCCCGTCGTTTGCAGCCACGACGGAGCGGTATCGCCCTGCATCGCATGATTATTGATCAGGTAGAAGGGATAGAGCCTCACTGAACTGACGCCCTCCGATGCTGTCACAAAGCGCCCCCGACCGAATGAGGCCATCGCATGAGCATTGCCCCCAACATTATCTCCGGTTCCTACGATGAACCCATCGGAGGTGATCGTCAGCGATTCAACAACTGCGCTTGAGACACTGGGATACCACCAGATGCCGAACACATTCGTGTCGATTTGGGCAAGCAGACACCAATCCGCCGCATCGCCAAGGTCGTATTTCGTACCGAGTGTAATCTGATCAAAATCGGATCCGGTGATTGCCACCTTGCGAAGCACGAAGTTGCCCCCGGAGTCTGCATCATTGAAACCGATCGCAATCTGCTGCGCGGAGATCACACCCATCTCAATCACCGATGTTGCCGCCGAGTTGAAAGTCAGGTTTGTCGAAATGTCGTGAGCATAGCTCGGCGTTGCAAGATAGGCCATCGCGACCTTTCCATAGTTCGATGAACCTGGATCCGCCCAGGCAATGGCGAAGTCCCTTGCTCCTGCACACTCCACATCGAAGTCCGTCACGGGGCCGGCATCCACCGTCGTGGGGGTCCCCAGCGTGATCGTTCCGGTACTTGAAACCTTTCCTCCACAAAGTTGCAGATCCCCGGAACTGCTTTCGTTTGTGAAAGCGATCGTGAACATCGGAGAGCCAATATTCAGGTCCTTCGGCGCAATGGTCAGACGAATCGATCCAACGGCGTCAGTGGAAAACACGACCGGATCCCCTACGGCCAGATTGCCCCCTGACAATGTGACAACGCACAACTTACCTTGGTTGGAATCGCCCTCATCTCGATAGGCCAGCAGCGCCTGATTTCCGCTGAATCCCACAATGTCGAACTCCGACGACGTGGCAAAGGCAGTACTCATCGTCTCTGCGCGAGGCGTCCAGTATCGCCCGCGATAGAGCGCCCCTCCAACTAACGAAACCGGCATTCCTGCCTGGATCCCAAAGGAGTCAGTATTCGATGGGTAGGAACGCACGATCGTCGACTCGCCGGTTCCACTCGGCAACCAACCTGCATCGAGTTTTCCGGAAGAGTCCGCCTGCGGAATCTTATTCGCCGTCGGTGAGGTCATCACAGCGCCTTCCGCCTGAAGATCGCTAAACGCCGAGTAGCGCGAAGTGTTCAATGTCCCCGCATTGATGTTGTTTGCATTTAACAACTCGGCGGCCGTGTACCCTTCAACCGACTGCGCATCCCTCGCGAGGTGCGCCGTATGCGTTGGCAGGAACGGCTGTCGCGGAGAAAGGACCGTATACGTCGCCGGATCGTGGCTGGTATTTGACACTGAGCCTGGACGGACCATAATCTCAATCCAGGGATTGTAGGATTCCCAGACCGCAGTGCCAAAGTCCAGCGTCACATTGAACACACCATCTGTGACGACGGTATCGTCCGCATAGAACTCCGAAGCGACCGGTTTGGTGCTGATGGATGTTTCGTACGGGATGAATGCCAGATCGTACGTCCCATTCGCCGGGACCCGGGCATCCTCGAGATATCCCTGGTACGTGAACGGCGCCGGCGGATCGGCCGCAGGCAATTGCAGGACCGCCAGCAGAACAAAGCAGGTCAGACACGCTAAGGTCTTGATGTTTCTCGAAAACATACCGCCTTCTCCTTTTTGCTATCGACCGCCAACTCATTGCCCGTCATTCAATATCGATCATCAACTCCGTTTCCGAAATCGCTCGCCCCATCTTCGCCCAACCGACATCGCGTGTGAGATTGCCGGACGAATTGATATAGTAAGTCGCGCCTGGAACCAGATCGCTCAGTCCATCGGCAACGCCGGCGACAATCACTTCCACCGGGGCGCCATAAGTCGAAGATGTCTTCACGATCCCCAGCGGAGGAGCATATTGCCCAAGGGCGAACTTGACTGGCCCGGAACTGTAAGCGAGAAGCACATGCGACCCGCCAAGCACCGCGATCGAGAGCGCGTCATTCCCGGTACTCATCACATAGCTTGCCGTCTCCGCGGTCGTTATGATGTTGGCTCCGTCCGTCGCGTAGCAGCCGACGTAGACACTGCTCGACCCCTGGCATGCTCGCACAAAGCGACTGTGATCGATCGGAGCATAGGTAGCGATGCCGCTTCGGCCAGTCTCGTTGCCAAGGGACATACTGTTTCCGGTGACTCTCACGGGGTACATGGTGTCCGAATCGTAGCCCTCTCGTGAATCGCACAGAATCATCATCTGGGAGTCGAGGGGCACGAATTCGATGTCGCTCATGGCGAGGGAACTCATGGTCACTGGTGTACCAGCATTCATCGTCGAAGAACCCCAATTGTGCCCAATCGTCAACATCGCCGGGTCGCCGGTGGCGGCATCGTTGTAGGCCAGGAGCCCGGAGTACTCTGAATACATCTGGATCGCGATCGTATCGGTTGCCGCGCTGTTGAACGTTCCAGAGGCATACTGAGATACGTTCCCGCTCGCCTGGAAGTAAGTGTAGCTCTTCACCTTTCCGTGGTCGGAGTCCAACGGATCGGCATACGCAAGAACGGGCTGCGACCTGGACATGTTCGCCAATTCAAACTCTGTCGTCGCCGCGGCAACAACTGTGATCGGTGTTCCAAGCACATACGTCTCGTCGTTGTTAAATCGAATCGATCGCATCAGCAGATGGTTTCCGATCGAAGAGTCCGTATAGGCGACAATCGCGGTGCGAAAGCTCGAGCTGTTCGCAGGCGACAGAACAACCGCCTGCATGTCGGTGATCGCATTACTCGAGAACACCTCGGGCGTTGTGAATGAAAGTGCAGTTCCGGAGACCGACACGACACAGGCCTTGCCCTTATTTCCATCCGACTCGTCACGATAGGCGAAGAACGCGCGCGACTCGTCGACGGCAATCAACTCGAAAACCGAGGACTGTCCGAAATCTGTCAGCCCAACGAGCGGCGCGACGAACTTCGGCAACTGCGCCGACCCAGCGCCATAAGCTACCGGCGATCCGGCTGTGTATCCTAATGCACCGGGATTCGGGACGGTCACGACAACCTGATTCCCAGACGCAGTCGATGGCAGCCATCCCGCATCGAGCTTTCCGGTTCCATCGGCCACCGGAATCGTATCCGCGGCTGGAGCTGCACTTACCTTCGATTCTGCCGTCAGATCGGAGTAGGCCGAATACCGCGAAGTGTTCAACGTCCCCGAATTGATCAACGAGGCATTCCGAAGGTCGCTGGAATCGTATCCACTGAGCGTCTGCGCATCGCGCGCGCTGTATGCTGTGTGCGTTGGAAGAAAGTGTTGGCGCGGAGACAGCATCGTGTATGGTGCGCGGTCGGCATCCTTTGTGGTTTCCAGGACGCCGATCTCGATCCATGGATCGAAGCGATCCCAGATTGTGGTCCCGAAATCCAATTCTACGTTGAAGACTCCATCAGTCACCCGAACGCCACCAACCACACATTCCGGCGCAAGAGGGGTCGTAGAGGACGACGTCTCGTACGCCACAAAGATGAAGTCGAAGGCGCCGTTGGCTGGGGCCCCGTCGACCTCAAGATAGCCTTGGTACATGAATGGAGCGGGTGGATCTGCTGCCTGGATGAGACTGCCGAGGGACATGCAAAGCACAACCAGGACACAGGCAAGCCCGTGTCCGCGGAGCGAACGCAAAAGGTTCATGGGAGTTTCCTCTCCTCACAATAAAGCAACAACGGCCCCTAGTGCCGCCGCCACGATGTCGGGATTCATTGAGTATAAAACCCCGATTCGCCTTGAGGAGTCAACCCAAGAGGGCTGAAATCCCGGCGGAGGAAGGGGCGTTGGGCCGATCTCGCACCCTGCGAGGTGCCCCCACGCTCGGTCGTTTCGATGAATAAGACCTGTCGATGGCGGTTTCAAATCCGCGGCGCCGTGCAAGGCGTCGGATTCCGACCGTTTGTCTTTCGACTGGCCGAGGAAATCGGTCTCCGCGGCTGGGTTGTAAATTCCCCGCGCGGAGTCACGCTCGAGATCGAAGGCCCAGGCGACTCACTCAAGAACTTCCGCCATCGACTTTCTGCAGAACTGCCCCCCAACGCGCGCATCACGGGCCTCGAGGTCACGGAACTCGACCCCATTGGCTTCGACGACTTCGAAATTCGCGAGAGCGATCATTCGGGCGCGAAGACGGCCATCGTGCTGGCCGATATTGCGACGTGCGAATTGTGCCGCACCGAGATTCTCGACCCGGCGAATCGGCGATACCGCTATCCGTTCACAAACTGCACTCACTGCGGCCCGCGATTCAGCATCATCGCGGCGTTGCCCTACGATCGAGCCAATACCTCGATGTCCAGCTTCACCATGTGCCCCGAGTGCCAACGCGAATACACCGACCCTCGCGACCGGCGATTCCATGCGCAACCCAACGCCTGCCCTGTCTGCGGCCCGAGTCTCGCGCTCTGGGATAAAGATGGCAACCAGTTGGCATCAAAAGATGATGCATTGCGCCCGGCCGAGGAGGCGTTGGCGAGTGGCCGAATCGTTGCAGTGAAAGGTCTCGGCGGGTTCCATCTGATGTGCGACGCGACGAACGATCGGGCCATCCAGGAACTGCGCACGCGCAAACGGCGTTCGGAGAAACCCTTCGCCGTCATGTTCCCATCCATCGATGCGATTCGCGCATCCTGCGACCTGCACGACGAAGAAGCGCGCGCGCTGCAATCGCCCGAGGCGCCGATCGTGTTGCTCGATCGATTCGATGGACCCAGCAGGGAAATTGCCCCCGGCAATCCCACCATCGGAGCGATGCTGCCCTACACGCCCCTTCACATCCTGCTCATGAACGATCTGAGCATTCCCCTCGTCGCCACAAGCGCCAACATCAGCGAAGAGCCTATCTGCACCGATGAACGCGAAGCCATCCAACGCCTGCAAGGTGTTGCCGATTTCTTCCTCGTACACAATCGCCCGATCCTTCGCCCTGTCGAGGACAGCGTCGTGCGCATCGCCGCGGGCAGAGAAGTGGTTCTGCGCCGATCGCGTGGATATTCGCCTTTGCCCGTGCGTGCGCCGATTGATTGCAGCCACATCATGGCGCTCGGTGGGCACCTGAAGAACACGATCGCGCTTGGCATTGGCGAAGAGATCATGACTGGTCCGCACGGTGGCGATCTCGAAAACGTCGTTTCGTTCGGTGCGTTCAAACAATGCGTCGAGGACTTCCAGCAACTCTACGAAGTTCCAACGTCTCAGATGGCGATCGATCGCCATCCGGACTACATGGCCTCGCGATTCGGCCGCGAAACGGACTCGGTTCCGGAAGAAATCCAACATCACTTCGCGCACGTCGCGGCGTGCATGGCGGAGAACGAACTGACCGGCCGCGTGCTCGGCGTGTCCTGGGACGGTACGGGCTACGGACTCGATGGGACAATCTGGGGCGGCGAATTCCTCCTGGCGGACGAAGCCGACTTCGAGCGCGTTGCGCACCTGCGCCCGTTCCGCTTGCCCGGTGGAGAGAAGGCCGTGCGGGAGCCTCGACGATGCGCGCTTGGCCTGCTGTATGAAGCGCTCGGCGATGCAGCATTCGATGAAGAAATCCTCCGGCAGCAATTCGAAGAAGCCGAGTGGAAGCTCCTCGTGCAGGCCCTTCCTCGCGGCCTGAACGCGCCGATTACTACGAGCGCAGGCCGCCTGTTCGATGCCGCGGCGTCACTCGCGGGCATTCGCCAGGTTTCCACTTTTGAGGGCCAAGCGGCCATGGAACTCGAGTTCGCCGCCCGCGCGTTCGGCACCGCATCGCCCTATGAAATGGACGGACCGGACTGGGCCCCAATGGCGAAAGCCATTCTCTCGGATCGCCGCGCCGGCGTTTCCGCCGCGGAAATCGCGGCCCGTTTTCACCAGACATTGGTTGAGGTCATTGCCGGAGTGGCGAAAATGGCCGGTGAAGAGCGCGTGATTCTAACCGGTGGGTGTTTCCAGAATCGCGTGCTGCTGGAGGGCGCCATCGGGCGCCTGCGCCGCGACGGGTTCACGCCGTACTGGCACCAACGCGTGCCACCAAACGACGGCGGCCTGGCCGTTGGTCAGGTTTACGCCGCCGCCGCGCGCAGAAAAAGGAGGGACGGAGATGTGTCTCGCAGTTCCGGGAAAAGTACTTAGCATCGACGAGAGCGATCCGCTGATGCGCATGTCGAAGGTCAGTTTCGGCGGCATCGTCAAGGACATCTCGCTCGCATACACCCCCGAGGCGAAGGTTGAAGATTACGTAATTGTGCATGTCGGTTTCGCATTGCGCACGATCGATGAGGAAGAAGCGAACAGCGTCTTCGAGTACCTCGAGCAAATGGGCGAACTGGAAGAAATCAGGGACGGAGAAACGTGAAGTACCTGGACGAGTACCGCGATGCCGACGCGGCGCGTCGCTATGCGGATGCAATCGCCGCGGCTGTCACGCAGCCGTGGACAATGATGGAGATCTGCGGCGGCCAGACGCATGCCATTGTGAAGTACGGCGTGGATGAACTGCTGCCGGACGGAATCACGCTCGTCCACGGCCCCGGCTGTCCTGTGTGCGTCACGCCGATCGCCAAGATCGACGCGGCGATCGAACTCGCCCGCAGGCCCAACGTTATTCTCACGTCCTTTGGCGACATGTTGCGAGTTCCCGGCACAGAGACCGATCTCCTCGCCGTGAAAGCCGCCGGGGCCGACGTGCGCATGGTCTACTCGCCCGTCGATGCCGTAAAGATTGCGCGCGCCAATCCGGACAAGGAAGTCATCTTCTTCGCCGTCGGATTCGAGACAACGGCACCCGCCAATGCGATGGCCGTGTACCAGGCGGCCCGGCTCGACGTCCCGAATTTCAGCGTCCTGGTTTCGCACGTTCTCGTTCCGCCGGCGATCGAGGCCATCCTTTCTTCACCCACGAATCGGGTGCAGGCCTTCCTCGCCGCCGGGCACGTCTGCACCGTCATGGGCACGGGCGAGTATTACCCGATCGCCGAGAAGTACCACGTTCCGATCGTCGTCACGGGATTCGAGCCCGTCGACATTCTGCAGGGCATCCTGATGGCCGTCCGCCAGTTGGAGGCCGGTCGCGCCGAGGTCGAAAACCCCTACAATCGCGTCGTGCGAACCGAAGCCAACGAAACCGCCCTTCGCATCATGGGCGAAGTCTTTCGCGTCGGCGATCGCGAATGGCGCGGCATCGGCACGATCCCGCAGAGCGGCTACGAACTGGCACCCGACTACGAGCACTTCGATGCCGAACGCCGCTTCGACCTCTCCCCCGCCCCGCCGGCCGCCGAAACCGAGTGCCAGAGCGGCCTCGTTCTGCAGGGCGTTCTGAAGCCCTGTGACTGCCCGGCCTTCGGAACCCGCTGCACGCCGGACAAACCCCTCGGCGCCCCGATGGTCTCCAACGAAGGCGCCTGCGCCGCCTACTATCGCTATCGGCGCGGGTAATCGACGCTTTGCTGGGTCTTGACTCTCTGCGGACGCCCGCGGACGCTCCACTCGAAAGGCGCCGCCCGTGAACCCGTTTGTACTTCTTGCCATAGCCGCCCTGGTTGAATCGCTCGTCGTCGGCGCGTTGCTGACGCCGCTGGCTCGTGTCCTCGGACGTCGCCTGGGCATGATCGATCACCCCGGGCTCGATCGGAAGATCCACGCCGAAGCCACGCCACGCAGCGGTGGCCTGGCCGTCTTCGCAGCGTTCTGGGGGTGCATGGCGCTGAACCTCGTGCTCGCCCGAACGGTCGTCCCGGGTCTCGACTTCCTGCCTGAACGCATCCGAGTCCTGGCTGCCAATACGGAGCTCCGCTTCGGCCAACTCGGCGGCATCTTTGTGGGATGTGCGATCATCTTCATCACCGGAGCCATCGACGATCGACGCCCGCTGCCACCGGTGCTACGACTCGCCATCCAGATCCTCGCCGTCGTTCCTCTCCTGGCCACAGGCGTCGTCATCAAGTTCTTCCTCCCGCTGTGGGCCGGTTGGATCCTGACGATCTTCTGGATCGTCCTGCTGACCAACAGTCTCAACTTCCTCGACAACATGAACGGCCTGACCAGCGGAGTCGCTGCAATCGTCGCCGCTGTCATGGCGCTGATTTCCGCCTTGTCGCAGGAATACTACATGATGCTGCTGTTCGCGATGCTCGCGGGCGCATGTATCGGATTCTGGCTTCACAATTTCACACGCAACAACATCTTCCTCGGCGACAACGGCTCAACGCACCTGGGTTTTCTGCTCGGGGCGTTGACCGCGGTGGCGACCTACTATCACGAAGGCACACCCACGCGCCTGCCGATCCTGATGCCCGTCATCGTCCTCGGCGTTCCGCTGTTCGATACGATCACGGTACTCTGGATTCGTTGGCGAAGCGGCAAACCGCTGATGCAAGGCGATCGCAATCACATCTCGCACCGTCTGGTCGATCTGGGAATGACGCCGCGCGAGGCTGTCGTCTTCCTCTACGGCGTCACGCTGGCCGTCGGTTTGGCAGCGATCGTGCTCAGGCCTCTTGATTGGCGCTACGGCCTGTTGCAGACTGCGCTTATTGCGATGCTGTTCGCCGCAATCTATTGGATGGAACGAGTCAGCCAACGCACTCGAAGTCAAAAAGGAAGGTCCGACAACAAATGAAGCGATTCCCCCTGCTCCCCGTGCTGCTCCTGCTCCCGCTACTGACAACCGGGTGTTTTCTGAACTCGCGGCGCCTTGCCGACGAAAACAACATGCTCCAGGCGCGCGTCCTGCAACTTCGGCAAGACCTTGAAGCCATCGACGCCAAAGCGCGCATCCTCGAAGAGCGCTACCAGGAGGCCGTCGACACAAACGCGGCGCTGGCCGAGGAACGCGATTCGTTGAAGGAAGAACTGATCGCCGTCCGCGAGCGACTTTCCACGACCCAGCGCGTGATGAGCGAATCTCAGCGCAGCCAGGCCGAAGCCCTGCAGCAGGACCTGACCGATCGACTCCAGCGGGAGAACGAGATGAAGCTGAGGATCGATGAACTGGGTGCAGAGTTGGAAACCACGCAGAACGCAAAGGCGCTACTGGAGAGCGAACTGGAATCGCTGAAGGGAACCCGCGAGAAGCTGGATGAAGCCACCGCGGATCTTGAGAAACTCGCAAAGGCCGCCGAATCCTATCGCGCCGAACGAGACGATGCCCGCGCCGAGCGGGACGATTTCCGCCGCCAGATTCAGGCGGCCCAGTCAGACCAGCAGGAAGTCGCCGCGCAACTCGAAGAAGTCAGCTCTTCTCTGCGCGATCGCGAGAAGGAACTCGCCGCCGCCCAGCGCCAACTGCAGGAGGCGGAGGACAAGCTGGCGTCCCTCGATCAGCAAACGAAACGCGCCGATCAGATCCGCCGCGGTTTGGCAGAGAAGTTGACGACGGTGCTGGCGCCCTTCGTCGAAAGCGGCGACGCCAAGCTCGTCAGCGATGAGAACGATCTGCGCGTTCGCATCCTCAGCGATTCGCTCTTCACGCCCGGCACTGTATTGCTCTCCGATGACGGCGTGAAGATTCTCGAAGCCGTGGCCGGTGTGCTGAAAGGCGCGGAATACAGTCGCCTAGAAATCATTGGCCACACAGACAATGTGCCCGTGAAGAATATGCCGTTCGTGGACAATTGGGACCTGGCAGCGTCGCGCGCCGCCTCGGTCACGCGCTGGTTCTCGGCCCAGAAGTCTATCCCCTCCGGCAAGCTCATCGCCGAGTCCCGCGCGTTCTTCGATCCGATCGCGCCGAACGAGAATCCCGCCGGGCGACGCCAGAACCGCCGCGTCGAGATTCGAATCGTCCCTTGATGTCATGAAGCGCCCTTCCTCCAACGCGCTCGTCTTCGCCGGACTCGCAATCGGCCTGGCGGCGCTCTCGTTCGTCTTGGTTCGAGATAAGGACTTCGGCTTCCACCTGGCCACCGGGCGCTTCTTCTTCGAGCACGGCATCCCACGCCACGAGTTCCTGGCGCCTCTGCTGGCCGACCAGCCATGGGCCAGCCAATGGCTGCTGGGCTCGATCTTCCTCACCGTTGCATGGAAGATCGCGGGCCCCGCCGGACTGGAAATCCTGAAGCTCATCGGCTATGGCGGAGGTTTCCTGCTCGCCGTGGAAGCCGCCCGCCGGCGCGGCGTTGAAACGTGGCGCGCCGGTTTGTGGGGAGCGATCGCAGCCGCCGGCGTCTCCGCTCGCATGGTCGAACGCCCCGGCCTCTTCTCTGCCCTCTTCCTCGGGGGGCTCTGCCTTCTGGCCGTCACTCCTGCCGTCATCGACTTTGTTCGCAGCAAGCCGGTCCGCTCCGCGGCCATCGTCGCGGTCGGCTCCACCGTCTGGTCGTGGACGCATCCAGAGTGGTACGTCGGCCTGGCGGCCCTGGGTTGCCTGCTTCGCAGCCGGGACGTCCCGTGGCGCCAGACACTGATCGTCGGATTCACGGCGCTGCTCGTTCCCTGGCTGTCCTTCGCGATCCTCCACCCGGCCGGCCTCATAGGCGTCCTGGGGCCGCTCATTCTGCCATTCACGGCAACCGGGGAATTCCAGACCGCCGAGTTCGCCCTTGTCTCATGGCAGACGATGCCACTCGGCCTTCTGGTTGTCGCATTGACTGTGGCGGCACTCGCCCGGCGCGCCGTGCAGGGCGATCGCTGGGAGGCGCTCCTCCTGGCGATCCTTCTGCTGCTGACACTCAAGGTCCCCCGCTCCGTGCTGCCGCTTGCGATCGTCGGTCTTCCAGCCGTCGGCGAGTTGTTCCAGGCCATTCCATTCCCCAAGCTGGAACGACCCGCGCGCCGGGATTTCCTGGCGGGGGTTGGATGCGTGGCGATCTGCGTCGCCGCGGTCGCCTTCTCTCCGTGGATGAGGCCGGGGTTCGGGTGGGATCCGGAGATCGACTGCCGCGGAGTGGGCGATGTGCTCGCACAGATCGACGACCACGAAGGTCCCATCTTCGCCAGCTACGGATGGGCGAGCCTCCTGCTCTCCCAGCCCGGCGCGGTGCGGCAGGGCGTCCTGATGGATGGCCGCCAGGAAGCCTACACGCCCGAGTATCTTCGCAAGGAGTACCTCCCGCTGCTCGATCCGCAGCCTGGCTGGAGCGATCGCCTCAACGCGAGCCCGGCCATGTTCTATTACGAGCCGTTCATCGGACCAACGCTGCGCGCCATGGCGCAGGCCCAGGCCGCCGGGTGGCAGATCATCGCCTGGGACAACAGCGGTCGGCTGGCCGCGCGGCCAGGGATCGCGACCCGCCATGGCCTGCGAACCTACGAAGTGGATCCTTTGAACGTCGACGCGGCCCCGGCAACGCCTGCGGCGCTCCAGGAACTCGCCTCGCGATGCGATGAACTCGAAACCGCCGGCTATCCCTCCGTCCATGGTCGTCTCGCGCAGGCACAGCTTGCCATGCGCATGGGCCGCCTCGAAGCCGTCGCTCAGTCGCTCGCCAATGCGCGAACGCAGGGCGGCGAGAGATTCGTCTCCTACTGGATGGTTTTTGGGAACTACGCACTCGCAACGGATCAGCCCGCGATCATTCCCGATGTGATCCGTGAACTGGAAGCGCTCGACGCACTCGGACCGGCTCTCGTGCTGCAAGCCCAGGTCGCCCTGCAGCGCGGCGATCGCGAGCGCGCCACCGAGCTTCTTCGCAAAGCCGCTGAGCACGACCCGCGGCTTGCCCCGATGCTCGAGCATCAGGCTCAGATGCTTTCCGAGTGATCCTTTTAAAGAAACCGACCCGCTCCGAGGAGCGGGCCGATTGCATCCATTCATCTCGCGGTGGTTACTCCGAAGCCGCCTTCTCCTTGGCTTCCTTGACCCGCTGTTGGAGTTCCATGCGACGCTGAAGCAGCTTCTCGCGCTCTGCATCCTGCTGGCGCTTGATCTCATCCCGCGGCAACGTCGCCCGGCCAGAAATGACGTCCGCTGTACTGGGCTGACCGTCGGCCTGCCGCTTCACCTCGGGACGAATTACGGCCTGGAACGGGAGATTCACTTCGGCCTTCTTTTCGCCAACCGTGCCACTGGCCGTCACGATTCCCTTGTAGGTTCCGCGCTCACCCGGAGCCAGGAAGTAGAGGCTCAGCAACTGCGTCTTCGGATTGGCTTCGCTGTTTGTCAGCTTCACATCGATGTTATCAGTCAGGTCGTAGTCTTTGCCGTCCCGCGACATCTGCGAAAGCGTGAAGCCGGTCATCTTGAACTCCAGATCGTCGCGAACCATCAGGCGAGCGACGCGCTCCAGGTCGGAATCCGGTGCGATCACACCGAAGAAAACCTGGTTCGGCGAGACAGCCAGGTCGCCCCGCACCGTGCCGGTGATCGCAACGCTCTGAACGGGCTCGTGCTCGTTGGATGTCGTAATCATGACGCGGCCCAACAGACGGCCGGCCGGAAAGTCCTTCTTTACGCTTATCAGGAACGGGATCTTGCGGCCCTTGCGGCCTGTGGCCGTATCGAGATACTCTTCCGGGTCGCCTTGGGCGACTTCGATACCTTCGGCTTGAACCTCGATGTTCTTGATCTCGATGGGGGTCTCGGCGAAGTCCAGCAACGCCACTTCTTTGCTGGCTCCATCGCCTTCCTGCACAGAACCGAAATTAAGAATCCGCGCGGTCATCTCCATCTCTGTGATCACGTTGCAAGCGATCTTCAACTGATAGGCCGGGTGGTCCGGATCGTTTGTGCTGACGGTGATGACCTTGTGCTGGGCACCCTTGCGACCGGCAGAATTGAAGGTCACGGTGATCTTCTCGCCCTCGCCGGGCGCGTAGGTCCGCTTGTCCAATGCCGCCGCCGTGCAACCGCAGCTCGTCCGGATCTTCTCGATCTCGATCGTCTTGTCCGATTTGTTCTCGAAGGCAAACTCGGCGGTCACCTTCTCACCCTGATGGATAGCTCCGAAATCGTGCTCCTCGGTCTCGAAGACGATGCCGGTTGCATCAGGGTTGGGCACTTTGTCGGCTCTCGGTGCAGGATGCGCCGGGGCTGCCGGTTGCCCCTCCGAATGGCCGTGCCCCTCGTGCTGTGCGGCGGCCGGAACGATTGCCAGGCCTCCGATGGCCAGTGCGGCCAGCAGGGTTCTGATCTTCTGCGGATGCTTCATGGTTGCTGTCTCCTTACCTACAATCAAAACTATTTAGTGTGAATCGATGTCGATCCGATTTGCTTTCAAGTCTTCGTCAGGTACTGTGCGGTTGAGGCTACCGCTCTGGAATCCAGCCAAATCCAGAGCGATCCAGTGAAATCCGAAAGTCCGCAGACACTTGACGATCTCCTCGCGGTTCGCAAGGACAACCTCGAAATCCGCCGCCGGAACTTCCAGACGAGCAACCTGCCCGTGATGGCGGCACCGCAGCTCGGTCAGCCCCAGTTCCTCCCGCAGATACTTCTCCGCGCGGCCCACCTGGTCCAGCTTCTCGCGCGTCACCGGCGATCCGTATGGAATGCGCGACGATAGACACGGGCTGGACGGCTTGTCCCGATTCGGCAGGCCAAAATGACGCGCCAGATCGCGCACCACTTCCTTCGAGTAACCCAACTCCTTCAGCGGCGAACGCACTTGAAGCTCGGCCACAGCCTTGAGCCCCGGTCGATAGTCGCCCACATCGTCCGCATTCGATCCGTCACAGATCGCCGAGAAGCCCCTCTGCCCCGCAATCTCCGCCAGTTGGCTGTAGAGCGTGTGCTTGCAGAAGTAGCATCGATTGACCGGATTCTCGGCGTAGTTCGGAATCGCAAGTTCACTATAAGCAATGATCTCGTGATTCAGACCATGCTCTTCGGCAATGCGGCGGCAGAGCTCCAGGTCGTCATCCGTGTTCGATTCCGTATCGGCCGTGATGGCGAGCGCACGCTCTCCAATGGCCATCGCGGCTGCCTTCGTCACAACGGTGCTGTCCACACCGCCGGAGAATGCGACGACAACACGATCGAACTGGCGGAAGTAATCCTCCAGCGCGGACGCACGTTCTTCAGTTGTCGCAATTGTCGCAGAACTCTTCATCATGCTGGTCGGAGAGCAATCCCCGTTCCCCGGCTATTCCAGGAAGGGATTATTTGCCCCTTCCCTCGCCTGGGGGATCGGAACGCCAGCCAACTCAGTCATCTTCTCGGTGAAGTCCTTCTGATTGCCGGAGTAGACCACGACTTCTTCCGCGGCGCCACCCTGGCCCAGAAGAACCGCAGCTGGGACGCGGAAAACGCCGTAACGCTGCGCCGTGGCGCGCTGCTCCGAAACATCCGTGCTCAGCACCTCGGCTGCCGACTGCAACGCCCGCCCCTCGGGGCCTTCCAGCCACTTCCGGGCGTCGATGCTCGACTGCGCTTTGGGATGGTAGAAGAACAGGATACGAGGCTTGCCGGTCGTTCCAATCGTCTTGGCCAACTGGGCGGAGAACTCGTTCTGTAGTTCGCTCTCGATCAGCGCCTCGCCCGCGGACTGCGCGGAAGCGACCGCCTGGCCGCCGGTGCTGGACTGCTGCGCGCGGGCAGCCGCCAGGCCGAACTCCGTCCACGGATCAGGCTTCCCTTCCATTTCCAGGATCGTGTTGTCCTCGGTCAGCGTGAACACCGAGTTGCTGTCGAGGTCCCGGGGCAGGTCGTTCGGATCGAGCGACATCCAACTGTCCGCCGCACCGTTCAACACGTACTTGAAGCTGTACTTACCGGGTTCCAGTTCGATCTTCTTGCTGAACATACCGTTCGCATCGGGGATCATCAGCGCATCGGCATCGGTCACCGTTCCCTGGTCGTTGTTCGCCCATTCGTTGAAGCTACCGGCCACATAGACCGACTGTGTCTTCGGCGCGTAAACGCGGAATTCCACCATGCCGTCGCTGGTGACGCGCGGAGGCAGAATCGCCAGATCCGCCGTCTCTGCGATCAGACCGCTCCGAGTCACCGTGAAGTACCGGTGCCCCGACGAGTCGCGCGGGAGTTCGGAAGAGCCTTCCAACCAGCGATCCGCCCGGCCGTCCAGGTTGATCATGTACTGATAGACGCCCTGCTTGATCGGAATCGTGCGGACGAACTCGTGATCGGGCGCGACAAACATCTGGTAGCGTCCGTCGCGAATCTGGCCATTCACATGATTCGCCCAGTTGTTGAACGAGCCCGCCACGTAGGCCATCCGATACCCCGGCGCGTAAACGCGGAACTCGATGCCACCGGGGGTGTTCTTGGGAGCAAACACATAGGGGTAACCGGCCGGGACGACCGTGCCATCAGGACGAACGACCAGGATGTTGTTGCCGGACTCGTCCACCGGCATCCGATCGCTGGGGACGTGCAACCAATCGGACCAGCGATCTTCCAGAACGTACTGGAATTTGTATGTGCCGGGAGTCAGCGAGTAGACTTTCGAGAAGTACCCATTCGCATCGGGGCCTGCCATTCGGGCATCTTCATTGACGATCTCGCCCTCCGAGGCATCGCCCCAGGAGTTGAAATCGCCCGCCACGAAAGCCCCAGTCGCACTGGGCGCCTTGATGCGGAACTCGATCCCACCCGCGACGTTTCGCGGCATCTCGGGCTGAGGAATCAGATACTGCGCATTTCCCACCGTCGCGGCCAGACAGACCGCCACAATCATCCCCAGGAATCCCAATGTGCTGGTTCGAGTGGTCATTTTGATCCTCTCCTGGAAATCCTGACCCACTGAACCTGTCGCCAGGTTAGCCCCCGGATCGGATTTCCTTCAACAGTCGCATTCGGCTGCGGCCATATATACTGGCCAGTATCTCCCCTCGCAGCCAACGAAAGAGTGCATCAAAACCGCTAGGATGACAAGGAAGAATGGCGCCTGGCAGTTAGCCTGTTGAACCGCTTTCAGCGGGCCGGCGCTTCGGAGAGTCTTCTCCTCCATCGTCCTCGTTGTAGTACCCCTCCGAGCCGTAACCATAATAGCCATAGGCGTAATACTCGCCGCTGCGCCGCTCCCGGCCCTGGACGTTGTAGATCGCGCCCAGCAGCCGAACGCCCATGTTGTCCAGCGCCCCGGCCGTTTTGCTCAGCACATCCCGCCGCGTCACGCCCTTGCGGATGACAAGACAGACGCCGTCGACTTTCGTCGCCAGGACGTAGGAATCGGCCATACCGAACAGAGGTGGCGAATCAATCACGATATTGGCATATTTCTCCCGCAGCTTCGTCAGCAGCGCCGTCATGTCCTCGGAATCCAGCATATCCGCGGGCGAAGGCGTCGATGGCCCGGCCGGCAGCAGGTCCAGGTCCGCCACGGTGTCGCAGGCAATGATGCTCTCTTCGATCGTCTTGTTCTCCGTCAGGACGTCCGTCAGCCCCGGCATGCGCATCGTCTTGAACGTCTGGTGAACAACCGGCTTCTTCAGGTCGGCATCGATCAGGAGCGTCTTCTCTCCCCGACCCGCCAACGTGATCGCCAGATTGATCGAGGCCGTCGACTTACCCTCGCGGGTCGCGCAGCTCGTCACCAGCAGCACCCGCGGCCGCGCGCCGGCAACCGAGTACTGGATCGCCGTCCGCAGATACCGGAAGGCCTCCGCCTGCGGCGACTTCGGGTTCATTTCGCTGACGATCTGAATCTGGCGCCCCTTGGAACGGCTGAAAATCCGCCCCGGCGCCCCGAGGAACGGAACGACGCCCAGCGTCGGCAGCCCGAGCGTCTTCTCCGCAAATGCGGGCGATTTCACCGAGCGATCGATCTGTTCCAGGAAGAACACCAGCAGCAGCCCCAGCACGAGCCCGGCGAAGATCGAGAATGCCATCGTGCGCGTCATCTTCGGGCGCTCGGGGAAGCGCGGGATGTCGGCGTAACTCACGACCGTCAGCGGCGATTCTTCCATCGTCGCCTCGACAGTCATCTCCTTGTAGCGCTGGAGCATCTCGCTGTAGAGCTCGCGGTAGGTCTCCGCGTCGCGCTGCAGCGCGCCGTGCTTCACGAGGCTCTGCGACAGGTACTCCAGCTCTTCCTCGGCCTCTGTCAGCCGTTCACGTTGGACCTTCAGAGTCTGATCCGTCACCGCCCGCCGAACGTCCGATTCGATTCGCAACCCCACGACCGCGGAGGTCAGTTGATCGTTCAACACGACCAACTCGCGTTCCACCTGCTGCAGTTCCGGGTGATCCTTCTTTGCCTCCGCCAGTAACGTCGCGCGGCGAATCTGCAGTTCGTTCAGTCGCTTGCGGAGGTCCGAGATGTAGTTATTCTCGCGCAGAATCACGCCCGCATCCTCGGCCATCTTCGCGCCGGAAACTTCGGCCTCTGCCTGAATCGTCTTGTCGGCCAGTTCATCGACACGCCGCGAGATATCCTCGACGCGATCTTCGACCAGCCGCTTCTTCATCTCCAACATCTTCTGGTCGGCAACGGCGTAATCCAGCAAGTCCTGCTCGGCCTGTTCCAGCTTCTCGCGAACTGCTTCGATATTCTCCTGCGCGGACTCACGCGCCGTTTCCGTTGCGAGATAAGCGACCTCGTTTACGAAGCCAATGAACTGGCGACAGAACTCGTCCGCGACGCGTGCCGCTTCTCGCTGGTCGTGTGAGTAAAAGGTCACTTCGATCAAGTGGGTCTTTGGGCGTTGAGTGACTTTCAGATTGTCGAGAACAGACTGAATGCGAATTTGCCGCTGCAGCGTCTCGGGATCGATCTCGGGGGCTTCCATTCCGACAACCTTGTCGCGGAACAGCGCCTTGATCTTACCAATAGACGCGATCAGCCGCTCGCCAAGATCCTTCTCGGCAAGCGGGGCATCCGACTGGCCGGCAAAAAGGTCCAGGGCATTGATGACGCGCTGCGCCACGGCGGGACTGCGGATCAGTTCGATCTGCGTGCGCAAGTCCTCGTTCGCACCCTGCTGCGTCGGGCCCTGGTTGAATTCAAAGACCCGCGGCGACTCGCGCTGAAACTGCATGACTGCCGTCGCCGCATAGACCGGATGCGTGCGCCGCAGGTAGAACGTGCCCGCGAAGAAGGCCAGCACAATGCAGAAGAGCACGAGCCACTTCCGCCCCCACACGAGTTCCATATAGCCGCGCAGGTCACGGCCCTCCTGGGTCGTAGCGGCGGGATCCTGCCACGGGGCGGGACCGGCGGATTTGTCGGGGTGTTCGGTCATGTCAGCACTCCGGGAACAGTGCTAGATTCCGAGGGCCACGGCGACAAGGGGAGAAAAGGGGCGGCAAAGTCAGAGCTCGTCCGCAAAACGCAGGCTCTGCTTCCGGAAAAGGGCGATTCCCGCCCACAGAATGAGCATCGTCGCCAGCGTCGTGACGCCCAATCCGATGAACAGGGTCGAGTCGGAAACTTCCGGCGCATGACGGA
The DNA here is from genome assembly GCA_020444065.1 of bacterium. Lineage (NCBI taxonomy): Bacteria > bacterium. The sequence goes on along the minus strand of JAHLLQ010000003.1, from coordinate 248,122 downwards.
ACAGGCGCCCAAAAAAGATCCGTCGATACGCCAACGTGATCGGCGTCATCGGGTTCGAGAGCCAGATCCAATACAACGGCTCCAGCCCCATGCCCTTCAGTGCCGGCCGCGCCAGATTACCAGGGTAAATGATCGGCGTCAGATAGAACCAAGCGCTCAGCACAATCTCGACGATCGAGCTCACGTCGCGATAGAAAACGTTCAGCGACGACACGATCAGGGCCAGCCCCAGCGCAAACAGCGCCTGCAGGACGACAAGGAATGGAAGGAAGATGATCTCCCAGCCCGGCAACATCAGAACTCCGAGATGTCCCCCTGCGCCCGGCTGCCCCTCGGGGATCTTCCCGAAGATCGCGTACACGATCACAAATCCGGCAAGAACCAGCAGCGTCAGGGCGAAGTGCACCAACTGGCCCACAACAACCGCCGCCGGGAATACCTCGGTTGGCAGCCAGACTTTCTTCACGACATTCGCATTGCCAAGAATCGTGAACAGCGCCTCCGCAATCGCGGTGCTCAAGAACATCCACGGCAACAAAGCCGTCAGGATATGCAGCGAATACGGCAGCATCGGATGGCTGGAGGGAATCAGTCGAACGACCAGGCTGAACACGCCCCAGATCACAAGCATCAGCAACAGGGGCCGACCAAAGGACCACAGGAACCCGAGCGCGCTGGACTTGTAGCGAATCTTCAAGTCCCGCTTCACCAGCGTGAAGATCAACTCACGGCTGTACCACAGACGCGCAAAGAAATTGCGCGTGCTCTTGGCCGCTACGGGAGATTGGACTTCAAGGCTCGAGGACACAGCGGGCCACACATTCGATGTGATAGGTTTGCGGGAACATATCCACGGGACGCAGCCGTTCGATCTTGTATCCGCCGTCGAAAATCTGCTGCAGGTCGCGCGCCATCGTCGTCGGGTTGCAGGAAACGTAGACCAGCACCGGAGCCTTGATGGCGACGAGCTGCGCCAACGCCTTCTTGTCCATGCCCGAGCGAGGAGGATCAACCACCAAACGGTCCACGGGCCCTTCGATTCCGCCGAGCAGAGATGGCAACGTCGACGCCATATCGCCCGCCATAAACGTCGTATTCTCGATCCCGTTGCGCGTCGCGTTCATGCGCGCGTCCCAGATCGCATCGCGAACGACTTCGATGCCGTACACATGCTGCGCCTGATCCGCGCAGAAAAGCCCGATCGTTCCGGTCCCGCAGTACGCGTCCAACAGACGCTCGCACCCCGTCAGGCCGAGGTAGTCCTTAGCCACGGAGTACAGCCCGACCGCGCCGAGCGTATTCGTCTGGAAGAAGCTGGCGAGCGAGATCTGGAACTTCAGCGAGCCGAGATGCTCCTCCAGAACATCCTCACCCCAGGTCTCGATCACATCCTCGGCGCGCGCGACATCGCTGCGGCCGGAATTCAGCCCCCACACAATGCCCTTCACCTGCGGACAGGCCTCGGTCAGCGCCCTGACGAACGCCTGGAAGTCGAACCCCTTCTGCGCTCCCGTCAGGATCGCGACCAATGCCCGCTGTTCGTATTCACTCCAGCGCACCACCAACTGCCGCAGCATTCCCTCGTGCCGCATTGGATTCCAGGAGGACAATCCCTGGCGCACGCCTTCCTCACGAGCCGCTGTCAGCAACGCCTCGAAAGGCTGCGGGTGCAGCCAGCATTGCTCCACGTCAAGGATGTGCTTCCAGTTGCCAGGCATGTGAAACCCGATCTTCAGCGGCGCATCGGGTCCCTCTTGGCCGAACGTGAACTCCATCTTGTTGCGATAATGGAACGGGTTCGGACTCGAAACAATGGGGTCGAGAATGACGTCCGCCGGGTCGAGGCCCTTCACCTGGCGCAACGCCCCAGCTACGATGTCCGCCTTCCAATGCTCCTGCACATCCATCGGCAGGTGCTGCCACGAGCAACCGCCGCAACGCGTAAACAGCGGACACAGCGCGTCGATCCGCGATTCGGAAGGACGCACGATCTCAAGCAGATTCGCTTCGCCGTGGCTGGACTTGCTCTTGTAAACGCGTGCCTTCACGCGATCGCCCGGCGCCGTGTACGGCACGAAGACGACATAGCCGTCCAACCGACCGATGCCTCGGCCGCCGTAAGCGAGGCGATCGATATCCAGTTCAATTACCTGGCCGCGCTGGGGACGTTGTTTGGCTTTCGTGGAGATGACGGTTCCTCGCTCACTGCCCTTCCGGGCGCATCGACGGGAAAAGAACCACGTCGCGCAACGTCGGCGAATCGGTCAGCAACGCGATGAAACGATCGATCCCAAGCCCCAGCCCGGAGATCGGCGGCATGCCGTACTCCATGCACTCGAGGAAATCCTCTTCGAGCATCATCGACTCTTCGTCGCCTGCCGCGCGCAGTTCCATCTGTTCCTCGAGACGCGCGCGCTGCTCCGTCGGATCGACGAGCTCCGAGTAGGCCTTCACGATTTCCCACGTGTTGACGACAACCTGGAACATGTCCAGGCGCGTGCCGTCCTCGTCGCTGCGCCGCGCTAGCGGAACCAGCTCCGACGGATGGTGCACCAGGAACATCGGCTGGATCAGCTTCGGCCGCACGGTCTTCTTGTAAAGCCAATCCACCATGCCGGCGTACGAAACGAAATCCTCGTCCTCGCCTTCATCGAATCCGCGCGCCTTGACTTCCTTCTTCAGGGTCTCGACGTCGCGCACGACGTGGAGGTCGATGCCCGTTTCTTCCTTCACCGCATCGCGGTAATCGACGACCGGCCACTCGCCGCTGAAGTCCAATTTCTGGCCTTCGTATTCCACGACCAGCCCGCCGCAGAACTTCTCGACGACCGCCTGGATCAGTTCACGGACGAACGTCATGTTGTCGCGGTAGTTCCAGAACGCCACGTACCACTCCAGCATGGTGAATTCCTGCAAGTGCGACGGATCCATACCTTCATTGCGGAAATTCTTGCCGATCTCGTAGACGCGCTCGAACCCGCCGACGACGAGACGCTTCAGGTACGTCTCCGGCGAAATGCGCAGGTAGAAATCGCAATCCAGCGAATTGTGATGTGTCGAGAACGGCCGCGCCGAAGCACCGCAGGCCGCCGCCTGGAGAATCGGCGTCTCGACCTCGAGGAAGTCCCGATCGTCCAGGTAGCGCCGAATGTACGAAACCATCCGCGACCGCATCTGGAAACGCTCGCGCGTCTCCTCGTTCGAGACGAGATCGAGGAAGCGCTTGCGATAGCGCAGCTCCTGGTTCGTCAAGCCGGTCCACTTCTCGGGCAGAGGGCGAATGGCTCGCGACAGCACAACGAGCTCCGTCGCGCCGAGGGTGCGCTCGCCCTTCTGGGTCGTCCACATTTCGCCGGCGAGCCCGACGTAGTCGCCCAACTGGAAGTCCTTCGCCCAGCGATCGAACGTCTCTTTGCCAACGTCGTTGACCTTCAGCGAGAACTGAATGCGGCCGGACCGATCCTGCAGCGTCGCGAAGAGCAGCTTGCCGAAGGTGCGCTTGAGCACCACGCGACCGGCAAGGCTCGCCGCCGAGCCATCCGTCAGCTCGCGGGCCTGGGCCGCCGTGTGGGACACGTCGTACCGTCCCTTGTAGACAATCTCGCCCTCTTCGCGCAGGCGATTGATCTTCTCGAGTCTTTCATCATATTCGGACATGCGTTCGGGCTCCTTCCAAGTTCCCGGGGGTTGAACCCTAACAAGGTCCGCGCCGTCAATGAGACAAGTCACCCGACGACCCTGAAGTGACACGATTGGGCGCCCGGATGCCGCTGAATGGACAGGATTTACAGGATGAACAGGATGCTAAGCCGTCTCACTCTCAATCGCCATCTCCCAAGTCCAACCGCCGCCAACTAGAAGCGCCGACGGCGCGATCCATACCAGCCCTGGGGAAGGTGCCCGACAAACACGAGGGCTGAAGGCGCGACCAATCGAGGCGGAATCTTGTTAATCTTGTGAATCCTGTCCACTCCCTGTGGCGGGAACCTTGCGTCCCCTCTTGTCAGTGGCGTTGACGGCGCAATGCCGACGACTTACGCTGCTTATCCACGTTTGGGGCGGCAGATTGGCGAAGGATCGCGCATGCTTGAAGTTCAGAAACATCCCGAAGAAGACCTCAATGAGGTCTGGCCCCTTTCATCCGTCAACCATCTCCATATCGAGATGGGCTACCAGTGCAACTACCGTTGTACATTCTGCTATCAGGTGGATTTCTCCGCCAAGCAGAACATGGATGAGACCATCTGGCGCGAGAGCCTGATCGGACTCTACCCCACCCTCAAGTCGGTCTTCCTGCAGGGCGGCGAGCCGACGATCATGAAGAACTGCATCGGCCTGCGCGACCTGCTCGTCGAGAAATTCCCCCACATCAAAATCGGAATCGTGACCAACGGGCTGCGCCTGGACAAGCAGTGGCGCGAAATCATGCTCAAGCATGGTTACTTGACGCAGTTTAGCCTGAATGGCTCAAACCAAAAGATTTACGACCGCACGATGCGCTTCGGGCAGTACGAAAAAGTGATGGAGAACATGGATGCGCTGCTTGAGCGCCGCCGTGAACTCGACAGCCCGCTCAAAGTCGCCGTCAGCTTCGTCATTGTCCCCGAGAATGTCTGCGACATGGCGGACTACGTCCGATTTGCCGCCGAGCGCGGCATCGACAAGGTCCTGTTCTTCACGGATCAACTCCTTAGCGCCGCCAGCAGCGACACCGAGGGTACGCTGCGCGAACTCGAACGCGCTTACAAAGCCATTGCCGAGCATCCCGAACTGGAAGTCGACGGCCTGGAGAGCTTCGAACTGCTCTACCGCCAGCGGCACAACTTGATGAGCCAGGATCCGACCGCTGCCGAGCGCTGCCGCGAGTCCCGCGCCCAGGATCTCTGCCAGATCCCGTGGACACAGATCTACGTCAAGCACCGCGGGGAAGTCACCGTGTGCTGCATGAGTTGGCGCACACTTGGAAACCTGCACCAGCAATCGATCGAGGAAATCTGGAACGGCCCGCGCGCCCGCGACTTCCGCCGCAAGATGTTGAAGGACAACTTCGTCTTTTGCTCCCCCACCTGTCTGGCCAACCGGCGGCCAAACTTCGGCTGGATGTGGAGCGTCCGCAAATTCGCCTACCAGGTCGCGGAAGATCCGGACCTGATCTGGAAGAAGGCCAAGAACAAGATCGAGAAGATCCGCCAGTACAGGAAAGACGCTCCGAAGGTCGACAGCGACTTCCCGTCCGTTCAGAAGAAGAAGGCTTAGGCCGACTACAAGCCGCGTCCATTCACGACAAAAAAGCCAACCCCTTGATGAGCAGGCTCAGGTGGCGTGTGTCTTCGCCAATCTGCCAGGCGTTTTCTGTTTCGAGCGTCAACTCGAAGCGATCGCCCTGCACGTGATCGATGGGAAAGTGCATGCAGTCGCAGGTGTTGTCAAAGGGCTCGGGTTCGCCGTCATCGACGCGGGCCATGCCGGGATTCATGATGCCGTTCGGCTGGCGCGGGAGCGTCTGGATCCGAAGGAATCGTGCGCCCTTCTTCATCGGCAATGAGAGGATCGCCCTCTTCCCAGTCCAGAAGTGGCTAACCGCCCCGTCCTCGTCAAACTCCAGATCGTAGCAGCCTTCGACACGCTGAATATCCGGAGAATCGAGCGGAAGCTCCTCCCGTTCAAACCCGCTGAAAAACCGATCGTAGTAATGCTCGTCCCCGGCCGTGATTCCCATATTGATGTGGCAGTAGCGACAAACCGCCGATGGGTTCCAACTCATGATTGTCCGACGGATGTTGCGATAGTCGGGCCCGTTCCAGATCTCTTCCCAGGACTGCTCGTTCAAATTCCCCAACGGCTCGATGATCCGACAGCACGCGTGGACCTTGCCGTTCTCTTCGATGTAAGTCTGTCGCCACGGTGCCAGGCAAAACGACGTCCCGGCCTTCACTTTCGGACCAAAGCCGTAACGCGCAACTTCCAATGCACGCGAAACCCCGCGACGCTGCAGAACGCCCTTCGCCAACGAGACTTTGCGACCGGCGCGACGCACTGCGCCAGTCAGCCCACTGCCTCGATTCTGCATCATCACCATGTCGCGAAATGAACCCGGCAGACGGAGCTCAACGCCCAACTCGGTCGCCAGTCGCAGCGCTTCCGTCACCGGCTCGGCAACCAGTTCAGGGCAATCGTTCAGCGACTGCCCTTTCGTCAATTCATGGTCTTCTTCGAAACCAAGCGGAAGAGCCTCGATACACTCGAAACCGTACTTTGCAGCGAGGCGAATCATATCCGGCAAGTCGGCGATGTTCTTCTTCATCGCGACGAAGTTAATCATCAGCCGAATGCGACGTTCCGAACCCGCCTCCTCGACATGTCGTTTCAGTTTCTCAAGTGTCGCGATCATGTCTTCCCATTTAATCAATGGACGCGCAAACTCGAAGGTCTCCTTGCTCGAACCATCGACCGAGACGCGCATCAGAACGTCTTCCCGCACGAGGCGAGCGATGAACTCCTCCTTGCGCAGCCGGATCCCATTTGTGGTGAAGGAAAGGGGAATATTATGGTGCTGGCACTGCTCGAACATCGGCCAGAATCGGGGCGAAGTCAGCGGGTCGCCCAGTCCCGTCAGATCGACGCTCTTCGCCGTAGGTAGCAGCGACTCGCAGATGATATCGAAGACACCGTCTTCCATATGGTGCCCGAAGTTATCGTAGTAGTGCGCGCAGAAAACGCACTTCGTGTTGCAAACCGTGGTGGGTTCAACCGCCAAGTGGAGAGGATTGGCCTCGGCCCGCTCGCCAAAGCTGGCCAGGTCCGGATAGGGATTGCGAGTTGGGAATATTGCCACGAAAAACTCCACTCGGACAGTCTCAAGCGCCCAGTCAATCGACGGGGCGTTTCGGCATCCTGTCAAGGCATTCGATGCTGCGAGCCGATCCGCCCAAACCCCGCCGCGGATGGCTTCGCAGAGCGGTATTACGCACACGGTTTTGTGCGCATGGGCCTGTGTGACCACTCGCGGACATCAACGGGGACGCAGCATTGCGCCTCGCAAACTACCGTCCCTAACCTCAATAATCAGAGGCCAGGACGAGAAAAACGCCCCTTCCGCACGAATCGCAAAAAAGGGCGCTTCTAAGCATTTAGTGACTTGGCCGCTGGGGGGGAAAGGGAATTTTGGGCTTGCCGGGAAGGAAAGTTGCAGGGATAAAGTAAACTCGCGCTGCGGCAGGGGGAAATTCGGGCAGGATTTGCCGGCGCGGCCCTCCCTGGGGGAACTCTCAGAATGATCGCCCATGAAGATCATTGCGACGTTGCCAACCTATAACGAGTCGGAGAATATTCTGCCTCTGATCGATGCGCTTTTGGCGGTGTCCAAGAATCTTGAAGTATTGGTGATCGATGACGACTCCCCGGACGGTACGTGGGAACTGGTCGGCAAAAGGGCGGAAGCGGACCCCCGGGTCCACCTGCTGCACCGAACGACGGACAGAGGACGTGGTACCGCGGGAATCGCAGGTTTCCGCGAAGCGCTTTCCTTGGGAGCCGAGCTCATTGTCGAAATGGATGCGGATTGGTCCCACCACCCGCGGTTCCTGCGCGCCCTGCTGGAAGGCACTCGGCGTGCGGACGTGGTCATCGGCTCCCGCCTGGTTCGAGGAGGCGGAGAAGCTGGCCGCAGCCCCATCCGAACCGCAATCACCCATGCCGCGAATTTCTACATCCGAGCAATCCTCGGTCTGCCTGTTCGGGACTGCACGACCGGCTATCGCGTTTTCCGCCGGTGGGTCCTCGAAGGCATCGAATGGGACCGCGTGCAATCCACAGGTCCGGCTATTGTCCAGGAGGTCCTTGTCGCAGCACGAGCAATGGGCGCCCGTTTCGTCGAAGTTCCCATCCAATTCGAAGAACGGCGCGCTGGTAATTCCACCTTTAACTCCAAAATCATGCTAGCCGGACTGGCCGCTCAATGGCGGCTGCGGTTCGGCAGGCCACCGGTGCGAGTCTTATGATGACTGAACTTCAGACAGCTCTTTCCGAAGTAATCGAACCCTACCTGACCAACGGGCGGACTCAGCTCCTCGTTGACAAGTACGAAACCTTTCTCGAAATGCTGCGCAACCGCGGCCGGGATAACAACCTGACTGGATTCCGCGACAGCAACGAACTCGCCATCCAGGTCGTCGGCGACGCACTGGCTCCCCTCGCGGACGGCCCCGCCGAAATTATCGAAGAAGGACCCGAGGAACTCCTCGACGTCGGTTCCGGCGCAGGCATCCCCGGAATCGTCTACGCCCTTTACTGGCCCGAGTGCGAAGTCTACCTGCTCGAGTCCAACAAGAAGCGCTTGGAGTTCCTCCACGAAGCCATCGAAACGCTCGAACTGGACAACTGCCAGATTCTGGAAGGACGAGCCGAAAGCCACGCCCACGAACTCTTCTGGCGCGAACGCTTCGACCTCGTAACCAGCCGCGCGCTGGCTCCCCTTCCTATCGCCCTTGAGCTCTGCCTGCCATACCTCGCTCTCGACGGCTGGATGCTGACCTTCAAGGGCAGCAACCCCAACGAAGAGATTAAGGAAGCCGAGTTCGCCCTGAATAAACTCGGCGCCGGCGACGTCGACGTGAAGCCCTACAACGCGGGCCCGAGCGAACCTCGCCGTCACGCGCTCTGGATCCCCAAGGTGGGCCTGACGCCGGATCGCTATCCGCGACGCGAAGGCATCCCCGCCAAGCGACCTCTGCGCGGCAGCAAGAGCTGACCAGCGAACGACATCCGAATGTCAAACGGGCCGGCGCGAATCTTCGCGCCGGCCGTTCGTTTGTTCCCACAAGAAAACGGCGGGAGGACCGATGCGCTTGGTCACTCCCGCCGTTCCTTCGGGGGGTTGCAATTTGTCGAGCGATGGATCAGTTCACGCTGAACGTGAAGTCGCCGCCGCCGTTGTTATCCCAGTGCGAGTCTTCCTGGCCGCCGATCACTTCGATCGCGTACTGCACCGAATCGCCGGAGTTGAACGAGCCCAGGTTCACGTGCCACCAGTCGTTGCTATTGTGCGTCTCGGACCAGCTCATCGGAACCGACTCCCAGTCGCCGCCATTCACCTGAACAACCACGCGCGCCGACGTCGCCGCACCGGCCGGATAAACGTCGATGTTCACCCAGACGTCTTCGCCCGCATCGATGTCGCCGTTGAACGGCCAGTTGTAGGCGTCGCCCGCCCAGGCCACCGCGGTGCCTTCGTCTGCCTGGGCGGCCATGACGTAGGTCTTCTGCGCGATCGTGCCCGTCAGGAACAGGTCGCCGCCGTCCATCACGTCGTCCGCGGACCACATCGCTTCGCTGCCAGCCGGGCCGGCCGCCGCCGCGGCGCCCCAGGTATATCCGTAGTCAGCCGAAGTGCGAATCTCGCGAACACCATCAACCTGCGCCACGAGGATCAGGCCCTGGGCCGTGAACTGCAGAGCGCGCGGCGAAATTGTGGCCGCTTCCCAAATCAGCGCCGGGGTGCTCCAGGAGCCGCCGATCGTGCGCTCGCTGAAGTAAAGGCCACCGCCCGCCGGGCCGGTGTTGTAGGAAACGAAGGCCACATTGCCGGCCGCGTCGGCTGCGATCTGCGCCGCGTTGCCGACGTAGTCCGCGGCCGCCCAACTGGCGCCGGCGTTCGTGCTCTCGTGATAGAAGTGCTCCGTATAGCCGCCGTACCAGCTCATCATGTGCGTCGTAACGGCCAGCTTGTTGCCACTGTCGGCGATCACCAACTCGTCCATGTACAGCGTCGTCTTGTAGGCGCTGAACTCGTGCACGAGCGACGAGGCGCTCCAGGAATTTGATCCGTTCGCCAACGTGCGCATGCGAATCCGCGACGTCTCCGGAACCGAGTAGTCATTGTAAACCGCGTACAGAACGCCGTCCTTGGCTTCGATCTCAACGCCGCGGATGTAGCCTGTCTCGGCCAGTAGTTCGATCGGGGCGCCCCAGTTCGCGCCGCCGTCGAAACTGCGGATCGCGTAGGTGTGGTACGTGTCCGTCGTGTAGACCAGGTAGACGACGTTGCCTTCGGCCGCGATCGTGACGTTGTGATCGTACTGGCCGGGGCTCACGACGATCGAGGACTGCCACGAGGTGTCGACGGTCTTCTTGGTAAAGCGAATCTCGCCTTGGTTGCCGTAGGGCTGCGTGGGGTTGGTCCACGCGGCGTAGATCGTGCCGCCCGCGACGGCGGTCACGCCGCCCCAGGCGTTGCCTTCCATCGGGAGCGCGACCGGCGTGCCCCAGACGAAATCGGACGCCGCGGCCGGAATATCGAACGAGTAGTTCGCGCCACCGTTGCTGTCCCAGATGTTGCCGCCCCAGTTGTCGTATCCGTGGAAGTAGAAGCTGACCGTCGCGCCGGCCGGATAGGCCGCGGCGGGCGTATACGTCCACATCGAGTTACCGTCCACGTTGCCCGCATAAGCCATCTCGAACGATTCCCAGGAACCGCCATCGACCTGGACGCCGACCTCGGCATGAAGGCCGTAGTAGTCCTGGTTCATCAGGATCGTGTAGGTCCCCGGGTTGGCGTCGGAGTGGCGTTCGTAGCTGCCGTACACGCCCATCCAGGTCGGGAAAGCGTTGGCCGCCTGGACCATCAGGAGGAGCGCGAAGACGCTCAGGATGCTGCGGAGTGTGAATTTCATGGTGGGTGAAGCCCCTTCTCTCGGCAAGATGCGTTGCAATTGGCTTTTGCAACGCGGTTTTTGTCTGCGTTGAGATTGGCCTATCCCGCACCGGTCGCCGCCGTCATCCCGGATTTAGGCCGAAATGGGCATAAAAGCGTAAAACATTTTATCCGATTTTTGACCAAGCGGGATGAGCCCGGCTGTTTTTGAAAATCCAGGGGATAATAGGAGAGGGCCAGGCGCGCTGAGTCACAGCTCTCCCACCAGCGGAGGAAACCAGGGACATCAGCAAGTCAGGATCGCAGCCCCGAGTTACATCAGCGGATACCCGATCTCTTCCAGGTCCTTGCGGGCGTTCGCCAGCTTGCGCTCGGCCGGGAGGGACTGGGCGAGCTGATCGTCCATCAACTGAAGGGAGAACATCGCCTTCAAGGTCGGCGGGTCTGGCGTCACTTCGTGGTAGGATTGGGCATAAAGGTAGAACGTCTTGGGCCCGACGTGAACCAACTCCAGCAGCGGCTTGCCCATGTCGAGGCTGGAGACGTTATCGACCCGGAAGAGCAGCCCCTGCCAAGGCTGGCCGCCTTCGCTCCAGGCCAGGAAAGACATTTCCTGGTATCGGAACTCCGGCTCGCGAAGAAGCCGAAGGGCTACATCCGGCATTTCGACGTCAGGCTCGCGTTGGAACCGCGCCAACGGGTCCGGCCCCATCGACATGCGCAAGGCACACGCCTTGATCGCCATCGAATCGCCGTCTTTGAGGACATAATAATAGGAGCCGGCGCCATCATGCCGCCAGGCCAACTCAGTGCCGTCGGGCCGCTGGACGTTGCACCGGTACTGACGCAAGTCCGGGTCCGCCGATAGCAAGGCATCCGCCGCAGCCGCTGCTTTCGATCGGGCCATGACGACTTCCGGATCCGGCAACCATTCCACCGCGCATACTTCCATCTCGCCACCTCCATTGGGGCTCAGGCCCGCGCAGGCGCCCGACTCGTGTTGAGTTCTTGATGAAATCGAATATCGGGAGGACGAGCGGAGTCCTCAAGGCATAAGTCGCCGCAGTATGGATGGGATGAGCACACATGAGGCGATCTTGGCCCCCTTCGGGGACCTTAATACTGTCGTCAGCTTCCCCCCGGGGCCATTCAACTGGTCTTCCTCCGGAGGACTTCACGACCGAAGATCCGCCATCGACATTGAGTAGAGCGGTCGCCGCACCCAGCGTCCCCCGACAGGGGGGCGAAGCTGAATGGCCTCGGGTGATCGACTATCCGACGAGGCGCGGGGCGCCAAGGGGGATGGGAGGGAGCACGAGGTTTGCGCAACAGCGTGCCCCGTCCCCGGAGGGGGCGAAGGCTGCCGGAGGTCATCTCCGCCATCTCCCCTTGCGGCAATCCGGTCTGGCCGCGGAACCTGCCCCTCGGTTCGATCGGGGGCCTTTGATGCGCGAGAAACTCCTCGAATTGCTGGATTGTCCGGTGTGCCGCGCGGGCGGCGGGCTGGAGGCGCACGTCCTCGAAAGACGCCAGGGCGCGGAGCTCGAGGAAGCCGTTCTGACGTGCGGAAGCTGTGGGCGCTGGTTTCCCGTCTCAGGCGGCGTGCCGGATCTCGTCGTCGACGGCCTGCGCGATGCGGACGCGGACATCGCCTTCCTGCAGCGCCATGCCGCGAATCTCCCGGCCGGGCTCGCCGACAGCGCCCCGCCGGTGAATCTGGCCAACCCGACGATCCGGCGCACCCCCGATCAGCAGCGCGTCTTCGATGAAGGCGTCCACTGGGGGGCGTACATGAAGCACTTCTGGGATGTCGGCGACCGGTCGATCTTCGACGTTCGCAAGCGCGGCTCCCACCCGTCATATTACATGGCGGGGATCCTGGAACCCGATGAACGCGACACCGATCGCGAGTACGGTGTCTTTCCCAATCACGTGTCTCGTGTGCTGTTTCCGTGGTTGCGCGAGCACGCCGGAACCTGGGGGATCGATGTCGGTTGTGGCGGCGGTCAGTACGGTCTCGAGGCCGCCCGCCAAGGCGTCCGTATGGTGGGCTGCGACCCGTCGATGATGGAGCTGCGCCTCGGTTTGCAGCACGCCCGCGATGAGAATGTCGAAATCGACTACGTACGCGCCGAGCCAGAGCATCCGCCGTTCAAACCGGCCGTCTTCGATCTGATGCTTGCGAAGGACTCACTGCACCACGTGCCGAATCTGGCGGCGGTTTTCCCAACACTGCTGGCGCTGCTGGGCCCTGGCGCCGGGTTCGGGTGCTACGAGCATATCGGCGCGTCGCCACTGAAACGCCGCGTTCTGGAGAAGATCAGTCCCCCACTGGTCCGCAAGATCAAGCGCCGCTACCCGTCCGTCGAGATTCCGCCGGACCTGCTGCGCGACTCGGCCAACGAAGACGTTTCCATGGACCAGGTGCGACCCGCGATCCGACAGCATTTCCGACGCCTGGACGAGCACGGCGAGTTGCGGCTCTACTTCGATATCGAGCAGCTCGTCCACTACGCCTACGGCAAACGGCTCTGGTTCACGTGGCTCGTCGGCTCGACGGCTTACCTGATCGAGCGCCTCCTGCTGAACCCGTTCCAACCCATCGAGCACTGGGCCTTCCACGGTCGCCTGAAAGACAACGAGAGTTAGGCTGGCCCTCAACTTCGTCGTGCCCGTGCTCAGCAAGGCGGTGCCATTGAGTCGTCCTCGAGTTCGGGAATCCGCGAGAAACGGTTGCAAGCACATGCGAATTCGAACGGAGAACGACCTGGAGCAGAATGCCCTCCAAATAGCAGGGCGTTCTGCTTGTTCCAGGATCGAGGCGCGCAAGGCGGCGGCCGAGGGAGCGTACTGAAGTACGTGACCGAGGCAACCGACCGCAGCGCAACGAAGAGCCTGGGACAATGAGAACGCCCTGCTGCCACGGCCCGATTCCCCTCGACCCCGCCCCCCCAGGGCGGGCATAGCATCCCCCCGCGGGGGCAGTCGCCTCTGCAGATCGCCAGACGGAATCTCTCATGCCTCAAGTTGCTCCTTATCTGAAACCCGATGGGAAGCGCGGCCCCGCCAAGTCCGACAAGCCGGACCGCGATGCGCTCAATATGCCCAAGCTGCCCGTCGCGGGATTCCTGCGCCGGTTCGGGGCGCTGCTGTTCGACCTGATCTTTCTTTATACCGTTCTGCGCATCCTGACGTCGGCCATGCCGGGCCCCTTCTTCGCCTTGGGCGACTGGGCGCCGAAGGTCGGCTCGCTGATCTTCATCGCCTATTTCACGATCGGAAATGGCCCATTCGGGGCCAAGTTCTTTGGCAAGGGCCGCACGCTGGGCAAGTTCCTCACCGGCATCCGCGTTACCGATTACGCCGGCAACCCGCCGTCGCTCCCGCAGTCCTTCCTGCGCACGTTGCTGCTGTTCCCGCTGCTGGTGACGTCCTACTGGATTGCCCCATTGCTGCTGGACGAAGGCAGCTTCATCCATAACAAGATCGGCGAAGTCTTTGGCGGTTACCTGCTGATCTCGCTATTCTTCGCGACGCTGCTGACGATTATCTTCAATCCGTTCAAGCAAGGCCTGCACGACTACTTCGTCCGGACACTGGTTCGTCCGGCCGCCGCGCCGGCGCCAACGTTCAGCGAATTGACAGAGACGATCGGCCAGGGGTGGAAGAAATACCAGATGCAGCCGGTGATCAGCGGCATCGTCACGCTGGTCCTGATCTGGGGCGCATTCCTGGTGCTGACGTGGCCGGGGCGCACACCCGCTGAACGCATCGCCCGCTACGAGCGCGAATACCTCCTGCCGCAAGAAGCCGGATTGCCCGAATTGAAGATGAGCGGCGTCGGAATCGCGCCTCCCGAGGGTGAACCGATGGATCCGGAGGTCATCCAGGCACTCCGCGCCGATCTGATGGACGAGGCCTCTTCCTCGACGCTTGCGATCGGAATCAACCTGATCCGCCAGGGCGAAGGCCCCCTCACCGAGGCGGAACGCCTCAAGGCCGAGGGGCTCGCGCGGACCTACTATGACGAGATTCTCCGGACGCACACATTCGCGGAGATCTTCCCGTACCTTCTCGGCTCGGATGATCCCAACAAGCCCCCGCGTTTCCAACTGACGAACTCGCGCGAGCGTCCGATACGCCTACGCCTCTTCATCATGCAGGAGATCAATCTGATCTTCCCCTATCAGCACAGGAAGGCCGACGAGGTCGCGGTGGACTTCCCGCCGCTCGGCAAGGTTGTGGCGCAGTAGCAGCCCCTGTCTGAATTCGACCAGTCGGAAAGCAGGAAATCGTCTTGCCCGTCAACGGCGGGCGGGGCACTCCTATTTGTCCGCCCCCGCGCGGAGAGACCGACCCCTCGGAGCAATCCTTGCCCGTCCAGACAGCAGCCCCAACACTGACGGAAGTCCTCATGGCGCCGCACATGTATGTTTTCCTGTGCGTGATCGCGTTCGGGTTCGGGACGATCTTCGGCTCCTTTCTGAATGTTGCCATCTACCGCGTGCCGCTCGGGGTCTCGGTCAACGACCCGAAGCGCAGCTTCTGCTTCCGCTGCGGGACGCCGATCCGCTGGTACGACAACATCCCGATCCTCAGCTACTTCCTGCTGCGCGGGCGATGCCATGCCTGCGGGGCGAAGTTCAGCATTCGCTACGCCATGGTCGAGTTCCTGACCGGCGTGATCTTTGTCGCGATCTTCATGGCGCACAACACACCCGAGACCGGCTTCAGCGCTTCGACGATATGGTACATCGCGTTCGCCTGTATCCTGATCGTCGGCACGTTCACCGACCTGGATCACTGGATCGTGCCGGACGGCCTGACGAAGTACGGCACCGTGGTCGCGCTGGTCGCCGCGCTAGTCATCGGGATCTGGGACCCCGTCGGTATCCTGACGGAGTCCGGCCCGTTCCCCGCCATCCGGCTGGCCGGCGGTGATTGGTTCGATAAGCTCGGCGCCATCGTCCGCGGGCCGACGAAGATGGGATGGGGTGCGGATCAGATCTACTTCTGGGAGCCCTTTGCGAACGCCGCCATGGGCGCGATCTTCGGGCCGTTCCTCCTGTACGGAATCGGCGTGCTCGGCAAGATGGCGTTCGGCAAGGAGGGCATGGGCTTTGGCGACGTGAAGCTCTTTGCCGCGATCGGCGCCACCGTCGGCCCCATCAATGTCATCCTGGTACTTGTTCTTTCCGCTTTCATCGGCTCGATCATCGGGCTGTCGACCATCGCGTTCGGCAAGCGCACTCGCCCGGAGGATTCTCCCCTGGCGCTGGGAGCCGCGAAGCTCGAACCGGAGGGGCCAAAGATTCCCGAGTTGACCGAGGACGAACGCGGACAGAATTCCGCCATCGCCGCCGATCTGGAGATGGAGTTCGTCGATTTGACCGAAACCGCAATTCCGCCAGCCGCCATCGAGCAGTTCCCCGCGAATCTCGTTAACGAAAACGTTGTGTTCCCGCTCGAGATCGGTGAAGAACGAGTCCGTCTGGCCGTGGCGGACCCGATGAACACGCGGCTGATCGCCGCTTTGCGCGAGCACTTCCAGCGCGACGTCGAGTTCGCCATCGCCGCCGAGAGCCAAATCCGGGCGCTCGCCGCGCACGTGTGGGGCGATGCCAACAGTGCTGAGGGGAAAGCCGAACAGCCGCTATTCGACAACTACATGGAGGTCGCCACGCTGGCGCCGTTGCCGCGACAGCTCCACCACCTGCCATTTGTGCCGTCGATCGCCGCCGCTTGCCTGCTGATGTTGATTTTCCACTCCCAGATCCACCTGGGCGTCGAGAAGTTGTTCTTTCCATTCTGATTCTGAAGAGGAGAGTCGCTGAATGTCCGCAATCACTGGCCGCACTCGATTACTGGGAGTCATGGGGTGGCCCGTGGAACACAGTCGATCGCCCATCATGCATGCAGCCGCGATCCAGGCCGCCGGGCTCGACTACGCGTACGTCCCGCTGGCGGTCGCGCCGGAGAAACTGGCTGAAGCCGTTCGCGGCCTGGCGGCCATGGGTTTCAGAGGATCGAACGTCACGATTCCCCATAAGGTGGCCGTGGCCGAGTTAATGGACGAACTCTCCCCCGCCGCTAGACAGATCGGCGCCGTGAACACAATCGTCGTGGAACCGGATGGACGGCTGCGCGGCGAGAACACCGACGCCTATGGGGCCTTTGGCGCGATCAAGAACCAGACGGGCCGTTCCGCACAAGGACGCGATGTGCTGGTGATCGGAGCAGGAGGCGCCGCCCGAGCGGCCGCCTGTGGAGCAGCCGAGCGCGGCGCCCAACGCGTGATTCTGCTGAACCGCACTCGCGAGAAGGCGGAAGCCCTCGCACACGACTTCGCTCAGTCCTGTCCCGAAACGGAATTCGCGGTCATCGACCAATTGGCGCCAGGCAATCTAGCCCCCGGGGCTTTTATTCTGCAGATGACCAGCCTCGGCATGAAAGGCGACGATCCGCTGCCGGCGGACCCGGGCACCTTCCCGAAGGACGCCGTTGTGCTGGAAGCCGTCTACGCCCCTCCCGTCACGCCGTTTCTGCAGGCCTGTCGCGCCAATGGCCTGCGAACCGTCGATGGCCTGGCGATGCTCGTTGCCCAGGGCGCCCGCTCGCTCGAAATCTGGACCGAGGCTACAATCGATCGCGAAGTCATGCGCGAGGCGCTGGAAAGCTGAGCCAAGGTACTTCTGTGCGTCACAAATACCGGCCCGGGTTGACAGCAGACCAGGGAACCGTGAACCTTATCGGACGATGCCGCGTTCAAACGGCATCATCCCCATTGTGAGAGGCGGAAATCATTTATGTCGACTCGTTGCGTCGTTTTGACGGGACTAATGGGAGCCGGGAAGACAGAAGTCGGCCGCGAACTGGCCGATATGCTGGGATATGAATTCATTGATACGGATACTTTGGTGGCGTCCCGCGCGGGCAAGTCCATCAACCAGATCTTTGATCAGGAAGGCGAAACCACCTTCCGCAAAATGGAACGCGAAATTATCGAAGAACTGAAAGATACGAAGGGCGCCGTGATCAGCGTCGGCGGAGGCGCACCGACAGACGCAGCAAACCGCGCCATCCTCAATCGACTCGGCCACGTCGTTTACCTGAAGGCCTCGCCCAAAGAACTCTTCCTGCGCATGAAGAACGATCAGTCGCGCCCGCTGCTGCGGACGAAGGACCCCGAAGGGCGCCTGCGCGAGTTGCTCTCCGAGCGCGAATTCGTCTACGAACAAGCCAACATCACGATCGATACCGAGGACCTGACCGTACCCGAGGTTGTCGACAAGCTGATCGACGAAATGGCAAAACGGACCGTCGAGACGCAGATGGAATAATCACCGATCGACAAGGAGTGCTGCTTGACGGACAGCCCGGCAAATCGGCCCCTGCGGATCTTCCACATCAATATGCACCTGAAGTGGGGCGGCCAGCCCAACCGCGTCCTGATGACGTCGGAGGGACTGCGCACGCTGGGCCATCACGTCTGCGTGTCGGGCCCACGGGGGGCGATGCTGACCGAACGCGCCCGCGCCAAGGGCTTCGATACGTTCGAGGACCTGGATCTGGCCCGTGGCTTCAAGCCGCTCTCGATGCGCCGCGATGTCAGGGCCCTGCGCGCGCACTTCGAAGAGCAGAAATACGATGTGATCGACACCCACGGCAGCCAGGACACCTGGGCCGTGGCCTTCGCACTGCGCGGAATGGCTGACCCCCCGGCCTTCGTCCGCACCCGCCACAACACCTTCCCCGTCGCGACGCACCTGCTGAACCGCTGGCTGTATCGCAAAATCGACCACATCATCACGATCAGCCCCCAGGTCATCCCGCTGATGGCCGGGCTCAAGGACGAGTCCGCCTTCACGCCGATCTACTCCGCGCCGGACCCGAAACGCTTCGATGTTGGCGATTGCCGCGACGACGTTCGCACGGAGTTCGGCATCGCGCCCGACGAACCCCTGATCGGCGTCGTCGCACGCCTGGCCCCCGAAAAAGGGCACCGCTACTTGCTCGAAGCAGCCCCACAGATCCTGGCGAAACATCCCAAGACCAAGTTCCTCTTCATCGGCACCGGACGCAGCCGCACGGCCATCGAAGAGCAAGTCGAACAGCTTGACATCAAGGATCGCGTCATCCTGACCGGATTCCGAGAAGACGTTCCCCGCCTGCTGCAGGGAGTCGACCTCTTTGTCCTCCCTCCGGATTCCGGCGAAAGTCTAGGAACATCAATCCTTGAGGCCTTCTTGATGAAGCGCCCCGTCGTCGCCACTGACGTGGGCGGCGTCCGCGAATCCGTCCGCGACGGGGAGACAGGGCGCCTTGTTCCGCCCGCCAAGCCAGACGCCTTGGCGGAGGCCATCATCGATCAGCTCGATCACCCCGATCGAGCCAAGGAATGGGCCCTGGCGGGACATGCTCTTGTTCAGGAGATCTTTACGCCGGAAAACATCGCCCGCCAGACCGAGGCCGTCTACCGCAAGGCCATCGCCGCCCGCGGGCACTGAGTTACTGCGTCTCCCAGTTGTCTACGAGATAAACCACCAGCCGCGCCCGGCGGATCTTGCTCTGCGACGGAATGCGGCGCACATCGCGAACCACTGGAGATTGCTCCTCCGGCATCTGCGGATCGCACGACTTGCACTCGTGAATCCACCCTGCAACCGTATGGCTGCGCACGTTCAACTGATCGTGATCGGCCGGATCGTCGATGAAGATGCGCTTCTCTTCACGAGAAAGGTCATCGACCAGCGTGGTCACCACGCCCACGAAAATGCCCGGCTCCTTCGGCGCCTTCTGATCGCCCGCAAACGGCGGCCAGGCGTTGAACGACCCAATGCCCGCCACCACAAAGCGCTCGCCGTGCAGCTTCGCCAATTCCTCGTACAGCTCCGCAAGCGTCCACCCCGAGCCACCGGCCTTGAAATCATAGCAAGCCGTTGGCTGGATCCGCCGCGGCACGCCAAGCGCGAACATCGCGTCCACCTGCTCCTGGGCCTTCGCCGGCCGACCGGAGAACGCCTCGCCGCCCCAGAACACCAGCGGCTGCTCATCCGCCGCCTCGCCGAGTCCCACGCGGAAAAGTTCCGCTCGCACCGGGTGAGATGGCTCCTCGCCGGCCAATGCCTGGCGTGCATCGCCCACGACGATCGCCGGGGTAACGCTGTCCGAACTCGCCCGTTGGATCAGCCCACGGCGCGCGCACCCGCCGCCCGCCATCGCCACCACCAGCAACAACACGCAAATCCGCATGACCGCCATAACCGAACTCCTTGAGCGAGAAGACTGCATTACCAGGCACCATGTGCCCCTCCCGGCCCGCGCCGCAAGGCCGAAGCCGAGCCCAATCCGTGGCCTCTGTGCAATCCGTGGTGGCCTATTTTCCGGACCGAAAAAACCGCGCATTTTGCTCTTGACCGGCGCCCCCCAAATCGCCAACCCTTCCCGCGTTGTTCGCCTGAGCGGGACTAGCTCAGTTGGCTAGAGCGCCACCTTGCCAAGGTGGAGGTCGCCGGTTCGAGCCCGGTGTCCCGCTCCATTCAAGTTTAGTAGAATCAGTGATTCGCCACGCCCCCTCGGCATCTCCAGCCTTGGGGGCGTCTTCATGTCCGGAATATGTCCGGTCTGGAACAAGGCTCATGCATGATCCTGGGGGGAGGACTCCTCTCAACTGGATCGCAAATACCAATGGAGGGAGCAACTCCCACACAGACCCTTGAAGTGTTTCCTCTCCCGATCTGCACCCGACAGTTGGCAAGTGTCCACTTCTAGCGAATGACCTGAGACTCCGAAAGCACTGCGCTTCATGGCCCACGGGCGGTTGACCATCGTGCACCGAAGAAACCTTGCGAGAACTCAGGGAGATGAAACCCGATTCCCCTTCGTCGGTTGGTATTGGCAATGGCAGTCATGTGTGCCGGAATAGGATATCATGTCGTTGGAGATTGCTAATGCCTCCCGCAAGAAAGCGAAGAGCTGCTTCCATTGAGGGGTTCCCGATGTGGACTGATAGATCCAAAAGGGACTCCACGGGACAGGATCCGCTAGGACTCGATCGAATCGGAGGGGAGATTCTGCGGGGTCTGTTTCCCGGAATCACTTCCACAACTGAGCGAGTCCGGTACTATTCAATGTTTGTGTGGATGATTCAGAACATCCACGCCACGGAACCTCCGGAAGACATGGCGGATTTTGCATCGGCTCTATTCCGACGCGAAGGAGCTGTCGCCGCAGCCACGAGACTGGATGATCGAGCCAGCCACGTGTCTGGTATCAATGTACTCAAACCAAAGCTGGAGGACTGGGAAGAAGCCGGACAGGTCGACCTGGAAGATTTCAAGGCATTGCCGGGAAACCCATTGAGCACCTTTGGACAGTACTATCGAGGCTCCATTCAGAACCTCGGACTTCTTTCTCGAGATGAGAGAGGCATCCCAGTGCTTGCTGATGGAGCGGCCTCAGATCTTGCAGAAGCTGTCCAGAAGGAGATCTCTACGAGTCCCTATTTCAAGAACGAGGCATACCTCAAGTCGCAGTTTCCACTTCCACTGCTTGAAGCGTCGAAGACTCAACTCTCATTGAACAGGGTTCCGCAAGGTGAGCGCCGTGTGCTGAGGAAGATCTTCTTCGAATCTCACTCACCATCTGGTGCCCTTGAACTTCAACGCGACTGTCTCCTTGCCCTTCTTGAAGTAGTCGAGAACTGCAATGGAGAGGGCATACGACCACCCTGCGATCCGCGCGAGGTCACACGTCATCCCGATCACACACTCCTATACCCCGCCTTCTACTACAGGCAAGTGGCCTGCGGCGGCGATCTGTACGATTACGAGCCTCCTCCAGGACTCCTGGACGCCGCGGGATTCCTCCAGCAATTCTGTCTTCATCAGTACGTGAGCTTCGCTTTCGAGTATATCCTGGAAGACATCCTCATCCTCTTGCGCGACAATCCTGGAGGTCTCGATGCCGGCGAGATAGCCGAATCTCTGACTGGATCGCAATTTCGTGAACTCCTCTCCGATCAAACCGGCAAACGAGTCCGTTTCACTAAGGACCTCCTGCGTATCCTGGATACCCCTGACGGTGGGCCGACGGGAGATTCTTGCCTCATGGCACGGCAGAAGTTCGATCTGTCACATGACCTCAATGAAGAGGACCTGTTCATTGAGTGCCTTCGCGTGCGTGACCAACACACAGCGAGTAGCATCACTGGATACCCGACCGCACTGGCAATGCTAATTCTTGGCTTGTCATTCGCGAAGTGGGGGCAGTTTGCACGAGGGGATCATGCGAGCGTAGTTGCGGGGATGGGGCCTGAAGAATGGGGGTTCGTCACAGGGAATGGACTCTGGGCACATTGGCACGGCCGGAAGGTCACCTGGCCCGAAGCCATCGAAGAGCTCGTTCCAATCATCTACATGCAACATGAACGTATTCGCCACTCAAAGGGCAGACTTGAGAGCCAGTGGCTACAAAGTCATCAAGCCAAGTACACTTGGGTCCAGGAGCACAGGGCTTTCAGAAGAACCAGCCGCTCCGTGAACTCTCTCGCAATCATGGCGGATCTCGGATTGCTCGAGAGTCTTGACAAACATGAACTCGCTGTAACCAAGGCAGGGCGTCGACACCTGGCCAGACATCTGAAGGGAACATAGGCATGGCAACCAACATGCGCCCCAAACTGCTGGACGAGCTAGACAGAGGGATGTACACATCTGGCCTAATCGCCACGTATCGGTTCGACTGGCCCTTCTTCGAAGAATATGCTCTGCCCAAGCTATCCAGCATACCATCGACCGGCAACTTGGCAGTTCTCCTTGATAATGGGCAGTATCACACCATTGCTCAGACCTTCCGTGGCTCTGGGGGGGATGCTTGGGAAGAGATCAGGCGTCCTCGCCGTGCCAACATCCACTATCAGTTGCTACCCGTTTCCAATACCCCGTGCTTCCACCCGAAGATCATCCTGCTTGGATCAAGAAAGAGAGCTCTTCTCATCGTGGGAAGTGCCAATCTCACAGAACAAGGCTTGGGGAGCAATGCCGAGGTTGTCGGAGTATTCCGAGCAATCAAAGGCAAGGTCCAATCTTGTCCACCCATAATCAAGGACGCTCTTGGCTTCTTCCGCCGAGTGGTTGACTCGGTCCCGAACACAGGCGAACTGATTTTGCATACTCTTGAGGAGGAACTTTCCTGGCTTCTTGCCGATCTCCCAACAGGCTCCGCAGCCAAGCACCCAAGACTTCTCCATAATCTTGACAAACCGTTGCTCGAGCAACTAATTCAACAGCACGCCAGTGAAAAACCGAGACGACTGCTGGTGACGGCGCCCTTCTTCTCTGGAAGACCAGACTTTCTGAATCAAGTGCTCAACCTGACGCGTGCTGACGTGTTGGAGATCTTCGTTCCCGAGTCGAAGAGCAACTTCCCGGAAACATGGATATCCAGAAAGGAGGTCCAAACGGGGAAGGCCAAGCTGTGGCGCTGCAACCACGCGGACTCCCGAGGCATCCGCCAGATCTCTCACGCAAAGCTCTACTGCCTGGACTATGGAACCGTGCAGAGAATTGCCTACGGCAGCGCCAACTTCTCACACCGAGCCCTCTGGGAGGTTGCAGACAAGGGAAACACGGAGTGTCTTGTCCTGGTTCCGCCAGTGCGTCTCGGCACGAAGCGCATTGCAGAGCTGATCGATCCGCTCGGCACGTCACAACGTCTACTGAGTTTTAGCGAACTGGAGACTCAGGATCAGGCGGATGACGACGAACCTGCTGCCGACCTGCCAATCCATCTTCTGGAAGCTCGTTTGGAAGCTCCGGATATCCATGTCACATTCGAGCCTATCAGGGAAGCGATCTCCACATCCTCTCTGGAGCTCGCCCTCCAAGCGCATATAGGCGAGGAATGGAGATTGCCCTTTGTGACCCGTGAAGCCAGAGTGACAGCAAGATGCTCCGAGGCTGATGCGCAGAAGCTCGATCAGATGACCGCTGTGGCCTGGATAGCGGACCCCAGTGGTACGCCACTGTCGAACACGGTACTTCTGGCGAATCCACACGCAGGCTCCTCCAGAAAAAGGGTGACTCAGTCGAAAGTGCGGGAAGCAGGATTGTCTCGAGACTTCTTCCTTCAGTACCTGGAAGAACTCATTGATCGGGAAGACTCCTCCGGACTGAAGGACTTGCTTCGTGCCTGCGAGATCACTCTTACCGCGTCGAGCGGAAGAATCCTGTGGCGCAGCCACGACATGTACAAGCTAAAGGTCATGGGGACGGTAGCATCAAGGCGCCCACGGTTCCAATGGAATGCGGGTCTAACGGACTTGGGCCTAGAGTTCCTGGCGAAGCACCAGAGAAGACTGAAGCGGCACAGCGACTGCAATATGCGATTCGATATGGAGCGTGTGTACCATGTCGTTTCCGCAATGGGACGCATTGCGGTGATCATCATGGAACAGGAGTTGTCTTTGTTGTCGGGGCTCACTGAGGCGATGTCACCGCACGATTGGGGTCAGGCACGACGCAGGTTGAACGGCATCATTGGGGGACTGGAGGAGTTGCTCGAAGTAGTATGCGATGATATCCCCAAGAAGGCGTGTCGAGCTCGTGGTGAGGCAAATCACGATTCCCTGAGAGAAATCGGGAGTGAGGCTGATGAATTGGTTCACTTCCTTCGCTCCGCCGAGGAAAGGCTGAGAGAGCTGTGTAGAGAGCACCTCAGAGTTCGAAGGAAAGATGGTCGACAGATCAGTCCACAGTTCTTCCCCGGGGATCGAATTGAAGAGGGCTACTGGTCTCGACTCAACCACAGACTTGAGATGTGGCTGATAAGGGGAACATAAATGCTCCATTATCGAGCCATTCAAGGGGTGGGAGGGGCGATTTCTAGTGACGTGTGGGAGGGGTGACCACACGACGCGTTTGACACAAACTGCTTTCCACGGGATTGCTCGATCGGGTGACAAGCCTAACCAAGTTCTCACGCAATCCATAGACGCGATCGCCAACAAGACGATGATAGCGGGCTTCTGTTTCGTTCGGGCCTCTCGGGCATCTACCAAGCATCCTAGGCAAGCAACGTTGCCCCTTCCACTCCCCCACCAGACCTCCCTCCCAAAAGAAGAGGCCCCCAGCAATCCCGGCGAAAGTGACTGCTGAGGGCGCTCTGGACTCGGGGCCGACGAGCAGGGCTCGAGATGACGTTACATCTTGACGACCTTCGCCGTCTGCACCGGATCCTCGTCGGGTTTCTCCTTCTTGAATAGACTCGGCACCTTGGCACCGGATTGAACGACATGCGAGTCGCCGATGTGAGCGTAGCGCATTGTCGTCTTGATGTCGGCGTGACCCATGAGCTGCTGAATGGTTGGAAGGTCCACGCCGGCTTTGACCAGGAACGAAGCGTACGTGTGCCGCAACGTGTGAAAACACACGCCCCGCTCCTTTAGTCCAGCTTGCTCAACGGCCTGGGTGTATCCCTTTGGTAAGTCCGTCAATGGACCTCCCGACACCGGGCTGGGGAACAGAAGCGACGAAGCGATCTGCATCTCGAGCGAATGGAGCAGCCCTCCAACCTTTTGCATGAGAAGATCGATCGAGGGTGCCCGTTCGTACTTCTTCAGCTCTAGCGGTTTCTCCTGCATGATCCCATCGCCACTCCGGATCTCCTTCCAGTGCTCAAGCCGTACCATTCGCTTCCTGGCCCGCTCGATACGACATCCAAGATCGGCACGGAACTCGTCGAGGATCTCAAAAAGCTGTGGGTTTACGCCGACTGTTCGGGACTTTCCGCTCTTTGTGTTAAACTGAAGATGGGCCTTCGGCTGGATCCGGCAGGTTCCAATCGTTCGATCCAGATCAGACCACTCCAGATGGAAGATCTCCTTTCGCCGCGCTCCCGTGAAGATGGCGGTCGCGACAATCGCTTTCAAGAGCACCGGGGAAGTGAGGGAGTCGTTCCGGGACTCAATCTTCCCGCACTCCTCCAGCAATCTCTGACATTCGTGCAGCTCGAGGAAGACCAGCCGGCCATGACGCGGTCGTGGCGGTTTGACCGAATCACAAGGATTTCTCTCCATGATGCGCTCAACGACAGCGAATCGAAGACTGGCGCTCAGCATTCGGTACCGAGTGAGCATCGTGTCGTTCGTCACAGCGCGTTCTCGGAAATCCGCCGTCATGAAATCCCTGACCATTCTGGGAGTAATCCGGCTAAGCGGGATATCTCCAATCTGCCGAAGCGCGAGGTTGAAAGCGCTTTGGTAGCGTTCCTCGGTTTTCTTTGTCCATGCCGGGCCACGATTCTCGGTGAATAGACGAAAGAGCTGGCCCAGTGTCTTGGCTCGTGACTCCGCTGCGAGTCACTCCTGCTGCCGAGCGTGCATCAGATCGTCCGGATGCATGTGGCCGGCTTCCAGGGCGGGCTTGAGATGATCCCGCACCCAGGTCTGTGCCTGCGTCTTGGTGAGGAAACCACCTCTACGCTTCTCCTTTCGCTCGCCCGTCCCGGGATCAATGGCTCGCCACTCGACTATCCACTTCGTCTTAACCGATCCATCGACGCTTTTCCATCGCCTCTTTCGGTAGGCCGGTTCCGGGTTCTTCATGATCGTTCTCCAATCAGTGTCGACGTTTGGGATTTGCTCGATCCATCAGCCAAGTCTCGACGTCCTCGCGAAGGAATCGGATCGTGCGCGGACCGAGCCGGTACTGGCTTGGTCCGTCACCGCGAGCCATAATGTGGCGGAAAGACTTCTCCGACACGTGCAGGTAATCTGCAACTTCCTGGACGGTCATTAGCTGGGAAATGGATCTGCTTTGTCTTTGTGATGGTTGCATGGAAGGGCTCCTTCCCTAGTTGGACTATCAGGGAATAACGGAGCCCTTCCAGACAGGTTGGGGGTCAGTTGGCTTCGCTCAGAACAGATTTGCCCACGATGAAATCGGCGGCTTTCTGCGCCTGGCTGGCTGCAAAGACGACCAGCTTCGGATCTTCCTTCAGCTTCTCGATCCAGTGGGCGATATAGGCGGCACTGTTCTCGATGACGGCACCGTCGATCCCGACGAGTCCGCAAAGCATTGCCGCTGTCATTTCGGCAACTAGCTCCTCGCGGCAGTACGGATCGGAGCCGAAGCCCTTTGACTCGCAGAGCGTCGTGCGGTTCAGCCTCGATTCGTGGCCTGTGGAGTGAGCCAGTTCGTGAAACAGGGCACTGTAGTACTCCCCTTCCGTCTGGAAGAATTCTCCTGGCGGAACATTCACCAAATCGGGCTTAGGCGCATAGAACGCCTGGGCCTTGTCGTGCGTGATCGCTGGCGGATAGGGCATCTGTGCCACTATCTGCTCACATTGAATCAGGGGATCGAAATCCGCGTTCCTAATCTCGGGTTGCGGGTAATCAAGATCCTCGCACTGTGTGGCATTGAACACGGTGTAGTAGCGCACCACAAACTGGGGGTGATCTTCATCTTCATCAGTCCCTTTGCCCTCGGATTCCATGGGGCGAAGGTCCTTCCAGAAGATGATTGGCCAGCCCTGCTCGCCTTTGCGAACGTGGCCGCCGCGTTCTTTGCACTGCCTGAAGGTCACCCAAAAGGGCGATGCGTAGCCGGAGAATGCCAGCATGAAGAGGTTCACGCCGCGATAGGTCTTCTCCGAGATCAAGTTCTTCGGAAGGCCACTAATGGAACTCCACGGCTTGCGCCAAGGCACCGTGCCCTGCGACAGGAGCTTTAGAATTCGGTCGGTGATGACTTCGTAGACTTTCTTGGACATGGGAATTCTCCTTGAAAAGGAAAGAGCCCGCCTCGGTGGACGGGCCCTCTCCCTGTGGCGTGAAACATGAGATTGCGAATCAGCGACTCGGTGTGCGTTGTCGGTTGTTCCGAGCTCCATTCGACCACTGCCGACTGTTCTGCCCCGATTGTCTCTTTCGGTCGTTGTCTCTGGGCTGCTGCCGGGTCAGGTACTGCTCCCGTCGGGCAAGAGCCAGCTCGTAGAAGTTGCCGTCCTCACGCAGAATCTTCTCGAGTGCATCGATCGTCTTTTCAGCCGGCTGGTACATATTCCGAACTAGTTCATCGTGCAGGAATGCCCTGCTCGTGGCCTGGCAGATTGCCTGACCACGCTGATCATGTTCTGCGGCTGCAGTTATCCATGCGAGCGCTTCCCAGATCGCATCCCGTCGATAGCAATCGTAGCTCCGCCGTGCCATGATCCAGCGTCTGGCTTCATCTCGATCCCTGCCAGCGAGGTTTACTTGAATCGCCACGAGGATTTCGAGCAGCGGCGTCTCCTCGGAGATCGGCTTCTGGTTGTTGATCATCTCGTTCAGGCGACTGAGGTTCGCATCGATCAGCAGACCTAAGGCCTCGACCTCGGCCTGAATGAGCTCTCCAGCAATCCATGTGATATGATCGTCGGTGGCTAGCCGTTCTGCTGCATGGCGGATGAAGTCGGAATCGTTTGCCTCGTCATTCGGCGGCGGGAAATCAGTCGCGTTCTTTTGTGGTTGTGTGTTCTGGAAGTCGTGGTTGCGGCCGTTCGAACGGCGCATGGGCATTGTCGTGTTCATCGATCATCTCCAAGTTGGATTAAGTGTCCGGCAGCATTACGTAGACCGGCTCGCTCACGAATCCATGGAACCCCATCTTCGCCCGTCGCGGCTTCAGGACAGGCGTCGACCACAGTCCAGCTCGCCGTTGTCGGCAAAGCTATGGTAGTCGCCATAGCCGACAATGACGTGGTCTAGGATCCTGATACCCAACAGTTCGCCCGCCTGAACAAGACGACGTGTCACGTCGCGGTCCTGTCGCGATGGCGTTGGATCGCCGCTGGGGTGATTGTGCGCGATGATGATCGTGTGCGCGTTCGATAGAATCGCTGCCTTGAAAACCTCCCTCGGGTGAACGAGCGACTGGTTGACGGTGCCACGGCTGACCTCGTCGATCGCCATGACTTCGTTCTTCGTGTTTAGGTGCAGGCAGAAGAACGACTCTCTGTCGCGCTGCTGTACGTCTCGGAGAAGTTTGAATACATCGTCGGATCGTGATATTTTGACGACCGGATTGTCGCTGACCTCGCGAATCAACTGGATCGTTCCGGTGTGAACCTTCGGATACGCTCTTGCCTTTCGCTTCATCTTGGTCTGGGGCATGTTCGGCCTCCTTGTGGGATGCCGACGGAAGAAACCCCATGTTCTTGTTGTTCTTGGATCTGCTTCTCGGGCACAGACGGGTGGCGGAACGGCGGGGTTTCCACTCATAATGACCCCGCCCCCTCGAAATCGAGCGTGTCGCCCCATGCCACGCAAGCTACCGGCCTGTGTGACGAGGATCGAGACCCTCGCGTGTAAGACTCATAGTGCCATCGCGCTTGGAGCAGGTCTGAAGTGGTCATCCGGACTTTCCTGAAGGAGTAGAAGAGCCTGAATGACGACTCCGAGTCCAGGGCATGCCGCCCCCATTTCTCCTTGCTTGCTAAGGCACAAGGGGATTGGCCGATGAATGTGATGCCCGTTGAATTACTCGGGCAACACAGGCGGCCTAGTTCTCATTCCCCGGATGATTCCCGCCAGCCCATCCAGTGAAGCGCTGGACTTCTCGACGGTCGGCCACGTTGAGGGTAGGTTGCCCCCCCGGCCATTGGTCCGAGTTGGACCTGCAATATGCGCTCATCTCGGTTTCAAAGAACAGCGTGTGCTTGTCGGGTATGCACACTTCCAGCAGGAAGATTTGCAGGGGCGGCGGCGTGTTGCCCCTGTCTCCTTGCCGGAGGACCAGCCGTTCACGACCGCCGGGTTTGGCGCTGCTGGAGCCTTCAACTCGTCGCATGGGTCGTCCTCCTATAATCTTCCTGCTCCGATCAGTTCCTGAGTGGTATGAGAGACGCTCGGTTCCTAAGCTGTCGCCTTCTCCGAGATAAGCCGGTCGGTTGCCGCTGACTCTCATCTTCGCCCGAAGGTAGACCGGGCCCCACCATCTCGCGATAGTGATAGACCCCCAGCGCATTTCCCCGCTGGTGTCACTCGTTGGTCGATCGGTAGGCATTTCAATCACTGCGTTACTCTCAGTCTTTCAGACGCTTCTTCCAGCGTCCGATCGTTTGAAGAGGAATGGTCTTTCCCGTCTGTTCGCGAATCTGGTAATGCAGATCGCTGAGGGTGGCTGCTGGCCGGATTCGCAAGTAGTTCCTCAGCACGTGGCTACATCGGGCGTACTCCGATCGACTGCCCGGCCTCCTCGTCCCGGGGACCGGAAGCCCGTGTTGATATGTCGTACGGTAGACGTTCACTGTGCTCTGGCTGACATTCAGTCGATGAAGGTAGAAATTCAAGTCGGGGTTTGCGCCGGCGATGAAGATGGCGCTGATTACTCGCCAGTACTTTGCCCCCACAGCGTTTCCGCGCCTTTCCTCTATCTGAGCCAGTCGTTCGAAGTGCGATTCGATGTCCTCCCGTGTGGCAGGAACGCTCTCAGGCAATTTCAGTCCAGATGGTCCTTTCCGATCCGTTGCTCGGGCATCTTGGTATGCCACGAGGCGCATCCGCACAACAACCGGATGAGGCTCTTCGAGGTGGCATTGCTTGTACTGCATGGTCTCGAGTAACATGGTTTCGCTCCTTTCATCTGTTTTCGCAATAACAGCCCTTTCGGATTGCATTCATCGTGATGTGGCTGCTGAGGCGAGCATGCAGGCAAGAAAGTCCTCCGTCATGAACTCGGAGATGCCCTCACAGGCTCCAAACCGCCTCTCTTCCACAAGCATGCGAATCTCTGGGAAAAGCCAGTACTCCGGGTCCATGAACTCGAATGCCACAACGGCTGGTGCCCGGTAGATGAAGCGCTGGAACTCGACAGGGAAGCCGCCCTCAACAAGTGCGAACTGCTTCCGGGTCAGATACCTTTGTGAGAGTGCCTCGATCCGCCGAGTTTCGATGTCCTTCATCTCATCGACACACTCATAGATGCGCACCAGGATCATCTCCCTATCCGGGTGGTACTTGAGGATTGACTGCAATGAAACGTTGAGTGAACGGTTTGCCTGGCCGGGTTGCCGTCTCAAAGGAAACGTCTCTTTAAGCTCTTCGTAGACGTCAATGCACGGGAATACACGCGGGCAGATCTTGATCAGCTTGTCGAACTGCCGGATCCATCCAACTCGGGCTCGCATCACCCGATAAATGGTTTGCCTTGCGATTCCGAGCCCAACAGCAACTTCGGCCACAGGGATCCGCATCCACAGAAGGAGAAATACGATTAGATCTGTGTCCTTGGCTGTAAGTCTGGGCGCTGGCATTGGTAGCTCCGATTTACTGCACTTCCATTAAATAGCAGGGGGTCTAAATCGCCGCCTCGGGGAACTTGAGCGTGTGACGAGGGAGACTCTGGAGATCCTGGCAACGGATGCATTCAATCGAACGATCAGCCGACCCTCGCAGGAATCAGTTCTTGGACCCCCCGGGGGGTGAAGCCATATCGATGTTCACAGGCAGGGTTCGAAGAGATCCAAATGAGTTCCATATCACCCGGGGGATTTGGCTCAGATGTTCTGGGTGGGATGCCGAGAAGGTTCACTCGATCCTTTCCCAGTCGTCGGGCCCGAGATCGATTATCCCATCCGTCGAGTAGTCAGGATCGACCAGTTCCCCCCTCATGGGACCAGGATCTGTGGGTTCGGGGTCCTCATCCGGAGTGCCACAAATGCCATCGTCGTCATCCTCGAGGATTATGCCATCGATGATAAACGAAGCATGGTTGCCTCTGATGAACTCTGCGGCCGAGTTGAGTAGATGACGCAAAAACTCCAAGATTTCGTCATTCCCACAATCTTCGTGTGGAAGGTCGTCATCGTCCCAGACCAGATCGCCGTAATCAATCCGGGCGAGCAGCAAGATGATACCCTGATCGCTCATGATCGTTCTGAGCGCCCTAGCGTGCTGTGCAACGAGTCCGATCAAGTCTGCTTCGAAATACGGAGGTTGGTCGAATAGACGACTGGGTGGCTCGTCATCAAACTCGTCCAGGGCCAACATGGCCAGCTTGACGATTTCCTCTTTCTTCTTCGTTTCCATATAGTGGATGCGGTCGCAGGTGTCCTTGATCGCGTCGGTGAAGTCGTAGATGTCTTTCATGACAGACCCTCTCCTTTTGGATTCGAACACATCGAGTGTCCGTAACCACTAATAAGGGCCCTGTTTTTCCGCTGAGGGTCTTCCTGACCTCTCAGGTCCAGGAACCAGCAGCATCGATCAAACCTCGGCTCGTACGTTACGTCGCCAGCTTGAGAGGGTTGCGATACTGATCGAGTGTCCCGCCTCGTCGAGCTTTGCTCTAATCTCCGCCAAAGTCGCATGCGTATTCTCGGCCAAGATCGCACGGACAATGGGAGCACATTCCGGAAACTGGGACCTCCTGCCCCGGCGCTTGGTGCCTGGGATCGGTCCGTTGTTTTTGTATAGAGAACAGTACTTCTGGATTGTCCTCTTCTTCAGGCCAATGTCGAAGAGCCAGGGATTCGTCAGAGGATCTCGGCCTGCGAGGTAGACGGCATGAATTACCTTGTAGAATCGAGCGCCATGGGCATTTCCCGCCGCTTCCTGCTGCCGCTGAAGCGCCTCGAAATACGCGGCTAGTCCTTCCAATGTGTAGGCGACTCCCAGGGGATACATGAGCCCGGAGGGGCCGCTCGGAACCGTTGGTGTATAGCCACGTCTCACCGAGTCATCGAATCTCTGCGAGGCATGTCTGTACTTCTCGAAGCGGTTTTCCAGATCCCATTCATGAGGTTCTTGCGGCCGCCTGCGAGGCTTCGGGGCACGCAAACGTAGCTGGTCCACGCTGGGGAACTGTGGGTTGAAGCTGGTTGTCATTCATGAATCTCCCTGAGTAGTTTCTTTTCAATATTATGTGCATCGCTGCGTTGAGAAAATCGCTTTCACAAATTGCTGCACCGAAACGCTGCCCGTTGTCGTGTCCAGGGCAACTATCGCAATCATTCTCTGGCTCAGTTCGACTCAGTAGATGTTCCATCGCCTCTGCCGAATTCCCGCGGTCCAGTCCAACCGAAGGACCTGGCCCCGCGGTAAACGAACGCAGGCCACGTACGCTCTCACATCTTCGCCTTCAGAAGAAGAGTGCTTGCACGAAGAACGTGCCAGTTGACACGGTCAAAATGAGACAATGTGGGAATTGTGGGATCGTGGAATCGTCGCTCAGATCACCCCTCGCCAATTGCTGAAAGGGCGATGTTACATTTGGCAACTAGACTTAAGTGAGATTCCCTGTGAGGGGATGAAGAAGTACCAAAACAGAATCTTCATCGCCTAGACGGCTTCTCACCCTCCTCCCTCTAGCCTGTCAATGAGAATTTCCTACTTCGGCTGCAGCCCCTGCACCGTATGAATGATCTTGACTGGATTATAGAAGTAGAAATCTCAGCGTGCGGAGATCTGTCGGCACCTTGTTTGGGACGCAGAATCCGTGATGGCCGAGATGAGAGTTGCAGGCCATCCTGAAACGGAGACGGAGGTCTTCAAGCATCGTTGCCCACGAGAGCCAGTAGTATCCCTCTGAGTCTCAGGAGGGCAATCCAGTCCGTTAATTCAAAGCGCAAAGGCCTCGGATCCCGTTTCATTGAAACGGATGCGATGGGGGATTGCACAAAGAGCATCCACATATCAAAACTAAAGTAGAACGACTCGCTAATACGCCCCTCTTCCCGGTATTGCTCCCCATGCTTCTCCCCGGGGTTCATCAATTTCACCGTCCCGCCTAGCGATAAGGTGGGCGTGGAAGTGCATGATGTTCTGCCCCGCTGACTCGCTTCAGTCTACGGTACCTTTGAAGGGCAAGTTCAAATCATCGGCTTCGTTCAAAGATCCTGAGATACCCTGCAGATTACTGTCGAGACCTCCGGCGCTTCGCGTGGCGACAGCAATTCTGCACCGGACACTCCTCACATCTCGGAATCTCTCTCTTGCAGAAGAGCGCGGCAAGATCGAGAATCGCCCAATTGATCTCGCAGGCTCGACGATGGTTGACTACCTCTCGGCACAGAGCTTGAAGCCACGGGTCATAGCGAATGTCCGCGAGTCTCCTCGGCGAAAAACATCTCTCTGCAACCCGTGCCATATTCACATCCAGCAGCGGTTCACGACATCCATGGCAGAACAACAGTACTGCGTTGGCGACATACTGCCCTATGCCTGGCAGAGACTCGATTTCTTCGCGCGCAGACGGGAAGCGGCCATCAGTCTTCAACATCATCTTCGCGAGTTTGCTCAAAGTTGCAGCACGTTTGCTGGACAAACCGAGGGGTTCCAGGAATTGCTTGAGTTCGGATTCTCTTGCGTTGGCCAGATCCACCCAACATCGAAATCGATCGAAGAAGTCAGGGAAGAACACGGCAACAGTCTCTGCCCGGGTGCGTTGGAGCAGGAGTTCGGAGACTATCATCTCATACTCGGTCGCTTCTGGATTGCGCCACGGGAAGGTGCGTCCATCGAGCCGAAACCAGCGAAGGAGCTTGGAACGGAACTCGGCAATTCTCCACCGATGACGAATTAGTCGAGCCTGCAATTGCCGGTCCGTAGGATACAACATTTCCTACCGGTCATTCAATCGATGGACCAAGAGGTAGTCGAGGCCCTCTTTCGTGAGTTCCCGTCCGCGTGGTCCGTGTCGAATGAAGCGAAGACGCACAAGGAAGGGCTCGACCTCATTCAATATGCGATCCTTGTCGACTGTTCGCATTAGATTAAGGATATTCTGCTCGCCTACAGGCCCCTTGGACCTTTCCAGAATCGACAGATACTGGAAGTCCATCGGAGTCAGCCCGTTCTTATCCATCTCCCTTGCACACCGAACATCTTCAAGATGGCCCAGCAGGGGCTTTGGCTTTTCGGCCACGATGGTCGCTGTCTCAAGCGCCTCTGCAAGCTGGATTGCAATTCGTGGCACGCACCGTCCCAAGGTGGCCAACGCTTTGTAGACTTCCTCCGGCCACTCATCGTGTCTTACCTTCCCCGCAACCATTAGCGCTACCTCATCTTGGAAGTACTCGCGCAACTGTATCTCGTCGCATCGACTCACGAAGGCTGCATCCACTTCTGAGGCGCGTGTTGTAGCAAACAGGAATGTCGCTTGATCAACTCGGGCGACTTGATCGGACAGAACCACGGTTCTATCCGCAGCCTCGAGCATCGTGAGTAGAGTCTCCTGAACTGCGCGCGATACAAGGTGAACTTCATCTATGAAGACTGTGAGTGGGGGATACTCGAGAACAGGGAGCCCCAGTTGTTGTCCCGTCTGGGAGGGCGATAGTCCGTGCGTCTCGAGTTCTCCGTTGATCAACTCGAACAGTCTGTTGCGACTGGAAACGCCTCGGCCATCTAGCTTGATGAAGGGCAGTCCAAGTGCGATGGCGACACGACGTGCCAACTCGGTCTTGCCAGTACTGGGAAGTCCCGTGAGGAGGTAGTTCTTCGCAAGATGAGGTGGCTGCTCAATGAGAGCCCGTAGAAGATCGTTAGTCAGGCGCATTATCGCGGGTTCATTTCCGATAAATCCCTCAAATGCGTCCCGAACCTGCTGTCTCACCTCCTGGGGCACAGACGTACCTGCCTGCACGAAACCTGGGAGTCGATGTGTGCGACTAGTAGTGTCAGGCTTGTCCAGTAGCCCGTCAGGTGGAGTCTCCAAATCGGAAGGCGTCGATGGATCCGTAATGATCACTTCTGGCATAGCACGATCTGGGAAGGCCTGCCCCAGTTGGATAGGGTGTGAGGTGTAGGAAGGAGACTCCTCACCTTTGGCATGGGTCGTCCGACTGTGACAGTTTGGGAAAGAAAAATCCATTTGTCTTACCTTCGAGTCGAGGCTTTGAGTCACGGGTGCCTCTCCGAGTAGCAGGGCGCGAGCGTCCGGATGAGAGATGACCAGAGTATCCACTCTTGAATCCCCATCCAAATCGGCCAGCTTTGTCTCAGGGAAGTCGCCAAAGATCAGCAGGCGACCTGCAGCATTCACAATCATATCTGCTTTGAACTCCAAGACATCCTGCAAGACTCGCTGGTGTATCTCAGCCCATTCATCAACTGCCCTTTGATGGATCGTCGGGTCGCCATAAATGCGAAAGCCAAAGTCAAGAATCTGTGAGAGCAACGCTG
This sequence comes from bacterium, assembly GCA_020444065.1. NCBI lineage: Bacteria > bacterium. The sequence continues at coordinate 212,306 of JAHLLQ010000003.1, read as the reverse complement.
CAGTACATGTTCGCCAGAGCTCTGTTTCTTCGAACTTGCAGTAGAATAAGTTCAGTAGGTCACCCAGATTCTGGGCTTGGCAAAGATGGGCTCGCATCTCGGAGGGGCTTGCTCCTTGAGCCCGAAATTTGACCTCCACAGGAGTCATCTTGATGCGAACTGGCTCCGCATCGGCGGACAACTGGATTCCCAGTACGAGAAGATCGGGTCGTTGAAGCGTGCCAGATTTCTCCATCCTGGAGTCGCGCAATCGGGATAGTAGCTCCCTGTAGGGATCTACCGGAAGAACGAAGTGGAGGCATTCTCCCTTCTGGACGGGTAGCCGAGACTCAATGTTTCCGCCTCGAAATGAATCCTGCAGTAGGCGGGCTGCGAGAAGGAGTCCCAATTCACCACGCGATTGACTTCCTCCCGCAGCCAAACGCTTCAGAATCGGAATTCCGCGTCTTGAGATCTCCTCTAGCAGATCCTTCACCGAAGGTGGGGGATCAACGATAAGCGCAGCGGCACGACTGATAGCATCGTTCATCGCTTGATTGGGACGCGCGACCAGATAATACCCAAGACTGCTTGCCGCCCCCTCCCCCAGCACTCCCGGTAGCTCATAGTTCCACATGTAGCCCGTCTGGCCAATCGTACCGCGGACTATGCATGCAGGATCCACCTGACTTGAAGTTATCGAAAGGTAAGTTGATTCTCCGAGACGGCTACCGATGGCATCGCTGTTGGGGATAAATCGGAACTGAGAGCAGTCAGTTTTGAGGGCTGCTTGTTCCTCATACTTCTGAATCGCTCGCGCGAGCAACTCTGGTAAGTCTTCACCAGTCAAGCGAGTTGAAGCAACACGGGACTCCACTATGGAGCGGGCTGCAGAGAAATCCCGACGGATGCGAATTCGAAATGTCCCGCCCGGCGTGATTGCCGATCTGGTTGCTCCTCGAATTCCTTCGTGCTTCCGCACGCCAAGTTGGTCGATTATGGTCAGATCAATTGAAGAATCGATAGCGCTCGAGTCTCTTCTGAACCAGCGCACTTGTTCCCCGGTGATTTCCGACAGGTTCGCAAGCATTTCCGGAGATGGATCGCCCCCCCCTCGCGTATCAAACACCTCGACCCCAAGACAGCCACGCGCACGGAAGGTATCCTCCGCGTACTGCTCCTCACTCCATCTCAAGACTCCTCTTCCACATTCGCTAGAGGCTTCTGCGTCTCCAACTATCCCGATTCGTAACGTAGCTCGCGCCGGGAGTAATTGGGCGACCTCCTCGAGGCTATCTTGGGTCTGGTTGGCCGTGAAGCCGCCCGTTATTGTACGCACATCTAAACCCAGTTCAGCAAGTCGGCGCATCGCCCAACCACGAGATTCGGATTTGTCCAAGAAGCTGGTATTTATTAGCACGCTCCAGTTTGTATGCTCGCACGGAAGGGCGAAGAAGGAGCGTGCCTTGAGCTCATTACCATTCCACAAGTGAAGAACCGAAGCATCTGGACACTGCATGGGACCCAGAAGCCCAGCCGCGGGACAGCGGCAGTCAAGCTCCAGCGATTCCCTTAACTGACGCTGCGCTATGGCATGCCAACACAGCCGCAGTGGGTGGAGCGGTGAGAGAAGAATTACGACCGGCTCATCTGTTGCGATTTCGCGTCCTGCTTGAGGATTCCATTCCGCAGCAAATAGAGCGATAACGTCCACCCAACTGGCACCAACCTGATCCTGTTCGAGCCACTGAACATATTGCTTTAGATACTCAAGAAACAAAGGGGCGAGATCAGGGCGATCCAACTCAATCTCAGAAATACACCGCTGTTCATCGTGCAGCCTGATCCGCACAGCCTCCCGGGCATTGAGAAGAGATTCTGGGGGAGAAAGATTGGGGCGCGGATCAATAGATGGTTCAATGTTACCGAGCAGCCGCGTGCCCTCCCACTGGATCGGTGCATGTCCAATGTCCTTACTCCCCCAACACGCTAGGATAGGGCGCCAGCTCTCCTTTGACGTCAAATAGGATCCGAGCTCCAGGCGGTGAATCCATGTATCTGGAGCATGGGGGATGCATTTGCCCTTCCTGGAGCGGTGCTCTGATATGAGTGCCTCCAGGCGAGACTTCGAGATTTCTGTAGGTTCTTGCACCGCAATCCGAAGTGTCCACTCACCCATCAGGTCATTATCTGGGCCACGTACCTCCACATGGAACTCATCGTTGTTCTCGATGTCGACTTTGAATCGCGTGCATGGAGAACCTGGAGGCACTTGCTGGCAAATGGGTGTCTCTCCCGTTCCGCTCAGGCAAACCCTTGAAGCTGTCGTGGAGTGATAGACGGTCAACTCAGTGGCCCCTCCCCGAGAAATGGAGAGCTCCTGGCTCCAGGATTTGCTCCTTCGAGTTTGGATGGGGATTGAGCTCCGATCAGCTCCGCTTATGACCACGAGTCCGCCGCAGGCAAATGAATCGAGTGATATGACCTGAATGGTGCCGGGGCGTAGATTCGCGGCGGCAACGGAATATTTGATGGCCTTCAAATGCTCGGGAGGTCTAGGGTCAGAAATTCGGAGTGGATCTTGTCCTGATTGTGCCAGTTGGGCTGAATCTGTGCGATCGATTTTGCGTGTGAAGATTGTGTCAGATGGAGCCTGTCCACTTTGGCAAGACGCCGCTAATTCCACGTCCTGAATGACAACGTAGGGTCCCTTGCGAAGGGGATTGGCAGCTTGGAGTGCATTGTTGCATACGAGTCGCATGCGCCCCTGATCAGTGCCCTGAGTGAGTTCCGAAAGCAGATCCTCGATGATGACCGCTGATAGAGAATTGTACCACTGAGGGGATGGAGGTCCCGCCCGATAGAAGTGGATTGGTGCAGTTGACATCAGGGTAGGAGAGGTTAGTTGGGGCGCAAGGTGTGCCAGCAGCCCATCAAGATCTGACTCCACGCTGTGGCGCTTAGCGGCATCAGTTGCTTTCATTTGTTGAACGGCAGATTGGAGCCCCTCTCTAGCAATGAATTGGGAGAGACTATCGAGAGTCTGATACGCCCGCTGGAAACCAATTGATGCATTGCCCGGAACTGGAAGTCCAGTTGCTCGAGAGCCATCGTCCATGGCAGATCCTGTTTTGTCAGTTGAAAGCAACCGATTGATCACCTCCCACAATGCGGAGTCTCTCGAGCTCGGATCCAAGGAACTGGAATCACGGCAAACGATATCCAGAAGTTCTGTGGCCTGATCTGCTGACAAACCGATTTTATCCGCAACTACATTTGCTAGGTGAGATTGCAGAGGATCCTCATTGGAGCGCAGTGTGCCGACTTTTCCGATGGTTTCCGTGGTATTGGCCAGTGATTCTGGACGGACATCCCAGGAGTGTCGGCTTGCAAGCATCAATACCAGGGGCGCAGAGTTGCGAACTGAAACTGCATAGTCCCAGTTGCACACTTGTGAGAGCGCCTCTCCTGAGGGAGTTTCACGGGAATCCACAAGCAACACGATCACTTCCTGCGGCTTGCCTCCGCATGGGACTTGCCAGTCGTGCGTGCCTCCCCCTGTGAGGAGTGAGAATAGCTCTCGATTGGCTTCGTCCGGGGGGCCGATCAGGACGGGTCGAACAGATGCCGTCGGATCCCTCAAAAGGGCTGCAGCAAAGTGTCTCTCAACGTATTTCTTTAAGTAGCTAGCCAGAGCGTGCATTCTGTATCCCCATCCACGAAATCAAAGTGGTCTTACAAGGAGGCGGCCTCCTGCGGCATCCGGACTGTCAACAACCAATCCGAGCATGGCTAGATCCTGCCCTGTTCGACCGTGAATGAGTTCACCCGCAGGAACTCGAAGCCCGTACTCGCCCAAGTGCCGACGAAGGTCGTCCAGGCTAACGGGAATGTCCGAGCTTTCGGAACAACATGCGTGAACAATGCAAAGGAGCATGGCAGGACCTGGATGCACGAGCAGCGGCTTCCGATCGTCGGTATATGCAAACATGTAAGAAAGATCGTAGCAACGCTGGTCTGGGTCCTTGGTTCTTACCTGACCAAGACTATGTCTGGCAAATTCGAATAGGTTTCTTGTGTACCCTGACTTCCGCTGAGCCAAGGCGCGCATGTCTGATCTTTCGTCAAAAAGGCGTGCAACTTGGACCCGAAGCCACTTGTTTGCGTCGATCTTGTCGATTATGGTTCGATGCTCATGAATGTGACTCAGGAATTCATAGAGCCCAGTCGGAGCATTAGTCCCTTGTGCCAGCTGATACCCGATGATCTGGTCACTCAGGATAGGTTTCCCGTTTTCCTCAAGTCGGCAAAGGAGAAGGTTGAGTCCAGTCCGGGCATAGGCGTATCGCTCAATCAAGTTCTTGATCAATGGAAGTGCATCCGAGCCCAGCTCCAGAAGCGGATGGGCCTCATCGTGGCTCTCCCAAATACGACGTCTTAGTTCGTTCGTACCCGGGGGCTGGGTGCCACTTGCTGCTGAGAGAGCAAGCTCCCAGACGAGCACATTGGCGCGACAGGTCCATAGAACATGCATTCCCAATCCCAACCGCAAGATTGCCTCCAGCAGCACGGTCCATTGCCGCCTTGTGAGCTTGCACTTGGCATTTAGAACTGCCGGCAAATCATGGAAGAATCGCTCGGCAGGGCTCTTCTTCTGCGCATTTGGCATCTGCCGGAACGCACTAAGTTGCGCCTCGGTCAGCCTAACTTCAGTATAAGCGGGATCGTCTTGGGGTCTCGGAGCAATGGATTCCATTCCGGCCTCGAGAGCTTCTTCTACGAATCGCGCAAAAAGGTCATCCTTATCCGTCACCTCTAAGGCCTGTCCAAGGCTCATCAGGAGGGAATTTCCGTCGGCTTCTCCTCCTCCGGCTCCTATGGCCTCAAGCAGGAGACTGGATGGATTCCAGCGACTTCTTGGCCGCTTCCCCAATACACCCGCTATTCGTGCAGTTGCCGGAACGATTGGCATTAGTTGTCGCGTGGCCGTCGGGCTGGATTGACCATGCTTCAGTGGACTTGCGATGCCATCACGCTGCAGCAGCAATGCGCTCCAGAGCGGCTCCCCCCCCACCTCCTCTGGCATCAATGTCGGCATTGTAGCGATGTTTCCAAGATCTACGAACCTCTCGCTGATTCCAAGCACGAGGCGTCGGTAGGCAGACGCTAGCAGCACCTCTCCTGTCGACCACTCGGGGGCAGTGGTGAAGAGCATGGACTCTTCGTACTTTGGGTGACACGTGCTTCGTGGCTCACCTTCGAAAGTTTGTACGTCCATAGGTGACCTTGATTACTCCCTCTTTAGGGTTGGTCGTTCGCCCACCTTGGATAAGACTATCTGAAATTGCGAAGCGATTCGCACCGAGGTCCGTCCATCTGCGAATAGCTCTTCAGATCTGCATAGGTCTCCTGCGATTCTATGGCGAACCCTATCGATAGCAGCACGGACGTTCGCAGGAAGACTGCTCCCAGCACATCCCTCCTTGCGAAGCCGGATCGCCATGAAGAAGTCAAATGTGAGGGGGATCCGATAGTCTAAGTTGCTGAACTCAATGCACGGTACATCATGGCCAGGCGAGGACTCGTTGCCAGTCGGAGCAGCCACAGGTCTAATTCCCGGAGGCTGAGCAGATAAGGTCACTCTCGGTCGCTTCTCGGCAGTTGGTTGTCCAAGGATCTCAAGCATGTTAAAGCCGGGATCAGCCTCTCCCAGGAGTGACTGCAATGCAGCCCTTACGGCTGAAAGCCGATCCGGTGACCTCAATGCCGCCTCGTATTCCACCAAGTGCTCTTCCAAGGAGTGGTGCCCGAAGAGAACGCCAAAGCTCCGTTTTGCCATCATGCATCCTACGCTACGAAGTAGGCTAATGCAAGAACCAAGCATGGCGGAATCTGAATCACGGAGGAGCTCCTCGCACTCCTGTTCCGCGGACTGAAACAGAAGAAGTGAGCGGTATGCAATTGGAGAGGGGGGGGAGCTTCCATATTGCACCAAGCCCTGCTCCGCAGACTGGCAGAATGCATCCTCGAGAATCCTCAGCTCATGTGATTTGTCCTTCGGTGTACACAAAGCTGGATCAAGTCGAGAATAGTCGCGCAGGAGCGTTTCCCTGATCGGCTTGGAGGAGGCCAGACCGTCTCCCCTCCGAATCTCGGCCAGAAGGTTCTTGGTCAAGGGCTTAAGCGAGGAATTATCTGTATGTTGCTTCAAGAACGCGGAGACTGTATCGCGAATCGAGTTGCTGGGAAAAAGGGAATTGAAATACAAGCGTCTCGCCAGAGTAAGTATGCTACTGCTCTCGGGAGTGGACGCAGCGGCGGCGGCATGCTTGTGCACCCATTTGCAGGGATGGGGGCAATCCTCGAAATCACTCCATTGCCCTACCAGCAGCTCGGCCACTAAAGAGAACGCGTCACGGAAGTTCCACCTCTGGCCGCATGCCAATTCACCGCGGCGGAGTATGGCGATGAGATTACGTCGATGCGCCAAGTCGCGCAGGAGTGTGGCATTCTCCCGAAATGGGCAGCTTTCACGAGATCTGCAGTCTGCGCATTTCGCCTCAGCTTCCCATCTCTCCACGTTCGTTGCTTGATCGAGAATTGATCCAAGAACTTCAGTGGCGTTTCTATCGATCATTAAGCTCTCTAGATCAAGGGGCCAGCACGCGAATCGAGAATCTACTTCGAGTGGCCAGCAAGATTCCAGCGTCGAGTCTGCCCCAAGCCTCAAACTTGATTTCCGAATTACTTGTGCCAGAATATCTCTGATTGAATTATCTGAATCGCCACTAGAATACTCCCGGACAGCCTCGACCATGGATCGAGCCAGCAGACCGCGATTCGCACAGGCGATGAAGACAGGAATTGGCTCTGATCCCGAGCAGGTGAGGAGATCAGCGATATCGTGAGCAAGCTCTCGGGCAGCGTTGCCTGCCGCACACTCGGTCGCAGTGGCATCCTGGATCACCAAGAGGCGCCCCACCTTGGTTAAGAAACCTCCCGCGCTGGGCGGAAGATCCTCAGCCAATATTTCCACTTTTCTGGGAAGTAGTCCAGTCTGCGAGAATTTGGATCTGAGCGCACTCGTTAGCGCCCCTCTCAATTCAAGAGAAGCGTCCAAACTCGCCAAGAAGTCCTGGACAGTCTCAGACTTTCCGTTCCCCGGCCCCCCTACGAGAAAGATCCACCGAGGGTGCACTTCGGATCCTGACGCGATCTGCTCTGCCAAGTGGCGCAATCTGTGAATGAGCGGTGTCTCTATAACCCGACCAATTGGGTTTGGAGCTTCTTGAAAAGGGACATGTACTCCGCCGGATGAGTGTCCATGCCAACCCAGCAAGTGGACGACGTGATCGTTTAGATTTACCTGCATGTCTCCTCCATACCGATGATCTTTCTCCACAAGTCAGCCAGTACTCTCCCAACGAACTCCGCAAGGAATGGCGGCACGGCGTTTCCCGCCTGAGTATAGCGTGGACATTCTCGAAGACGTCGATCGCCTCCAGTGGAGTACTTCCCCTTGAACTCATACCAGTCTGGAAAAGACTGCAATCGGGCGAACTCACGCACGGTCAAAACTCTGGGCTCTGAGTAGTGCAGAAGGTCATCCGGCAGAGTGGTCAAGGTATGGGAGGGCCTATCCGGATCAAGCGGAACAGTGCAGTGCTTCTTGAGGTGGAATCGCTCTCGATCAGATGCCGAAAGCTGGACGCCTTTCCGGCAAGTCTCAAGTATCTGGGTGAACCGCGCAGTCACATCTTCTCCGTGGTTGGCCAAACGCATGCTATTGGGGGCAGTGCCATTGAGATGCCCATGCAAGAGGCGCTGGTACTTGCTGAGAGGCCGCTTGTACTTAATCTGCTTACTTCTTGCCGAATCGACGCAATCGATGATCGTCTTGTTCCGCACCTCCAGATCCGATATCGCCTGTCTCACGGTCACCGGTCGATTCACCGGCAAACCTTTGGATTTCAGGAACTTCTCACGACGCTCATGGAAATCCGCGAATGGATCTAGACCGGGGTGATCGGTAAGTAGATCCCTGCGAATCGCGAGCATGATATACCTTGGCCGGAATTGGGGGACTCCTACGTCCGTTCCATGCACAAGCTGGGTGAACACTGCATACCCGGCTCTGGTCAGGCTCCGCTTGATACGCTCAGAAAATGGCCTGAGGAAGCAGGCACTCTCTCCACTATTTGCGTGGGCCTGTTTCCTAAACGCAACAGAGATACCCTTGACGTTCTCCAAAATAAGGAACGGGGGCGCCAATATCTTGACCAGCGTCACGTAGTGCTTGAAGAGTTCGTTGCGCGGATCGTCGCTCTTTCGCCGTCCAGCGAGCGAAAAGCCTTGGCAAGGTGGACCGCCGGCCAACAAAGCCACCTGCCCTTTCATTGCCGCTAGCTGACCACGATGCTTTCGGATGAACTGTCTGATCTCAATCGGGGTCTTCTCTATCCAGTCAGGCCAATTGTACCTGACTGGGCAGTTGGGATGCCCGTCGATAAGATTGTGCTTCAGTGTTCCAAATGCCAATGCATCCTGTTCAACAGCGAAAAGCCCATTCCAGCCGGCGAGCATCAATCCCAGCGAGAGTCCACCTCCGCCAGCGAATAGATCCAAGAAGCAACGAGTTGGAGAATCTCCCTTTACCAACTTAACAGCCGCCACGTTACACTGCTCCTCTGTCCTGTTGATCTTGATTCCGTCCCGGTATACTTCGAGTCGGTCTCAGGATTTGTGATCCGATCGGCACAGCTTCGGTCGCCTGAAGTCCTCCATTAGCAGGCAAAAACCGCCTACCGTAGGTTTCCCACGAGAAAAAGACGGTAGATAAACCAAATCAAATCAATGTTCGAAGACACCTCAGTTCTTTTCTAGCGGAGCTGGGACAAGGATGTCGAGCCAAAAGCGAAGGTTCTGCGAAAAAGAAGTGTGGCGGCCTTCCTTATCCTGGAGGGGAGAACCTCAAACGACTGGTGGCCGCCCACTGCTCCTCACTCCACTCCAGTGCGACTCAATGTCTATTTCATCTGACTAGTCTCCGACTTCTCAGGGCCGATGAACTCAGCGAGGCCCAACATGACTACATGCCGCGCTCTTCGAATACCCCACCGCCAACAGCGGCAAGGTTGGGGTCGCAATCCCGCATGCCACTCAAGAAACTGAACACGGCTGAATTCTCAACTGGAGTGCACTTCCACTCCCTCTTCAGTGTGGGGGCCCGGAAGGAGAAGTAACCATCGGGATACTCCGCTTCCCGCTTCTTCACCTGGCGATCAAGCATCCAGATTGTGCTTTCTTGGGAGTTGAGTCCACCATCCCCGAAGATCAGCAAAGGTTCCAAGGGCAGAATTCTGCCTTTAGAAATCGAGACGAGGCAGAGTCTCCCATCATACTGAGATTCCGGGCCTCGGTACGAGTACTCCTTTGTCACTCCACCAAGCCCCTTGAAGACTCTAAAATACCCTGAGAAACAACCTGAGAGTCGCTCCCCAGTGACTGACTCGAAATGGCCAAGGGAGAACCTCCGAAACACGGAGGCCATGGCACTTCCCACGAGCCGTACCTGGTAAGAAGCGTCAATACCCGCCGCGCTTTGCTTATCGTGCTTCTCAGCATTGATTAGTTTAACCAGATGATCGATCCGCGCCATGCGCTCACCGTGGAATAAATCACGCAGAGGCCCTGCGAATTCAAAGCTATCATCGATTGTCGAAGAAATCTTTACCAGCAAATCCCAGAGCTTCCCAATTGAGGCTTCATGAAACTTCTTGAACCACTTAGACTCTGTCTGGGATGCCTTAGTGCAGAGCTCCATGTAAATGATTGAGTAGCACATCATGAATGAACTCTCGAGGAATTCTCTGGCCGCTCTTACACCATCAGACTTAGATCTTTGGTATACATATCCACGGAGGGGCTCCGAGAGAACCATGGGCAACTCGTACATGAGGCTCGCAGTATCAACGTACGATTGGTCGTCCAACTTGGCCTCGAAGTACTCGATCCTGGCGTGGTCCACGAACGACATTGAGGAGTTGGATGTTCCGAAGTCCAGTCCCAGATAAGCCTCAACAGCAACCTCCTCAACCGAAGCGTCAGTCATTTCGATGGGAAAAGGTCTGGCACTGATCGAAACTTCTTCGCAATTGTCCGTTTCATGTTGTAAGATGAACTTGGCTTGTCCACAGCAATCATGACCGACTCGCAACTCGAGCCCCAGCTTGCTATCACAAGAGACGTTCTTGGGAAGTTGAACGAATCTTTCCTCGAAGTTCTGGGGACAAGCCGTATCAGGTTTCGTCTCGCTATCAATGACAAAAACGTAGTCCAGTCGCCTGCGAGGCTTGTGGTCCAATTTGACTTTCCAGCGCAGAGGTAGATTTATATGTTTCTCCATTGCCATTGCCGAGGGAAGCACAACCCCTGGTTCTAGCGATGATGGAAAATCAGCCGTCACACTCTTGAATTTGTGCAGCGGCTCTTCGTAGTCATCTCCAGACAGCCTGAGGCAGAGCCTGTTGTATGTCACCGATCTGAAGTCGCCCACTCGATTTTCGTCGTAATATCGCCGGGTGCACTCGATCGCCAGACCGTGGGCAACTACTTGTTGGTAGTCCTCGACAGTGACTATCGGGACCTCTTCCGCGAGACCATCGATATCTCGATGAAGCAATTCGCGAAGCCAGCCAATATTCGCGCCTCCCCCTGATAGAAGCACTATGTCTATGGGTCTTGAATCATTTTGCCTGGCATGCCGGGCAATCGTCTGCACCACGAGAGCCTTCAGGTACTCATTCCATTCACAAATGAAAACCTCTTGGAACTCAGACGTGGTCAGGCGCAGTTGGATCATAGGGCTATTGAGGTTAAAGGGATCCTCGGGGATCTCAACCAACTCACTTCCCGTAAGCGCTAAGTTCAGTCCCCACTTCTGAATGGAATTGGATAGTCGTATCTTCGGTTCTTCCAGAGAATATACGAGACGATTGAAATTCACGAAGAAGTCTCTTTGTCGGGGGGTCACTTCATCATCCCCGATTTGATAGGCAGCCCACTTTCTGTAAGCTCGGAATGCACTTGTTAGTTCCTGCTGATTGACTTTTTTCTCTGTGCTCACGAGCTTGGTAAGAAGCTTCTTGGCCAGACGTCGGTTCAGATCGAATCCTCCGACGGGGATCGAACCCGCTGAAGCGGCATCCGCCATGCGAAGATTCTTGCTCACATCCCCCTGTCCTGTCGTAATGATGATGCACGCGTCAAACGTGCCTCCCCCAAGATCTAAAACCAACGCACAGGTCTGCTTCCTCCCAACAAGAAGTGGATGACGTTGACCATGGCGATAGTACTGGTAGACCGCAAATGGCTCCGGCAAAAACCATATGTTTGAGAAACCGATTTCGGTGAGATAAGATCGAATGTTTGATCTGTATTGTTGGACCCACGCTCTGCTGACAGTCTCGCCCTCGATACATATCGGCTCAGAAACCATGATGCCGATCGATCTCTCTTCCAGGTTCGGCAGGTCATTTGAGGCTCCATCGAAAAGCGCCCGGAAGTAGTCCTGTGCCATTTGTAGCTTGGTTTTTGCATCGCTTCCGGCGGTCGGGAACTTCCTTGGGTTCTTCTGATCAGCAGAGTGCCTTCCAACATCGACCTTGAAGTCAGTATTGACCATCGCGCCTCTCGCCCGTTTCGCCCATGCCGCTCTTCCAATGCAGGGAGTCCCTTCCGCTCCATCATAGCAAATCACTGTAGGAACAGAATGGGAGTCGCCGAAGTAGATCGATTCTATGGATGGAATCACCAGATTGTGCGTATTCTCCGAACTCTTCGACATTCTCATCTCCTTAGTGTAATCCTGGCCTTGACGAATTGGACTATGGGCACTCATTCGCCCCATCAATCATTGAGCGGATTTGCGAGTATGCTGCATACAGTCGGCAAGGCTCATGCATTATACGCATGCCGAACGCGAATCTAATGTGCAATCTTTATGCGGTGCGATCGCAAGGCGCAAGGTGTAATTCATCGTCGAGGGAATCTCGGCTCGTTGTCCAAAATCAGTGCAGGAAACCCGACCTGCGCCAACGACGGAGATGCCCGGATTTGACCTGCCCCCGAGCACGGTACTAGGTCGTATGTTAGGGTTTCGGTGCCTGTCGAGGGTGGCTGAGTGGCGGAGCGGGGGCTGGGGGGCAGGTCAGATTAATGTTGAAGTTCGGCGCAATGCAGATGCTACTTGTCACTCGGGTGGGAGTAGTTTTGTAGCACTCCTCTTCCTCCGACGGCCACTGCGCCCACACTCGATTTGGAGATGAGCCCCTCGGGCTGGCAATCCACTCTGGTGGCGGTGAATTGGCACAGAACAGGCCTAGACTTGTCCGGAATATGTCCGGAGAGCTGTCGGGAATGGTTGGGATTAGGCTGGTCTGGCTGGGATAGGGATAATGGCAAAACTCGGACAAACGGGGGCTCTTCTTGCATTGCATAGCACTGTGGTTATTAGCCTTAGAGAATTGCCAAGGTGGAGGTCGCCGGTTCGAGCCCGGTGTCCCGCTCCATAAAGATTCTTGAAATCGCAAGATTTAGCAAGACCGGCGACCCCCTCCAGGGTCGCCGGTTCTGCTTTCGGGGTCCGCGTAACACGAGCATGCCGCAAACTCGTCGGGAAGACCCGGGATATCGCAGCTGGGCAGACATGCCTCCGTCGCATTCACTGCCCCCCCCCCCCGCAATGCGGCTCGCTCGCAGCGTCGCAGGTCAACCTGTTGCACGGCAAAACGCCCCCCAACTCAGACAGAATACGCATCCATCATCGCTTTACCAACTCGACTGCGGGGAAGATCTTGGTTGAACGACGGAATCCTGGGCGCCATACAGTAGGATCAAACAGTTCGATGGACTAATGTCCTGATGCGCCAGGCAGGTTTGTCCCGGAGTTCAGGGGAGCTTCACGAACCGAAGGATCTGCATAAGGAGCGGAGGATCTCGTGATGAACACATCGGAAACTCGGCGACAGGAAACTCTATTCATCGCACGTCATCTCCATCTGGTCGGGAGACTCCTCCCCCTTCGGTTTCCGCCCCCGTTAATGGCGCCGAAGGCAAGTCCCGCCCCCGGGCGAAACGATGCGAGCGAGCCGTGCCGTGATGAGATATCCTGGAAATACCTGCATGTAGAGAAAACATCCCGGCCGATGTCCGAGGCAAGATAAGAGTATCCTGTGCCCGTATTACCGAATCCGGACAGCAGAGTGCCGTCCTCGAACGCAAAATTGACCTGAGAGGGGTCCGTCATGAAGCAGATGTTCTCAAATCGAAATGTAGTACTGGCGTCATTCTTGATCCTCCTATCGGCAACTGCCGCGTTCTCGGAAATCTCTCCAGAGCAAATCGCAGATTCAATTCAAGAGCGCAACGCGAAGATAACGAGCTATCACTCTATTGTGCGCGAAGAAGTACTCCTGGACGGCCAACTCGACGAGAAGGTGATCACAGAGGCAGTCTGGCAGAATGGGATGAAACTGATTGTCCAAGAGTCCGGGAAAGCGCCGGATTTTGTCGCATCAAAACATTACATCGCGTTTGATGGCCAAGAAACAAGAGAATGTACCAATCCGGATGCCGGCGCCCAAACTACTCCCGGCTTCCAGACAACTCTCGTGGCACAAGATTTTAACATCTTCGAGACCATCTCCTTCTTCTATACACGCGAAGACGGCTCGCCCCAGTGGAAAAGTGTGAGACTCGAAAATCTCGTGCGTCGTTGTGAACTTATCTCTGTTAATGGCAACCTCTACACAGTTGGGTTGAATACTCCGGATGGCTCTCCTCGCCAAAGAGCCGTCCTGGACGCTTCGAAGGGATTCCAGTTGGTCGAGTTCCGGGATATTCGACCTCACTCAAGGGCAGAAATGAAGTTTGAATTGCAAGAGCTGGCAGAGGGAATCTGGTTCCCAAAAGAGGGAACCTGGGCTATCCATTTGAATCCTGAGAACTGGGAAGAAGTGAGTCGTTTACACAAATTCCAAGTCGAATGCGAAATGAATGTCGATTACCCGCCTGATCTGTTTCAACTCGTCTTCCCGGATGGGGAATACATTTGGGATCACGAGTCGGATATCACCTTCCTCAAAGGTGCGACCCTGTTGGATCTTGAATCCATCGGAAAGGCTCCTCGAACCGATTCCCTGCCTGAAGGAAACTGAGAATGAGATTCAAGAACGCGATCAGGCCCGGTTGTCATTTCCAGGAAATTCGGCGACAGGAAACTCTATTCATCGAACATCAGTTCCATCTGGCCGGGGGGTTCTTCCTCTTTCGATAACCGCCCGCGCTAATGGCGCCGAAGGCAAGTCCCGCCCCGGGCGAAATGATGCGAGCAAGCCGTGCCGTGATGAGATATCCTCGAAATACCTGCATGCAGAGAAAACATCCCGGCCGATGTCGGAGGCAAGATAAGAGTATCCTGCCGCGTGTTGCCCTTCTTCTAATTGCCCTTGTTCTGTTTAGGAGGCAGTGCGATAAATGGCGTCAATCGAAAGGAACTCGATACATGAAAGCTCATTTGGTTGAAACCATCCGGTTAGGATTCCTGATATGCATCCTATGTGGAAGCATTACACAGGGACATCCGGATACCAATCAGAGAGCCGACCAGAGTGACATGCCGGAATGGGTCTTCGAACAGTCTGGCCACGATGTGAATCTGAGGGCAGACGAAGTCACAGTTGTCAAGCTCCAGGGGTGTTCTGGGGCACAAATCTTCCCTTACAAGCGCGGTGCGATTGTCTCCACGATTGAGCACCGAACATCCGTTAGCGCATCATGTTATCCTGTGACCATATACAGCTACAGTCTTGAATCAGGCGATCTCGACGTGCTTGTCGACGATGGACTCGACCACAAGATCCTGGATTTCGATGAGTCTCAACAAGCGCTAACGATTTTGGAAGCTCCGTGTGACTATGATAGGACACTATCCTCTGAAGGAGCGCTTCGAACACTCAGGGAATTCGATGTTCGGAGTAAGCAAAGCCGCCTGCTTGCCCAACTGGACCGGGATGATGGGCCGCTAATTGCATGGGATGCGAGCAGGAATAATCTCTATCTCTACGGCAGGCCAGCGAACTCGCCAGAATCCCTGTATCGGTGGAGGCGAGAGTCTGGCGACCTGAAACAGATCTTGCCAGACGGCAGCATCGTCTTGCGGATATTCTCGCTTCCTGATGGGAGTATCCTTTTCTGGGGAGCACGGCGACGAGGTGATACGAGAGAGCTGGGAGTTTTTGTGATTCGTCAGGACGAGGACGAGGCGACCAATTTCCATCCAGGAGTCGTCGAGCTAAGGGACTTCAAGGTTCGAGGAGATCTCGTTGAGTATTCCTATCGAATGAGAAAGGATCACGGCGACAGAGAGCGCTTTTCTGCAAAGATATCGGAGATCGAATCTGCCGGTGCGCAGCTGGCATCCTCTCTTGATGATCAACTGGACAGGAGTCTGGCGTCAGAACTTTCCACTCCTGCAACTGAGGCCGCCATTACGCGTAACGGCAAGGAGCTAATCCTATCTCCAGGGAAGGAGGGGGGATCGGTGCTATCGATCTCGCCAACTGATCGTCGATCAGATTCGCGCCCGATTCTCAAGCTCCAAGATCGAGCGCATTTTGCGGCGCGGGATTTAGATACTCCATTTGTCATTGTCTTAACAAATCCAGAGGCGAGGCGCCTTCGCACGAGCGAAACACCAATCTCCAGGGCTCATGAGATCTGGGTCATTGAACCAAGAGAGGAAAGCTCGAAATGCATTGGCAAATTGGACGGAGCGGTTCCTGACTTCGTTTGGGATCCTCGGAAGCAAGTCTTGTACGTCTGCTCCAGTACTCTCCTTTCCTGGAGCCCCGGGAGCGAATCCCTGGAAGAAGTGCTATCCGGACGTGCCGCCGTGTGGGAGGTACTTCCGCTCCTCAGCGGGGGACTTGTTATCCGAATGGGCTATTGGATTGCACCTGACGGGCATGCGCGAGACGCGGGAGTCTATTACCTCTCACCGGACCGAGATGAGCTGATTCTAATCGACCCTGATCCTCAGAAAGGCAATCTCCGCATCGATCCAGACAGCCCCCATCGAATCAAGTTCGATCTTCTTGTGCCCCCGTCACGAGGACTGGAGGCGACTGGTACAATTCAGATTCCAGACTAGTGGCTACTTCCAGCCATACCTACTTGGAGGTCGCTTCCGTGAGGCGCTATCGAGAAATTCGGGGACAAGACACGCCATTCATCGAACGTCAGTTCCATCCGGCCGGGAGATTCCTCCTCTTTCGATTTCCGCCCGCGCCGGTGGGGCGAAGGCGAGTGCCGCCCCCGGGCGAGAGGATGCGAACAAGCAAGCCGTGTCATGGCCGGCTATCCTCCAAATACCGACATGCATAGAAGTCACCCCGGCCAATGTCCGAGGCAAGAAGAGAGGTTTTTGTCACCGTTTTTGCCATTGCCACGAAGATTCAATCCCCATCGGCCATCGGGGCTTGCCCAGGCACAAAATCAAACTGGATCCACCCCGGAGATAACGCGCCGTTTGTCGGATCGTAGGGAGTCCCACTTGGGTCACCCCTGAAGACAAGCCAGAATTGGCCATCTTCCTGAATGGCCATGGGGGAGTTGAATCGGAATGGATCTTTTAGGCCCAAGGAGGAAACAGTATTATTTACTTCTTCGATCGTCCATTGGGACTTTCCTCGATTGGCTTGAGTGCGCAATTCTAGCTCCAGCTCCTTCAGTATTCCCTTCGCCTCTCGTGTCTTCATTGCTTCCTGAGTGGAAATCGGACCCACAGAAACCCTGTAAGTGACATAGCTGGCGATAAGTGACAGCATGATGAAGATCAGGACAACTGCTCGTGCTGATGCGGGCCACGACCTCTTTTCACCAAGGTGAGCTTTCATGGGAAATACCAATGATGCGCGCCAACTGCGCCGTGAAGAGAGTTCCGCGAAATACCGACATGCATAGAAGACATCCCGACCGATGTCCGAGGCAAGATAAGAGTATCCAGTCCACGTTTTGCCGTCCCAGTCTTGCAGAAAATTCGGCTTCGCGCTTGAAGGCATGTGGGTCTAGAATCTGTAGTCAGGAACTTCGAAGTCATCATCGGCAATCCTTGGAGGTTCCATGCCGAGTCGCGCGAAGTGCTTCAAGAGCCTTTCGAGGATCTCTCCCCTTTTGAGTCCGTCCATATTCCCAATCATGGACTCATATAGGGTGACTGGCGGGACGGTCAAAACATCGACATGATCGAGCGGAGGATGATCATGGAGATAATCCAGGTATCCGAATGCTACCGTCTGCCGATCAGCATCCGTTCGCTTTCGCCAACTGTCAGCAGTAAGTTGCTGCAGGTTTCTTTTGATGTGCCCAGTAACCATGTAATAGACAGCGTATTCGCCACAATTAGGACATGGTGGCAGACAATGCAGGCGGTATCCGGGATGATGCGACTCTGCGGCCAAGACCATACCCAATAGAAGATCGCGCTGGACTCCCCGCTTGGTTTCCTGAATCCATTCCAACTGCAGCATCCGCTCGGGATGAATCCCCTCGTAGCCTTGTATGAGGACCCTCAGATCCTCCCAGAGCCAATCATCTAGCCGCCAACAGCCAGCGGGCACATAGTGTTCGTCCAGCAGAAGAAATCCTTCGTAGGCATCGGGACCAATTTCTCCCCAGTAATTCCTGGAACACCGTCGGCACCGTACCTGATACTGATGAGTCGTGATTTCGAGCAGCATAAGTCAGTCTCGCCAGTCTGATTTCATCGCCAATCGGGATGAATAAGGTCAGAGGATATTCGGCGACAGGATACTCTATTCATCGAACTTCATTTCCATCTGGCCGAGAGATTTCTCCTTTTTCGATAACCGCCCGCGTTAATAGCGCCGAAGACAAGTCCCGCCCCCGGGCGAAACGATGCGCGCCAACTGCGCCATAATGAGCGTTCCCCGAAATACCTGCATATATAGAGAACATCCCGGCCGATGTCCGAGGCAAGATAAGAGTATCCTGTGCCCGTATTACCACGGCTTCTATTTCGTGCCTGAGGGATCTCTGACGTATGTCGGAGCCTGATCAATGAGCATCACTAAACGATCCGTAGCTCCACGAGTAATTGCCACGTAGTGACAAGGCCCCTCCAGGGACTCAACGTATCTGAATACGAAGTCTCGGACCGGAGGGAGCTTCACGTCGAGAGGGGGGAAGTCATAATCTGAAGCCGGTTCGATATTGCAATCCTCCTCCAGCGAGACCGCCTTGTGCACGGCTATGTTCAGCTGCCAATCGCTGCTATCTGCAACTCTGGGGTCAATGAAAGACAGGATGTCCATATTCTTGTTGTAGGCGATTCTGAAGTTGCGCATTTGCGCCTCCAATTGCTGGGCCAGCTCTTCCAACGATTCGGCATCCACGCTGATCACTGAGTACACGATGGTATCATCATGACTTGTCTCCGTGAATACATGAACGAACCCAAGCCCCCCAAATCCGGGAAGCTCCACAACAACATCCGTCGTGCTGTCCCTCTTTCTAAGATCCGCGACCACGCCCCCGATGATATCGGAAACTGTCACATTCCTCCATGTGAAGTGAAAGTCACTGGATACGCCATTCGCCGTGATTCTCCCAAACATCACAACTGCAACAACTACGGAGGTGACACACAGACAGACAACACGTCGAAAGGAGTTTGGCCTGATTTTCATTATGCCTTCCTCATGATTGAGTATCTTGCACTACTGAATTGCTGCGAATGTCCTTACTGCACTTATCCGGTAGGTGTGGGACATTCGGCGACAGGATACTCTATTCATCGAACGTCATCTCCATCTTGCCGGTAGATTCTTCCTCTTTCGATAACCGCCTGCGCTTGTGGCGGCGAAGGCGAGTGCCGCCCCCGGGCGAAACGATACGAGCAAGCCGTGCCATCTTTGGCTATCCTCGAAATACCGACATGCATAGAAAACATCCCGGCCGATGTCCGAGGCAACCCCGTTTCGTGTGGAAACCTCAGCCCTTCCCAACGTGCCAGGGCGTTCTGCTTGGGCCAAGATCGAGACGCGCAAGGCGCTGGCACGATCCTTTGTTGCGACTCATCACCGTAGGGCGCCGCAGCTTCAGCGAAGGCCACTCGCCACTCGCCACTAGCCACTGCTCTTGGCATTTCGTTTGCCTCTCATCCTCCCCGGCGCCCACACTGCGCGCCTGGTCGTTGCTTGACGGCCTCCAGGAGATCCAATGCACCCCGTACTCATCCAGATCGGCGATTCCTTCTTTATCGGCACCTACGGAGTCATGGTCGCCCTCGGCTTGCTCGTCGCCGTCACGCTCGCCAGCTGGCGCGCCCGACGCCGCGGCATCGCACCCGATCGCGTGTTCGATCTCGCGCTTGTGGCCGTCATCGGCGGACTCGTCTCCGCCCGCATCTTCTTCATTTTCCTGGAATGGGAGACCTTCAAAACCGACCCGATGAGCATCCTGCTCTCGCGGACCGGATTCGTCTTCCTCGGCGGACTGATCGGCGCCGTCATCTGCTGCATCATCTTCCTCAGATGGCGCAAAATCCCGATCCTGCCGATGGGCGATATCGTCGCGCCCAGCATCGCCATCGGCCATGCCTTCGGCCGCATTGGGTGTCACTTCGCCGGCTGCTGCTTCGGCGGCCAGTGCAATTCCCCGTTCGCCATCCACATCGAGCCCCACACTCAGCCCAACGGCCTGCCGTTCTACAACGCCTTCGAGGACCAGCTCTCCCGCGGTGTCATCCCGCCCGGCGCCGGGCACAGCCTTGGCATCTGGCCGGTGCAGCTCATGGAGTCCGCCGGACTCTTCCTGATCGGCTTCGCGCTGCTCTGGTTCGCGACCCGCCCGCGTCGCCCGGGGCAGACTTTGGCGCTGTACGTCATCGGCTACGCCCTGCTGCGGTTCCTCCTCGAATTCCTGCGCGGCGACGCCGAACGCGGCCTGTGGCTCGGCGGCCTCCTCAGCACCTCCCAGATCCTCTCGCTCCTGATGGTCCCCATCGGAGTCGGCCTCCTGTGGTGGTCGCACAAACAACCGATCTCCCCCCACAGCCACCCCAGCACCGCCCCTCCCCTGCCCAAAGAAGACGCAGCCCCCGAACCTGCCAGGGAAGACAAGAAACCCCGCTCACGCCGCAAACGTCGCAGCTGAAGCCCCTGGGACCGCCGGCTTCCAGCCGGCAAATTGCCCGCCACGCCTCGAAGAATCCAGAATACGTCAGCAGAAAAGCCCAAAACCTCTGGGGCTTGAGCAAGGATGCTCAAGTCACCTCAGACGGCATGTCTTTTTCGAGGTGACTTGGGCATCCTTGCCCAAGAGCCAACCCACCAACCACAGCCCGGCGACGAGCACCGATTCGCTGAGCATGAGCACACAATCCCTCTCGGACTCGTACACGTACTCGAACTCGCACTCGAACCCACAAAAAGGGGCAATGCCCCGCCCTGTACCAGCCCAAGGCGCAAGCCCTGGGCGCCCCACCACCACCCCGACAGGGCATTCTGCTTGTTCCAAGATCGAGGCGCGCAAGGCGGGGGGCGAGGGAGCGTACTCCAGTACGTGACCGAGCCCACCGTCCGCCGCGCAACGAAGAGGTTGGGACAATGAGAATGCCCTGTCGTGTCTCCGATTGACGCGCCAACCCGCCCCACCACAGGCCTTGAACGTCGAAACATCATCCCGGGGCGCTGCTCATGAACATTCTATTTATTGGAGATATCTTCGGTCGGCCCGGTCGCACCGCCGTCAAGAAGGCCCTCCCCGAGCTCCGCAAGCGCTACGAACCCGACTTCATCATCGCCAACGCCGAGAACTCCGCCGGCGGCAAAGGCGTGAACCGCAAGATCGTCGAGGAATTCCTCGACCTCGGCATCGACTGCCTGACCGGCGGCAACCACAGCATGTACCAGAAGGGCTGCGACGAGATCTACGACGCCGAGCGCCGCCTCCTGCGCCCCGCGAATTTCCCCGAGGGCACGCCAGGCATTGGCGCCGCTGTGTACGACAGCGCCGCCGGCTTTCCCGTCGCCGTCATGAACTTCTGCGGACGCGCCTTCATGGCCCACTTCGACGACCCCTTTCGCGGCGCCGCCGCCATGGCCGACAGGCTCGCGAAAGAGACCCCCATCATTATCTTCGACTTTCACGCCGAAACCACGAGCGAGAAGATCGCGATGGGCTGGTTCATGGACGGCCGCGCCAGCGCCGTCATCGGCACCCACACGCACATCCAGACGGCCGATGAGCGCATTCTGCCGAAAGGCACCGCGTACATCACCGACTCCGGCATGACAGGCCCCTACGACTCAGTGATCGGTTGCGGCACGGACATCATTCTGGAGACGATGCTGACGCTTCGCCCGAAACGCTTCGAAGTCGCCGAACCGCGCGACGTGCGCGTCTGTGGCCTTTTCATCGAGGTCGATCCCATGAATGGCATCGCCCGCAAAGTCGAGCGTGTGCGAGTCGATCTGGGTGATTTTGTGGAGTGATCGGTTCAGAGGGGAGCCGCCATGCCGCTGCGCCAGTATCGCCGCATTAACCGGATTCCTCCGTCACCCGACGGCGCGCATCTGGACTTCCCGACCCGCCAGGTTGCCACCTCGCTCGCACTGATTATTGCAATCCTGCTCATCGGAACTTGCGGCTATCACCTCATCGAAGGCGTTCCGCTCTTCGACGCATTCTACTTCACCGTCATCACCGTTTCAACAATCGGCTACAGCGAACCGTCGAACTTCAGCGAAGCCGGCCGAGCCTTCACCATCGGCCTTGTTATCTTCAACCTGATCATCTTCACCTACGCCGCGACGACGCTCGGCCAGTTCCTCGTCAGCGGCGTCCTGATGAACAAGTACGGAGCCCGAAAGATGCGCAGAGAAATCGAACGCCTCGAGGATCACTACATCGTCTGCGGCTACAGCCGCCTCGGCCGCATGGTCATCGATCAACTCCTCGCCTACGACCGCCCGCTGCTCGTTATCGACACGGATCGCGAGTGCTGCGACGAGATGACCAATCGCGGCATCCTGAACATCCAGGGCGACGCGTCCGAAGATCGCATCTTGAACGACGCGGGCATCAATCGAGCCGCCGCCGTGATCGTTGTTGCGCAGGACGATCCAATCAATGTCTACATCACGCTCTCTGCGCGTGCGCTGAATCCCGACGTCACCATCATCGCCCAGGGCATGGGCGACCTGGCCGAAAATAAACTGAAGCGCGCGGGCGCCTCGCGCGTCGTCTCGCCCCTCGAACGGGGCGCCATCTACATCTCGCAGGCTGCCCTGCGCCCCTCCGTGGTCGACTTCCTCGATATGACCGCGACGCCCGGCGGCGAGAAGATCCAGCTCGAAGAGCTCGAAGTCCCCGCCAAATCGCCACTCGCCGAAAAGACGCTCCGCCAGCTCGATCTCGGCCACCGATTCAGCATCATCGTCGCCGCCATCCACCGCTCGAAGGAGGAAGGCTGGCTCGAATTCAACCCTGGAGCAGACAGCAAGGTTCAGGTCGGCGACGTCCTTGTCGCCCTCGGCCGCTACGAGGACCTTCGCGCCCTGGAACAGGAAATGGGCGACTGAAGGCCGCAGGCCCACCTCGCTGCCGAGTTGGAAACCGCGGAGTTTCGCCTTCTGACGCGAACTAGAGGCGGCCCTGACTCTCCAGGAATCTGAGAGTATCCAGAAGATTCCGCATCCGGCGACGGAGCATTTCTCCGTGCCGCGCGTTGAAGTCGACCATCACATCCATTGCCCCCGACGTTCTGCTTTCACTCTCATCCTGAATCCGGATGGCAAGTTCCTGCCTTTCATATGTACCAACCGGAATTTCGAGAGTGTCACCCTCGAGGGAAATGCATCTTGCAGCGAAATCGGCGGCGTCAAAGACCCTGTGAAGAGGCAGCTCTTCGGACATTCTGCTCCACCGCCTCTCCGAGTGCCGCCATGTCTTCACTGAAATGTGCCCGGGGTCGTACTGGGCTGTACCCACCGATATCCAGCGGACATCGGTTCTCTCGCGGGGGTAGAATGCATCGAAAGCCTGGTACGGCAGAGCAAGGATGGGCTTGTGGTCAAGGTGATGCGGCAGATTCTGATAGGGTCTGTAATCTGAATCGTCGGGAAGCACTGAGTATGGCATGTCACCAACCCTTTTAGTAGATTTACTAAAATTAGTATATCCATATGGCTCCGAAGATCAACCAGAATCTCTGAGTGAGACGCGCGCAAACGACTGTCTATACAACCGTCATCCAACCTTATTCCCATGCTCGAAGTCTAATGCAATGAGGCTTGAGCACGCCCAAGTCCTTCGGTAGCATCCAACCCGCTTCGAGAATAAACGTAAGGTCCTTTCTATGAACCGTTTCTGGAAACTTCGCGGCGCGGCAGCGCTCTGGGCCCTGGGATTGGTCGTCATTGCTGCACAAGCCGCCGCGGTGCCTTCCGAGCCCATGATGCCCCGCACGGTCGATGGCGGCGTCGAGTTCGCCATTAAGGCCCCCGGGGCTCCCGGCGCATACGTGGTCGGCACCTTCAACGATTGGGGCAGTAACGAAGACGGCGTGATCCGAAACGAGGAATTCGCCATGGGCAATCCGGACAACGCTGGCGTCTTCCGCAAGACGCTTTCGCTCGCTCCGGGCGTTTACCACTTCCGCTACGTCTTAAAGGACCAGTGGACCGAGTGGATTTCTCTGCCCGCCACGCAGACCCCGATCGATCGCGATGGAAACAGCATCCTTGTCGTCAATCCCGATGGGACGTGCGTTCCGGCTGCCCACCCGTATGTTTTTCCGCCGCGCATTGCGCGCGAGGGCGTCCAGTTCCGCGTCTACTCGCCCGACAGCAAAACGGCGGAAGTGGTCGGCACCTTCAACAACTGGGGCAAAGGCCAACCCGGCATCGCGAACGCCAGCGGCCTCATGTACCCCGGCACAAACTACGAATTCGTCCGCACCATTCCGCTGTCCGCTGGAACTTACGCGTATGGCGTTCGTCTGGATGAAAACGCCATGTGGCTGCCCGGCGCGCTCGAACTGCCCGCCGACGAACAGGGCGAACGTTACTTCACGATCACCGGACGCAACACGATCGTCGAGCTGACCGATCAGATTCTTCTGCCTCCACGCGTCGTTCCCGGAGGCGTCGAGTTCCGCGCCTACGCCCCAAAGACGGAGATCATCTACGTCGCCGGCGATTTCAACAATTGGGGCGAGAATGACAGCGGACGCGTCACCGATGCGCACGCGCGCATGGTCCCCGACGCGCGCGGCATGTTCGTCAAAGTCCTCGCCATCGAACCGGGCGAGTATCACTTCAAGTACGTCATCAATGGCCATCCCGACGGCTGGCAAGCCGTCGATCAAATCGATCTCCCTCAGGACAAGGATGGCAATTCCGTTTTCACACTGACGGCCGATGGCAAGATCAAGGAGCTGGCCGGCAAACCCGATCCGCTCATCGAGACCGGAGTGATGGCACTCATTGGCGAAGACGCCCGCGAAATGGCGGAACTCGAAATGATGCCGCCGACCCCGGTCCAGGGTGGCGTTCTCTTCCAAGTCAAAGCGCGCAAGAGCGCAAAGGTCTTCGTCGCCGGCGATTTCAACAACTGGGCCAACAACGACAACGGCTACATCAGCGGCAGCGATGCCCTGCTGCGCTGGGATGATCGCAAATCCCTTTTCGAACGCACCTTCCCCCTGACCGCCGGCATGTACCGTTTCAAGTACGTCTACGACGGCGCGTGGATGGCCGTGGATCCCACCATTCTGCCACGGGATCAGGAAGGCAACTCCGTCTTCACGCTGACCGCCGATGGGAAGATCGAAGAACTCAACCGCGCAGGCAACTCAAACGAAGTCGCCACCGCAAACACACCGGCGGCGACGCCCGCACCACGCATCGAACGCACCGCCACCGAAGCGGAGACATTCAGCCGCAATCTGGAACGTGTGATGGACGACGAATCGAAGCCGCGCGTGCTGTATTTCCACCATCCCGATCTCGCGTCCTGTGCCGGCGTCAATGAATGGCTGGACAGTCTGGCCGGCCAGCGCTTCCAGGAACGCATTACGATGCTGGTCACCGACGTCAGCAAACACCCCTCGACCGCGAAGCGCTACGGCGTGTATCGAATTCCCGCAGCCGTGCTGCTGGACGATTCCGGCGCGGTGAAAGAGAAAATCCAGTACAACGACGACGACACGCGCTTCGTATTCGAACTGAAGCACCTCGCCGGCGTGTCTGTGAAAAGCGGAGCGGAATAGCCTCCGCAGAAATGCAACCAAGTCCGCATGACGCACATCGACATCATCCTCCTCGCGGCGTACTTCGCCGTCCTGCTGCCATTGGCGGGATTCGGTGCGCACCGACTGTGGATGCTGATTGCGTTGCGACACGTCACGCATCGGACTCCGCCTGATGCTTCGGCGGAAGAAGAACTGCCAACCATCACGATTCAGCTTCCGCTCTACAATGAACCCGCTGTCGCTGCGCGCCTGATCGATGCCGTCTGCAAGTTCGATTATCCGCGCGACCAATTCGATGTTCAGGTTCTCGATGATTCGACCGATGAAACCACGACTGCAGCCGCAGAGCGCGTCGACTCATGGACCCGACGCGGCATTTCCATTTCTCATCTGCGCCGCGCGGATCGCGAAGGCTACAAAGCCGGCGCGCTTGCATGGGGACTGCAACAATCAGACGCCGAACTCGTTGCCGTATTTGATGCAGACTTCATTCCGCAGCCCGATTTCCTTCGTCGGCTTGTGCCTGAATTCGCCGATGATCGCGTCGGAATGGTGCAGGCCCGCTGGGGTCATCTGAACCGCGATTACTCCGT
The DNA here is from genome assembly GCA_020444065.1 of bacterium. Classification (NCBI taxonomy): domain Bacteria; species bacterium. The sequence continues at coordinate 186,398 of JAHLLQ010000003.1, read as the reverse complement.
TCTGACCCGCGCACAGGCTCTCTTCCTCGACGCGCATTTTCGCATCGAGCACGCCGTCCGCGCTGCAACGGGGCGCTACTTCAATTTCAATGGCACCGCGGGCATCTGGCGCCGCGCCGCCATCGACGACGCCGGCGGATGGCAAGGCGACACGCTCACCGAAGACCTCGACCTCTCCTACCGCGCGCAACTTCACGGATGGAAGTTCGTCTATCGCGACGATGTCGAAGCCCCCGCCGAACTGCCCGCCGATCTTCGCGCATTCCGTAGCCAACAGCACCGCTGGGCAAAGGGATCGATGGAGACGTCGCGCAAACTGCTGCCAACGATCCTTCGCGCGCCAATCGCATGGCCGCTGAAGCTCGAAGCCGCCATCCACCTGCTCGGCAACGTCGCGAATCTGCTATTACTTGTCCTGGCGCTGTTGCTGTTCCGCGTGTTTCTGCTTCGCGAATTGAACAACCTCGCGCTTCTGCTTTGGACGGATCTACTGATATTCCTGCCGGCAACCGTTATCTTCGCCGCCTACTTCGCGCGCGCCGCACGCATGAACGGCACATCGTGGCTTCGTGCGATCGGATTATCCCTCGCGGCAATGGCGATCGGTATCGGCATGAGCCTCAACAACGCCTGCGCCGTCATCCACGGACTCACTGGCCGGCGAACGCCCTTCGTCCGCACGCCCAAACGAGGAATGATTGCCCAGGGAACCACTTGGAAAGAAGTAGGAACGGAGTCAAAGATCACGCGCCGACACATCGACTTTCGCGATATCCTGCCGTGGCTTGAGTTCGCACTCGGTGCGCACTTCATCATCCTGATCGCCACGGCAACGTACTACACCGTGCCGCAAGCCCTTCCTTTTGCCGCACTCTTCGCCGCGGGCTATTTCACCATCGCAGGCATTTCATTCGGACAAAGCGCAAACCGCTTCTTCCAATCCCGCCGTGCACGCCGAGCAATCGCTGCGCTTCCCGCAGACGGCTGAGCTACCCCTAGCGCAACATCCAGCCCGCCTCGAACTCCGGAATCGCCGCACCTGGCTGCAGCGCAAACGCGTGCAACATATCGTAGCCCCACTCGTAGCCTGGGTCGCCGTTGAATTCGATCAGGTAAATCCGCTGATTCGTCGCATCGTATGTGATCGCGCCGGACAACTCCGTGCCGCCCGGCTTCCGCGAGAACTGATCGAGATCGAATACGGCATACGGCTGAGGCTCCCAACTCTCCATCGTCCCCGCGGCGACGGTCTCAAGATCCGCGGGGTTGTAGAACAGCAGCGACATCTTCCAGTCGCTCGCTCCATTGCCGCGACCGCCGAACATCGGCTCCGGAATATCATCGTCGCTCTGGAACGTGCCATCGGCATAGCCATACCAATGATCGCCGACGCACCGAATCGTCGACATCACAACGGCACTGCTTCCGCCGATCTCCAGCCACGCACCGCCCTGTCCGTCCTCGCCCATGCTCCAGTTCTCGACGCGATGCTCTGGCGTCGCCCCGCTGCTGTAACGCAGCAACTCAATCGCCGAACAGGTTTCGTTCTGCGCCGGCAACGCGCCGCTTTCCCACGGCGCCGTCGCAAACAACGACGGCCCGTGCGATGGCACGCCAAGACCCGACTGGTACGCATTGCCGCAAATCAACGAGCGCCCTCCCACAGTCGCATCAGCCCACGATTGCGGCGCCGGAAACAGAATCATCGACGTCAACGCCGGCGGAACATGGTTCGGCGGCGCCTCGCCCAGAAACCACGGACCATTCGCCGTCGTCAGATCCAAATCGAACGCGCCGTGATGCGGCTGGTCCTGCGGGCTGCCGTAACCATCGGTGATGCCGTAGAACAAGTGCGGCCCCACGCCATTGCCGCCGGGATGATAAGTGATCCCGCCCGTCGCCCAGCCACCGCCTTGCGGATAGTACTGCCCGTCATAAACATGCGGCCAGATATCCACCGGCGCCTGCAACGTCGTCGCCCGCGGAGCATCATCGATGTTCGCCGAATCCACCGCCTGCGGAATACTGATCTCGCACACGCGCTCGCACAAACGCGTCAGCACATACAGCGAACCCGGCCACTCCGTCCCGGAATCATAATCCGGATTTCCCGTCGGACAGAACGCCAGGCCATCGGACACGTAATCCATCCAGGGCTCCAGATCCACCGGCAGCCGAATCGCCCCGAGATACTGTAACTGCGAATACGGATCGATCAGCGCCGCGCCGCTCCACGCCGGCACGCCAATCGTCACCGTCGTTGCGAAATCGCTTTCGTTCCCGTGGCGACGCGTCGGCTGCTCCTCCGACGGATACATCCCGTACGGCGCCGCATCCAACGCCGTCACCGAATACGAATGCGTCGACCCAGGCGCCACCTGGTGATCCACGTAGTGCAAGTTGTCCGTACCGTAGTACTCCACCATATCGGGCGCCACGTTATCAAACAAAGCGCCATCGCGATAGATCAGATAGCGATTCACTCCAGTCGCGTTGGGCGCCGGATCCGTCGACGCACTCCACTCCAACCGCACGTGGTTCAGGCTGGTTCCCGCGGTCGCGGCCTGCAACTGCGCCGTCAGACTTCCCGGCGCGGATGGTGCCGTCAAATCCGCCTCGTCCGTGAACTCGATCCGCGTCAGCACAATCGCCGGGTTCGGGTATCGCTTGTTGATGTTAACGCGCACCGCGTCGCCCACCGATGGAGGCGCCAGCAAATGGTTCCCCATCGTCGCGTCGGAAATATAGTAAACAAACTCCGCCGTCTGACCCGCTTCCAGGCCATACCCGATGTCGCCCGTCATCGTGTACCACGCATTCGTCGTATCGCTGGGATCCGGACTGTCCGCATCGGTCAGGCTCAGGCGCGCATGGAAGTACGACTCATTCACATCGCGATTGTAGAACGTGCAGATAATCGCGTTGCCACGCGCAAAGGAAATCGGTGTCGTGCCTTGAATTCCCGCGAAACTCGGATCCCCCTCGGCCAGACTCTCGATCTCCGTGATACCCTGGTGGGCGGGATTCCCGTCAGGATCCACGTACTCCACGTTCGTCGAATGTCGCAGAATCTGGTTCCAATCCCCGTACGGCGTCGTGGACGTCCCGTCCGACGTTCCGAAATCGACCAGCACCCAGCGCCCGGCCTGCGCAACGGACACGGCCAGAACAATCATCGCCAGCGCCGCAGCACCACGGCGCAACAGAGCGGAAGCAACCATCGGAAACCCCTCCCGAAGTTGATGTTTTGTTGTGTCTGCGCACTATTGCCGCTCCGCTGCCGAATGGCAATCGGCATTCTTCCGTCGGGAAAATCGAAAAACCCCGTTGCCCGCCCGCCGAGGCTTGGGCCAAGTGGCGAGAAGCAACGAAACCCCGAGGCCCGGCTCCATGATTTCCCCATTCATGCGCTACAATCCATCGCCGAATCTCGACGCCCTCTCGCGTCGACGGTCATGGCTGCTGGCCATGTCCCCCGCTGCGCTCGGGATTCTCGTTTTCGGCCTGGTCATCGCCCTGATGATGGGATTGCGCTACACGATCCTCCTGGACGACGCGTTCATCTCGCTCCGCTACGCGCGCAACTTGTTCGAAGGCCACGGCCCCGTCTACAACCCCGGCGAAGAACCCGTCGAAGGCTACACGAATTTCCTGTGGATGCTCTTCATGAGCGTCCACTTCTTCTTCACAAAACATCCCGAGCACCTGATGCTCTTCTGGAATCGCCTGTTCGGCCTGCTGATCGTCGTCGTCGTCTGGTGGGAGCTCCTCCGCCGCGGCGAAGCCGGCCACCGCTGGTTGTGGCTCGGCGTCGGACTCGTTGCCTGCCACGAGACGCTGCACGCGTGGATGGCCGGCGGACTTGAGACGCACTTCTTCACCTTCCTCGTGGCTGTCGCAACCGGCCGTTTCCTGCGCGAGGAATTCACGCCACTCCATGCACAACGTCCCTGGAGCGCCATCCCCATGGCGCTTGCACTGCTCACGCGACCGGAAGCCTACATGCTCGGCCTCATCCTCGGCTCCGTGCTGATTTTCCGCCGACTCGTTTTTGCGAAGGGCGTACCCGGTGCGTGGAAGGGCTGGCGCCGCGTGCTCATCTGGGGCGGCGTATGCGCCGTCATCGGCGGCACGCATTTGCTCTGGCGACACGCCTACTACGGCGCGTGGTTGCCGAACACATTCTACGCAAAAGTCCCCGGCGCGTACTTCGAGAACGGCATTCCGTACGTGCGCCTCTATCTCGATATCAACTACTTGCATTGGATGATTCTGGCGTTCTGCGGACTGATCGGCTTCATTGCTGTCGTCTTCCAGCGCCACCGCCCGATCTCGGGACAGATCGCAACGCTCTGTCTTCTTACCGCCGGAATGTGTCTCTACCTGGCCTACACCGGCGGCGACGTCTTCGAGTTCCGTCTTCTCGCGCCGACGATTCCGTTCATCGCGTTGCTTGTTCCGCTCAGCTTCGAAGCCATCTCCGGCTGGCTCCCTTCGCGCGATCGTTGGGAAGCCATCGCGCGTCCGCTCGTGTTGGCCCTGTTGACACTCCTGGGTGGCACTATGATGGGCCGCGCCTTCTACACATCTCTCAATAACCCGCACGTCAAGGCACTCGGCGAACTGAAGATCGCGCCGGCCATTCACTACCAACTCTGGAACTGGGAAAGCCAGTGGCACCCCGTCGGCGAGTGGCTGCGAGAATTTGCAGACCCCGACGAACGCCTCGCAATCGGCGCGGCCGGCGTCGTGCCTTACGTCAGCGGCCTGCCGACATTCGACATCCTCGGCCTGAACGATCGCGAAGTCGCACACATGGAAGTCTCCGGCCGCGGCGGCGTCGGCCACGAAAAGAAAGCTGGATGGGAACTGATCAAGAAACGCGGCACCACCTACTTCATCGATGACCTCGGCCGACGCGACAAGCCGACCGATTTCCCCGATTGGCTACGCAAAGATGAGAATGCAGTCATCGTGAAGCTTCTCACTGATCAATGGCTCAGCATCAAGGCTCCCAACGGCGCCCAGAAGCTGCGCGAGAGCCTTCGCGAGCGCGGCGCGATCGTCTACCCCGGCCCGAAGGAGGATGCCGCGAAGGTCAATCCGATCAACAAGGCGAATGAAGCGAAATACACCGCCATCAAGCGGCGTTTGGATCGAGAAAAGAAATAGCCCGCCGGCTAGTCCTGCTGCACAACCGGGACCTCTTGCTGCTCGTGAATCATGTGTTCGAACGGGAACATCAGCATCTGGCAAATCGATAGCCCATACAACGTCAGCCCGATCACCAGCACGATCACGGCGATCCGGTGCGCCTTCGTCTTCTTGTCCCGACGACGAATGGCGGCGAGCAACCACTGCTCCGGATCCAGGTGCATGTACGACGTCAGCCAACGCACTGGCGTCACGTAGAGCATCGTGATCGCCGCCGCCAGCACACACGCCAGCAGGCCGCTCACGACAAGAATCTGCGCCAACAAGCTTGTCCCCGCAATCGTCCGCCCGCTGAATCCCGTCACCGTCACAACGACGCCCGCGATCGTGATCACGCCTGTGGCGCGCATGTGAATTGCGTTCAACTGCTCGTTGATCAGCGCGTACGCATCCTTGTACGAGTCGGCGCGTAAGATGCGCTCGCGAATGCACTCGATCTCAAGATGCTCCTCAATCGTTGCGGGAGATTGATCCTCTGGCGTGTGGGACTTCTGAAATGACATGTTCTCTCGCCTATTCTTTCTTGCTCTCGATACGACTCCGGATCCGTTCCAGCAGACGCCGGACATCCGGATGAAGGTTCTCATAAACCCCAAACGCCCGGCTTCCGGACAGCCGCTGAACCAATTCTTCCACGTCGCGCGACACGGTCTCGTCTCGGTTCAGAAACTCGCGCTGCAAATTCACGAGTGGATTCTCAACTTGTCCCGTGGCGACCCGATCCGGTGCGGGCTGAGGATTCTTCGCCCAATTCCGCAGTGGCTCGTAGCACTTTCCCGCCCCACGAAGCTCGTGCAACTTCTCCCGCCGACGTTCTGCTTCCTGCTCATCGAAACGCCCAAGGCGCAACTCCGTCCCCAGTTTCTCCGCAAAGTCGGCGGCGTCTCCAGCACGGGCCGTAGCGATCAATCCCGCATCGGCGAACTCTGCCGTGATTTCCGTCGGATCGTTCATCACGGCGCGCATTCCAGCCCATAGCCAACCGAACAGCCGGTTGCGGCAACCCAACTCGCCCTCCAGCGTCCAGCGGTCGCACGAAACACCAACGTCTGCTTCCAAACAACAATCGATGAATCGATCATGCTCGATCCAACCGAGGAAATGATAGCGGTCCCGGTGCGGCGACTTCTCGACACGAGCGCGAAAGTTCCGAAAGACCTTGTTCACATGCCCTTCAATCTCACCGCCGGTCGTCACATACACCGCTTGCGGATCGTTTGCGAGAACGCGCTCGACCGCCTCGAATAAAGTCGCTTCATCTAGCCACGTGTTGTAGCCGCCGGTGAACAAGATGATCCGCGCATCTTCGGGAACAATGCCGCCCCGAAGATAACCCCGCTGAGAAGAACGAAACGGTTCGTCAAACGGCAACACGACCGGAAGAACTTGAACCAGTTCATGGCCGCACGTCGCCGCATTCAGCCGTCCCGCAGCGCCCAATTCGCCCAGCAACGCATAGCGCTGCGCTCCGGAACAAACGCCAAACATATCCGCGCGCACCAGAACCGGCAGAACATAGAGCCACTGATCGTGCAGCGCCGCGTTGCTGCCGTGAACCTCGGCCTGCATCTGCCGCTCTGCCATCGGATGGCCGTTGTAATCGATATAGAGCGGCCCATCGAATTCCGACCGAACGGCCGCCAGCGCAGCCACATCCGTCAGCGCCACAACGGCATCGGCATTGTGCTCGCGCGCCAGCGCCGCAATGCGATCCGCAGCTTGCGGAATATCCGAAGGCAGGAATTCATGCCGGGCAACTCCATCGGACTGATCCTCTGCGGCTTTCTCCGCCCCGCCAAAGAGAAACTCCCCGACTGCGATCTCGTGACCGTCCGCCGCCAACTCGTGAATCATCGTCGCCAGGCGCAATCCGGGAGCAAACACCTGGCGCGCGGCCGGTGCCGGTCGGGGGCCAACTCCCAAAATCAGCAGTCGCGACATGACTCCGTCCCTTTTTACGCGATCGCGTTTCCAGCGCGCTTCACCAGCTTGCGCGCATCCGCTTTTGTCGGCGCCTCAACAAAGATGCGCAGAATCGGCTCCGTTCCGCTTGGACGCAAATGCACCCACGCGTTGTCCCACAGGAACTTCACGCCGTCCGTTTCGTCCACGGAGACGGCGTCCTTGAACTCCGCCTTCGCGCGCTTCAGCGTTTCAGCAACCGACAAGCCACCGAGTTCCACTTTGCCCTTCACGAGCTCATAGTCCGTCACGACCTCGTTCCACTTCGACAGCGTCTTGTTCCTCGTTTGCATGCCGAGCAGAATCAACGCCAGCGCCGTCGCCGCATCGCGACCCGGATGCACCAGTGGCAAGATCACGCCGCCGTTTCCTTCGCCGCCGATCTTCGCACGCGCCGCGCGAATCCCCGCCAGAACATGCGCCTCGCCGATCTTCGTGCGCTTCACCGTCGTGTTGTACTTCTCCGCCAGGCGATCCAGCCCCATGCTCGTCGAAAGATTCGCCACAAGCTTTGTCTTCTCGCCCGTCAGCGACAGGTACGAATCCGCCGCCAGAATCAGCGTCCTCTCCTCGCCAATCGGGCGACCCGTTTCATCCACAAACGCAATGCGATCTGCATCGGGATCGATCGCCGCACCCAAATCCGCCCCAATGCGCTTCACCTCGCGTGACAACACACGCAGATTCTTCGGCAACGGCTCCGCCCCGCGCGGGAACGTCCGCCCGGGATCGTCGAAAATCGCATCGACCTTCACGCCCAACGCCGTCGCCACCAACGGAGCCAGAATCGTCCCAGCACCATTGCAGCAATCGATCACGATGCGCAGCTTGCGCCGCCGGCGAGTCACCTGCGGCAACGCCTTCAGCAACTGCTCCAGGTGATACTGCGCCATGTCCGTTTCCTCGCGCCAACTGCCGATCTTCGCAGTGCCCTTCGGCGACGCGGGCTTCTTCATCAGCGCATGCAACTGCTCGTGATGCTTCGGCGTCAGAAACTCGCCCTTCGAGTGAAAGAACTTCAGCCCGTTCCATTCCGACGGATTGTGGCTCGCCGTAATCGCAATGCCGCCGCCCGCCTTGTAGCGCCGCACCGCCATCCCCATCGTCGGCGTCGGCACCAGCCCGATCGAGATCACATCCACCCCGCGCGACCGTAGAATCGACTCCACAACCGGCTGCGCCCACGCACGCGACGGACGACTGTCGCCGCCCACGACCACGCGCTTCGGCTTCACCAGATCCGCAAAAGCGGCCACGTACGGCAGAATAATCTCCGGCGTGAAAGACGTACCGACAATCCCCCGCAATCCGGCGATAGAAACGATCGGCTGGCTCATAGAAGTACTCCCTGGCACAAAATCGTGGGCCAAAGCCCAATCTGTAATTCAGCCCCACCCCCCGGACCCAACGCAACCCGGATGCTCTCAAGGACATTGGCAGTTGGTGGTGTTGGATCTTACGGATCAGCGAGTGGCGGCCGCGCCCTGGCGGAAGAGGATCCAAAGGAAGAATGGGCCGCCCAGGCAGGCGGTCAATATTCCGACGGGAATTTCAGTGGCTCCGCCGATGGCACGAGCGGCGGTGTCGCACGCGATCAGGAACGCGGCGCCTGCCAGGGCGGAGGCAGGCAGGAGGATTCGATTGTCGGGCCCCAGCAGCCGACGAATGGCGTGGGGGACGATCAGGCCGACGAACCCGATCGGCCCGGCATACGCCACGATCAGAGAAGTCAGCGCTGCAGCGACCCCGAGGCAGGTCAGGCGCGTGCGCTTGGCGTCGATGCCAAGGTGGGTGGCGGTCGCGTCGCCCAAGGTCATGAGGTTCAACGCGTGCGCTCGCGAGATCAGGAAGGCGCCGCCAGCAAGGACGGGCAGCAGCAGCAGCCCGGGGACGGTGAGGCTGGCGACGTCGAGCCCGCCCATCATCCAGCGCAGCATGCCGTAGGCTTCGTAAGGGTTGGCGAGGTACTGGAGGATCAGGACGCCGGCGGCGAAGATCAGGTTCATGGTCACGCCCGCCAGCAGGAGCGTGCTCATGCGATCGGCTACGCGAGGGCGGTGCGCAAGAGCGAGGATCAGCGCCACGGCGATGGCGGCTCCGGCAAAGGCGGCCCCCGGGATGAGCAGGGCAGCGAAGCCGGTGGCGACGCCCGCGGCAAGGAGATGGATGGTGCCGAGAGCGCCGAAGGTCGCGCCGCCGCTGATACCGAGGGTGTAAGGCGTCGCCAGGTCGTTTCGCAAGAGTGCCTGGAAGACCGCGCCGGCCAAGGCCAGCACGGCTCCTGCCAGCACGCCGAAGAGCGCCCGCGGCAGTCGGATGGTTTCGAAGATCAGGCGATCGGTGTTTTGGTCGATCGGGATCGAATGATCGAGAGCGCGCGACCAGGAGATCGACGTTGGGCCGACCAGCGGCGAGACGATGAAGACGATCGCGAGGAGCACAATCAGGCTCGCAAAAACAATGGCGATGCGGGGTCGCTTGGTCATGGCCGCAACCCCACGATCGGGTGTCCGTCCGGCCCGGGCGCCGTCCAGATCTCGGCGGCGTAGACGCGCTCAAGGAGCTCGAGCTGCAGGATCTCCTCCGGCGTACCGTGGGCGGCAACGCGACCCTCGTGCAGCACCACGATCTCGTCGCAGAAGCGAACGGCGAGGTTCAAGTCGTGCAAAATCAGTACGACAGTCTGGGACTGCTCGCGCGCCTGGCGGACGACGAGGCGGAGGATCTGTTGCTGGTGCGCGAGATCGAGCGACGCCGTCGGCTCGTCCAACAACAGGATCGGCGTCTGCTGTGCAAAGGCCCGGGCGATCAGTACGAGTTGTCGCTCTCCGCCGGAAAGCTGGGAGACCGGGCGGTGGAGCAGGGGCTCCAGCCCGACAAGCCGTATAGCTTGTCGGGAAATCGCGACGTCGTCCTCAGATTCCTGGGCCAGGGGACCCCGCAGATGAGGCGCGCGGCCCATCTGCACAATCTCCTCGACCGTGAACGGGAAGGCGGATGATTCGCCTTGAGGAACGACGGCAACGGTCCGGGCGATCTCGCGGCGTGGCATCGCCTGGAGGGGATTGCCCTGGAGCAGAATCCGGCCTCTCTCGGGCCTCAGCAGACCCGTCATCAGGCGCAGGAGGGTGCTCTTGCCGGCGCCATTCGGGCCGACGATGGCGACGATGCGGCCAGCGGGAATCTCCAGGTCAACGCTATCCAGCAGCGGCGATGGCCCAGAATAGGCAAACCGTACGTTTTCAATGGTGTAAGCGCTTTTCATGGCTCCGTGCCGACGGTCTCAGGGCGGATCAGATCGTGCAGCGTGCGTGCGTCGCGTTCGAGGAAAGCCCCCGGCAAGAGGACGCGCTTGTCCATCAGGAAGAGGATCCTCCCATCGCGCACGGCTGGCAGGGGCGACATGGCCTTCCAGGCGGCGCGCGCCTCGGCGTGTTCCCGATCGGTCTCCTCCTCGTGGTGCGTTTCGATGATGACATCGGGCCGCATGGAGAGGATGGCCTCGCGGTTGAGGACGGGATACTTACCAAGCTCCCCAGGGACGACGTTCTCCGCGCCCGAAATCGTCAAAAGCTCGTCCAGATAGGTGCCCCTCCCGGCGGCATAGAGATTCGCCAGGCTGCCGGGCTGGCGACCGACAACGATCAGGACCTTGAGCGGTGGCTCGTCCTTCCAGCCATCCTCAAGTCGAGCAATATCAGCGTTTGTTGCGGCAATCAACTCCTCCGCTCGATCCTCTCGACCAAGGGCTCGGCCGAGATCGCGCATGGTGCGGGCGATCTCTTCGCGGGTTTCGCAAGTATTGGTAACGACAAGCCGAATGGCTTGTCGGTTATTGAAGAAATCGATCACCTTTGCGCTGCTGGGATAGGCAACAACCATGTCCGGATCGGCGGCGACCATGGCCTCCAGGTTGGGGCTGAAGAGGTCCCCCATCGCCGGGCGCGTCGCGGCCTCGGGCGGGTCCTGGCAGTAGCGCGTCACGCCCACCACCTGGTCGCCGGCGCCGAGGGCGAAGAGCATCTGGGTCAGGTTTGGTGCGCAGGAGATGATGCGTGTGGGCGTGGTCGGATCATCGGCTGGGGCCGCCGGGGCCCTTGCCACGAGCACCAGCGCGAGAACGGCACCCGCGAGCGCCAGAACACGCAATGTTCGGTCGGCTCTCATCCCGGCGAATCCAACGGGGGGCAGGGATAGGGCACTTCGGTAACGCCGGTGGCGAGGCAGTAGGCAATGTACGGCAGGCAGAGGCGACAGGACTTGCCGCAATTCAACCGGCGCGCCACCTCTTCGGCGGTCAGGACTTCGTTCTCCCTCGCCCACGCCAGGATCTCGCGGAACGCGAGGTTCTTGCAGTAGCAATGCGTAATCGGCATGGGGCGCTACTCCGTCTCGTTGGATTCCGGCATGGCGGGCTCGGGCTGATCGCGCTGCCATGTGGTTTCGTCCATCCCTTGGTGTCGGTTTGCCCACCGAGCGAGCACGAAGAGGGCGTCGCTGAGTCGATTCAGGTACACGGTGGCATGCGGACCGATGTTCTCGATCATACTGAGCGTCACGGTACGGCGTTCGGCGCGACGGGCGATGGTGCGGGCCTGGTGCAAGGCGACGGCCGTGGAGCTGCCGCCGGCGAGAATGAAGTCCTGCAGCGGCTCGAGCTCCGCGTTGAAGCTGTCGCAGAGCCGTTCCAGATAGGCCGTCTCGGCCTCGCCAATCAGGGGCATCTGCGGGTGGCGATCTTCAAGCTGCGTCGCCAGGTCGCCGCCGAGCGTGAAAAGCTGATTCTGGATGAATTGCAGATGGGAATCGAGCATCTCTGCCTGCTCGATCGATTCGAACTGGCCGTTCTCCGTCTCGACGGCCAGGCGCGCCGCGCCCAGCGCCGCCGCCAGCTCGTCCACGGTTCCGTAGGCCTCGATCCGCGGGTCGTTCTTGCCGACGCGCTGGCCACCAACGAGGCCGGTCTTTCCGTCGTCGCCGGTCTTCGTGTAGACGCGCGTGATGCGCAGGCGAGCCGGCGCCTGCTCCTCGGCCTCGGCGGGTGACTCCTCTTCCTCTACGACCGGAGGTTCTTCCGCTTCGGGCGCGGGCTCCGGTTCCGGAGCGGGGGTGCCCTCAGCGGGCAGGGCATCGGAACTCGTCGAGAAGCTCGGCCCCATCTGGCGTCGCAGCATATCGGCAACCTGCTGGCACTGCGCCATCACGGTTTCGGCCGTCTCGACATCGAGGGTCCCCAGCCCGCAGGCCGGCGTGATGAAGGACTGCTGGAAGACTTGGCGCGCGCGCGGGCCGAACGTCGTCGCCACGACCTCGAAGAGAATGCGGGCCACGTTGTCGGCTTCACCACTGCCATCGGTGGGCACAGCGCCCCAGGCGATCACGCCGCCGCCGTCGATGAAGGTCTTCACGGAATCCTCGTGCTCCATGAACGAGCTCAAGTGGTTCGTCGCATCAAAATTCACGATGTCCAGGCCGAGGCTGAGGACGGAAGGCCAATGCGTGTCGCTGCAGCAGTGCAGCCCGACGATCGCGCCGGCCTTGCGGATGGTTTCTGCGGCGACGGCCAGCATCAGCTCGATCTGCTCGCGCGCGGCTCGGGCCTGGGCGCCGCGCTGCAGCAGTACGGCCAGCGCGGGCTCGTCCATGGTGATCGCCACCGGCCGCCCTTCGGCGTAGGCCGCCAGTTGGCGGGCCTGCCATGCCGCGACGCGCCCGGCATAGCGCGCCACCGCCATGGCGTACGGCGGGTCGTCCATGACGGGGCTGCTGCCTTCTCGCTCGATCGCCATCGCGAGCGTCACCGGCCCGGGCGTCTGGCCGCGAAAGGCCTTCGCTTCCGTGAATCGCGCGGCGGCTCGCAGAAAGACCTCGAATCCCGCGGCGGATTCCGAGGGGATTGCGCCATCCAGCTTATCCAACTCGCGCGGCTCGAATCCACGGCGCCATTGGTAGTGCATGTGGGCTTCGTCGATGGCGCGCATCAACGGCAGGTGCCCGAGCACTTGGGCCAGCATCATCTCGTCTCGACGGCGGGCCGGAAGCTGGGGCCAGTAGGGGAGACGCGGCGTCGTGCGGCGCACGAACTCGACCGCATCGCGCGGATCCGTGTGGGGCAGACTCCCTGCGCCGCCCACGGCAAGGCGGGGCGTGAAATTCTTCGGGCTCATGGCGAACTCCCGGGCTCCAGGGTGACGGAGAAGTCGCTCCAGAGCACGTTTTCGCTGCCCCACTCATTGTCTGCAGGGCTCGCGGTCGGCCCATGGGGGAACGGGATGTAGCGGTCCGGCGCCCAGTCGTGCGAGTTCAAATGCACGCAGCGGCAAAGCCACGTGCGCCCGCCCGCGCCCACGCCGTCGACCGGCGTTCCGTCGCTGCCGATGAACCCGTTCGAATCTGCCGCGCCCGTGTTGTAGGCGTAGCGCAGATTCTCTGCCCGGTTGCGATACTCGCGCGCCAGCGATGGGCAAAACAGCGTCTTGCGCTTGCCGATGTAGCCGGCATCCACCAGCACATTCGGCACGCCGTTCCAGTAGCCGTTCGCCGCCGGCCCATTGCCGAACTGCGTGCGGCCGCGCGAATCGCCCAGTCCCGCCACGCCATCGGACAGCGGCAGATGATTCCAATCCGTGCGGTACAGCGTCAGGGCCGTCGCGATCGTCTTCAGATTCGAGGCGCACTCGGCCGTCCGCGCGCGGCGGGTTGCCTCGCGCAGATTCGGCACGGCGATCGCCGCCAGAATGGCCAGAATCGCCACAACGATCAGCAGTTCCACCAACGTGAAACCGCGGCCTGCCCGTTCCCTTCGGGGACTGTGGTCTTTTTCGCTCGAATGAGAGCCGGAGAACAACATGAGTTTGCGCTTTCCCGCGGAATTCGCCTTCGGAATTCCTCGTGGACGGAATACGAAACGCCCGTCCCTCGGGCGGACTGACCGAGGACGGGCGCGCAAAATCTAATCCGGCTCGTCCCCTGCCGCTCCGGACCTCGAGAGGGTAGGGCACTTCGTCGTCGGATGACTGGCGGTATCGGGCTTTCGCGCTCCTTGCGGACGCGATTACCGTAGCGGGCCTGCGCCGGACTCTCACCGGACTTCCCCTTGCCGCCCCCCGCGCGGATCGCGAGGAGCACCAGCAACCTATGTTGCCCTCTTCATGCGCCCGCCCCCGGCCGATTGGCAAGGGGTAGTTTCGTCGCGCGCGATGGCGGCGCCGGCCCGCGAATCCACTCGCTGGCCGATCGGTCCAGGGCGAGATAGGGCGGCCCGATGGGCCCTTGAGAACCGGCGGAATAGCCTTGACAGGGGGCGGGGTTCTCTCCACCCTTTGCCGCGCGTGTGGGGCTGTAGCTCAGTTGGTAGAGCGCTGCGTTCGCAATGCAGAGGTCAGGGGTTCGACTCCCCTCAGCTCCACCATATCAATCATTCAAAGACAAGCACTTATAGAATGCACCGCCCCTTGGCCTTCGAGCCGAGGGGCTTCTTGCGTCACATATGTGTCACGCTTCTCTGAAATCATGCTCTCACCGGACTCTGCTCCACGCGCGAAGTGAGTTCTTTGGGGGGCTTTGACCGGTGCGTTGCCGTTCAACAGCTTCAGGATGCGCCCCAGCCTTCCTCTGGCTTTGACGGCGCCCCAACGGCCGTCTAGTATCCACCCCAAGACGTGACCCGCTTTCGAGATCACACGTCCCTCCAGAGGGAGATCAGTATGCCGTCCCTTACGGCAAGGCATCATTCTGCGAACTACCCCGCGACACCTCAGATTGAAAATAACGCGTGGTTTGGGAGCCGCGGCGTCTGGCAGATCGCGCGGCCCTTCCTGGTTGTTTTGCTGTTTGTGGCCGCAGGGCACCTTGCCGCCATGGAGCCCCCGGATCCGGGAGAATTGCAGGGCTATGCTGCGGATGGGAGCCTGGCAGTGCGCATGGAGTTCGCCCGATCGCTCGGGAACCATCTTGTCGATCCAGCCCTGGCGCGTCGTCATGCCGAGGTCCTTCAGGCTGCCGCCCGGGGGGAGGAAGTGCCGCGCAGTCAACTTCCCTATCCCACCGGGCTGCCCGCCAGCGGATCGCCTCGCATTTTCGTTCTCCCCATCGAGTTCCCCGAGTACCCCGCGCATAACGATGTTTCGGTGATCGAGCACAAACTCTTCGGGACCGGCGAGGCGGACGAGAAACCCCTCGAGAGTCTGACGGAATATTACAAGCGATCGTCGTACGGTGCGCTGAATATCCAGGGGGATGTGCTTCCCTGGTACCAGGCGGCTCACCCCCGCACCTGGTACGGCCCCGGGGTCCTGATCAAGGAGGCCCTGCAGCACTGGGACCCAACGCACGACTTCTCCGTCTACGACAACGACGGAAACGGGACGATCGATTACTTCATGGTCTGCTGGACCGGGCCCGACGACGGGTGGGGGAACCTTTGGTGGGCCTGGTGCGATATGAGCGCTTCGGAATTCGCCGGCGATTCGTTCACGGTGGATGGGAAGAAGCTCGGCGTTTTCTCCTGGCAATGGGAAGGGCGTCCGCTGGGGTCGGAGTTCCAGGCGGAGGTGGTGATCCATGAAACAGGACACGCTCTGGGGCTGCCGGATCTCTACGACTACGATGAGAGTGTCGGACCGGTGGGGGGTGTCGGCGGTCTGGATATGATGGACGCGAACTGGGGGGACCACAACGCGTTCAGCAAATGGATGTTGGGCTGGCTGACGCCGACGGTCATTTCGACTTCGGAGAGCATAATTTCGAAATCGTTGCGTCCCTCGTCGGAGTATCCCGATGCCATCATGATCATGCCCGGGGCGTCAGGTGCCAGTCCGTTTACGGAGTATTTTCTGATCCAGAACCGGTCGCGGCGGACGGAGGATACGAACGACTTCACGTATCCCAACGATGGTCTCGTGGTCTGGCATCTTGACGCCGAGTTGAATGGGACGGGCGACGGTTTCCTGTTCGATAACAGCTACACATCCCGCAAGCTGATCCGACTGATGGAAGCGGATGGGTTGGAAGAGATCGTGGCCGGCGGTGGTGTCGACGAAGACGACTACTACACTTCGTCGCGCTATTTCTCTTCGCTCTCGACACCGAACAGTCGGGCGTATTCCGGATCGGTTTCGGGTGTTGGGCTCCTGAATATCTACCGAATCACGCGAGTATTTACACTCCCGTCGACGTTCCAGGCGACGTACGCTATCACGTCGGAGGGACTGCTGAGTATCGGCGAGGCGGTGGATAAGACCGATGTCACGTGGAAATACACGACGGCGGCGCCATGGGTGGGTGTTGTGATGGCGGCCGACTACGGGAACGATGCGGCGCGAAGTGCTCCCATCGCCGATGGTGAAACGACGTCTTTCAGCACGATTGTCGACGGCCCGGGAAGCGTGCAGTTTGCCTGGAAGGTTTCATCCGAAGAGGGTGGAGATTTCCTGGCTTTTGAAATCGATGGTGTGGAGCAGGAGGCGATCAGCGGCGAGCAGGATTGGGAAGGCCGCAGTTTCCTTTTTGGCGAGAATGGGCACACGCTGACATGGAAGTACCGGAAGAACGCGTCCGTGTCGTCGGGGCAAGACCGGGGCTGGGTGGATCACGTGGAGTTGGGGTTGGTGTCGCTGGGCGAGGCGCTGGATTGCCCCGCGCTGGAGTGGACGAGTGATACTTCGCCCGTGTGGTACGGACAGAGTCAGGATTCGTTCTATGGTGGGAGCGCGGCCCGTTGCGGCGCGACGGCGGATTCTCAGATGTCGCGCATGTCCTGCACCGTGACGGGGCCAGGAACGATGACGTTCCTGTGGAAATCGTCCTGCGATGCCAGTGACGAACTCCGCTTCCGGATGGACATCCTCCTCCCCATTTCGATCAGCGGCGAGACGGACTGGCAGCAGCGGACCATCACGATTCCTTCGGGCACCCATACGTGCCGGTGGGATTATGTAAAGGATGCTTCAGGCACGGCCGGTGCGGACGCGGGATGGGTCGACAAGGTGACGTATCAGATGAACGACCTTGGGGACGCGGTGGAGAACACGTTCCTGCCGTGGACAACATCTGGCGAGG
Organism: bacterium; assembly: GCA_020444065.1. Lineage (NCBI taxonomy): Bacteria > bacterium. Next base: position 169,163 of record JAHLLQ010000003.1, on the reverse strand, counting down.
GAGGAGCCTGGACGAGTCAGACGGGGATTTCCGCTGTGGATGGCGATGCGGCGGAAGCTCCCACTCCTTCTGGAGTGGACATGCCGGCCTTGCTCGAAACATGGATCTACGGACCGGGAACGCTGACCTACAGATGGAAGGAATCCACAGTCGGGAATGCCGGAGATCTGACTCTCCTGCTGGACGATGATTTCAAGGATTACGCGGACAACACGGCGGACTGGGTGGACAAGGCGCTGGCGATTCCAAGCGGTCTCCACAAGGTGACGTGGAGATACCTGCTCTACTTCTCGGGGACAGACCAGGCGTGGGTGGACAATGTTCAGTTCACGCCGTCGGGGATTGACCTGGACGAGGCATTGGATTGTCAGGCGGTTTCGTGGGAGACGCCGGACACGATCGGCTGGACGGGGATCACGGATACGTCGGCATTCGGTTTTGATTCTGCCCGGACAGGCTCGATTGGGCATAATGGTCTTTCATACCTGCAGGGTCGCATCCACGGCCCGGCGATGGTCTCGTTTAACTGGAAGGTTTCATCGGAAGAGAATAAGGATGAACTGGAGTTCCTCGCAGACGGGTATGGCCGTTTCCATATCAGTGGAGACGTAGATTGGGAGAGGCGGTACTACCATCTCGTAGAGGGGCAGCACGACGTGGGATGGTACTACTGGAAGGACGCATCGGGATCCGCCGGGGAGGACGCGGGATGGGTGGATCGCGTTTCGGTGGATCCGGACCCGTCACTTGGCGAGGTCCTGGACACGACAGGATTGGCTTGGACTTCGGGTGGTTCCAATCCCTGGTATGGGCAAACATTGATCACCCAGGACGGTGAGGACGCGGCGCAATCTGGTGACGTTTACGATGGGCAGACGAGCTTCGTCTCAACGATTCTCGATGGGCCCGGGACGCTGACATACCAGTGGAGCGTGTCGAGTCAGGCGGGAGGAGATTGGTTGTCCTTCCTGGTCGACGATGTGCTGCAGGATCAGATTTCCGGAGTGGTGGACTGGCACGAAGGGTCCGCCAACATCCAACCGGGGCAGCACGAAGTGAAGTGGTCCTATGGGAAGAACAGCATGTTCAGCGACTATGACGATGCAGGATGGTTGGACCAGATCGTGTTCACGCCCGGCCCGGTTCCGACACCCACACCGGTTCCGACAGCGACGCCGGTCGTCTCGCTGGCGGATGCGTTGGATTGCTACCGCTTGGATTTCCAAGTCATCTCCAGCAATCCGTGGTATGGTGAGTATGATGTGAGCTACGACGGTGCGGACGCGGCGCAGAGTTATCCCATCACGCACAGCCAGACGTCGGCATTCTTCACGACGATTACGGGGCCCGACACGCTGGAGTTTCAGTGGAAGGTCTCGTGTCAGCCCACGTCGGATTACCTCGCTTTGTATCTGGACGGAAGCGAGGTAACTCGCATCACCGGCGAGACGAACTGGGCGCTGTACAGTCTCCCGATCGATGCCGGAGATCACCAGGTCGTGTGGTCGTACAAGAAGGACTCGTCTGTGTCGCAAGGCTCGGACGCGGGTTGGGTGGACCAGGTGAAACTGCTATCTGTGAAGCCAGGGAATGCGTGGGTCTTTCAGTAGGGATGAAGGGGAAGGGCGCAGGATGGGGGGTCATGCTTGATTGAGAAAAGTCTATTTTATGCAACTCCCTGGCGTCACATCCACGTCACGCTTATCTGACGTCATCGCAAAGTAGCGCGGGGTCAGGGAGTGGCACCGGCGACAGAAGAACCTGGTCAAGTCCGCTGCTCGAGCGAGGATGATGCTGTCGAGCCGGCCGCCGGGTGCGAGCGACTCGTAGATGTGCAGTCCGAAGGACATCAAATCACATCCCGATCGCCAGCCCAGCCGTCCAACTAAGGGTTTCGCGGACTGCACACAGGGGCTCTCGGTCGGTTGGTCAGCTTGCCTCTTACGGTTTCCAATCAGAGAATCCCGACTCTTTCAGCATTTCCTCCAGTTCTCTCTTCGACCTGCTTGCCGAAAGGCGGTAGTGCCAGTGGTAGATCCCCCGGTCAATCCTCGCAGGGGACTCAACATGCGGGTATCCGGCCCCCTTTAGGAACGTCAGGCATTGCTCTGCAACTTCCGGCGAGTACGTCGTCACCATGATGCGTTTATGGTCGGATAACGTCAGGTTTGTTGCACCATCTTTGAGATAGGCGGTCAAAGTAACGAATCCATTCAGGATTGAGTCCGCCTTGTTTTCATCGATGTGCGCAAGAATGCGTTCGGGCGCATTCAATTCTTCGTTCACGAGGAATTTGTCTTCTTCCTGATTCTCCCAGTGATCATGAAGAACGTACCAGAAGACCTCGTATTTTGGAAACAGTCGAAGCATTACGGAGTAGTCTGAGGCTAGACGTGATTGCTCGACATTCGCTTCTATTGCAATCAGACCTTTCGCGTCTCTCTCAATGGAGAAACAAGGCGTAAGATCATCAATAGCGCTCTCCCCTTCGGTACATGAGGCGATGATGCCCGTGGGGAGTTCAAATGACGATTCGTGTGGGAAGGAGAATCTGCTCAATGACCAGAAGACATCTGCGTCCTTACTGGGCGCTACTTCGCAGCCAAGATTGTCGATGTCGTAAGGATCGCACTCTTGCGCGATCGGCGACAGAAGACCGTTGGCCTTTGCCGAAGCCAGCATCATCTCGATTGCTGCGCCAAGGTGAGGCGCGCGGGCCCAATAGACCTGAACAAATGCCTCTGTGGCATTCTGCTCTTCTACCAGGCACGTATAGAGTGTGGTCGTCATATTCCCTGAGCTAGCTTCTGTTCAGATGGTCTTTGCACTGCACGCATCGCTCTCTTTCTTGAGGGCCTGTACGCAAGGCATTTTCCCCCGCTGCCTCCGCATCCCGGCGCCCTTGTGTCCCACACTGCTGCTATAGGTACTGCCGCTCCCCCCCCTGCTATGACTCTTCCTCCGCATCGCGTGGCTTGACATCGGGGCGGGGAGGGCGTTCGATTTGGGTCGAGCTTCGGAGACTTCCGAAGAGGGCAGAGATTATGCTACCGGCTGGATGGAATCAAGATTCGTTGGACGCGGGCTCGGGTTCGAGCGCGGCGTTCGGCTTTTATTACGGGTTTTGGTTTCGGTTTCCGAGAGGAAACGCCGGACGCGGTTAGGCTCTGCTTCGCAGACAGAAAAAACCCGGCCCCGGCGTTCAACGTCCGGGGCCGTTCATTTTGCGGGAAACCGTCAAGAAAACCAGGAGCGCATCATGATTATCGTACTAAAGGCCGGAACCAGCGAGGAGGACATTCAGATGGTGGAGAATCGGGTGACGGATCTCGGCTATCGCCCGCACCCAATCGTCGGCGTGGAACGGACGGTGATCGGCGCCGTCGGGCACGAGGACAAGACTCCGCTTCAGGCGCTCGAGATGCTCGAGTGCGTGGAGTCGGTGATTCCAATTCTGAAGCCCTACAAACTGGTCTCGCGCGAGTTCAAGCGCGAGGCGACGGTGTTCGATATCGCCGGCGTCGAGGTCGGCGGGCGCGATCTGGTTATGATGGCGGGGCCGTGCAGCGTCGAGAGCCGCGAGCAGATTCTGGAGTCCGCCGATGCGGTGAAGGCCGGTGGGGCTCAGTTCCTGCGCGGCGGCGCGTTCAAACCGCGCACCAGTCCCTATGCGTTCCAGGGGCTCCGCGAGGAAGGGCTCGAGCTTCTGGCCGAGGCGCGCGAGCGCACCGGTCTGCGGATCGTGACGGAAGTCGTCAGCGTGACGGACATCCCGCTGCTGGTGGAGTATGCCGATGTACTGCAAATCGGCGCGCGCAACTGCCAGAACTTCGCGTTGCTGTCCGCGGTGGGCGAAACGAAGAAGCCGGTGCTCTTCAAGCGCGGCATGTCGACGACGCTGAAGGAGTACCTGCAGGCGGCAGAGTACTTGCTCGACCAGGGGAACTACAACGTGATGTTGTGCGAGCGTGGCATTCGCACGTTCGAAACGGCATACCGCAACACGCTGGACCTGAATGCCGTGCCGGTGCTGAAGCGCGAGACACACCTGCCGGTAATCGTCGATCCCTCGCATGGCACCGGCGAAGTTCACATGGTATTGCCGATGGCATTGGCGGCTGTTGCATGCGGCGCGGACGGGCTGATGGTGGAAATTCACCCGAAGCCCGCGGAGGCGCTGAGCGACGGGCAACAGTCGCTGAAGCCGAACGCGTTCCTGGAACTCGTCGAGCGCATTCGCCCGGTGGCGGAGGCTGTTGGGCGATCGTACGGGGGCGCGTGATGGCGACTGGAACGTATGGCTGAATGGCTAACGCGTGTGGTGCTCGGGCAGAGATGCCCGAGTCACCTCTGTAGCGGGTAACCCTAGAGGTTAATCACAACCAGCGCGAGGATGGTCAGGGCGATCGCGGCAAGTTCGCGGGCTTTGAGGCGTTCGCCAAAGAACGCTGTGCCGACGAGGGCGATGATCACGATGCTGCCTGCGCCGAAGGCGGGAAACGCAACGGCCGCGGGGATTGTGTCCAGCGCGATGATCAGGAAGAAGGACGAGAAGAGGTTTGGAATTCCCACCGCAATGCCGGTCAGCACATCGCGCCGCTGCACCGGCTTGCGGCGGACAAGCGTAACACCCAGCGCAAACAGGAACGCAACAAAGAACGTGCAGCCGAGAAAGACGGCCTTGTGATCCTGGAGACCGTACTTCTGGAAAACCTTGTTCGAGAATTCCGCCGCGCCGCCAAAGAGAAACAGTAGCAGCAGCGCGGGCTTCAGTGCGCGGCGCCATCCGCCGTCGCGTCCTGGCCAGTTGACGAGCAGAATCGATCCCAGCGCCAGCGCGATGCCGAGCCATTGCAGAGTTGATGGATTCTCGCGCCAGAACAGCAGCGAGAGTATCATGGGAACGAAGGTGCCGAGCTTGATGAACGAGCCGGCCAGTCCCGCGCCGTGGTGACGGACGCTGATCTGATAGTACACAAGCGCCAGAAAAAACACGAGGCCCGCACACAGTCCCGCGGTTGTTGCCCAAACGAAGCTGCCGGAGCGAGAGAGCGTCTCTCCCGACGAGATGGCACTACGAATTTCTGCGAAGGCTCCTGAGACATCCAGCGGGCCGGTGTTAAGTCCCTTCAGCAGCAGAATCGCTGCACACACCAGAACCGCCGTCGCGTAGTTCGTCGCAGTCAGCGCGTAGCGGTTCATGTTCGACGTTTCGCTATGCTTGAAGATCAGCGCGATCGACGAGGTGCAGACAATGGCGAGGAGAAGGAAGACCATGGCGTAGAAGGCGGGTACCCGTTCCGGTTCATGTTGTCCATTGCGCACGGCTCGTGGTGCTCGGACAATGGATTCAGCTTTGGTGAGGAGCGCACAACGGATGCCTCGAAGCAAGACGCATGTTCGTTATCGCGGTGGTGCCCGTCGTCCGGCGGAGGCGATTCTGGCGGAATTGCTGCAGCGCAGATTCGTCGACCACGCGGGCTGTCTTGCGATTGCAGTGGGCGGTCCCGGCGGGACGGGTAAGACGACCTTTGCGCGGGCACTCGCAGAGCAATTGCCCGGTGCGGCCGTTCTGAGATTGGACGACTATAAGACGTCTCGCGAGGAACGCTATCCGCGGAACTTGTACGGCGCTCACCCCGAAGCAAATCGGATGGAACTGATTCGCGAGCATCTTGGTTGCATCCGCGAAGGCCGGGCGTTTGATAAGCCTGTCTACGATTCCGAAGCAGGTGAAGCGAGGATTACGAAGCCGTTCGCACCAGCGCGCTTCACGATCGTCGATGGTGAAGTAGCAACGTATCTTGAACTGCGCGACCGAGTGGACTTCGCGATCTTCGTCGATTCGGACTGGAAGACACAACTTGCGACGCGAATTTCTCGCGACATCGAATCCCGCGGTTATTCGCAGGAGAAGGCGATTGCGACGTTCCTTCAAAGCAACCTGCGCGAGTTCAGTGCGCATGGCGCCGAGAGCAAAAAGTGGGCAGACTTGCACTTGTACTGCCGCGAGGACTACACGGTTGTAGTGGAATCGGTGGAGGAGAAACTCTTCGCGCAATTCCACGATCTATTGGAGCCCGACTTGGCGCCGGTCGACTTGTCGGGTTTGATCGTCGCGGTTCTGACGCCTTTCGATGATGCAATGCAATTCGACGAGAGCGCGTTCATCGCCCACGTGGAGTGGTTGGCCGCGAACGGCGTGCAGCGCATCCTTGTGAATGGCACGACGGGCGAGTTCTTCTCGCTGTCTGCGGCGGAGCGGAAGCTCGCATTGACGCTGGCGCGACGTTACTTCCCGGGCGTCGTGCTATTTCATGCAGGGAGCGACAGCCTGGTGCAGACGCTGGAGGAGGCGCGCTGGGGCGAGGAGTATGGTGCCGATGCCATTGCTGCATTGCCCCCGTACTACCTGGCTAATGCACCGGCAGAGGGGATTGCGCGGTACTTCTGCGAAATCGGTGAACGCATCGACGCGCCGCTGGTGCTTTACAATTTCCCGAAGCACACGGGAAACTCAATCACCGCGGAGATTCTGGCGCAGGTTCCGCACGCCGCGCTAAAGGACTCCTCAGCCAACCTGGAACTGGTTCGTCACACGCCAAGGTACTTCATCGGTGGCGACGAACGCATCCTCGATTGCCATCGCGCAGGCGGTGTCGGTTTCGTGACCGGGCGGGCGAACTTTGTTCCAGAGCTTTACGTGGCGATGGAGCAATCGCTGGAGAAAAGAGGGAGGGACTCAGAGAGGCTGCAGGAGGAAATCACTCGCGGCGTACAAGCCACAGCCGGAGGAATTCCCACCTTCAAGGCAGAGTTGGCAACGCGTCTCCCCCACTACCCGACAAACGTTCGCCTTCCTCTTATCAAGGCTCTGTGACGCGCTGGACTTCCTCCGGAGCGAAGATTCGGAAGTTGCGGAATCGCAGTTCGGAACCCTCGGGCGTTGGCGGCTTGTTTTCCTCGGGGTGGCGATAGATTTGCCAATGAAACCGCACCAATGCAGCCCCTGCGGCGACTGGCATCAGTGCTCCGTATCGGCACCACCCATCGGATTCCTGACCCTGCAGCCCCTCGGTGAATCCGCACAAGGAGATGTCCTTGCCATCCTTGTCGTATATGGTCGCGAACATCCCGAGTGAATGTTGCGGCGCCGCGATCTGTTCCGCTTCATACTCGCAGTAGATCCACGATCCCGGAATCGGTTCGAATGGCGGCAAGGCGATTTGCATGGTCGGCGTGTCGCGCTCCAACGAGACCGACATATAGGGATCTTCTACGTCATGGTGAACTTCAATCTTGGACAGGTCGTTCGCATTGACCGCGACCTGGCCCCAGAAGGGATCGCCCTGCGGCCGTGGGAAGTCGCCTCGCGCCCAATCGGGGGGCGGCGTCAGAATTAGCCTTGGGAAGAGGTTATCATCCTGGGGAACGCTTCCCACCAGCCCAACACCCAGGATGGTTCCTTCATTGTCGCCGATGTAGGTTTCGCTGAGGAATGTGAAGCGGAATCGCACGCGCCGGCCCTTTGCATCTTCCGGCAATGGAACGTAACGACGATACGGGCCATCGATAATCTGCTGGGCACCCATCATGCCGGCGACGATTGCAAAGGGCTTGTCATCGATCAGAATCTCGAACGCAGCAGACACCTTGCCGGCCTCCTCCATCACCACGACCAGGCCACCGGCATCCTCCGGCACATCGAGAGCATACTCACACCAGTAGCTGCGCTTGAAATTCATTGCGAGTACCCCCGACCGCATGATCGGTCGCGAGTAAGGCGTGACGGGAACGCGCCACGCCAGCCCGCCGGGACAGAGAATCATTCCATCGACTGGGGCTGGGACAAGATCGAGCGATTCAATCGGCTCTGCAGCCTCCAATCGCAGCGTCATCGATGTTTCTTTCGCTGCGAGGAAATCACCCACAGGCGTTGGCATTGCCTCGCCGTTGACGAACAGCTTCGAGTTTTCGGGAGCACCTTTGAGACGCCAGCCGCCGGGCCCAGGCGTCAGAAAATCGAGTCCTTCGCCGGTCAATTGCTCGATAGCATCGCGATCCAACTTGAGAATACGGCCAGGGACGGCGATCAGATCGAGTCGCGGTCTCCAGATGTGAACGGAGTAGCTGGGCGCCACCGGCGAGTCCAGCTCCTTGACCTCCTTCATGTACGGTTCGATCGCCTCGATGAAGCGTCCCCTGTAGGACGCCGTTTCATTGATCATTGCGAACATGATTCCACGTTCGCTTGCCAGTCCCTGCAGAATTCCCGGTACCCCCGCACCAGCAGCGTTGCGCACGATTGGGCGTCTTTCCAATGGCAATCGCTGGCGATAGTAATCCAGGCCAAGCAACAGGATGCTGCTGGCGAAGATCGTCGGGGGCGCGGTGTCCTGCGTGTAGGACTCGGCGACCTCGATTGTCTGTCGATAGTTTGAGACATCCTTCACAATCATCAGGTACGCCGGCTGTGCATTCAGCGCGATCCAACCGAACATCAAAACACCAAACGTCCATGCCCCGGCGCGTGGAGACTTCGTCGCCACAAGGCGCCCGATCTCCGGCGGCACCGTTGCAATCAGCAGAAGCAGTCCCGGCACAGCGGCCATCATGTACTTCGCGGCCATTCCGATCTCCGCGGGAACAAAGAAGAAAGTCGCGAAGTAGAGCACGAAGGAGATGGGAATGAACAGCGCCAGCACTCGACTCCGGCGGAACATCAGTAACGGTCCAACGATCAGTCCACCGAACCAGAGGAAATTGATGACCTCGGTCCCGAATGAGCGCTTAGGAATGGAGAAATACAGATGAGTGAATGTGCGGCTGAGGAAGTCCCACGTGAACTTCATGTTCGGTGCGTGAGTCGCCTTGCCCGAAAGCACTGCGCCGAAATGGGCATTCCAGATTTCAGCGACCTTGGAGAACATCACAACAGGTGCAGCGACGGCGGTTGCGATCATGAAACCGAGCCAGACCGCGCGAATCATGGTCGCCGGGTTCCGCTTCTTGTTCTGAAAGGCGGGGCGAATCGACGTGGCAAAATCCCAAGCGACAAACCCAAAGGCCGCGAGGCCAATCATCATCATGAACGGGCCGCTGGCGGGGTGAATCGTGTAGGCATAGATCGCCGTCAGGCCACCAAGTGGAAGTGCCCATGCTCCTTTGCGACGATGGCAGAGCTCGAGCAGCAACAACCCAAGCGCGCCCAACATGAAGAGGAACGCGTAGTAACGAATCTCGCCCGAGTGATAGAGGGCGCGCGGTGCAATCACGCCGACGATCGTGGCAGAAAGTGCCATCCACCGACCGCCGAGCAGGCCGCCCAGAATCGCCATGAAGCCGATCCCGAGCATGATGGCCACGACGGCCGGCGTTCGGGCCTGGCGCTCGCTGCTACCATCGCCGATCAATGGGCCGATCGTCGCAAAGAAGCCTTGGTGGTATTTCTCACCAAGATCTTCCAGGCCCTCGGCCTCGACGGCGAGTTGGCCTTTGCGGATGGAGTGGATTTCGTCGATCCAGTAGCTGCGGCTCGCGTTCGTCTGCCACCGCACTAATCCCATCACAAGAATCAGAGCAAGGATCGCCCAAAAGAACCACCGATTGGCGCCAACGTACCACGGGTCCCTCAGGCGCTGGGACCAGGTCTTTGTATCGACATCCGTCTGCGCCCCCTCCTGGCGACGTTCCTCCGGAGGGGACGGTGCGGTCGCCTTCGACCTCCCGCCCCGCTGTTTGCGGGTATTCTTCGCCATCGCGAATTGCAGCTCCCCGATCTGGTTTTCCCCTGGGAGGGAGAGGCTTCCGAGGTTACGGCGCCATGGCAACCCAAGAAAACCACCTGTTCTCGTCATTGGAGCGCTTCGGGCCTGTCGACTGCCGCAATTGACACCGTTGGCCGGTGCCACGGACAATCTTTGCCATTCTGAGGCAAGGCGGCGAACCATGAGCTTGCTGGCGTTAGACATCGGAGGAACCAAGACAGCCGTGATTCTCGGCACCGACGGCGCCGCTGTCCTGGCGCGCCGCGAGTTCCTCACCTGCCCCGATCGGCCGTTCGATGAATTCCTCGCCGACGTGCGCCGCGAGGCCGATGCGCTCGCCGCGGAGCATTCCCCCCCAACCGCCGTAAGCGTCTCCATCGGCGGACCGATGGATGAGGCAACCGGCCATCTCCTCGTTCCGCCGCATCTTCCAGCGTGGCATGGGCTGGCGCTGCGCGAAAAGCTGGAGGAGGCGTTCAGCCTGCCCGTCCACATCATGCACGACGCCCGCGCAGGCGCCTACGCCGAGTGGCGCTACGGAATCGGCCGCGACTCGCACATGCACCGATTGGCCTTTCTGACGTTCGCAACGGGGTTCGGATGCGGCGTGGTCATCGATGGGCAAGTGCTAGCGATTCCCGGCGAGGTCGGGCATTGGCGCGTGGCCGAGGATGGACCCGAGTTGTTTGGCAAGGCCGGCAGCCTGGAAGGTTTGGCCAGTGGTACTGGCGTGGCGATGCAGGCCGTCGCGTCTGGCAAATTCCCGGCGGGCACGACGATGGCCGACCTGGCAAACGCAGCACGCAGTGGCAATGCCGATGCGCGCGAGTTGCTTACGGCGTTGGCAGAGCAGGTCGGACGCCAGTGCGCGCGCCTGATCGACCTGTTCGGTCTCGAGGCGATTGCCCTTGGGACGATCGGCGTTCACGCGGGCGATCTCTTGCTGGAGCCGATTCGCGCCGTGGCGCATCGCGAGGGATTGCGGCATCTTGCGAAACGTTGCCACATCGCGCCTGCGGGACTGGGCGAGCATCTCGGCGATGTTGCCGCGATGGCCGCTGCACTTCAGGCCGGGTGGCGCGAAGATGCGCACCGCGGGCCGAGCGTCGAATCGCAAGCCGCCGCGTTGATGAGCCTGGCGGGTCGCGTGGTTGCCGATCCGGAATTACTGGCAGGGATCGAAGCGGCCGCGGATCTTCTGGTCGAAACGCTGAAAGCCGGCGGCAAGGTGTTGACCTGCGGAAACGGTGGCAGCACGACCGATGCCGCGCACTTGGCCGAGGAACTGGTCGGGCGTTATCGCGGCGATCGTCCGTCGTTGGCGGCGATCAATCTGGCCGGCGATGCGTCGAATCTGACGTGCATCGCGAATGACTATGGATTCGAGGAGATTTTCTCGCGCCAGGTCGAAGGGCTCGGGCGTGAAGGAGATCTTCTGGTCGGATTCACCACGAGCGGCAATTCCGAGAACATCAATCGCGCCTTCGAGCGTGCGCGCGCAGCCCGCCTTCGCACGATTGCCATCGCCGGAAAGACCGGTGGGCGCGCCAAGGACCTCGTCGATGTGGCACTTGTTGTTCCGGACAGTCGCACGGAACGCATTCAGGAGGTCCACACGCTGATCCTGCACGCGCTGTGCGAAGCGTGCGAGCGCGCGTTCTCCTGACCTTCCATTCGCTTACGACGGATCGTACGACAACTCCGACGCCAACCATTGCTCGACGTACTCCGCCGACTCGCCCTTGCGTTGCGCGTAGTCGGCGGCCTGATCGCGATCGATCGGGCGCACATCGAAATAACGTGCCTCGGGGTGCGCGAACATGTATCCGCAAACCGAAGCGCCTGGATCCATCATGAACGACTCGGTCAGGTTCGCTCCGATTCTCTCCGCGTCAAGCAACTCGAAGAGCTTCGCCTTCTCCGTATGATCCGGACATGACGGGTAGCCCGGCGCCGGGCGAATGCCGCGATACTTCTCTGCAATCAGATCGTCGTTCGTGAAGTTCTCCGCCTTGCCGAATCCCCACGCATCGCGAGCCTGCTTGTGGATGTACTCCGCAAATGCTTCCGCGAGACGATCAGCGAGAACCTTGACCATGATTGAATGGTAGTCATCGTGATCGGCGTCGTAAACGGCGCACAGTTCCTTCACTCCAACACCTGCCGTGACTGCGAAAGCCCCAATTGTGTCGCGCCGTTTCGTGTCGCGCGGAGCAATGTAATCCGCTAGGCATAGATGCGACTTGGCGGAATCCTTTTCCGCCTGCTGGCGCAGGAAGTTCAGTATCTTCACAGGCGTTTCGCCCTCGTAGATGACAACATCGTCACCATCGGAGTTGGCAGCGAAGAGTCCGAGCACGCCACGCGCGGTCAGCGATTTGTTGGTGATGAAATCCTCGAGCATCTTCTGTGCATCGCGCTGCAGCTCGCGGGCACGCTCGCCGTACTTCGGGTGATCGAGAATCTTCGGGTACACGCCCTTGAGCTCCCACGCATGGAAGAATGGCGTCCAATCAATGAACGGCACGAGGTCTTCGATCGCGACATCGTACAGCTTTGGGCCCAGGAATTCTGGCTCGTCGATCTTTGCGCTGGACCAGTCGAACGTCGGCTTATTCGCGCGGGCCTGCTCGAGCGAAACGAGCTTCGCCTCGCCCTGCTTGCTGCGATGGTGATCGCGCAACGTCTGCTGATCTTCGGCAACCTGGCGTGCGTACTCCGTCCCACCTTTTTCGTCGAGCAAACCCTGCACCACGCCGACTGCGCGGGATGCATCGAGCACATGCACGACGGGAGCGCTGTACTGCGGGGCGATCTTGACGGCAGTGTGGATGCGGCTCGTCGTGGCACCGCCGATCAGCAGCGGAACCTTGAAACCTTCGCGCTCCATCTCCTTCGCGACGTGAACCATCTCGTCGAGCGATGGTGTGATCAGGCCGCTCAGGCCGATGATGTCGACGTCCTGCTCGCGGGCTTCGCGAAGGATTCTGTCCGTCGGCACCATGACGCCGAGATCGATGATGTCGTAACCATTACATCCGAGAACCACGCCGACGATATTCTTGCCGATGTCGTGGACGTCGCCTTTGACGGTCGCGAGCAGCACCTTCGCCGCGCCCTTCGTGATGCCGCGTTCTTCCTTCTCCTTCTCCATGTAGGGCAGAAGGCAGGCGACGGCCTTCTTCATCACGCGCGCGCTCTTCACGACCTGAGGCAGGAACATTTTGCCGCTGCCGAACAAGTCGCCGACGACGTTCATGCCGTCCATCAACGGCCCTTCGATCACTTCGAGCGGGCGGTCGAACTTCTGGCGCGCTTCTTCAACGTCCTCATCGATGAACTCGACAATGCCCTTGATCAGAGCATGCGAAAGACGCTCCTCAACCGTGCCATCGCGCCACGCAGCGGCGGTTTTGGCGTCGTCCTTCTTCTCACCCTTCACGGTCTCAGCGTACTCGATCAGGCGCTCGGTGGCATCCTCCCGGCGATTGAGAAGAACATCTTCGACCAGTTCCAGGCGATCCTTCGGAATCTCTTCGTAGACCTCGACCATGCCGGCGTTCACGATAGCCATGTCGAGCCCCGCCTTGATGGCGTGGAACAGGAACGCGGAGTGCATCGCTTCGCGAACGGGGCGATTGCCGCGGAAGGAGAACGAGATGTTGCTGATGCCGCCGCTGACCTTCGCGCCGGGGCAACGCTTCTTCAGCTCGCGTGTCGCTTCGATGAACGCCACGGCGTAGTTGTTGTGCTCCTCGATGCCCGTCCCGACCGTCAGCACATTCGGATCGAAGATGATGTCCGTGGGATCGAAGCCGGCCTTCTCGACGAGCAACTTGTAGGCGCGCTCGCTGATTTCGACTTTGCGTTCGGCCGTATCCGCCTGACCCTGCTCGTCGAACGCCATCACGACAACGCCTGCACCGAAGCGATGAATCTCGCGCGCGTGCTCGAGGAACTTCTCCTCGCCTTCCTTGAGGCTGATCGAATTGACGATCGCCTTGCCCTGGATACAACGCAGCGCAGCGGTGATGACGCTCCAGCGCGAGCTGTCTACCATGATCGGAACGCGCGAGATGTCGGGCTCCGCCGCCAGCAGATTCAAGAAGCGCACCATTGTGGCTTCCGAATCGATCAGGCCCTCGTCCATGTTGATGTCGATGATCTGCGCGCCGTTATCGACCTGCTGCTGAGCAACCGCCAACGCACCGTCCAGATCGCCTTCGCGGATCAGGCGAGCGAACTTCGGCGAGCCTGTGATGTTCGTGCGCTCGCCGACCATGATCAGGTTCGACTCCGCCGTCACGCGGACAGGCTCCAAACCGGAGAAGCGCGAAACGGGTGGCACATCGGGGCGCTTGCGCGGCGGAAGCTCGCGCACGGCCTCGGCGATTGCAGAGATGTGCGCCGGCGACGTGCCGCAGCACCCGCCGATCAAATTCAGCCAACCGCTGCCGGCGAAACCCCCGAGCACCCGCGCCATGTTGGCCGGCGTGTCGTCGTACTCGCCGAACTCGTTCGGCAGACCGGCGTTCGGATAGCAGCTCGTGTAGCACGTTGCGATCGCGGACAACTCCTCCAGGTACGGGCGCATGTCCTCCGCGCCGAGCGCGCAGTTAATGCCGACGGACAACGGATTGAAGCGCTCGATCGAAATCCAGAAAGCCTCCAGCGTCTGCCCTGAAAGCGTGCGGCCCGAGCGATCGGTGATTGTCACGGAAATCATGACCGGCAGGCGCGCGCCGCGTTCCTCGAAAACCGTTTCAATGGCGTACAAGGCTGCCTTGGCATTCAGCGTGTCGAAAATCGTCTCGACAAGCAGCGCGTCGACGCCGCCTTCGATTAGTCCGCGGGTTTGCTCCGCGTAGGCTTCGACCAGTTGATCGAACGTCACGGCGCGATAGCCCGGATCGTTCACGTCCGGCGAGAGCGACGCCGTGCGATTCGTCGGACCGATGGAACCGAGCAGGTACCGCGGCCGGTCCGGCGTCTCGGCCGTCTTGGCGTCCACAACGCGACGACCCAGGCGGGCAGCCTCCAGGTTCAGCTCGTAGCAGATCTCCTCCAGGTCGTAGTCGGCCTGCGAGATGCGCGTGGCGCTAAACGTGTTCGTCTCGATGATGTCCGCGCCGGCGTCCAGGTACTCGCGGTGAATGGCCTCGATCACATCCGGGCGGGTCAGCGTCAGCAGATCGTTGTTCCCCTTCAGATCCTTCGCGTGATCCGGAAAGCGATCGCTGCGGAAGTCCTCTTCCTGCAGCTTGTAGCGCTGGATCATCGTTCCCATGGCGCCGTCGAGCACCAGAATGCGGCGTTTGAGCGCCTGCTCGAGGGTGAGGTTCGTGGGGCGATTTTGATCTGCCATGATGGAGTGTTCCTCCTGGTGTTGTCCTTGCGCATCCATTCATCATGATATGATGATGCGCCGTCAAGGGAGAAGGCGACGGGAGGAGGTGTCGAACCCCGTCGGGGTTCAGTTTGGCGGCGATCTGCCACCCAGGGTGGCGCCTTCGGCTTACCCTTGGCTGAGTTGTATAATCCCTTCGGGCTGTGGCGAGGGCTCGTCATCGCACTCGTTTTTTGGGGTTTCGGGTGCGGGTTCGAGTACATGCAGGGAATGGGAAGGGAACGGGAACCGAGGTGACTTGGCCGCCTCGTCCCCTCCCCCACTCTTGCCATAAGCCGACTCAATCCTTGCGCCCAGCGCCTCGCACCCGCCACAAGGGACAACACCTGTCGTCGGCAGTCTGAGAAGGAGGCGAGGCTTGCCGTATAATCAAACCATCGAATACGCGCGCGCCCTGCGGGCCCAGATTGACCAGCCCGCCACCAATGCTCAGCGCCAGGAAGACATCTCCTGGAGCGCTTCGCGCCTCCTTATGGCTACGCGCCTCCTCGAAGGCCCCGGCGACCTCGTCGAAGAAGTCCTTCAGTCCATGGCCTATGGAAATCCCGACCGAGCCATCGAGCAACTCGTCGGCGGATACGACACGTGGGGGCACGACCCGCTCTTCTGGGGCCTGTCCTGCCACACCGCCGCCCAGGCCCTCTCCGACTTTGCCGCCGACATCTCGCGCCAGACCTACGAAGAACTCCCCAACTCCCCCGCCGAGTGGCTCGCCCATTATCGAACGGTGCTCGAGCGCGTGCCTGAGCCTCTCGACGATGGCAGTGCCATCCTGCACGAAGTCTACATCGCGCACTGCATTCTGTTTCGCGATCGCGCCGGAATGGAATGGGGGACGGAGCGCCTTCTGGGCTCCGTCACTGCCGAACGCGTGAAGGCCAGCGAGCTCACGCGCGATACCGCGGCGTTTCTTGGCGGCCTGCTGACGCAACGCACCGACGTTGCCAATCGTCGCGAACTCATCGCCTTGCTCGACCAAGCCTCCGACGATCCCGAAGTCAAAACGCTCGCCACCGCGCTGCGGGGCCTCGTCGTGCCCGGCGATGAACTGCCCGACATCGACAAACGCGTCATCAAAACGAAGCCCGGCAAGAAGAAGAAAGGCGGCGGCTTTGCCAAAAAACTCGACGACCTGGCCGAGCGCATCGGCTGGCTCTTCTGGCCCGCCGTCATCGGTGGCGTTCTCCTGCTCTGCGTGGCCATCTTTGGAGTCATCTTCGAGTTCATTCTCGACACGTCGCCCATCGGCAATTCCACCGTCAGCGAATGGTACGAGCGCGGTGAAGACGCAAAGAACGCCGAGAAACCGCCAGCCAACGAGATCGCCGAGGTCGTCGAAGATCCCTTTGCCGACTCGCCCAGCGCAAGGCCGACACCGTTCCCGACACCCTTCCCGACGCCGTTCCCGACGCCGCCTCCGATGCAGAATACAAGAATCGCCCCGCCCGCTCCCACGGAAGGAATGCGCGAACAACTCGCCGCAAAGATCCGCGAAGATTCCGCACAAATCGCCGCACGCGTCGGCATCCCGCGCACGGTCAGGGGCAGCAACAGCGCCGCCACATTCCACGGCGAACTGATCGGCGAAACGCACGAGCTTTCGGAAGAAGTCAACTACCCTCGCGCCGTCGTCAAATACCACATGAACTGGTACCGCGACGGCGAAGAAGTCGGCGAACAATGGCTGGAAACGCGCTACGAATACAACGGCGGCCAATGGCACGCCGTCTCCATCGTCCGATGCCTGAATGAGACGAACCGAGAAGGCAAACGCCTCTACGCCATGGCCCCGGACGAACTCAACTGGGCCGCCTCCCTCCTCGTTGCACCGTAATATCCGGGACCGCTGGCTTCCAACCGGCAAGTACACCCGCACGCCCCAACGAAACCAGTGCCGCATCTCGCCAGCGATCACATCGAGGTGACTTGGGCATCTCTGCCCAAGAGCGAGCCAACCAAGCTTCGCGTATGAATGTGGAGAAAGGTCGTGAACCGTACGGAACCTGCTCGCGCCCCGGACGCTTGGCCAAGGATGGCCAAGTCACCTCAATTGACTGTCCTTTTCCGACGCGACCCATTCCGGGTTCGTGCTCGTAATCGTTCTCGAACTTCGGCGCCCGCAAGCAGCAGCATGAAACAACTCCGAGTACGAGTTCGAGTACCGCTTCGCTGAGTACGAGTACGCGACAAGGCCGTCCCTCAAATCCCCTCCGCGTGACGGAACACTTCATCGCGCGATTCCGGCGCCGGCCGCACCGGCCATGAGCCATTCATCACCCGCGCATACAACGCCTCGTACTGCGGCACGATGATCTCCGGCAGGAAATTCTTGTGTACCGCATCGCGCGCCGCCCAACCGATCGAGTTCGCCAGCGATTGATCCTTCAGCACCTGAATGCCGTAACCTGCCATCGCATCCACATCCCCCACCGGAGCACGGAAACCCGTCTCTCCGTGCACGATCACTTCCTTCAGACCGCCCGCGTCCGACGCCACCACCGGGATTTCGCACGCCATCGCTTCCAGCGCCGCCAGGCCGAAAGACTCATACTCGCTGGGGAACAGAAAAAGATCCGCGCACGACATGAACAGCTCGATGTTTTCCTGCTTGCCCAGGAAGTGTGTGTGGCGATCCACCCCAAGATCCCGCGCCAGCGAATGCGCCATGTCGCGGTCTGGCCCATCGCCGATCATTAACAAGACCGCGGGCACCTCCTTGCGCAACTTCGCAAACGTCTTGATCACATCCTGAACGCGCTTCACCGGACGGAAGTTCGACGTGTGCATCACGATCTTCTCGCCATTCGGCGCATAGTGCTTCCGTTTGCACGGCTGCAGACCGCGCCGGAAAGTCTTCACATCCACGAAGTTCGGAATCACTTCGATCGGCCGCTTGATCGCAAATTCATCGATCGTCTCGCGCCGCAACCACTCCGACACCGTCGTCACCGCGTCCGAGTAATCGATCGCATAACGCACAATCGGAAAGAACGACGGCGCGCGTCCCACCAGCGTAATGTCCGTCCCGTGCAGCGTCGTCACCACCTTGAACGGATGATCCTCGCGCCCCAGAACCTCGCGCGCCATAAACGCCGAAATCGCATGCGGCACCGCGTAATGCACATGCACCACGTCCAACCCGAACTCCTCCACCACCTGCACGATTTTCGAAGCCTGCGTCACGCCATACAGCTCGCCCTGCAGCACCGGATAAGTGATCGACTGCACCTCGTGGAAATGAATGTTGTCATCCGTCGACTGAGCCAGCCGGAACGGCAGCGAGGCCGAAATAAAATGCACCTCGTGCCCGCGCAGCGCCAGAAACCGCCCCAACTCCGTCGCCACCACGCCGGACCCGCCGTACGTCGGATAACACACAATACCGATCTTCATATCCAGACCCCCAGGGTCAGAATCCAACTGCCTCCACCGCCGAGGCAACATCCAAGCCAACCACCCGCAGGAGGATATTGGCAGGCAAGCTCGTGCCGACACTCACTCCCCCTTCAGTCCCCAATGCCACTATGCCCATTTGGGTTCCGGCAAGCCCCTAGAACTTCTACCACTTGTGTTTTCACTTGCACCAGAGGCCTGTGCATCGCGTATGTTCATTAATATCCCATGGAGATCGAAAAGTGAAAACACTCGACTGGGACTACTTCGTCAAGCCGCCGCACGACGGGATCCATATCTTGATGTCATCTGGTGTCTGTCGCGTCAAGCTGGACGACTTCCAGCGGCTCGAGGTATCCGGTTTAGCATGGTTAGTTGCCGGTTGCGAATGGAGATACAGGAAGAGCCTTGGGCCAACCGAGGTCGAACTCCCAAAGGCAGGCTCATTCCCCAGCAGGCTCGTGTGGTTTACCGGATTCCCCTCACTCTGGCAAAGGGCTGGAGGTGAGCTGATTTACTGGGAGTCGGAGGAGAACGCCAAGTTCACGCAACTTGGCGACTTCTGGAAGACGTCTGACTTGCGTCCGGATCAAGCCCAGAATCTTGATAGCCGAAATTCTCTAATCCGGCTAACAAGGGTCGTGGAGCGAGAGCCTGCGGGGTTCTTCGAGCTAATGACAGGACTTTCAACCACCGTCGGGGACATTATGAATTCGGCGACGGAGCCCTATCGCAAATGGGTCCATGATTACTTCCGCCTCTTCCTCGAGCAACCAGAGAGTGCCCAGACTGAGGATCTGGAGAGGATCCTGGCAATCGAGGATGAACACCGGCTTTTTGCGGATTCTTGCGTCGAGCTAATATCAAACTCTATCAAGTATGCAAGGACCGCGTATCCGGTCGTCGAACATCAGCCCGCCTTCAGCAATCCAGCTCGGGTAAGAATGATATGCTGCGATCCGGGGGATGGAGTACACGACAACCTTGTTGAGGTCATGAAGCGGGAACTGGGTCACACCTCAGGCAATCTATTGAATGCACTTAGTATATCTCCCACCAACTCACGGGCTACACTGGAAGCTGCCTGCGCCCTTCGGTTGCTTCATATCGAGCGCAAGAAGCACGGCTTAATCTCGATACTAAAATACCTGTCCAGCCTCGATGCCGATTCGGCCTTTGACCAAGCTTGTTTCACGATGATAAGCAATGAAGGATGCCTGACATTCGAATTTCGAGAGGCAAAAGACTTGGACTACTTTCGGGAGCATCGAGAGCTGATTCAAAGGGAAGTCGAGGCTTCTCCAGGGATGCTTCAAGAAGAAGGTCATGCATGCTTTCTCAACCTATGGAAGAGAGCACTTGAATTCGTGCGCAGGAGTTCGAAATTCACGACACTTCCCGCCTCTTTCGGATGTCAGATAATGATAGAGTTTAGATTGAGGAAACGGGTACAATAAAGTGAAAGTTGTTGACCCTTTGAAATTGGCGATTGCCCGTGAGCTGCGCTCAGGCCAGTTTAATCCACTCGCGCGCTTGCGGGATTACGATTATGGAACTCTTCAACACGAAAGAGACTTGCGACTCGCGCTTGAAGCAATTCTTCCGCACGAATCTCCCGCAGTCATAGATTTCACGCCTTTCAGTGCCCTTTCTATTGCGCCCGATCGAGTGAGTGCCTTCTTGGAGCTAATGGCATCTCCGCTTTCATCCAGTGATGGATTCGCACTCGTGAGGGGCGAGTCGAAACTCGAGAAGGCCCTCAGAGAAGAATGGTCACACGTCCATATTCCATTTATAAGCTTCGATCGTGAAGGCAACTTGGTCGAGAGGTTCGCCGGCCACAATTCCAAGTTGCTTGTTGACCTTCAGACGCGGTTCCCATTTTCGACCCTTCTCGAATTTCGACAGTTCTGGTCGGATCGATTGTTCAGGAAGTACCTCAGTGCCGGAGGCATCATTTTGCCCACGGAATCGAATGGTTTCTTCGTAAAGACAGAGATTGAGGGAAAGCCATTCTTACAGATGGATAATGGCATGTACACGTCATGCTACCTCTCCATAAAGCATATGCTTACCCGTCCCCAGGATCTCCTTGATTGTGCCTATGAAGTCACCTACCGGCTCTTGGGTGGATACTGCGATGACACGATTAGCCATACACGTGATGTGGATACGCTGGTCGTGGCGAATCAATCCTCTCTCTTTGTCGCCGCCGCTGTACAGGCCATCACTGGGATTCAGCTCTGTGTTATCGATAAGGTTGGGCCAATTCCCGCGAAGCGAATCTCTGCCGCCAGAAATACAGTCCTATCCGGTGCCAGAGCCGCACTTCTTGCGGAAGTCATGGCTACAGGGGCAGAAATAGACAAGGCCCTAATGGTACTGAATGCTATCGACACAGAAGTGTGCCAAGTAATATGCTGCTTCAATCTCTCGATTGGTCGTCCTTTTCTAGTTAGTCCAGAGAGCATCTTCTCGCTCTGCACACCCCGAGAGGAGATTCGATATGTCTATCGATCCGGATAGGGAAGTCGGGCGCTTCCTGGAGAGACTGGGCGTTTCTGATTTGAGATCTTATCCCGACTTCGACATGAAGGGTAGTCTCCGACTTGCTATTGTCACCGCCCATTCGATATGGGAGAGGATTGAAGACACGTTCTATACCGACCACACTCTCGAGCACTCGCTTCGTATTTGTGGATACTGCCAACAGCTATTCGAGAATGGCTACGCGCACAAGGTGCCCCCGCTGTCCATTCCTGAATTAGTAGCTCTCGCTGTGGCGTCCGCGATCCACGACATTGGGATGCAATATCGTCTGATCTCTGCCCAGGAGGCTCCCGCAAAGAAGAGCCTTAGGGAGACTCTCTACGAGGACTTGGGTGATCTTACGCCCGATCAGGTGCGCAAGAGTCATGTGGAGATTGGCCGCAGATTGATTCAAGAAGCCGTGAAAGATGATGGCATATGGCCCAAGGCAATACCCCCGCCCTGCCTCGCCGATCCAAGATCGCGAGATTTCTTACACAAATGCCACCTGATTGCCTTTGCACACTCAAATGGACGCTTGTGGGATGAGTGCCACAGCTCCGGGTCTCCGAAGTTCACAATGACGAAATTCCGCGAGGATCTTTTTCGCCCACGCCTGCTTGCAGGACTGCTCAGGCTGGCAGATGAACTCGATGGATCCCAACTGAGACTTTCCAAGCTAGAGCGCTTCAGTAGCTCTGACGTCCCGCCTGAATCACAAACACACTGGCTTTCATGCGCACTCGTGAAAGAGATAATAGTCACGGGATCAGAGAGGGCTGCTGAGATCCAACTTCGACCGGTATATCCATTAGAATCAAGTGGAGCCCTTAAGGAGAGCGCAGAGCGCTTCTTGAGCGAGTTCAGGATTAGCAAGATCGAAAGCGAAATTCGAAAAATCAATGCGATGTTCGAGAAGGCTGGCGAACCGAAGAATCGTGTCGACGCCACTGTTTCTAAGCGCTTTCCTACAGCGGCTCAGGAGGTGATGTTATCGGAGGAAGTAATCGCGGAGACAATCGACAGGTGGACACAATCGGTGCAGACAATGAGCGCCGGGGATTCGAAAGAACAAGCAGATCCAATGCACTCCCTTCCACCTCTGAATGGTAGCTGCGACGATGGTGCAGGCGAGGAGGCAGGCGGTTTTGTAGGATGTCAGTTGCTGGAGAATGCTAGTACGACTGCCGAGATTTTGCTGCCAGAGCCTTCGAATGGCGATTTCAGGTTGGATGCCCCGGATATTGAAAGCGCGCTCAGGGATTGGTACCAGTCAAACCGCATATTTGCCCGAGTAGTATTGGAGACGGGAGCACACACGAATATCCTATTGAAATGCCGCTCCCTGATCTCCCAGCTCTCTCTTCTCTCTGAAATGCGCAGAGTCGTCGTTGATACGGTAAGGCCATTGAAGGTCGATTGCGTGGTGGGAGTCGGAACGAGTACGATTCCGTTTGCAGCGCACTTAGCGCTTGAAATGGAAGCGGCAGCCACATTCACTTTCTATGAGAAAGGACATCGCCACATTAGACTGGAAGTCGCCCCGGTCATTCCTTCTGGAAAGGGGAGCATACTCTTCGTGGACGACATCATCTCTGAGGGAAGAACCGCGATGCAAATCCTTAGGGATTCACTTGGATGGAACGGGAGCGAACAACTACCATATGAGAATGTAATCTGGTGCTCGTGGTTCAGGCTCGGTTCACAGGGAGCTGTCTTCCATCCACAGATCAAATATTACTACTTCTGCCATGTGCCTGAAGTCGTGTACTTCAAGGATCGTTCGACCTGCGGGTACTGCAGCACAGGAAATCATTGCCGGCCCGAATCCCGCTTATGATGGCGGATCCGCCAAAGGCTGATTGTCTCCAAAGAACTCCATCCCCCAGCACACAAAGAACCCGGCGGTCGACCCGCCGGGTTCTTCAACTTCATCCGCTCGTCGCGTTCATCAGAACGGAAGCAAGCCACCAAGCAGGCCGCCCGAGTCCGGATAGACGTCCTCGTCCACCGCGACGTCCGCACCCATCTGCTCGATGTCGGTCGCCTTCACAGCCGTGCCGTAGTAGTTCGTCTTCATCGTGCCCCAGATCGGGTACAGAATACCGGAGTACTCGTAGTCCATCATCGGGAACAGAATCGTCGTCGTGTCCGGATCGTACTGATCGCGGGCATTGCGCATCAGCAGGCCGTAGCCTTCCGAGCCTTCAGCAAACACGAAACCGCAAATAACGCGCGAATTTCCCGTCGCTTCGACGGCGCCGAGGATTTTGTACTCGGCATTGACAGGATCCAGAGTCCGAGTGACGTGCTCGTTATCCAGGCCTTTGTCATTGGTATACTGGGACATCGGCATGGGGGTCATGCCAAGACATCCGGTGAGAAGGGGAGCACATACCACTACCAGTGCAAGCAAGAGTTTGCGCATGAGGCGCCTCCTTAGATTTGGGCTTATCTCCAGTCCTCGCTAATACCCGGGAAAAGGCGCAAGTGTTTTGTTCACACCCAAAAGAAGTTGGGAGAAACAACCTGTCACTCCCTGTCACCCCGCCCGTCACGCCCTGCCATCCGGCCTCCAAACTACAGCCCCCGAGAGAGGTCAAATCGCCAATTGAATGCTGCCATTCCAATTGGAATCCCAACGGGATTCCACACCCGACAGCCCAGGGCAAGCGAGCCCCCGGGCGAGCGCCGCCCTGGGTACCAACGCCACGAACCCCGCACGCTGTAAGCGTGCAACACCATCGTGCCCGCCGACCCCTCCAGCTTGACCCGCAACGGACCCGCAGCAAACCTCCGGAAAAGGGAACTCTTGATGACGAAGAAGCAGAAGCCGATCGCCCATCCCCACGTTCCCCCGCCATCCAGTTGGCCGCCGGGCAGCGAAATCTCGGAGAACGATCTTCTCCATCTCCTGCGCGCATGGGAATCCGGCCCAATTCCGACGGAGGACGTCTCTCTCACCTTGCCAGAGGACGAAGTCATCGAAGCGACCACCCTCGCTGAAGTCGCCCTTATCCTGGCCGACCACATTCGCAACGACAAAGCCGAGATGGACGAATACATCCAAGAACACCCCCAGCTCTCGTACTACCATTCCGTCTGTATCCTCTCTACGGAGAACGAGTCGCGCTTTCACATCCGCACGACGATCTACTGCCCGAGCGAAGGCGGCTCCATCGGCTACCACTCCACGGTCAGAAAAACGGAACAATCCACCTACATGGTTCACCTGACGAGCTAGCCGCTGGGCTGAAAGGAGACAGAGATGGAAAAAACACTGAAATCAACTTGGCTCCTGCTCTGTCTCACCCTGGCCGGCATCGCATTCTTCGACTGCTACCACCTGATCACCTATTACGAGAGCAACGCGGACTGGATGAAAGAGAGGCCAGATGCCACACTGGCCATCCGCTGGCTTGCCATCTGCCCCTCCGCCGTATTCCTCCTGTTCATTGCAGCCGGGAGGATTTCGCACAGGGACGCCCTGAAGAGATCGGCAAGAGAAGTCCGGGGGAATGCCGTGGCCGTGGCAATCGCACGCAGAAGACTGATGCGGAGACTTCCGGCGCCATCCATGGTGGCCTTCGTTCTTCTGCTCGTGACTTGTTGCACACCGACGCCGGCCAGATCCTTCCTCCCCCACTCTCCCGGACTGCTCCTCTACTTCGGTCTCGGCGCCGGCATCTGGATCTCCTACGTTGGGATGGAATACCTTCAGCCGTCCCGCCACTGGCTGTTTCCGGCGCTCATCGGATTCGGCCTCTGCACGGAAACGGCCGTGATCCTCCTCGTCCATCCGATGGCGATCCAGATCATCGAACTCCCCTGGATCTGGGCTCTCATGATGGCCGAGATCACCGCCCGCGGCATCGCGTACTTGCACAGCCGCCGCGCTACCAATTGAATATCATCAGGCGAAGCCAGGCCAACCCAGCAAGAATCCCAACGGGATTCCACATCCGACAGCCCAGGGCAATCGAGCGCCCGGCGAGCCCCGCCCTGGGTACCGAAGCCCAAAGGTCCGCACGCTGTAGGCGTGCAACAATACCCCCACATGCGCCATCCCCGCCGATCGGGGGGACGGCGGGGACGGCAGTACGGGGGGACGCTATGAGAAATCTGTCAGTAGGTCGTCGATAAGAAATCCACCGCTTGCGGCGACGCCGAACGCGTCACATCGAACACGATCCGGTTCACCTCGTTCCCGCTCGAATCGTACGCCACCATCGTCGGCACGCGGAACACCTTGCACTTGCGCGCCCACTCCGAGCCCTGCGCGTCATGCGCCAGGTCCACGTACGTCAGGTTCACCTTATTGTCCCGCACCGACTTGGCGAAGTCCTGGCTCGTGTTCAGTTCCTGGAACAGGCGCGTCGCGTCCATGTTGTTCGTCGCGGAGAACAGAATCACGAACCCCTGCCGCGCGCGCAGGCTGCGCTGGAACGTGAACTTCGGATCACGATCCCATGCGATGCCCGTCGACTGGGCTCCCCGGGCCGTGCCCACTACCGGAGTCGGCTGGGGCCGCGCCGCGGGGAATGTGTACCCACTCGCATTCAGCACGCCCGGCGTGTTTTCCGGATTGCCCGGGCCGGACGGCGAACTCATATAGAAGTCCGACGGCAGATTCTTGTCGCGCCCGTCCAGAATGCGATACACGCCTGCCGGAACCCGAGTCCCGTCGGGTCCGATCGCCGGCACGCCGAACATCGGCTGGTCAAAGCCCGGGTTCTGCACGATCGCCACGCCGTCGTAGATCAGGAACTGCTCCGTGCCGCGCAGAACCGTCCCTGGCCGCGGCGCGTTATCGGTCGAGACCAACAGGACCGTCTGCGCCTGGTCCGGGAACGAGAAATCCGTCGATTGGAACGTCAGGTCCGGCGTGATCCCGTAAAGGTTGATCGTGCGCTGGTTCGCCAGCAGGAAGAGCTGGTTGCTGTTGCTTCGGGCGCCCCGGGGCAAATCCATGCGCCCCAGCACCCTGCCCGTGTCCGCGCCCTGGGCCGAGATCGTAATGATCGATAGACCGCCTAGATCCTGGCTCGGCCGCATCGTGAAGAGCTCGACATACTCCGAGTCCTCACCGCTGCCCGAATCGATCACAACCTCGTTCAGCACGGCACGCTGAGCCGCTGCCGGCACGACCAGCGCCAGCATCAGCAGTACTGCTCCCCATCCCCCGAATCCCCCGATTATCCGGTTGCACATAGCTCGTCTCATCATCATCGCTCCCTCTTGCAGCGAGTCCCCCGTACAAGACTCATTCTGCTGAAGGCTGCTCACTTCATCTGTAGAAATAGCGATAATCCTTTCGGTCATCAAGCGTTTTATTAGACTGATGACAGAGCATTTGCAGACCATGTGTCGATCTACACTATTCCATATTCCGGCGCAGGAATTCCTCCAGGCTTCGGCGGAAAATTCGGTAGCTCTGAGGCCCCAGACGCACGACCGCCAATTCGCCCCCGCGAACCAGATTATGGATCGTTTGAGGCGCGACATCCAGTATTTCCGCCACCTGCCGCGGCTGCAGCAGCGTCGGCAACTCCGCCAGCCCCAGATCGTCCAGATACTCCACCGGCTCCCTGCGCGGCGCCGCATCCGCCGCCATCGCCCTCCGTGAAACAACCCGATCAGTCTTCAAGACACACCCCTCCCATCGGAAACTCCCCGAATCCTGAGGGCGCAACCCGCCGAGAAACCCCTGCCACAATCGTGTCTTTTCGTTGTCTTTGCTTTGCCAGCTCTCGGCCGGAGACCCGCCTGCGCATGAAGCTTCGACAGGCAAGTGGCCGAGTCACCTCAAGAAACAACCCACTCCGAGGTGACTTGAGCATCCTTGCTCAAGCCCCAGCGATGCAGGCCTTGGTGTCATTGGTTCGAGAAGCTACATGCGCCCGATAATCAAATCGGGACTGCTCTTGGCCAAGGATGGCCAAGTCACCTCAAAAGACAACCCACTCCGAGGTGACTTGAGCATCTTGCTCAAGCCCCGGCGACGTTCGCCTTGTTTTCGTAGGTTCGAGAAGCCAACTGCGCCCGGCAGCACCCCGGGACTGCTCTTGACCAAGGATGGCCAAGTCACCTCAAAAGGCAGAACCCGCGGTCGCCCGAAGGGCGGCCAAGCTGAATCGCCCCGGGTGACCGACCGCAGGGAGGGAACCCGGGGATAGACTGAGAGAGACAACTCGTCCCCGGAGGGGGCGAAGAAACCTGCCCCCCTACCGCGCCAGCACTTCCACGATGTCATCCACCGTGCGCCGCAGCGTCGTCGCTCGCGCGTCCGCGTTGTTCACCATGATGCTGAAAGCCACCTGGCTGCCGTTGTTCGTCGTCACATAGCCGGACAGCGCCGCCACGCCATCCAGCGTCCCCGTCTTCGCGCGCACTCGCCGGGCTAATCCGCCGTCCGTCAGCCGATACCTCATCGTTCCATTCACACCCGAAACCGGCAGGCTATCGACAAACGCCTCGTCGTCGTGCATCTCGCGCAGCAATTCCACCAGCGCGTGCGGCGTCACCAGATTCTTCCGCGACAGCCCGCTGCCATCCATCGGCACCCATTCCCAGTCCTCTACATCCAGGCTGCCCCAAAAACGCTTCTCCGCCGCGTGCGAGGAGTTGTACGACCCGCGCCCGTAGAGCTCCGCCCCCGCCAGCAGATACGTGCTCTCGGCCAGGAAATTGTCGCTCGGAATATTCATCTCCTGGAGCAAGTCCCCCACCGTCGCCGAGGTCACCGCCGCCACCACCTGGCCCATCTCGCGACCCGCTTCGCTCAGCCGGATGTTCCCATCCACATGCACGCCCGCGTCGGCCAACTCCTCCAACAGCACGCGCGCCGCGTGCGCCACCGGCTCGCCCAGCGGCATCGACCTCGCCGCCTCGCCGGAATCCGAAGAGATCGACCCCGTAATCGTCAGCGTCTTGCCCGCCAGCCCGCGATCGAGCTGCAACGTCGGCGCCGAACCGGCCGAACCGGTCGTCGATAGATTCAGAATCTCAAAAGGCTCCACCGGGCTCGAAAACGACACACGCACCGGCGACCCCACACTGCCTGGCGATATCACCACGCGACCCAGGTTCTTCTCGATCCCGAACACCGAAGGAATTGCCCCATCGATCGTCTGGAAGTCCTCCCAGGTCCACCCTGGCG
Source organism: bacterium (assembly GCA_020444065.1). Lineage (NCBI taxonomy): Bacteria > bacterium. The sequence continues at coordinate 140,908 of JAHLLQ010000003.1, read as the reverse complement.
GAATCGGCGCCGGCTCCGCAAAGCGCGACGTATCGATCACCAGGTCGCCCTTCACACGCTTCACCCCAGCGTCCGCGATCTGATCCGCCAGCCGCGCCAGCACCGAACGCCCCAGTCGCCCGCCGAGGAACTCGCCATTCCACGTCGGATCACCGACTGCTTCGATCGTCAGGTCGCCCTGCACAATGCCGCCGGAAATCGACGGCACATGCGCCACCGTTCGCACCGTCGCATCGCCACCCATGTACTTCGCCGCCATTGCCGCCGTGACCAGCTTACGGTTCGACGCCGGAAGGAAGAGCTTGCGCGACTGGTAATCCGCAACCTCCGCGCCGGAGCTCAAGTTCACCGCGTATACGCCCCAGTGCCCACGCGCAGCGGCGCCCCTCTGTGTCAGTTGCCGCACCTCGCCATCGCGAGGCGCCGCCGTGCAGAGAATCGGAAGAAGAAGGGAGATGAGAAGGACAGCGAATGATTTCACAAGCAACAAGACCTCGGACCAGGATCAGGACCGTGGTTCTTTCGGCCGACACCGATCAACTGCAACGAGAAAGTCTCGACACGAACGACTCGCCTTCGCGTGATGAATTCCTCCACCGGAATGCTTGTTCGCTTTTTCACGAGGCCAAAGAAAAGCCTCCTGTGAAACTCTCGTCTCACAGGAGGCGTTAATTCTCATCACTACCGACGATCACAGACTCACATGGAGAACGAGCTGCCGCACGAACACGTGCGCGAAGCGTTTGGATTCACAAACCGGAACCCGCCGTTCAGCAGATCCGTCGAATAGTCCAGGGTAATCCCATTCAAGAAGAGATAGCTCTTTGGATCGACGAAGACCCGAATGTCGCTGATCTCGAAGACGCTGTCTGCTTCCTTCGGCTCTTCATCGAAGGCGAGAGTGTAACTCAATCCCGAGCATCCGCCGCCGGCCACACCGACACGCAGGCCCCAACTCTCTTTTTTCTCTGTCGCCAATAGGCGCCTGATTTCGGCCGCCGCCGTTTCCGTGATCGTAATCATGACACTTCACCACTCCGTTAGTATTCCCCGGCCCATCCCTGGCCGGACTCTGCCACTCCGAATAGCAGGGACTTTGCCAAGTCAAATCATCCACTTGGTCGATACCGACAAAATCAGCAAAATCAGCCGATTTGTCCAAATGCGCCATGCGAAGCGGTCCGTCCAACAACACCTCCTGATCCGTGCCAGAATGCCTCCTGGCTTAGTTCATCCCACACCCAGGAGGTTTCCAACCGAATGTCCTCACAGGAAGTTCCCATCAATCTTGAATCGTGCATAATGCGTATCGAGAATGTACTCGATCGCTGGCTCGACGTCTTTGAAGCCAGCCTCGACACCCTCGTCCAAACCGCTCCCGAGCGCCTCGCCGAGGCAGCCCCGAAGCTGCCCGAGCCCGCAAAGCTCACAGACCTCGGAGCCGTCCTCACCATCATGCAGCGCATGCTGCAAATCCAGGTACTCCGCCACAAACTGGCCGACATGGAGAGCGCTTCTCATGAAGATTCCGGATTCGCAATCGATCCACGGCTCCTCGAGGAGGGAATTCTGGAATCTGGTCAAACGGAGTGATCCGGCAGTCCAACGTCGGTTGATGGAGATCCGGTGCGAGCGCGATCTCGAAATCTTCGCGCAACAGGCTCTCGGCCATCACCTGCGCCTGCCGTTTGCCGAATTCCACTACCGGTTGCTTCGCCTCCACGAAGGTCTCTGCCCCGATCCGCTCCCGCAACGCGAAGGGCGCCGAATTGCACTGGCCGCCCCACGAGGATGCGCGAAATCTACCATCGTCTCGCTGCTGCTGACACTGCATGATATCGTCTACGCGCGGGAGAGCTACATCCTGCTCGTTTCCGCCACCCAGCGCCAGGCGCAACAGCGCCTCAGTGCAGTGCGGAACGAACTTACGGGGCACACTCCTCTAACCAAGTGGTTTCCGGATCGTTTCGGCCGCAAACGGATCGAATCCTCCGCACGACTGCTCGTTGCGAATGGAGTGCGACTCGAAGCGCTCGGTGCTGGTTCCGAAATGCGCGGAATCTCGCACAACTCCTGGCGCCCGACCAAGATCATCCTCGACGATGCCGAGTCCAGCGCCTCCGCCGAATCGCAGCGCCGTCGCGCGCATCTGCTCGACTGGTTCCACGAAGTCATCGAGCACCTCGGCGATCGCTACACGCATATCCTTGCCATCGGTACGGTCCTTCATCGCGAAGGTCTCCTGGCGCACTTGATGAAGCGCCCCGATTTCGAATCGATGCACTTCCGCTCCATCGTGAAGTTTGCCGAGCCATGCCCCCAATGGGACGAATGGCGGCGCCTGCTGACCGATACGTCGCAACCCGATCGTCGCGAACAGGCCCGCGAGTACTTCCTCAAGCATCAGGTGATCATGGAATGGGACTCGGACGTACTCTGGCACTCGAAGGAAGATTACGAGCAACTGCAAGTACAACTCGTCACACAAGGCCGCCGCGCGTTCTTCCAGGAAAAGCAGAACGAACCGCTCGGCCCGGAAGACGCCTTGTTCGAGCCCGAGTCCGCCTGGCGCGCTCGACGCACGAGAAAGGGTGTCTCGATCCTGCCGCCGCAGAGTCACCATCCGCTTCGCACGATCCCGATGAAGGACCTGCGACTCTTCGGCTATCATGACGCCGCGCTCGGCAAGAATCGCACGCGCGGCGACTTCGCAGCACTCGCAGCCGTCGGACTCGCGCCGGACGGAATGCTCGTGGCCCTTTGCATCTGGGTTCGCCGCGCCGCGCCCAGCAGGCAGGTTCAAAACCTCTTCGAGACACACGAACAAGCACCGTTCGAGCGACTCGCCATCGAAGGAACGGGCTTTCAGGAATTGCTGACGATGCCGATTGAAGAAGAACGCCGACGCCGCCAGGCTGAAGGACGTCGCTACGATTTGCCGATCGATATCGTGAAGCCGAATCGTCGCAAGGAATCCCGCATCGCAACGCTCGAGCCCCTGCTCTCAAGCGGGCGCCTGGCGCTCGCTGAAACGCTGCCCGAGGAATTTTGGCGCGAGTTCCAGGACTTCCCGCGCGTGCAACACGACGATGCCCTCGATGCGCTGGCCGGGGCCGTCGAGCTCGCGCTCCGCTCCGCCGGATGCACCGGCAACACAACGACGTTTGCCGGAGCACGCAAACAATCGCCACGCTTCTGATCCAACAAAGAATCCCCCGAGCGACCGTCGCCCGGGGGATTTTCATTTTCGGAATTGCCGGCTTCTACGGATTGAATGCTGGAATGACCTGCATCGCAACCGTTCCGCTTCCGCTCTCGGTTGCCGTTCCGATAGGAGCTCGACAACCCGCCGACGCAGCAACTGCATACGAACCATTCCAGGCCAATCCCTGGCCGGCCGTCGTGCTTGAACTCACCTTCACATGTGCGACACCGCCGAATGCCACAACGACGGTTTCCCCTGCGGCCGTATCGTTCGTGGCAACTCCTGCGACGGCTCCGGTAGCTGAAGAGTACGCCGGCGCGATCGCAACGCCTCCCGCGGTCCACGCAACCACGTCACCCGCTGCAATCGAACCGCCAGAGGCATTCGTAGACACGATCGTTGTCGCACCACCGACGAATACATCGCCGAGGAACACGCCGGCATGATCGCCGGGCGGAATCATCGTTACGGAAGTCGCATCGTCTTTCGACAACGCGCCAAGCACACCGATCCTTCGCGTTCCGGTCTCGCTTTCATCCACCACACCCGTCACACCCGCTGCCAGAAGCGAATTCCTCGCACTTCGTCCGATGCCATAGACACCGGACACCAGGCCGCTTGTCGATGCTGCAGTCGCTTGATCGATCGACGCGTCCCCATACACACCGGCCGCCAAGGCATTCGCCATGCCGCCATCGCTCGAAAGCGTGGCAGTCAAATCCGCACGAAGCGCAGCGCGTTCGCGATTGTCCAGCGCCACAGCTCCATCCGTCTCCGTGGCAAATGAGATCGCCACGCCCTCGGCGCGCAAGTCCTCGCTGTCATCTGTCGCGGCCACTCCCAACGGGCTCAGAAACTCCCAGTCGCCGAGAATATCCTCGGCAACCTCGCGAGAAACAAGATCTCCGGCTGCGATTCCTTCGACCGAAACGAACCCTTCCAGCACGGCCGACCGGTTTCCATCAAACCGACCGCTCAGAAGAGATGAAACAGCCGCTTCCGTAAACACCCCCGACTCACTCGTCGTCCACGGTGTCCACAAAGCGCGGTTGAGCTCAAATCGGAAATCCATCGGATCGTACGTCAGCGATGCACTGAAAGGCATTTCCTCGAAGATCACAGTCTTTTCGCCGATTGGATTCGGCGTCGAAAGCCGAATCGTCCCCGCGTCGAAATGAACGACATCATTGAAGTACCACGGCGCAGAGATCGTCTCTTCTTCCGTGCGGCCAAGATGATAATCTGCACTGGCAATGTGCTGCCCAATCGTCACGCCGCCAGTCACATCACCCAGCACCGGCATGGCATCATTGAACGCGGCATCATGCGCCACGCCGTGCCGAGCATCGTTCAGGTACTGCAGATGGTCATCTTCGACCAAGCCCGTAAGTTCTCCGTGCTCGTTTGCGCGCGAGACCAGATCTGTCAGCGAAACCGGGTCGCTCGTGATGTTATCGGAGAACATCAACTCTCCACCGTCGCGATAGATCGCAACCCGCCCGTCGTTCTCCGCTCCTTCCCGCATTTCCACGCGCTGTGTTTCAAAAGCCCCTGCCCCTGTCGCAATCAACAAGAGCACGCAAACCATCAACGTTCGCATTGAATTGTCCTTTCTGTTCATCGTCATAGCGCAACCGCCCGCTCGATGATCGATCCGGCCAGTTGCAGAGTTTTTGTGGAAGAATCAAGTGCCGCGACGATACCCAGTTCCGGAGTCCCAAGAATCAGACGCTCACCCTGAATGTTGAAACCGCCGTCCGGCGCTGAGTCGGCAAGATCGAGCAATTCCGCAATCCCGCCAGACACGATCAAGTTTCCGTCCGAATCGATCGCGAAGGCCTCGCCATTGATGGTGAAGACAACGCACTCGTCCTGGAACGCGATGGGCTCCTCCGCCTGCGGGACGTTTCCACCTTCCAGAACCTCGCCGCGAAGCTCAAGGTCCTCCGGCGTGAAGCGCGCAACGACTCGACCATCAATCGCCACAACAAGCCGCGTCGGCGAAACATCGCGCCGGAGCATCGCCCGATCGCATGACCAACAGATGACGCGACGCCCCAGCAATCGATGCTCGATCTGGAGAGAGCCGTCCTTCAAACCGCTTTGCGCAACGTGCCCAACGCGCGACTCCGTCCCCCATTTCTGAAGCGCCACCCGCGACTCCTTCCAGAGCGGAAGCCGCAACCACGCCATATCAGTCGGCAGCGAAATCCGATACGTCGGCACGCCGAGCCGCTCGAACGCGAGGCGCGCCAATTCATCGAAACCCGAACGCAGCCAGCGCAATTGCCACTTCGCACATCCCTGTCCGTTGGAGCGATTCGTTCGACATGCGGCCTCGCCTTCCTGATCGTGGAGCAACAGCGTCTTCGCTTCCAGCACCGCCGGTTCCACCTGCAGAGCGCCGGGGAACTCCAACACGTTCTCCTCTGTGAACTCAGCCGGTGCATGGAACTCTGGATCGCGGTCGAGTACACTGAGCGCCCAGCAGTCGCCGCGCGGAACAAGCAAACAACCCGCTTCGCCCAATGCCTCCAACATCACATCGCGAATGGTCCGCCTCTCCGCGAACCACGTTCCAAATCGCCGATGCAACGCCTCCAGATCCGCCGACGCCGCGGCCAATGCTTCGCCATCCAGCGAGGCCTCCGGCAATGCACCGAAGTCCGCATCTCGGTGGAGCAGCGCGATCACGTCGCCGGCCGCGCACGCGCCGTCCAGCCCCGTCATCCGCCCGCGCTGGTGAGTATACAGCTTCGTCGCCAACGCAACACGCGTCGCCGGGTACACGGAGCCCCGCCAAGTCAATGCATGAATCTCGACGGAGAACAACGAACCGGCGTTCACGATCCGCAGTGTCACACGCGGCGAATTATCTCCACCAGCGAGGAAGCTCCAAGGATCGCTTGGATCCAGAAGTTCAGAGACGTCGACGGAATAGGCCTGGAAAGCCATTGCTTGTCGCACGGAACCGGAGACCTTCACCTGTGCGCCCACAAGCCCGTCTGCGCTGGCTGTTTCACGCGGCGGCACTTCCGCTTCGATCCAGAAGCCCGCGACCTCCACTTCACCGCCGGCCGGCAACGAGAGATGAAACTCCGCATCCTCGCGAAGCAACTCGTCCGGCACAGCGCCGTTCGCGCCGAACCACTCTCCGATCGTCTGCCATTCCGTTCCGACAGAAGCCGAGTGCACGTACTTCAATCGGCTCGGAATGGAGGCCAAGATCTCGACGTTGCACGCCGACCCGACGGCCCGAACTCTCGCGAACAGTCCCACGCGTTCCATTGCGCGTTGCGATGGTACTGCCTGGCGATGAAGTCGTGCGACTAGCGGGGTCGACCCCCTTGCCCAGGTTGAAAATGAACCTGCGATGGCACTGGGTAAATCCGACCAATCGGCCGCCTGCACATCGTCGAAATCCAACACGAATCGATCCGGCGAACCCAACTCGATCGCACGCTCGGACACCGTGACTTCTTCGACCTTGCCGCTGCCTTCAAACGCCCCGATACTGCTCAGCAAATCCGCGAAACCGATGCGACGCACGATCGCGCCGCGCGAATTCTCCACGGTCAGCTCTACATACATGTCGGCGCCCCATCCGGCCGCCGCTACAATCTCCATCGTCAGCCGAAGGGCATCCAACTTGTCGTGTCGATTCGCGCGACGAGAGAAATCCTCCTGCCATTGCGCAACGATTTGCGGGTAGGCCGTCGACAGCCGCGCGCCCTGCGCCATGCCCGTTTCGAGGAACAAGTACGTCGGCCACATCGCCATCGTCTCGGGCTGCAACTCCCAGCACGTCGCATCCGGTTCCGGCGCAAATGGAATCGACCACGCTGCGTGCTCGCGCAGAACCGGAAACCGATCCGCGCTCAACACACACGCCGTGCGCCCCTCCAGTTCAACGTTCGCGGCTTCGAGCCCAAACACCTCTTCACCATCTGGCGATCCGGCGCGTACAGCCAGAATTTCCGACTCGTGATCGGCCGCGACCCAACGGACTGCCTCTCCATTAGCCGGCAACATAACAACCTTCGCCCCCTTCGGATGAGCACACACCTCGCCACGCTGCAGATTTACCAACGTCGGCGGATCTTCCTGCAGCGCCTGGTACTCAAGCACTTCGTCCTCGATCTGCACGCGCCCGCGCGTGGGCCAGTCGATTTGGGTTCGAAGAAGAACAATCGTGCTCGCCGCATCGATCGCCTCGCGCAACCTTGCACTGGAAACGACATGCAGCGCCGCCGCCGGAACACCGTCGTTCTCACCGAAGACTTGCGGCAACCACGTGTCCTTGCGAATACCCAGTGCGCTTCCGATGTTCAGTTCCGCAAGGTTTCGGCAGATGAGTTTCCTCGCATTCCACGGCCAATCCAACTCGGCACGAAGCGTCACAGCTCCTGGTTCGCGTTCCATCCCCTTCAGGCACGCGCAAAACACTGGAACCAAATCGTCGCCGCAGAACAACGAAACCTCTGGATTGTCCCAGAACTCCGATTCGGCCAACCGCAGCAATCGCACTGCGGCTACACAATCCTCCATCAATCGCATCGTGCCCCGTCCGTGCAATCGAGAGACGATCTTTCCGTTCCACAGCGGCTCGACGCCCTGAACAAACTCCGGCTGAGAGACGATGTCGCCAGGAGCGACCTCAATCGACTCCGTCCCCCATTTCACATGCAGGTGCCACTGCATCAGATTCGCTCGAGGCCGCATGTCCTCGTCCGGCAGAAAAGTGGCACTCATGACTCCGCCACCATTCCGTCAAAACTGACAAGCTCCTGCAGCTCAAGTCCGACGACCAAACGCGCCATTCCCGCAGAGAGCATCTCGACCTGCGGCGCTTTCTGAATTGCAATACGCCACGAGATCCCTTGTCCGTCGTAGCAGGCCGGGGTTTCGCTCTCCGAGAGGGAAACCAATGCCGCCAGCAGCGAATCCGCATCGCTCTGTAGAATCGGTGCGAAACACAAATCGATGCTTTCGGAACATGGCGAGATCATCGCACAGCAGAGACATCCCTCCAACGTCCTTGCCATGTTCGCGTGAACCGTCAAGGTCCGCTGCGACCCCGGTGCGGGACACACCGGCGCCGCAATCGCCCCAGTCGGCGTGAAGAACTCCGCTTCAGCGGGATAGATCGTCTTGCCGACAGGGAAGTCGATCGTTGCGGTATTTTCCTCCAACTCGCGAATAGTGCCGAAACAATGAATCGCGCCCGTGGCAACAACGCGCAGATACAACAAGTCTCCCAGCGACACATCTGCCGAGGCCGGCAGCGCAACCGTGGGCGATCCTGCGATTGTGGTTTCAAATCCAAGGCCCAGCGTATCCAAGGCTTCGAAGAACACAGGCGCAGTTTCATTCGACAACGGAACCGACTCCTCGAACGTCTCCTCCCAAACGGCATAGGGCTCCCTCGCCTGCAGAAGTCGACCTCCCGTCGGCACAAGCGGTGAGTGTCCATCTGCCAGAATGCAACCCGCCAGCGCTTCACGCACGGCCGCAACGGTGTCGTACAGCGCGACGCGTCGATTCTCCGGCGCGCGCAATTCCTCCTCTATGATTCGGATTGTCCAGATATCGAATCCGCCGGACTGGCCGATCCCGTTTCGCGCCGGAACCCAGCGTGCGAAACCAACCTGAATCTCCGGCGCACGAGTGATCCCCGACGCGCGCGCTTCCGACTCTGTCCCCAATTTCCCTGCAACGCGATGTCCTGGCAGCGCAGCCGACAGCACCTCCACCAGGACGTTCTCGCGTCCATTTAGCGATCTCATGGTCAGGGTCCTTTCTGCGACGAAACGGGGCGCCGTTACAGGCGCCCAAGGTTCTCGCTGGTGAATGCGCGGTCGTCCGGACCGCGCGTTGTCCGCACGCGCGCCGACGTGGCAATGCCTTCGATCGGCCTGCGCCCCGCAGCGATCTCGTTCAAAATCGTCCGCGCACGCGCGCAGCGTTCTGCCCAAGGCCCCGGCAACGCTTCGCGGCGCCGTTCGTACAGTCGCTCGATGGTCAGCGTTCCCACGATGCCCACCAGATGCGCGGGCCAATCTGAATCCGGCAGCGAAACCTCCCCCGCCAGGCGTTGGCGCACTTCTCCTTCCGCATCGGCGGCCGCTTGCGCGATCACCGACGCATCCGCTTGCCCGTCGCCATCGTCATCCGCCAATCCAACGACGACCTCCGGCGAAAGGATCGCTTCGAGGTAGTTCAGCGAAATCATGGTGTCCGTCCTTTCAATATCCGCGATCGCCGGGGAGAGATCGACTCCCTCCCCGGCGAATGGGCGCTTCGTTACGACACGGCGTTGGTGATCAGGTAACCCGCCGCGGGCGCGACCAGCTTCAGGTCGTAGTACTTCTGCACGCGCACCATCGTGGCCTTGCGACGTTCCTCGCGCCACGTCTGAACGCTCGTTCCGCGCAAGCTGGCGGACGCCTTTGCCCACACGAAGCCGAGCGCCGGGGCGATGCACTTCAGTCCCGCGCGTTGCGGCACATGCAGCATCAGCGCATCCTTGCCCCAGATGGTTTCGAGGCTCGGTTCCTGTCCCCGTGCGGCCGTGTTGTGAACGGCGCGCGGGATGAGGACCTTCTCGACATCGAACAGCTCCGCCAGTTCCTTCGGACCGACGACGCCGAGGCGGCTGTACTTGACGCGCTCCGCCACCTTCGCATTGTGCCGCACCTTGCGATACACATCGAAGGGCAACACCAGCACATTCGGCATCGCCTGGGTCGCATCGACGATCGCGGCGCGCGCCGTTTCGATATCGTCGAGCGGATCGATGTCGTCATCGTCCCAGCGATTGGCGGCGCTGTCGATATCATGGCCGGGCATCGCGGTTGCATCGCGAAGCAACCCCGCCAGCGCGATTTCCTGATTAAGCAGGATCTTCTCTGTCACGAACTCGACGCGATCCACTTCCGGCTGCAGCGGGCTGTCCGCATTCTCGCGCTCTTCGTCCGGAATGGCCGACTCCAGCGCATGATCGTCGCAGAAGTATGAATCGCTCGACAGATCGAAGTTGACCTCACCGGCCTCCGTACCGGGCGCACGATGGTCCGTCGTGCTGCGCATCGACTCGCGCTGCGGATCGTAGATGAAGTACTTGTTGCTCTGCCGGCGAACCTGAACCTCCGGCGCAATCTCCGCGGCGATGAAACCGGGATTGCGATACGCGAGAGAAACGTTCGTCAGCGCAACATCGTTATGAACCGTGGACGTATCGGGCATGAGTAGAATCCTCCTGAGATGATTAGTTGAAAAGGGTTACAGGGTGAGCAGAACGTCGACGATATCGCCGTCCGCGGCGGCCGTTTGCAGCGCGGTACCCAGGACATTCACGCCCTCCTGGCCGTCGGCAAAGACGCCTTCATCGTCGATAGCCATCAGGCCGGTGCCGGCGCTGCCGGTCACGCTCGAGGCAACAATGAAGCGCGAGAGATCCGCGTGTGCGTTGAAGAACTCGATCAAGGCCGCGGCGGTGGTCAGGATCGTTCCACCGCCGTCGCTGGCGAGCGTCACATCGACCGACGTGCCGGAGATCGCAGCCGCGAGTTCCGAGCCCACACTTCCTTCCACCAATCGAATCTGGAACGAATTGCCGACCATTCCCGGCGTCCGGAAGGCGAACTGCACCGCATTGTCCGAGCCGACGCTTCCCAGCGTCATCGTCGCACCCGATGCCTTCTTGATCTTCCCTTCGCTGCCGAACACCGCCACGGGTGAACCGGCCGGAATGGCGCCGCTCGCCTCGCAAGGCGCAATGCCGATCATGCGCACGCCGACCGACTTGTTCTGGCGCGTTTGCGCATGCGTTGTGATGCCGAGCACACCGCCTGCGTTGTCCGCGACGGGGTACTTGCAGCCGCCCCAGACATCGCCGATCACGACGACGCGGTGGGCCGCGATTCCGTTCGCTTCTTCAACATTGAAGCCGCGATCGAGAACATAATTGGACATGTTATGCCTCCAGTTGAATTCGAGAGGGACTACTCGCCGGCGGAGCGCACGAGCGCTTCCGCGTAGCTGTGAGTCGGGTTCTCCGCCATGAAGGCGAGGGCTTTGCGGTGACGGGCGATCGAGTCAGGTGAGGGCGTCCCGTTGAAACCCACGGTCGCATCGTCACCCGGATTGGAACGGCGTTCCGTTTCGCCGAACTGCACAGGTCCCGCTTCGGTCATCAGCACGGCAACGATGCCTTCGAGCAATTCGCCCGGACCCGCCTGGCGAAAGACATCCATCAGGCCGGCATCTTCCCACGCCGGACGCCAACGACCCGCCTCCACCAGGCGATTCTGCGCATCCTCCGCGGCATCGAATGTCTCGGTCGTTTCGGTGAAGAGCACCGTCTCCATGCCCTCATCCTGAAACACCGGATCGGCGAGCCCCTTCACCTCCGGGGCAGCGGCGCCAAGAAACGAAACCGCCTTCAGATACGGCCGACCGGTTTCGCGAAACGCGCGATACAGCTCCACGCTGCGCTTCTTATACCCCCCATCGGCCAGCAGTTGCTGCAGCGACGGACTGATCCGTCCGAGGATCGCCACGAGCCGATCGCCAATCCGACGAAGACCTTGCACCCACCCCTGGGCGGGTCCGCTCTGCGTGTGATCGATCGTCACCGGCGCCTCGTGCAGATCCGCATTGTAGTCGCTCGCAATCGCATCGAGAGCCGCTTCATCGTAGCGTCCTTTTCCGCCGTAATCGCCGGTTCGAAAGATTTCGACTTCCAGAGTCGATCGTGCCTTGTCAGGCATGATGTGAAACTCCTTTCCATAAAGGATGATTGAGACCAGAAAGGAAGGGACGGAGTCGGGTCAGAGCTCACGGGGCTCGGTTTCACTGATTCGTTCCGAGTCGCCATCGCTCGGATCGCCGGTTTGTGCTCTTCCCCGGCTCAACACCGCTCCGTCCCCAGAGGGGGCAAGAGCGGCCGTCGGCCTCTCCCCCCAAGGCACAGGTTCCAGATTCAGGCGCGCACGGACCTCATTCACGGTCAGCACGCCGTACTGCAGATGGTATTGAAAGAGATTGGAATCGTCGTAGCAGATTGCCCGCTCGCCGTCCGTCGGATGCGACCGACCATACCGCTCGTAGAAGTGCGACAGCGGTAACGGCACACCCAGCTCGATCAGCTCGCGATCGATTTGCGTTTGTTGAACGAGGTTCTCGGGTGGATTGACGTCCACGCTCCAGCGCGGCGCGGGCGTTCCCTTCGGGAAGTTCAGTTCGACCAGCCAGCGCACGATTGTCTCATTCATCACGCCGGCCAACAACCGCGCGTCCGCCTCGATGTAATCCTGCCGAACCGCATCGTGGATTGACCCGAGCGCCATGCTGCCCGAGCGGCGTCCCTCGCCACTGGTCAGCGTCGCGCCCAGCACGACCTTCGACATCTCGTCGTTGCACCAATCGGCAAAGGCCGCATAGGTACCCCCGTCTCCGCGCCCCATCGTTTCGAGGAAACGCAAACTCACCGATTCGGGCAACACAACGCCGCAATCCGTCTGCAGCGCTTCGACAACGTCCAGCAGACGCGCACGTTCATCCTCCGGCGTGCCTGGCGAATACGTCGCAATCGCGGTCGGCGAGCCGAACTTCTCGTTATAGATGCTCCAGAACTTCAGGTTGTTCTTCTTGAACCAGTAGAGCCAGTACGCCCGCTGCGCCAGGCCGCGCCCGTACGGATTTCGCGCGTCACGCCCGAACGTCAGGACGATGAACTTGTGCGGCGGAGCCGGAAACGCCCCCTGCGCGACCACCGTCGTCCGCCCCGCCGCCGGCAACCACTCTTCCGATCCGCGCCCTGGACGAAATGGCGGCGATAGCAACAACAAACGCCCACGCGCATCGAAGAGAAAATGCTCCTGCGGATGCGCAAGCCAATCCTGCACAACGATCCGCCGCTGCGCATCGTAGCCCCAGATCAACTCCACAACCGCAAAGCCCTTCGCCACGCCGTCCAACAACGCGCGCAGAAACTCCTCCGCCCGCGGCAAGCGATCCAATACACCGCGTACGAAGTCGACCGACTGCTGCGCGTCGCCAGTCGGTTGAATGTGCCGCGGCAAACCCAGCAGCCCATTCAGCCGCGTTTGCAGCACCGAGTACAGATGCCCGTCCTTCTCCTCCATTTCCGCAAACAACTCATAGACGGACCGCTGATAGCGCCCCCCCGCCGTTTCCGTTTCCAATAAATCCAGTGCGGCGCGCGTCCCCGTCCCAGCCAGCGTCGTCCACCATGACTCCGCCGGATTCAGCAGCGTATCGGTCAATTCCCGCATGGGATGATCCTCCGTAATCGCGTCTGACGGCCACCACTCGGCCGCATCGACAACGACGGAATCACATCCCCCAGTCCCTTTCAGGATCGCGTGGTCCGTTTAGTTCGTTTGGGTGATTTGGTTGATTTACTTCAATTGGTCGATTGAGATGGTGAGGCCTTGGCAATCGCTTTCGAGGTGACTTGGGCATCCTGCCCAAGAGTAGCCCCGCCAGCCCCGCCTGAGCGACAAGATCCGAGTGCGAGTACGAGTACTCGATCACCCCAAACCACTCTCCAAAGACCAGCGCCGCTGGGGCTTGAGCAAGGATGCTCAAGTCACCTCTGTCCCTCCTTGCCAACCTTGTTGAGGTGACTTGGGCATCCTGCCCAAGTGCAGTCCCGCCTGAGCGACAAGATCCGAGTGCGAGTACGAGTGCCGCTCCGCTGGGTACGAGTACGCGACCTCCTCGCACTCGTACACGTACTCGATCGCCCCAAACCACTCTCCGAAGACCAGCGCCGCTGGGGCTTGAGCAAGGATGCTCAAGTTACCTCTGTCCCTCCTTGCCAACCTTGTTGAGGTGACTTGGGCATCCTGCCCAAGAGCAGCCCCGCCTGAGCGACAAGATCCGAGTGCGAGTACGAGTACCGCTCCGCTGAGTGCGAGTACGCTACACTCCTCGAACTCGAAGTCGTACTCGATCACCCCAAACCACTCTCCGAAGACCGACGCCACTGGGGCTTGAGCAAGGATGCTCAAGTCACCTCATCTCCCCCAGGGACCGCCGCGCAACGAAGAGATTGGGACAAGCAGAGTGCCCTGCTGCGGCAGAAAAGGCGTTGCGACCCGCCCCCCCCGCCCGGTTGGCTCCGGGGGCGGAGGAAATCGCGCCCGATAATGACCTATCGCTCCACATTTCAGCTCCCCGACTGGCTCGCCGATCGCCTCGCTTGCCCCGCCTGCGGGCACGCTCCGCTCGCGGTGGGGGCCGAACTCTCGTGCTCGGCATGCGGCAAGACATTCCCCCTTCGCGGCGAAGTCCCCGTCCTTCTCAGTTGGCACTCCGTCACGCCCAAGCTCCTCGACGAATTTTATCGCTACCAGGAATTCTGGCGGAAGTTGCGCGAGCAGGAAATCGACAGCGGAAGCATCGGCAACAAGAAAGAGATCCTCCGTGGCGAGATCGAAGTCTGGCGTAAGTACTACTACGAAGCCGAAGCACGCATCGACTTCTCCACGCAGCCTTGCATCCTGGATACCGGCGCCGGTCTGTGCGAAACAACGCGACGCCTGGCAGATCGAGGAGCCCGCGTCGCCGCCTGCGACTTTTCTCCGATCGAGATGGATAACCCGCGGTTCTACTCGCTCTTCGACGACTCCGAATTCGACATCGACAAGTTCGACATCTATAACGGCCTGCGCCACCTGACGCCGGACGAACTCGACTTCCCACGCATCGTCGCCGATACCGAGAACCTCCCGTTCGCCGATGCCAGCTTCGACGTCGTCTTCACACGGTCCAGCCTTCACCACGTCAAAGACCTTCCCGCGGCGCTGGCCGAGATGGCTCGCGTCTGCCGCCCCGGCGGCCAGTTAATCGTCGCGGGCGAATGCATCCGAGCCCGCATCGATCGCGAGCAGGAATACGTCGAAGAGATCATGGATTATCAGGAAGGCATCGGCGAACGCGTCCACCGGTGGGCGGACTACGAGTCCGCGCTCCGCAGCGCCGGATGGCGTTCCATCGAACTCCAGCCCTTCACGCCGTCCCTCGGCCGCCGCCTGCCGCGCAAGCTCCCCGTGCGCCCCGATCTGCCGCGCGGCCTGCACGAGCGCACCCTCCGCGGGCCGCTCGGCCGACTCATCGGCCACTTCCTCGGGTGCGGCATCAACTTCTACGCCGTCCGCGGCGACGCCCCCGCGCCCGCACCGCACCGTGTTACCCCCCCCCCCGCCGACCTCGCCCGCCTGATGGCCGAGTGGAAAAGCAACCTGCCCGAGATCGCCCGCCTTGGCCGGCTCGCCCACGATCCCGCCCGGCTTTCCTCGCGGGTCGTCATGGACGCCACCCTGCCGCTGCCCATCATGCGCGGCTGGCGCCGCCCCGTCCCGACCCCGCAAGGCCTCGGCCGCCAGATGCAGCGCTGCGCCTACCTGCTCTTCCCCGCCGCCGGAGCCAAAACCCTCCGGCTGCGCTTCGCCGACGGAACCCTCCCAGCCGACTCCACCGACCTCCGAGCCGCGCTTAACGGCACGCCCTTAGAGCCCCAACCCGACGCACCTGCCAACTCGTCGGTCTTCGCCCTCCCCCCCACCGAGGAACCCGTCATCGAGATCGAGATCGGCTGGAAAGGCCCCGACGAGACCCGCCCCATCCTCCTGGAAGCCCTCCTCGAGGCCAAGTAGCACCCGCCATCAACCACCCGTCACTGGCCACTTGTCACTGGCCACCGCTCTTCTCTATCCGAAAGGGTTGCTTTCCCGCCATGCCCCCGCTTTAGTGACCAATGGCGGTGCAAGCCGTCAGACTTCCCCCAGGAATCTCGTAGCCCCCATGATGATCCGGTTCCTCTGCCCCGCGCTGCTCGCCCTCCTGTTGCTCACGTCCTGTCGCCCCGTCGAACCCGTGCGTGTCGAACCCACGCCCACGCCCACGCCAACACCGGTGGTCGTCCAGCCGACACCAACGCCCATCCCCCACCGTGCGCCCGCCGACCATCACTGGCCGGGCCTTTTTCTCAGCGAAGACGAAACGCGCCCCCGCGACGTCGCCATCGAACTCGACGGCCTGGTCGTCACTCCGCAGGAATACACCAGCGGGCTCGAGCGCTACATGGACGCCCACTCGGAGGACGGTTCGGAAGAAGCCTATCGCCGCGATTTGCGCGACGACCTGCTGCTGCTCGGCTACCTGCGCGATAGCGGCCTGATGGAAGACAAAGCCTTCGAAACCCGCGCGCGCCAGTCCCTCCGCAGCGTGCTCGCCGACCTCGTCCTGGCCGAAGCAAACAAGGACAGCCTCGTCGTCACCGACGGCGAAATCCGCGCGCGCTATCAGGCAGACATCGACAAGTACCGCCAGCCCCGCCGCGTCAAGATCCGCCTGATCCTCGTCTCCACGGCCACCGAGGGCCAGGCCGTCATGGATCGCCTCGACGCCGGCGAATCCTTCGCCTCCATCGCCGCCGAAGTCAGCCAGCACCCCTCGCGCGAAAACGGCGGCGACATCGAGCCCTTCTCCGAGGGAACATACAGCCCCGCGCTCGAAGACCTCGCCTTTTCCCTCGGCGTCGGCGACACCGGAACCGTCACGACGAACCGCGGCGTCTTCATCGTCCAGAAACTCTCCGACATGTCGGCAACAGTCACACCGCTGGAGGACGTGCGCGACGACATCGCCCGCACGCTGCGCGAAGAGAAATGGGAAGCCGGCCGGCGCGCGCTGCTCGACCGTCTCGAGCGCGAAGAACCGACGCCGTGACTGAATAAACACGCGTTCCCGGCCGTAGAAACCTTGCGGGTCATGGTGCATCCATCCGCACCGCCCGCCGAGGCAACCCATGGCAACCGGGGGAGTACCCACAGAACCGCTCAACGACCTTTCCACCTTCCCGAGGTGGACGCGGCGCCTGTTTCCCGAAATCGAACTTCTCGCGGACAACCCGGTCTACGCCGCATTCGCCGTGCGCCGCGAACAAATCAAACGCCACCGCCGCCACCAGGAAACTCCCGCGTGGATCA
Organism: bacterium; assembly: GCA_020444065.1. Lineage (NCBI taxonomy): Bacteria > bacterium. The sequence continues at coordinate 123,682 of JAHLLQ010000003.1, read as the reverse complement.
TCGCGCTCGGCGCCGGCACACTGACTATCGAGATCGCCCTGACCTTCCTCTTCGGCTGGGAACTCGCACTCTTCATCCTCGTGGGAATTGTTCTGACCGGATTGTGCGTCCGGGCAATCATCGCGATCAGGGCGAGGCGGCCCAACGAAGTCCCGCCCAACTTCCGACAGTTGTTTGGGCACAAAGACATGCATACCGAGTACTACCAGGACCTCTGGCTGGCACCGATCACGTCGCGCGATATCCTGATGATGTCGGCAGCAGAGGTTTACAAAGAAGTTGTGGGAAATGTTGCCATACTCGCGGTTTCCCTCGCGTCTCTTCCACTTTACGCAATTTGGAGACTTCACCAGATCTCTATCTTGAGCATCACCGTGTTGGCCCTGGCCGTATTGCCCATCGTGCTGATCTCTCTTCCAGCTTGGATCCGCTACAGGACGATGGTGCCGATTGGCAATCTTCGGAAGAGCCACGTCACGCACTTGGCAAGAATGACTGGGCATGCGAAAGCCGTCGAGCGCAGGGGAAATCATATTCAGATCAAAGCCGGCGCCCTGGTATTAGCCGGATACGCCGTAGCTATTGTCATTGTCTTCCTAATCAATGCGACCGTCTTCAAGATGACATTCGACGGCCAAACGATCTGGGAAATGATGGTCGGCTGGTCGTCCGCCACGTGGCAGCAAATCGGATGGGGAATCCTGCTTTCACTCGAGGCGATCTTCTGCTGGAACTTCTGGCCGGTGTCCCGAGACAGCGAACAGGACTTTCTCGAACGCCTCGACGCCGCGAGCCAGTCCTTCGACCACCTTCGTGCCTTGCTCGTGCGCGCACTCGCAGGCGACACGATTGATTGCGAAGAATTCATGGCCGAAGTCTATGGCGCCACCGAGGAAGCATACAAAGAGTACCATATCGCAGCCCGCGAACGCGTCCGCCGCCGCCGCCTGCATCGCAGAGTATTCTCACTTTGCCGGAGACTCCTGCCAAAATGAGCCGCCGCGAAACCTCAGAACCCCTCAACGACCTCTCCGTCTTCCCGCGTTGGTGGCGTCGGCTGTTTCCCGAAATCGAACTGCTGGCGGATAACCCCCTCTTCGCGGCACTCGAAGTTCGGCGCCGGCAGATGCAGTCTCGGCATCGCACATTTCGACGCGCGGCGACCTTCTTGTTCTCACTCGGCTTTGTTGTGGGACTCGCGGTGTATATGACCGGACACATCAACGAGATTCGAAGCCTTTCCGAGTTGCTGCTCGAAGCCCTCACCATCTGCGTCTTCTACCTCCTCGGCGTTGCGGCAATCAACTTCCGCCAATTGCGCTCCCGCGGAATCCCAACCACGCTCTTTCCACCCTTCAGCAATCCGGAAGTCATCGTCCGTTACGAAGTCGATCTTTGGCTGAGCGCTATCCAGAGCCGTGACATCTTGAACGCTGCGCGCGGCCACATCCTACGTTACTGGCTCGAGTTATGCACGGCCTACATCTGCCTCATGATGCTTGGCTTCTTGCTTCTGTGGGCGCGCTTCCAGTATTCGCCAATTATCCTCTGGGTCGAGGTCGCCTCCATACCATTCTGGCTCTGTCTCTTCCCTGTAATCGTACGCAACGTCAGCAGCCCAGACGGCGGCCCCTACACATACTACCTGCAGTCCGAGTTGCCTCGCCGCACAGGGAACATTGTCCCCCACCTGAAGAACAAAGTTCGAGGTTTGGTGAAATCGCACGCCCCACGGCCGGGACGCTCCCGGTGGATTCTCATTATGCCTATTCCAATCATGCTTGTTGTCAGTCTGCTTGTTCTCGGAGCCATGCAGCTCTTCGAGTACCTCTGGAATGCCTCTGCGAGCCTTCCCCATGACACATTGGCAGCGATCGTGATCACGATTGGCGCCGTAGTCGAGACTGCCATCTGCAGCACGCTTGTTGGAATTCACCGTGCCCGCTCTCGCAAGGCTATGGAAGACCTTGATCCTGACAGAATCGCCTTTCTGGATCGCGCACGAACCATGATGGTCCGAGCCCTGTCCGGCGACATCATCGATGCAGAGGAGTACAAGCGCGACATCCTAGACCCCCGTAGAAAAATTCCGGTCGACGACAATCCCCACCCGGGTAAAACTCCCTAGAGCACAGTGCGACGCGACGCCGAGGCTCCCCGATGGACCGCGATCCCCAACACGAACCGTTGAACGACCTATCCGGCTTTCCCGCGTGGTGGCGGCGGCTGTTTCCCGAAATCGAGTGGCTCGCGGACAACGGCCTCTACGCCGCCTTTGAAGTGCGCCGCGAACAACTCGACGCGCGCTCCCGCCGCCGTCGGCGCATCCTGACGTTCGCCTGGGTCCTCTGCGCCGCCAGCGCCCCGTTCATCTCGAGCATCTACAAAGACCTCGGCGTCGCGTTGGACGTCGCTTTCTGGTCGCTGATCCTCGGCGCAATCGGAGCGGCCCTCATCAACGTCCGCATCGAGCGCCCCACCAGCATGCCGTCGACCTATCGCAAAGTCGTCTCACCCGCCGGCATCCGCACGCAATTCTACCTCGACCTCTGGATGACCCCGGTCAGCGGCCGCGACGTCCTCACCGAACTCATGAGCCGCGCTTACCGTTCCCGCGGCGGCGCTTATCTCTTCGCGACCCTGATGCTCGGCGTCCTGGCGGGACTGTTTGTTCTGGTCCTGCGCGGCATTGCGATTCCATTCCTCCTCGGCCTCTACTGCGTGCCGATTGCCGTCCTCTTGTACCCCATGCTGGTGCGCGGCGCCGCCGAAGGCCAGGTCGAGTTTTTCCGCCAGGGCTTCCTGAATCAACTCGCCGTCGCCGCCAAACAACGCAGTCAACTCTTTCGATCAACCTTCCTCGACGGCCTGAAGAAACTCGCCATCGGAATTCTCTTCTTCATCGCCATTATTCCCACCGTGTTGATTGCCATCTTCCTGATCGATGCCCTCCTCAGTGCCTTGACGCCTCGCTCTCCGATCATCGATCTGCTCGAGAGCATCCCCATGACCGCATGGCAAGTGATGGCCGTCGTCGCCGCAGTGATCGCGAACATCGCCATCAGCTTCGCCCTCTGGCGATCGCATCGCAACGGATACGAAACCCTTCGATTGTCGATCGATCGGTACGCCGCGTGGATGGACCGCGCCCAGGCCATGATGGCGCGCACCCTGGCCGGCGACACGATTACCGACCAGGAGTTCAAAGTCGAGATTCTCGATACCTGGCTTGCCCTCGACCGGGAGTACAAACGCGCCCGCAAAGCGCGCCGCCGAGAACGAAACATCCTGCGGCGATTCTTTGCCGCCAGGAGATCGTCGCCCCAATGACCGAGCCGGAGGGAGCCCGCAAAGTCATCGCCGACCTGTCGCACATTCCGCGATGGTGGAGATGGCTGTTCCCCGAGCTCAACGACCTGCAATACAACGCCGTCTACGCCGCCTTCGAAATCCGCCGCCGAAGTACTGGATACACGGCCGACTTTCTGAGACGTCTTGCCTCATGGCTCATGCCGATTCTTATCTGGGTGATGATCTCACTGACGATGCACCATTTCTTCCCACGCGGGATTATCCTGGAGTCCCTGCCAGTTATCGCGGCTCTGCTGCTGTATTTTTCTCTCGCCGAGAAGAAGTCTCCGAAGATTCCGTGCTCGTATTCGGAACTTCTGAAGAAAGCCGATGAGGCGGATTCTCCACTCGCTGAATTCCTCCTCACTGCCCCTTCCCCTCGTGACATTCTCGTTCTTGCCGGCCTCGAGAAGATCGCAGACTGGCGATTCAATTGCGCCGTCGCATTAATCCTCGCCGCAGGGGCCACTGGTGCATTGATATACTGGGGCGGAATAGAATTCCACATTCTCGCCTGGGCGCTCGTCCCGATCGTCTGCATACCCGTCTTTCATCTGACTATGCTGAAAACATCGATCCAACGAGACTCAAAATCGCACTGCAAACACGTCGCCGCTGTGATTTCAATCTCCAAAGGCTGCCGCTGCGTAACCGGCACAGAAAGCAAGATCGGGGTTGTCGAATTCGCCAGGAAGGACCCCACAACGAAGATGGGACTCCTGATCGCCCTCCTACTCCCTATCGCATTGCTGATTCCATTCTCTATCGCCTATGCTCCGAATCTCATGCGCGCACTGCAGCAGTTCGCAGCGTCGCCTTCCGGGAAAGAAACACCCCTCGGCCAGTATATCCTTCTAAGCACCATTCCCCCACTCATTGTCACAGCGACAATAACCTCTCTTCTGATCCTGATCCTCCGAAAGCATCGAAAGCGAACGGCGCAGGTCCTCGAGCGCCATGCCATGTGGCTCTCCGACGTCCTCCCCCTCTTGGCCCGGGTCGATGCGGGAGACATCGTCGAGCCCTGGGAATACAAGCAACAAGTCGTCAGACGCTGGGAACACTACCGAAGGATCGAATAGGGAAACCCCAAACCATGTCGGCCTATCAACAACCCAGACTTCCGATCGCCGACCTGTCGCACATTCCGCGATGGTGGAGATGGCTGTTCCCCGAACTCAACGAACTGCAATACAACGCCGTCTACGCCGCCTTCGAAGTCCGTCGCAAATCGATCCCGCTTTGGAAACGCACCTTCCGCGTCCTCCTCCTTCTCAGCGTTGTCACGCTGATGACAGTCGCCATCCCGGCGCTGATCATGTCGACCCGACCGGGGCTTCTCCTCGCACTGGGCGGATGGATCCCGTGGGTCGTCTACATCGCCGCGCAAGCCGTTCAGAACCGCTTCATCGAATCCATGGGAATGCCCGCCTCCTATCGGCAGGTCTTCTTCAATGGACGCGTCCGCCAATCCGCGTTTCTCGATCTGTGGCAGATCCCCATCGCGCGCCGCGATATCGCCGAATCCGTCGGCTGCGGCTTTCTCCTCTACTGGCACGCGCTCGCCACCGTCTGGTTCGCGCTCGCGGTCCTGCCGGCACTCGGGATCGGGTACGCCTCGCAATTCAATCCCGTCGGAGTCGCCTGGGCACTCACCTACGTGATGCTGATCGCCGTTGCATTTCCGATCGCATTGCGGCTTGTCGCGAACTTCTTCCTCAAGCACTTCCGCCGCATGGTCGTCGCCGCAACCTTCGGCGCCGCACGCGAACGCGGCGCCTACTTCAAGAAGCAACTCAACGAAGGCCTCCGAACCATCTTCTCGGTCGGCGTGACGATCATCGTTCTTTACGTGTTGGCCGTGATTGGCTCCTACTTTCTGTGGCGTGGAATCGGACTCGGGACATTCCTCGCCGAAGCCATGCCCGAGAGCGCCGGCGCCGTCGTGGGCGTTCTCATCCCCCTGCTGATCGGCCAGGGCTTCGTCATCGCCCTCTGGTCTCATCATCGACGGGCGCAGCACAAACGCGAGTTCCTCTTCACCTACATCGGACGCTGGCTGGACGACGCCCTGCCGGTGCTCGCGCGAACGCTGACCAACGACGTCGTCACCGCCGAAGAACTCGAAACGGCCATCCTGAAATCGTGGGAGAAAATGCGCGACGATTACGGCCGCCACGAACGTGCTTACCTGCGCGAGAAAGCGCGCGAACAGCGATGAACCCCAAACCCCTCAACGACCTGTCGCACATCCCGCACTGGTGGCGCCGCCTGTTTCCTGAATTGGAAATGCTCGAAAACAACGGCCTCTACGCTGCCTTCCAATCGCGGCGAGAAAACACACCGCGCCTGCGCCGCAACATCATATCGCAGCGCGCGAGCGCCATCACATTCGCCGTGGTCTCAATTGTCCTGTACCTGCTTTGGGAAGTGACGGGAAATGGATGGCTGGTAGTGGCCATGATGATCTCCGTCCTGCTATTCGTATCCCTCGCTGTTATTCGGGGCAAGTTCACCAGGAAGTCTGGCATCCCGTGCAGTTTCCTGGAGGTCTTCCCGTCTGGCGGCCTCAAGGATCAAGCCTTCCTGGATCTTTGGCAGACCCCCGTGAACGGACGCGACATCGTCGGTATCGTCGCTCTTGATCACCTCGCCGACTGGAAGAATCTCGTCTTCCTTTCCGCCCTCTCCTTGATTCTTCCAGCCGCACTATTGGCTAAGTTCTTCGGACCGAAACCACTGCCGATTGGCATAGGGATAGGATTGTCGGTCGCTTCCATCTTTGGTGACTACGTTTTGGTCCGCTCCCGGTCAATCGTGCAACTACGGGGGTTTCGCGATGCCGTCCTTCAGTCTGCCTGTCGGATATCCGGGCGCCCTGCCGAAGGCTTGCGCGCCCAAGCCGAGAACCTCCCACGAATAGTACTCCCGCTATTGCTTATTATCCCGATTGGTATTGCCGTACCATGCGGGGTTGGAGGTGTCGGGTTCCTCCTCGATGAATCGCCACTCCTGCACCCCTTGGTGGAATGGTGGAACGGCCACTCAGTTCTTTTGCGGTACACCCTCTCAATAGCGATAGGTCTCGTTCTATCTACGCTAATCGTCTGCTTAACCCTTCTCGCTCGACGAAATCGCGACGAAGCCCGCAGGTCCACAATCCAGAAGTACGAACTCTGGTTCAACCGTGCCCTCCCCATTCTCGGACGATGCGTCGCAGGCGATGACATCCCCGATTCCGAGTTCCAATCCGAAATCCTGCGCGCCTGGTGGAATCTCGGCCCCTACGGGACTAACCAACCACCCGCTCCCCCAACGCACGAGAAGGCGCGTGTACAGCGATGACCCCAAAACCCCTCAACGACCTGTCGCATATTCCCCGCTGGTGGCGCCGCCTGTTCCCCGAACTGAAAATGCTCGAGAACAATGGCCTCTATGCTGCCTTCCGAGTCCGTCGCGAACAGCTCCAGAGCCGACATCGCGTTCGGAAACCTTTCCTTCTCGCCGGAGGCGTCTTCGCCTGCCTGCTGGTGGTCGTCTACTTCCGATTGCCTGATCCGTTCGGTGAAATTCTGATCATGGCCGCTTTCCTCGGCACGCTGATTCTCCTCCTTTCGATTTTCGGTATCGGAAACCTCGGCCGCAGGAAACACCCGACAGATGTGCCTGAAACCTGCAAAGATCTGTTTCTCCGAAAGGGAGGAACGGAAGAGCAATTGCTCGACGTTTTGCTAACCCCCGCCACGGGGCGCGAGTTTCTCGCTGCTGTCTCCCTCGAACCCCTGCGCCGCTGGCCCGCGTGGATAGCCCGATGCTGTGCCGTCGCAGGAATCGTTCTGATCTTCGCGCTCGTTGCAGACTCGAAAGGCGAAGTCTTCCTGGTCGCCCTCACACTGTCCTACGTACCCACCGTGCCGCTGGGGATACTGATGAGCATTCGAATCACTCAGAAACTCCTCCTGCAATCCGTCGAAACGAAATTCCTGGTGGCGCCCGAAGCCGATCCTGCCCGGAAAATCTTGGAACCCGGCAAACCTGAGGATCGGAAGGAGACCCTCAAATTGCTGGTCGCCCTTGCTATTCCATTCGCTCTGTTGATTGCGCTCGCCCTCGTCTTCGAACGCCCGGCGACCCAGAGCTGGCTGCACGCCGTGTGGAACACCTTCACGCAACTTCCCCCTGCCGTTCAAGCGTCCTGCACAATCCTCGCCGCCGTGGCCTTGTCTCTTCTCAACGGTCTGGTGTTCTATCGCACATCAAAGAAATTGCACGAGAAGTACCTCCTGGACCTCGACCGCCTGTCCGAATGGCTCAGCCAAGTCTTTGTATTCCACGTGCACTCCATATCCGGCGACGAACTATCGTTCGAAGAACACAAGCGCCTCGTCAAAGAACCGTGGGAAGAACTCAAAAAGAAGTACGAGGACACACAGGAAAAGAGCGAGCAGCAGGAAGTAGAACAATGAACGCCACGCCGAACAACGCCACCGATCCCCTCAACGACCTCCGCGAATTTCCACGATGGTGGCGGCGCCTGTTCCCCGAACTGGAGATGCTCGAGAACAACGGGCTCTACGCCGCGCTCCGGGTCCGGCGCTTACAAACGAAACGCCGCATGACCGTCACTTGGGTTGTCGTAATTGCCGTTTCCACAGCGATGGCCGTTTTCCTGCTTCGAATCCTCATCGGAAACCCATCACCTTCCTGGTCGCAAATCGGAGGCATAGTCGCCATTGTTCTCCTTGGGGGAGGAATCGAAGGTTTCTTCTTGTGGCGCGCAACAATCGGTCTTCCGCGGCGCACAATCGCAATCTGCCTCGCCCGAAATCGATTCCGGAAACCCGCCGAAGAGATGTTAACCGTCCCCTACTCTGCCTCGGAACTCGTGATGTCCCTCTATGCCGACTTTCTGCCGAGTCAGTTCGGACTTCTGGTTGGGACACTTGCCATCATGTCGACGATACCGATCATGTTCCTCTTTGTCCTTCCGACGACCGGCGTAGGGTCTGTCTGGATTGCGATGATTCCATTCATGATGACCATCGCTCCGTCGGTCGCACGACGCGCAACACTCACGGTCGTCGAAGGCGTTGCGATCATGATGGCAAACCGCATCGCCGAGCTGGCAGGCCGCCAGAGTCCAAGAACCGTTGGGAAAGACATCGGAGCCGCCTACTGCCTGGTGGCATCGCTGATAACTGCGCTCGGGGCATTCACTGTGGTCGAGTTGGCCGAGCTTCTCCTGCTGGCAGATTTACCCGCCCTCTTCATTCCCGACGCCATGCGGCTTCCTATCTCTATCGCAGCCTTCGGCGCATGCCTTCTCGCGATCGCATACTTCTGCCGATGGGGATGGCGCCGTCACCGCAGCGAAACCCAAAACGTCCCCGATCAGATGCATATCTACGAACAATGGTATGCGCACGCCATGCCGATTATGACTCGAGCCCTCGCTGGAGATCCGATCGACGAAGCGGAATACCAAACCGAAATCCTCGACACCTGGAAGGAAACGCAAAGAACCAAACGCCACAACAAACGCAACCGATCCGGCAAGTCGAGACAATGAACACCGAACCCCTCAACGATCTCCGCGAATTCCCACGTCTGATTCGCTGGCTCTTCCCCGAGATTGAGCTCCTGCGAAACAACGGCGTCTACGGGGCGTTCGAGGCACGCCGCCGACAACTGCGCAGCCGAATGCCCGGCCCGATAAGAATCACCGTCAATCTTCTCATCACGGTGGCCCTTGCCTACGTTCTCTATCGAACGGCAGGCGCGATCTGGTTCAGCTTCGGATCCCGCGGCCTGATCATCCTGCTCGGGTTCTCCGCCATACTCTACTATTCCGGGAATCAGATTCCATCGATCCGTCGTGGTGTTCCTGCGTCCATCCTCAGCGTCTTCAGCGGCAACAAGACGTATGCGCAATACTACCTGGATCTGCACCTGGCGCCCATCCCAAGCGATGAGTTGATTCTCGCCGCAGCCTGCGTGGAGTACCGCCGCTCGAAATACTACAGAGAATACATCGTGGCGGTCGTTATTGGCTCACTCATCCTCTGGGGGATCTTTTCCAGCCATCCGTTCTTTCTGAAATGCCTGTTCGCCGCCCTTGTCCCCATCGAAGTTATCGGCCTGCCTGTTGTCGTCCGGAGGAAGTCGTTCAATGCCGCGCTCGCAGTACTCAATCATCTCCACGGCCAGTACGAACATCCAAGATTGATCCCACAAATCGAGAAGGCACATGCGGAACGTGTGCGCTCTGAAATCAGAGAGCTACGAATGCTTCCCCTCGGTTGCCTGGCAGCACTTGTCCTGATCGGGATGATCTTCGCCGCTTTCGGAGGCGTAGCGTGGTGCTTTGTCTGGGCGGTCGAGAGATCCGTTCCAATCCTCATCCTGGTCCCTGATTGGTTCTGGCAAATCGTGGTGGCAGGATTGGCGCTACTGTTGGAATTCTTGATCCTTCGCAAGCTTTGGAGAGTCTTTTCAGGCGGAGTCGACTACTGCCTCGAACTGGTCGACATCTACACTCCACATGTGGACAGAGCGCGTGCACTCTGCGCATCCGCCCTATCCGGCGACGATGTTATGACCGAACACTTCCAGAAACTAATCTGCGTCGCCAAGAACTCGCGATGGGACCCGGACATCGATTGGGACGAAGAACACAACTGCGAAATCCCCCGCCAGCGGAGGGACGGTGAGGAGGAGTTTGATGAGATCTGACCTCCGCGAATTCCCGCGCTTGTGGCTCTGGCTCTTTCCAGAGCTCGAACCGCTCGCAACAAGCCGTCTGTTCGAAGAAGTCTGCCTGTCCCGCATGAAGACACGCCGCTCTCGTATCCTGATCAAGCTGTCCTCTATCGGCTTTGTTGTCTGGGGAATTGCAATGCGAGAGCTTCGCGTTCAGATGGGGCCCTTGTCCCCGGCTCTGTTCCTTGTCATGAGCATCATTGCCATCGCGCTCGGTATGATCCTCGGCAGCGCAATCCACAAGACCTACTGCGCCGTCCCTGCGTTCCCGCTGGATATTCTTCTTGTCCGCGCGAAGAAACATCCCTCCCTCCCAATTGCCGAGGACGCCTCTGAGCTGGCCCTCGTCACGCACGAGCAGTTCCTCAAACCCGGCTTCTATGCCGTCACGATCACAACTGCCTTCTTTGTAGCGATTTCCCTGTTCGAGTTCGGCACAGAGAATCCCCTGTCTGGAATCTACTGGCTGGGCATCTCGCCGTTCCTCCTTGCCATGGCTCCGCTCTTCAGCCGAACGACAGGAATGCTTGGCCTAGATGGTGTTCGGAACTTGATCCTCCGCACTTGTTCGCGAGGCACTGGCATACGCTCCCGGAAGTACGGCAATCCCTTCGACGCCCCACTCGCAGGCATTGCGATGCCCTTCATCATTTACATGCTCATGTCGGCCGCCGAGCTCTGGCTTCCAACGGGCATTTCTCTGCATCTCCCATTTTCTGCCGAGACGATCACCATCGCGGCCATCTCCCTCTGTGCCCTGCTGACCATTGTTGCAACTTGGTACTTCTGGAGATTCCACGGCAGGAACTCCGCCGTGCATCGCATCACAATCGAGACTTACGCAAATTGGTTTGCCCACACACTCCCAATCCTCCAGCGCGTTGCCGAAGGCGAAGTCCTCACCGAACAGGAATTCAAAACCGAATTCATCGACACCTGGAAGACACTGAAGAAAAAACAACGCCAACTCCTACGACAATGGCGCAAAGACCACGGGCTTCTGAGCCTCTTCACGAGGGGAGATCGGAATTGAGCTCAGAACCCCTCAACGATCTCCGCGAATTCCCGCGATGGCTTCTTTGGCTCTTTCCAGAGATTGAGTCGTTGCGGGAGAATGCCTACTACGCCGCCCTGCAATCTCGACACGCCCAACTGCGTCGCCAACACCGCCGCGTCCGGATTGTAGCAAGAGTACTGGCCGCAATAATCGCTGCTTGCGCCGTCAGCTTTGCCCTCCGGCATCTGCACGTTCAGCATGCCAGCTACATCCTCGGCTGCGGCATCGTCCTGATCATCTCACTCGAGATCCTGTTCCATTCGCCCGTGAAGCGCCCTGGGCTTTCGTCTGCACCCGATCACTTCTTTAGCATCCGACGGGATCTCCAGAATCAGTTTCTCAGGGACCTTTGGCTGACATCGATTCCCAGCAAAGATATTTTGGAATACACAGTTCTTGGAACATTCTCCAACTGGTACAGGGTCGCCATTGTCTACTTCGGCATTGCGGCCATAATCTTGGCTTCTTACGCGCATCAGTCGGAACGAAGCCTGCTCGGCTTCGTGTTCGCCGTCGCAATGATTCCCCCGTGCGTTTTGCTGTTTCTGCTGATCCTCGGGGGCATGGCCAGCGCGAATGGAAAGAAACTCTGCGCCGGTTTTCGATCCCGATTCCCAGGCCCCTGGCGGCCACCCCCTCCGGCTACAACCCAACCGGGAAGCCTGGTGAAGACGGGCGGGAAGATACTCTTTGCCGCCGTGCTCCTCTTCATCCTTGTGCCCCTGGCCGTACGCATCTCGGCAGCCATATATCGAGCGAATCTGAAATTCGACCTCGTGGGTTTCACCCGAGAATACATGCGCGTCGTCCCGACCTCGCTCTGGTGGGGTCTCTTCCTCCTGGCAATCCTCGCCGCCGAATACTTCGTGTGCCGTTATCTCTGGCGATGCCACAGACGATTCTCGCGAACGCGCCTGGCCGAAGTCGAGCCTTACATTCCGTTCCTCGTGGAGATGCGATCCCTGGCCGCCGCCTTGGAAGCCGGCGATGATGTGCAAAGCATAGAGATTCGGAGACGCACTCTTCACGCCTGGGTAACTCTCTGGCCCACTGGCAAAGTCAGAAGCGCGGATGGAAATGAGCCCACAGATTCATAAAGAGAGGGCGAGCAGATCGAAACCAGATAGGAGAGAGCTGAGGAATCCATCGTCGCAGCGTCGCCTGAGAAGAAACCTCCCCCACTCACTCAATCCGGAAATCGTAAATATACAAACCCAGCCGCCGCGTGTCTGTGGAATCCGGCAGCCAGATCTTTGGCGTGTGCGTCGAATCCACATCGATCTGCAGCCAGCGCCTCGGCGCCAGCGCGCCCGTGTCATCCGCCGGCGTCATCGTGTGTGAAACCGACCGTGAACCTTCCTCTGCCAATTCAAACCGTTCCGTCGCGCCGTCCGGCCACTGGATCGTCACCGACGTCGGTGCGAACTTGCGGTACAGGGAAAACTCGATCTCCTTGGCATCCGGATCGATCGGCACGCGCAGCGTCTTGCCCATCCAACGCTGATACGCCGGCTCCTGCATGCCCGGCTCCATCAAACCCCAATGATCGAACGGCTGATCGATCAGCGGACGACTCAATCGCTCCGTCGCCATCCACACGGCGATCGCGCCGCACAGCACCAACGCCACCGGCCCGCCCCAGGAGCGCTGCGCCAGCGCCGGCTCGCGCGCCTCACTGCGACAAATCCCCAGGCTGAACCCGATCATCGTCCAGATCGTCAGCTCCACCACGCGCAGATAGAAAACATACTGCGCCACACCATCGATCAGAATCCCGCCGAGCCCCATCCACAGCGCCACGACCACCGCCTTCAGCCCCGGGCTGAAATGCGGCCACGCGCGACGAAGCTCCAACAGCAGCCCGACCAGCCCGCCCAGCAGCAGCAACAACACCGCCGGCCCGTTCTCGATCAACGTGTGCAGCGGCAGACTGTGGCTCGTCACATGGTCCCATTGGAAATTATGGAAGAACGGCGTGAACCAATTCTCGTACGTGATGTAATGCATCCCCAACCCGACGCCGAGGGGATACTCGCGCAGGAAAATTAACCCGCTCGCATAATAATTCGCGCGATCCGTCAACGCCATCAGGTGCTTCAGGCGCTGCACCAGCACATCGCCGCCCAACCCGACACCCGCCAGCGATAGCACCGCCATCGCAATCAGGCCGTAGAACAAAAGCCGCGAGAGCTCCGGGCGCTGGCGATAAATGAACAACGCACCCACGCACCCGGCGAACGCCGCGCCCAGCCACGCCGCCCGCGCCGCCGTCAGCACAAGCGCCAACGCCACCGGCACCAGCGCGCCCAGGATAATCGCTCGCCGGCGCGGCCCCGCGCCCTGCGTCCACAAAACGATCCCCGGCCAGAACAGCACCAGCCACTGGCCGAACCAGCCCGGATGCCCGGCCGTTCCCTGCAGACGCCCCGCCTGCAACGGATCGGGGTTCGCCGCACGCAACTCGCCCAGCGGCAACGCGCCCGCCCAGTTCAACAGCGCCACAAGGCTCCAGGCCACCAGCCCGATGCCGCCGAACTTCATGAACCGCGCGATCCGCAACGGAGACGCTCGCCGCGCGGCCACCGCCGCCAACCCCATCCCGGTCGTCCAATTGAACAACGCCTTGAAGGCCCACTCGTACTGTGTCGCCGGCCCCCAGACGATCCATGCCCCCAGGTACCGCGGCCAATCCGGCAGCCCCATGCGGACGTACTTGTACAGACCCAGCAACATCCCCGGCAACGCCGAGGCAAATAGCAACGCAGCCAGACAGAACGGCAGAACCGGCCACAGACCCCACTTGATCTGCACCGCCTTCTGCATCGGCGCACGCGAGAGCTGATCCGCCTGGCCCGGCGTCACCGCCATCAACTCCTCATCCGGCCGCCCCAGCAACCGCAGCTCGCCCATCAGCGACCCCAGCGCCAGCGCCTCCAGATGGCTCAGCCAATGCGCCTTGCCCGGATCCAGCAGGAACAATCCGCCCAGACAAGCCAGCGCGTACAGGCTCCACACCGGGTTGATCACCCCCAGGAGGAACCCCACGATGTTCAGGATGCGGATCTCGACCGTCCCGCCCAGCATCAACTGACCGAACACCGTCAGAATCGCCGCCATCGCCAGCCCACGCGCAATCCTCGTCGCCAGGGACAACGCCACACGCCCGCTCCCTGCTTCGGGGGCCATGCGTTGAGAACCGGATTTAGCGATTGAAGTAGACAAGAGTCATCCCTGCCCGCGGCAAAGTGCCCTCTTGATCCCAAACCCCCGCCCCCGCCCGCAAGGAGTATGGCATCTCCCGCCCTTGTCCGCCGTAGCTTGAAAGGCGAAGGCGGATGGGACCGAGGATGCCATCAGAAGACCTCGAAGTGGCTTGGGCATCCTTGCCCAAGAGTCCAGCAACCAACGTGCGATCCTGCCCGTCTCCCATCGAACTCGTACACGTACTCGAACTCGTACTCGATCGCCACATCACCCCGGGCGCTTGGGCAGGGATGCCCAAGTCACCTCAAGAATGCACGCCCTGCCATCGTGACCTTGCCCGTGCTCGTGCTCGTAATTGATGCCCCATGCCCCGGGAGCGCCGGCTTCCGGCAGGCAAGACACCCGCCATCGCCCGACGAAATCCGCGTACCCAATCCTCCACAAGACAGCCGAGAACGAGTCCGAGTGCCGCTTCGCTGAGTACGAGTACGCCTCCCCACCCCGGGCGCTTGGGCAGGGATGCCCAAGTCACCTCAAGAACTCAGGCCCTGCCCTTCGTGCTCGTGCTCGTCATCGTCCTCGTAATCGACACTCCGTCGGCAACAAACCCACGCCCCCCCAAAGGGGCAACGCCCCGTCCGATACCAGCCCAGGGCGCGAGCCCTGGGACCCCCGACACCCCCTCCACCAAGCGCTGAAAGCGCGCCCCATCCGCCCACCCACCGAGGAAAAACCCTTGCCATTGCGGAGCTTAGCCTCCCAACTGGGGAAGCCACCGTGCCAGTGCTGAGCCTGTCGATCGATGTCGCCACGATACTGCGAGCGACCGGCGAGGATTCAGTATGGCCGACCGGCGGGGCAATGCTCAGGGGGACTGACGATGCCGTACGATTCCGACGTCACCAAACCGATGGATCCGCTTGGCGACGGGGGATACCCCGGCACGCCAGAGCGCATGCTCGGTACGACGCTCGAAGATCGCTACCAGGTCCGCAAGATGATCGGTGCCGGCGGCATGGGCTATGTCTACATGGCCTACGACACCCGCCTCTTCCGCACCGTCGCCCTCAAAGTCCCCCGCGAGGACCTCGCTCACGACGTCCTTTTCCGCAATCGCTTCCACCGCGAAGCGGTCGCCATGAGCAACCTGCGCCACGACAACATCGTGAACGTCTACGATGTCGTGCTGAGTGAATCTCGCGCGGCCCTCTCCTACATCGTCATGGAATACGTGGAGGGCGAGCCGCTCGATTCCTTCCTGATCACGCACAAACGCCTTCTCTCCGTCGGCCAGGTCCTCGACCTGCTGCACGGCGTGGCCGCGGCGCTCGACCTCGCCCACAGCAAGGGCGCCGTCCACCGCGACATCAAGCCCCAGAATATTCTCGTCACTCACGACAAGCACGTCGCCAAGCTGATGGATTTCGGCCTCGCGAAAGTCGTTGTCGCCGGCATCTATCGCACCGGCGACAGCACGCGCCTCGACCCCGGGTCGCGCACCTACAGCCCAGCCTACGCCTCGCCGGAGCAGATCCGCGGCGAAGTCCTGACCCCCGCGACGGACATCTACAGCTTCGGCGTCGCCCTCTACCAGATCTTCTGTGGCCAGCTCCCGTACCCCTGCGAAACGCCGCAGTGCTTTGTTTATCACCACCAGAACTGCGATCCCATCCCGATCGCAAAGCAGAATTCCCACTGGCCGAACGCGCTCGACAAAGCCATCCGTCGCACGCTCGAGAAAGAGCCCGAAGATCGCCCCCGCGCCGCCAGCGGGATCGTGAACGACATTGAGGACGCCCTCGAAGGCCTGCGCGACGAACCCTTTGCCGATTTCTTTGATCTCGAAGCAGAAGATTCGACGCTGACCGCGGCATCGGGGCTCCAGTCCGCCGTCCGACGCGCCGATACCCGCCGCCAGAAACTGAAGCGCCGCCGCGTCATCTGGAAATACCTCCTCGCGGCGCTCGCCAGCGTCGTGATTGCCGCCGCGGTAATTGCTGCCATTCCGACGACCCGCAAAGCGGCGATCGAACTCGGCGGACCGGCCTGGACCGAAGTCATGGACTTCGTCGATTCGCTCACGACCGATGGCTCCAATCCACCCATCGTCGCGGATCCGCCTCCGACGCCAACGCCCACGGCCACGCCAGAGCCATCAGCGACCCCCGAGCCCACTCCCGAACCCACCGTGTCACCGACACCGACGCCCAGCTACACGCCGCGCCGGTCCGTCTTCTCCGAAGACACCATCCCGAAGAAGCTCAAGACCCCCGAGCCCTCTCCCACGCCGGAACAGACTCCCGCGCCGACTCCGGAAGCGACCCCTGCCCCGACGCCCGCACCCACGGAAGCACCAACGCCCGAGCCCACCCCCGAACCCACACCGGAGCCAACGCCCCAGCCGTCGCCCACGCCCATGCCGACGCTGACGCCGGAACCCACTCCGACAGATCGCCCGACGCCCGTTCCGGAACCGACGGAGACCCCCGAGCCGACCGAGACGCCGGTACCAACTCCCGAGCCCGAACCCGGCCTCGCATTCCCGGCCCGCCCAAGCAACGTGCCCGTCCGTCAATGGGAACGCATGAGGCGCGAAGCCGCCAGGGCTCTCGTCGAGAAACGCCTGATGGGTTCATGGGAAACGCGCGTGATTCTCGGCGACGCAATTATGACCGATCTGGCCGTGAAGATTCCCGTCGGAATCGATGGGATCGATTCCGAGCAGATCGCCCGCGCCGAGTACGTGTTCCCCGAAGTGGAAATCAAAATCGGCTACATGGATTCGCTCTTCCGCATCGTCGACGACACGGAGACGCTCACCGCTTCCGAGACCAGAAATCGCTACCTGGCCGGCACGCTGTCCGGCCACGATGTCGGAGACATCTTCACCGTCAACGGCCAGACAATCGTTCCCGCCCCCGACGTGCGGGAGTACCTTAACATTCCGCTGAGCGACATTCTCAGTTCGCCCGATCAGATGGTCCTGCCACTCTACGTTGAAGTGACAATTCCCGACATCCGCCTCGTGTGCCGCAGCGTCCAGGAACGCTCGAACGAGGATCCGGAAGAACTCCAACCACTCGAGCGGGCGAAACAGTTCGATGGCGAAGGAAACTGGATAACCGAATGGTCGCTCGGCGAGTACGACAAGCTCACGTCCGGGATTCGCCAGAAGTACAACGATGCGATGGCTCAGCTCGAAGCCCCGCGCGCGAAACTCCCCGGCGGCTTCAAACTCGAACGCGTCGCCTACGAGCAGGACGCTCGCCAAATCGATGTCCCCGAGGCCTTCTACGACTTCCTGCTGACTGCCAGCAACGCGCGCCGAGACGGCACCGCGATCTTCTACACGTACTACGAGGCGGACTACTCCCTCGATCCGGGACGGGGCGACCTGGAAGTCAGTCTGAACAAGAAGAGCGCCCTCCTCGCCGACAAGCGCGTCAACCTGCGCTACTTCATCCTGTCCGGCTCACTCACTGGACTGAATCGCGATGCCCGGATGGCTTATCAGATCGACTTCAACGGACGCCACGCCCAGGAAGACGGCCTCTACGTCTCCGCAAACCAGGACGAGATTCGCGCGATCCTCTTCCCGAACGTCTTCGGCGAACTCTCGACCTCCGACTCACGCTACACCACCGTCGTCGAATACAACCTCGACAAGGTCTTTATCCTCCTCGAAGATGCCGACGCGCCCACACGCCGCGGAACGATCTTCATGCGCCAGTGCGTGCGCCCATCTCATGTCATGGATTCCGGATTACTCGAAATTACCAATCGCTAGAGAAGGAGAACGAACATGCGGAAAGTCTCTTTGATTCTGATCGGGCTGCTCTTCGTCGGAGTGCTCACCGGCTGCGCATCGAAGGGCGAAGTCGCGTCCCTCAAGGCACGGATCGCGGAACTGGAAACCGACTACGGCGCTGCAGCTGCCGAACTCGCCGAATACCGCTCCCGCAAAGACAGTCTCTCGAACATGGACGAGCGCATGGCTGTCATCGAGAGAGATCTGCCCCTCGTGAAACAGCAACTCAGCCAGTCAAACAGCGACCTGACCGTCCAGATCAGCGCCGTCGAAGCCGACCTGCAGCGCCAGGACGAACGCCTCACCGAACTCATCCAGCAGAACTTCCTCAGCCTCAAGAGCAGCCTGACAATCGTCCGCGATCGCCTTCTCGACTTCGGCGAAGCCGTCAGCACCAGCATGGACAAAGACGTCGAACAACTGAACCGCCAACGCCAGATGATCGACCAGATGATCCAGGCCACGCAGGAACAACAAGCCTTCATCGACATGCACATCCCACGGAAAGACGACTTCCACCAACTGGAGAGCTCCCACCCGATTACGCAGTAGGGAAAGTGACGAGTGGCTAGTGGCGAGTGACTAGAGAGAGCCGCCTCTGCCAAAGCGACAGCGCAATTGCTGGTCGCGCCATTCGACGTGCCAGGGTGTTCTGCTTGGGCCAAGATCGAGGCGTGCAAGGCACCGTCACGATCCTTTGTTGCCGGTCATCACGATGGACTCCACTTGGGGCGAGTACAGGGCGGGAGACACGCCGAATGATCGTATGCTATGACTGTCCCGCGTCTCCATCCGCATTCATCGGTTGCCATCCATGGAACCAAGTCCTCTTTCTGAATGGGGACAGTGTGTCTCCATCTTTCTTGCAGTAAAACGTGTCCTTCCGTTGGACGTAAGTATCGCCACACTTGCACTTCCAAGTGCTGTTCTGTTCATCCCAGTCAACGAGCTCGTAGTCGGACTGTAGACAACACCCATTCTTGCATCTGGGGCGAAGGGGACGAAATTTGTAATAGAAGTCTATGGCTTTCGAAAGGGCCAACCAGGCGGCGACCGCTGCGATTATTGCGCCAAGTCCCGCAATCCAACCCATTCGCCACCCCAAGAAGCTGCCTACGCCTATGCCTATAGCGAGTCCAACTCCAATGTTTACCGCCCAATAAACAACTTGAAAGAGGTTCATATCTCGAAGCTCGCAAAACACAGCATGGATGGCTGTAACTTCCTTTGGGGGCGTACCAACGGAAACGATCGTTCTGAAGCCATGCTGCCGCGTCCCATTCGCGGCCTGTGTACAGCATACATGCCAACCGACGCTGGACTGCGAGGTAAATCCGGCGCCCGGGGGAAGGCTCGGGGCTGCGAGGAGGGCTCCAGATAGTATCAGGATGCTCCGCTAATCACTGTGGCGATCGACGGTCTCCTGTTCCTGGGGGACATAGAAGTAGCGTCCGTCATTGTAGTACAGCAGGTCCTCCGGCGCTGAGATGTCAACAATTCGAAGGAACCCCGGTTCTGAAATCGAGGGGACAACGCGAGCGACAATCACTCCCCCCGCTCGTTTTGCCGAAACAGCTGCGTCGGGGGGAGTTCGCAGTACTCGAATCAGCTTCTCTTTCAGGCGGTTCGACAGCGATGTGGACCAAAGCACACACGTATCAGATGTGAGAGCAGAGTAGGAGACAGTCTCTGTGAGAAGCTCCTCGGGAATTCTATTCGGCAATTGACCGGTCAACTGAAACTCTTGCAATAGATATCCGAACTCCTTGTATCCGGAGACCCTTCTCTCCCTCATCAGGTCGGACAGATCGCCCAATACTTGAGACTCTTCTTCTGTGACCTGGGAATTGTTCCAATGCCAGATCACGCCAAGAAGAATCGTGATGCTTATGGTCGTCACGATCAGGATGCGGAGGATCTTATTGTTTGTCTGGATCATTGTGTCGCCACCGCGGGTCACGCTCTGCGAAATTCGGAAATTCGGGGACAAGAAACTCCATTCATCGAGCGTCATCTCCATCCCGCCGGGAGACTCCTCCTCTTTCGATTTCCACCGGCGTTTGTGAAGGCGAAGGCAAGTGCCGCTCCCGTGCCAGAGGATGCGAGCGAGCCGTGCCATGGTTGGCCATCCTCGAAATACCTACATGCATAGAAGACACCCCGGCCGATGTCCGAGGCAAGACGAGAGTAGCCTGTCCCCGTCTTGGCCGGGAATCGACCTGTCTCATTCTATAGCAAAGATCCCGAAGTGCCGACAAGCTCCGATTCAGCAACTCAGATTCCTCTGGGGCCAACTCATCCCTGTCGGGCCCTGATAGGAACGATGCATTGACCTCCTCGAGTTCCCACCAGCGCATATTGAGTTCGTTCTTGAGTTCCGATGGTTCGAGATCGTTCAGGATTGATTCAAGCCCACACACCAGTTCGTCTAGGGAGGCTTCTCCAGCATCGAAACCGCTCACCGCCGCCTCAATTCGCTCAACAGTTCTCTGGATTCTTGGCGAACAAGATGAATGCATTGGTTCACGGGCCACTCTAAGTAATGATCCATTATGAACGTAACGTCCAAGTCCCTTCCTTTTGTGATGGAAATTCCGAATGGCGCCATAACATCCGAATACGCCCGCCATGCACCACAACGTCACAGTTTCGAGGAACGGCGAACTCATTGGATGCTCAATAGCAATGAAGGTTGACGGAACCAAAACAAGACACATGCAAGTCGCCAGGATTCTCCAGAACCATGGAGATACGGTTAGTACTCCGACGAACAGACAAGCAAAGGACAAAAGGGTAATAACTACGACACAAACCAGTTCGATGACATCGTAACCCAACTGCGTTACATAGAAGTAAAGCAAGACCCATGATATTAGTACTGTGGATGCAAAGAAGGGGATACTCCTCATCAACCGCATTCTATGCATCATCCAAGAGACGGTGCCGCCGTTCACCTCGCTTTGCATATCAGTGTGGTTCTTCCCCCAGCTTGCTAAGAGTAAAGACGACATGAGCATGCCTAAACAAACCGGCATTAGTCCCAACCAACGATATATGAGCGTATCATCAGGAACATCCCGCATCCATGAGATATTTGCGACCGTAAGCTTGTTCATTCTGAAGAGATCCAAGTAAAGAATCGCAAGATACAGAATTGAAACAGCGATCGCTACCTTCTTGATTGCTTCCATTTGTCTTCCTGAGAAATTGGCTTTTCAGCGGTAAGATATTCGGGAACAGGATACTCTATTCATCGAACATCATCTCCATCTGGCCGGCAGACTCCTCCTCTTTCGATAACCGCCCGCGTTAATGGCGCCGAAGGCAAGTGCCGCCCTCGGGCGAAACGATGCGAGCAGGCCGTGCCATGGTTGGCCATCCTCGAAGTGCCGACATGCATAGAAGACACCCCGGCCAATGTCCGACACAAGAATGGAGTATCTTGTCCTCGTCTTGTCCCCCGTTCAGGTGCCATTACCCACTGACCCGCGGGACCCGATTGTCCGATTCCGGGTGAACCAGCACAATTGGGACGGAATGACTCCCACCACGTAGCCAGTGACAAACTGGAATGGTACCGGCCCGAAATAGCGGCTATCCCAGCTTGCTTCGGAATTGTCCCCAAGCACGATCAATGTTCCGGGAGGAGCCTTCAGATACATCCCATCCGAAAGGAGCTCGTCACCGGGCATTGCACGTACCCTCTTTGCCCAAGATCCCATGGGGTAGTGATTGTTCGTCCCATTGTGAAAGGCAGCGATGCGGCCGACTTCGAGCTCCTCGGCAGGCACCTTCTTAACAATCAGGATGTCTCCAATTTCGATTGACGGGTTCATGCTCCTACCGACAGCAACTCCAAGCTCAATGGGCGAGAATGGCGATATGTAGAAGAATGCAAAGAGGCTACCTGTTAGGAGCGCTGCAATCCCTGGAACAACAGTATTGCGCCGGGAGCCGGCAGCTGAGATCGCCAGGGCGAGTAGAACGCTGATCCAGCGGAGTGCCAGCACTATTGCATATGTCGAATATCCAGTCGCTAGCTCAACAGTGCCTACCGTCACCACGACAATCGCAAACCAACCGGAGGCGGCGAGGAGTTTCCTCGGGAAGTACTGAATAAACCCACCAAATGGCAAGAAATAGTTCACTACAAGACAACGCGCGGTTTTCTGCAGTGAATCCTGCGGAGTAGCCTTTCGCCGAGCGTGTATTCTCACTTCGAACAACATGGCAAGGGGTTTGGTCAACAGGAGCACAAGAACCAACATGAAGCATGGTCCCGCGGTTGCATCACTGAGAATGCCGCCCACATAGGCTGTAGCGTGGGCAACCAACCACAGACCAGCAACCAGCAAGGCAAGACTCTTTGACCTGTTCCAGAACCCGAGTCCCGGAACAGCCAGATGCCAAAGAGCATTGCTCCATTCCACCATTCCATCCCTTTTCTTTCTCCGGACCTTCGGCGACAAGAAACTCTACTCATCGAACGTCAGTTCCATCTGGCCGGGAGATTCTTCCTCTTTCGATAACCGCCCGCGCTAATGGCGCCGAAGGCAAGCGCCGCCCCCGTGCCAGAGGATGCGAGCGAGCCGTGCCATGGCCGGCTATCCTCGAAATACCGACATGCATAGAAGACACCCCGGCCGATGTCCGGCACAAGAAAAGAGTCTCCTCTGCCCCCTGCCGTCAGAGATCTGGTCCTGGGGCTGGTTCGGACTCCAGGCTGCTCCGGAGCCGGGGGTGATGGCCGCGGCGCAGCGCGGAGCGGGCGATCATTTGCGCCGCGAGCGGAGCCGTCATGAATTGGAAGCTGACGGCCACGAGGGCCTTCATCACCGCAGTCGTACTGTCCAAGTTCAGTGCCGCCCCCAACACGAGGAAGCAGAAGCCGAACGTCAGCGCCTTCGACGCGGCCTGCAGCCGCAGATAGACGTCCTGGAACCGAACGACACCGACACTTCCGACAAAAACGAAGATCGTCCCAAAGGCCATCATCCCAATGCCGACAAGGTCACTCATCACTCAGTCTCCCGTCCTCGAGGTAGCGCGCGAGGGCAACGGTCGAAAGAAAACCCACAAGCGAGAGCACGACAATCGCGTCAAAGAACCACTCCGTCCCTGTAAAGGCGCTCCAGACTGCTGCTGCGCACAACAGAACCAGCGTGAGAGATTCGATGCTGGTCACGCGGTCCCAATTCGTTGGGCCCATGAGAAGTCGAACGACTAGCAGAACGAGGCAAACCCCAAGGATTGCCAGCAAGATTCCCATCACAAGAGTGGACATGCCTCAGACGTTTCCTTTCAGGATATCGATGGGTTTCCGCAACCGAGACGAGTCGTTGTCGCCCGGATACATCAAGTGCACGAGCATGGTCGTCCCGTCTTCGCTCACGCCGCAGGCCAAGGTCCCCGGCGTCAGAGTAATCCGATGATTGAGCAGGGCGATCTCCTCCGCTGTCAGATCATCGATCGGCACATGGATCATCCGGACCTGGTGTTTGTCTCCCGGCGTCAGAACATCCCACGCCATGACGAAGTTACTCACCGCAAGGTCCACAATGAAATCCCAACTGAAGTGAATCTTCGCGCGAATGTTCCTCGGGCCGATCCAACGATAGAACCGCTTGCTGGTCAGAAGCGTGACAACGACGAAGGCCGCTAGAACGCTCCCGATGGAGAATTCAAATGCAGTGCCCGCGATCGTCGCGGCAACGATTGCGCGGGCCAATACCCGCATTGTGGAAGCACTCATGGGGCGACCTCCTGGCTGTGCAGACTGACTTCGAGAAGAGGAACGGCATCCGGACCGCTCAATGCCGCAACATAGGCAGAAGGATCGAGGAGTTGCGCACTTGTGAACTCGGCAAACTCCATCATCGGCCCGCTGAAGACCGCGATCCCGACAGAGACGCCCACCAGCCCGACCGTGGCCCAGATCGGAGCGCGCGTCGCATTCGCCGTCTTCACAGGCTCGGATTCTTCGCCCCAAAAGGAGTTCGTCCAGATCTTCAACATACTCGCCAGCGTGAACACACTCGTCAGAATCGAGACGATTGTCAGCGTGTAGTGCTTCTCGCTAAAGCCCTCCACGACC
Organism: bacterium; assembly: GCA_020444065.1. Taxonomy (NCBI): domain Bacteria; species bacterium. Next base: position 99,409 of record JAHLLQ010000003.1, on the reverse strand, counting down.
AGCAGGTACTTGCCGTAAAAACCGGATAGCGGTGGAATGCCGGCCAGGGAGAACGCTGCGAGGATGAACAAGATCGCAAGGCCCGGCGTCTTGCTGATCAGTCCTCGAATCTCTTTCAGACTGTCCGTTCCAAACCGAACGATCACGCAACCGGCAATCAGGAAGAGTGAAGCCTTCACCACGATATGATGTGCCATATAGAAGAGGCCGCCGGCGAATCCCCCGGACGTGAACAGCGCCAGGCCGAAGATCATGTATCCAATCTGGCTGATAATGTGGAAGCTCAAAATGCGGCGGAAGCTCCATTGGCTCAGTGCGCCGAAGACGCCGATCAACATCGTTCCGCCCGCGATAAAAAGCAGAGCGTTCTGGAACCATCCTTCCATGGAATCCGTGTAGAGCAAACTGAAGAAACGGAAAAGGCAGTAGACGCCGACCTTCGTCAGAATCCCTGCAAAATATGGCAGAATTCCCGTGGGTGCTTTCGGATAAGAGTCTGGCAGCCAGAAGAAGACGGGAAAGAGCGCGGCCTTGATTCCAAAAACGACGAGAAACAACGACCCCAGTGCAATTGCCAGGTGAGAGTTCTCCGCTGCTCGAATCTTCGTCGCGAGATCCGCAAAGTTGAGCGTCCCGTAAGCCCCGTGGACCAATCCGGCTCCAGCCAGAAAGAGCGTTCCCGCAAGGAGATTGAGAGCGACGAATTTGAAGCTCTCGCGCAACTGAGTTCCTTCGTTTCCCGTGGTCAGCAACACATAGCTGGAGAGGAGAATGAGTTCGAAACTCACGAACAGGTTAAAGAGATCCGCCGTCAGGAACGACCAGTTCACTCCAGCCGCCAGAATGAGAAGCGCAGGATAAAAGACCCGGCCTTCGTCTCGAGGTTCAGTCCCGAGAACCAGGAACCAGAAGGTGACGGCCAATGTGACACCGGCCAGAACGAGCATCATTCCGGCGAGTGCATCGGAAGCCAGTGTGATCCCGAAAGTCCCCTCCCAGCCTCCGAGACCGACGGTGCGAACGATCCCGTCGCGAGTCCCAACCGCGAGCATGATTCCAACAAGCAGCGTCGCATGAATGGCGAGACCGGCGAGCACTCTCTGAAGGCTCGCAGATTTCCTCGCCAGCATCGCCAGGGCGCCAGCGGTCAACGGCAAGAGAATGGGGAGAAGTAAAGCAATCATCTCAGCGGGCCGCCTCCTCGCCATGCTCGCCAAGAGCAAGATCGGGTTCATCTTCCACAGATCGGGCTAGCAACCCCATGAGATAGCTGAGCAGCGCAAACCCGATAACAATCGCCGTCAGGATCAGTGCCTGGGGCAATGGATCTACGTAAAGGGAGGGGTCGACGGCGGATATGGGTCCCGCATCCGTGACGACCTTTTCCGAATTCAGGACGGCCGGTTTCAGTCCCGGCTTCCAGCCACTCATCGAAATGATCAGAAGGTTCACCGCCTGGCTGAGAAGCGCTGCGCCCAGCACCACATCGAAGAGGCTCTTCCTGAGGAAAAGGGCCACAGCAAGTGCCGTCAGAATGCCAACCGTCAGAGCGGCAATGAGTTCCATCATCTTGAATGCAAACCTCTCTCAAGCCCTTCTGAAAGTATTGAGGATCGTGAGGGTGACGCCGACAACGACGAGGAAAACCCCCAAATCGAACGCCATGGCGCTCGCGACTTCGAACTTACCGAGCAGTGGCACGCCAATGTAGGTGTGAGCGCTGCGCAGGAAGGCTTTGCCAAAGATCCAAGGCGCCACTCCCGTCGCAAACGCGATGAGCATTCCGATGGGAATCAGCTTTGTTGCGTCTCTAAAGACCCAGTATCGATCCAGATCATTGCTTGGGAGCGACATCATCAACGGGATCACCGCGATCGCTGCCAGCAAACCAGCGATGAACCCGCCACCGGGAGCATTGTGACCAGCAAGGAAGAGTACCCCGGAGAAGAGCAGCGCCAGAACTGCCAGCGATCTGGCCATCACCGCCAGCGCCTGTGGGCCACCACCCCTGAGACGATCGGCGGGCTCATTCAGGTCGGGATAGGTCGCAGAGGCGTCCAACTCATCCTTGCGTCGACCCCGCGTTCCGAACAGGGCCAGAACTCCGAATGCGGCAACGGCAAGAACTATGACTTCGCCGAGCGTATCCATCGCGCGGAAGTCGACCAGGATCACGTTGACTACATTGTTGCCGCCGCCGGAGTGCGCTCCCGCTTCCGCAGGATACTTGGAATTCTCAAGGTAAAACTCGGCGTGCGTCGGACTGTCGGGCAGAACCGGCTTCGCTCGCTCGGGGCTGTGTGAAGCCGCGAACGTGAGAGCCGCCATCACGGCTCCGGATACGATCGAAGTTGTAACAACAAACGCCTTCCTTCCGCGCTGGTGCGGCATCGCGCCCTTGAGTCCACGGATTCTCCTCAGCAATAGCAGGAACATAAAAAGCAGAATCAGCTCGACCAGAATCTGCGTAATCGCCAGGTCCGGCGCGCGATAGATGAGGAAGAATCCCGTCATCAGCAAACCCACGATGCTGAGCGACAAAATACGGAAGAGGGGTTCGCGAACGACCAGCACACCTGCTGCGCCTGCAATCATCAACACTGATAATACGACCGCCGCGGCATGACTTCCCGTCCACGCTCCCCAGCTAATGGCGCCGCCGGTGAGGAAACCGCCAAAGAGCGGTATGGCAACAAATCCCAATCCGACCAGTAGTGTCAGTGCCGCATTCCGCGACAACGAGGGCGACTGAACGAGCTTTGTCGATTTAGCCGCCAGGTTGGGAATGGCAACATTGAACAGCCCATCGAATCCCCTCAGGATCAGCCCGGGAGAAGGACCACGCGAAAGCAACCGTTCCATCCGGCCGGCCAATAGATAGACCAGCGGTCCGCCGATGAAGAACATCGCAAGACTTACCCAGAAGAGGAAATCGGCCTTCGCAAAGAACCCAACCGTGTACTTCGTACTATCCTCGAAAGCGGCGCGGTTGACGAGAAGCGAAATCGGTTTCTCAATCAGTGGTACATAGATCCCCCCAAGGAAACACAGTCCCACGAGGACCAGAGGGGATAGCAAGACTCCGATGCCGCCCTCGTGAACGTGCGAGTGAATATTCGCATCGCGTGGCCTGCCCAGGAACGGATTGATGAACAGGCGCATGCAGTAAGCCACGGTGAAGACACTGGCGATGATGGCGATCCAAAGGAGAACGTCCTCGATGAGGGCATGCGGTGCAGAGACTTTCATGCCCGCATCCAGGAACAGCTTCTTGGCAACAAACCCCAGCGTAAACGGCATCCCCGCCATACTGAGCGCACCCAGCAGGGTGAGCGTGCCCGTGACTGGCATCTTCTTGAAAAGCCCGCCGAGCTTTCTCCAGTCACGCGTGTGAGCCGCATGATCCACAACGCCGCACAGCATAAACAGTCCGCCCTTAAAGAGGGCGTGGCTTGCAATCAGCAGAAGATCGAGCGTAAGGAGCTCTTCCCCTCCAACCTTGCCGTAACCAAATCCGTAGTAAGCCGTCAAGAGACCGAGCTGGCTGACCGTCGACCACGCCAGGAGCTTCTTGATGTCATGACTGACGACGGCCAGGATCCCTCCGAGGAGCATCGTAATAACGCCGACACCTCCAAGTACCAGAAGCCACAACAGCGAACCGTTGAACGTCGGATAGAGACGCCCCATCAGATAGATGCCAGCCTTCACCATGGTCGCGGCATGAAGATAGGCCGAGACCGGCGTTGGCGCTTCCATGGCTCCGGGCAGCCAGAAGTGAAACGGGAACTGAGCGCTCTTCGTCAGAGCTCCCAGCAGCATCAGGATCAGCGCCAACGGAGCAAGGCGATGCTGCGTGATGAACTCGGTGTTGCTCCAGACTTGATCCCACTCGAGGGCGAAAGGAACAGGAGCGTCCTTGGCGATCACACCAAGAACGGCGATCCCAGCCATCAGGCTGAGCCCTCCCAGACCAGTCAGCACGAATGCCCTCTTCGCCCCCTTGATCGCTTCGGGTTTCTTGTGCCAATGACCGATCAGCAGGAACGACGACAACGAAGTCATCTCCCAGAAGATGAACATCAGAGGCAGATTCCGCGAGATGACCACACCGAGCATTGCGCCCATGAAAATCATCAGCGACGCGTAGAATCGATACGGTGAATCGTTCGGGTCCATGTAGAATCGGGAGTAGAGGAGTACGAGCGCTCCGATACCCAGAACCAGCCAAGACCAGAAAAGCGCTGGGCCGTCCAGCCAGAGGGAAAAGTCCAAGCCAACTGCTGGCATCCAGGACACGAAGAACGTCGGCTCCGCTCCCTGCTTCCATTGCAGGCTCAGATACCCAAGAACCGCCAAAGCAGCCAGGTTGAACGCGAGGGCCACGGCCTGGCAAAACCCGCCGGTGTTGCGGCGGGAGACCAGAATGGCGATCGCCCCGAGAAATGTCAGTAGAAGCGGCAGGACGAGCATGTCGCTTGCAGTTCCCCGTTTCGGTGAGAATAATCGATTCCGTCTCCAAAGAGACGCCGGTGGCTGCTGCGCAGTTCAAGAGTGAAGGGGCTGTCCCCTCCCCCGGCCTGATCGCTGGATGCCAGAACTGGGCCTGAGCTGCACCGGAGTCGATTAATGCGCGTGCTCCAACTGTTCTTCCGCCACCTTCAGCGCCGCAAGGAGTTCGGTGGCCGATCCGGTCCCAAGCAGCCTCTCGACCGTCACAGCATCGGAAAGCACCTGGCTGATCGCGCGAAGAACGGCCAGCTGGTCTTCGCTCTTTCCGTCCTTGGTCAACAGCAAGAACACAAGTCGTGCCGGTGCACCGTCAAAGGCATCGAAGTCGACTCCTCGGCGATGGCGGCCGAGCACAAGAACCGGTTTTCGCAATCCCGGAATGCGGGCATGGGGAATCGCGATCCCGTACTGTAGACCCGTCGGCATGATCCGTTCGCGGGCGGCGACCGCTTCCTGAACCGCGGCGGCATCGAGCGTCGGATCCTTCCGGACAGCGAGATGGACAAGTTCGTTGATGACCTCGTCACGGGTTCCTCCCGCCAGCTCCATTTCGATCCCCGCCTTACCCACCAGGTCCCGGATTGAGACCCGCCTGGTGCTCTTGATAACCGCCTGCACCATCGTCCCGCTTACCATCGACGTCAGCAACGCCATGATCACGAGCGCCACAAAGAACTCCTCGTTGATCAAACCATAGCGCAGGGCCAACAGGCCAAGGATAATCTCCATCGCCCCGCGGGCGTTCTTAGCCGCTCCGATCGCCAACGACTCGCGCCGTGACAAGCCGCTCCACAATCCACCCAGGAAACAGCCCGCGATCTTCCCCACGCACGCCAGTGCAAACACAATCGCCACAGGCACCAGCGCGAAGTTCGAAATGAAATCCACGCTCAACCCAATCGACGCGAAGAAGATCGGTGCAAACGTGTAGCTAATGAACTGATCCAGCGTCGCCCGCGTCTGCTGCTTTAAATGCCCCGAATCCCCCAGCGCCACGCCGAAGAGGAATGCCCCGAAGATCGCGTGAATGCCCAGCCACTCCGTGAAGGCTGCACAGAAGAGCGCGACGCTCAGCGACAGACTCAGCACGCCCGCCGGCCAACTCAGATGTGCTTGCAGATACACCAGGATCCTGTGTACCAGCCAACGCCCAATCGTCAGCATGACGGCAACGAAAACCAACGTCAGCAGAATCACCATCGGCAAGGGCAACGCCGCTTTGCTCGCCCCCAACATCCCCAGGATGATTGCGAAGACAATCCACCCCAGCAGGTCGTTCACAATCGCCGATGCCACGACCACAACGCCGATGTCCGTCTGAATCAGTCCCACGTCACGCAGGATCTTCACAACCACAGGCAACGCCGAAATCGAAAGCGCCGTCGCAAAGAACAATGCAAACACGAACTGCTTGCCTTCCGGAACTTCCATCAGCAAACCGGGGGCGAACCACGCCGTGAGAAATCCCAACACGGCCGGCAAAGCCATTCCTGTCGCCGCCACCTTAAATGTCGTCGCACCTTGTCGGAACGCCACCGACAGGTCCACCTCCAGCCCCGCCACCAATAAGAAAAGCACGACCGACAGCGCCACGAGCGCCTCGAGCACTATGGCGACGTTTCCTTCGGCTGGAAACAGAGTCTGCTGAAGGTCCGGGGCAAGGCGCCCAAGAATCGTGGGCCCAAGCAGGATCCCCGCCGCGATCTCTCCCAGCACGGAAGGCTGACCCAACATCCGAGCCAACTCTCCCAACAAACGAGCCACGCCCAGCAACACGGCAATCGCCAGAAAGAGGTACGTCAGGTCCTGTGGTGTCAGATTCGCCATGGGCGCGGGTTCCCCTTAAGAACGCTCAAAATCCTCACTCCCCTCCCCCTGTCAGGCGCGGACAAGCGCCGCATTCGGAAGATGAAAGCGAAGGAGAACGGCAACGCCGCCCAAACGCCAGAGACGCTCGTCGCGCTCAATCGTTTCAATCTCCGCCCCCGCGGCCGTCGCGAGCCGTGCAAGCTCCTCGCGTTCGGAGCCGGGAATCCGTCGATCGATCACCAGCATGTCCACCTGACCCAATTGGAACGCCCGGCGTGCAGCATCGCTGCCCACCGCCGCCAGACCGCTCCGACGCAACTCGTTCAGCACGCGGTCGACCGTCGCACGCGATTCCACCCGCTCCTGCTCGATGAAGATCTCCAACGTCGACTCCACGACATTGTCTGTTTCGTGCGAACCACTCTGGCACCCAACCTGTTCGATCAGGATCTCCTCCAGATGTTTTGGCAATGCCTGGCGCACCATCCCCAACACCTTCGGCGTTCCCGACAGAACCAGGTGCTTGTAGCCTCCCTCGTACATCCGTTGCTCCAGTACACCGATGCACTCCTTCAGGAACTTGTCGGTTCTTCCTTTCAGGTGACGCTGATAATGGCGCCGCGTCCATTCGCGCCCCACGCGAGAGCGCAATTCCGGGCGCTCGCTCCACATCTGCCAGGTCACTGCTCCCAGATTCACTTCAGCCACGCTCACCTGATCCTCCTGGCACACCATCACCAGGTAGCGGTGATACACGTCCTTCAATTCCACCAGTCCATAGATGTTCGGCACATCGTCCACCACAACCGCATCGGTAAGCGGAGCCTGGAATTCGAGAGCGAGGAAGAACGGGACCTTCCCCTGGCGGGAAAACACCGCCACGCTGCGCGACGCGGGATTCAGGCGCTCCTGCAGGTACTCCTCGACCGCGTCGAGTGCCTGCTCCACGACCTCCCGTCGGCCCTCGTCCACGCCCTTGATCACCGTCCTCCGCCGCGCCTGAAAGGCGCGAAGCGTCTCCGAAACCGGCCGTTCGAGTGAGTGGTAGGAACTGACCATCAGGTCCTCGGTTTCTTCCAACTGGGCAAGTTCTCTGAGCTGTTGTTTGAAAGCCTGAAGTTCCACGGCAATGCCTCCGTCGAAAAGGTGATTGACGTGTACCCTCCCCAGGCCTGTTTTGCCAAATAGAAATAATAACTCAGATTGATAGGTTTTGTCTATATGGAATGGATCAACCACAATCACCTGTATTACTTCTGGGTCGTGGCCCGTGAAGGCAGTGTCACTGCTGCCGCGCGGGAACTGCGCCTCGCCCAGCCCACCATCTCCGCCCAGCTCAAATCCCTCGAGGACGCGCTCGGCGAGGAACTCTTCGAGCGCACGGGTCGGCGCCTCGCGCTCTCCGAAGTCGGCCGCATGGTCTTTCGCCACGCCGACGAGATGTTCCGCATCAGCAAGGACCTTCTCGAAACGCTGCGCAGCGAAGCGGGTTCCGCCTCGGTTCTGCGGCTCAACGTCGGGGCCGTCATGGTGTTGCACAAACTCCTGGTCTATCGCCTGCTGCGCCCCGTCATGGACCTCGACCGCCCCGTCCGCCTTTCCTGCCACGAGGGCAAGTACAGCGACCTGCTCGCCAAGCTCTCCGTCTTCGAACTCGACGTCGTCTTTGCCGACTCTCCCATCGGTGATCAGGCAAAGGTCCGTGCGTTCAGTCACTTGCTCGGCGAGAGTCCGGTGGCCGTGTTCGGAACAGCCGCGCTCGCGCGTCGCTATCGCAAAGGCTTCCCTGCATCGCTCACAGGCGCCCCTCTTCTTCTTCCCGGCGAAACCGCGGCGTCACGCCATGCCCTCGATCACTGGTTCGAGATGATGGATATCCACCCGCGCGTAGTGGGTGAGTTCGAAGACAGCGCCCTGATGAAAGTGTTCGGCCAGGCGGGCGATGGGCTCTTCGTCATGCCGACGGTAGTCGCCGACGAAGTCTGCCACCAATACCATGTTCGTATCGTCGGCGAGATTCCTGCAGTCCACGAGCGAGTCTACGCCATCAGCGTCGAGCGCCGCGTCAAGAACCCCGCGGTCCGCGCCATCGCCGAGAGTGCGCGAACAGAGCTCTTCGACGAGAAGTAGAAATGCGGGCGATTGGCTCAACGCATCGCTGCTTGGAGATACTGCGCTTGACCCTGGAGCGATCCCCATTCACGCTTCAATAAGTGCCCGTTTGTCAAGAACTTCGCTGCTTGATCAGTGAAGAGCATTGTGTGTCACGGACCCTCGGTTTTGAGCGTCCGCGGCAGAGGAAACGCGATCATGACACCCAACGCATACAATTCCGAGATTCACAGATGGACGGCGATCAGTCGAACTTTTCTGTTGGCGACCATTCTCCTGGTCGCCAGCCCTCAATGGGCCGAGGCCGCTGCGCTGGGCGTCGATCACAATGCAACAGGGACCGGCGATTGTGCCTCATGGACGAACGCCTTCGTCAGTGTCAGCGATGCGGTTTCGTCCGCCACTGCCGGAGACGAAATCTGGATCGCCGACGGAACCGACACAGAAGCGATCGATAGCGCATCGACCGTCACACTCAGCGTAGAGCCAAACACAGCCCGCTTCGGCTGCGGCATCGCAATCGTCGATCCAGGTGGCCCAGGACCTGGACAGTCGGATCCCCTGTTCGTCGATTTGCTTTCGTTTACGGCCTCAACCACCGGCGCCGGATCGACCGTATTGGTGGAATGGGTAACGGCTGCCGAAGTCAACATCGTGGGCTTCGAGATCTACCGTGCCACTCCGGATGGAAGCGGCGGATATTCGCTGGGAGAGAAGCTGACAACCACTCTCATACCAGGCAAGGGAGACCCCACAAGTGGGGCGACCTATGAGTTCACCGACACGGAAACGACCGTCGCGGGCGAAGAGCGTTGGTACATGCTCGAAGAGATCGATATCGTTGGCAGCAGCCTCTTCCACGGCCCGGCGCACGTAGCCGTCCCCGCCGATGAAATGGAATTCTGGACGGTGCACTGAGAACAGACCGCAGCGATGACGACTCGATGACTCTCCCCTGGCGGAGAGTCAACGGAAGCGTGTGCCGGGGGAGTATCTCCGCCCCGAGAGAGCCACGAATGAAATGCTTGGCGATCAGCCCTTCTTGTTCGCCGAGAGGATCGCTGCGACGATCAGGGACAGCCCGAATCCTCCGAGGATGCAGCCTGTGAAGGCAAATACTGAAGTGACACCGAAAACTCCCACGGGGAAAAAGAAGAACCCCGCACCAACACCCAAGACCAGCCCTCCGATAATTATCAGCAAGCTCCGGTCTTCATTCCCATTGTTTCCGATCATATTCCTGCCTTTCCGGCGAAAATGCAGTCCTTTCGCGTGAGAGGACTTAGTCCAACCATGATTATATGCTTTTGACATGTTTCACCTTCATCACTTTTCTGCAAATCACCTCCTGAAGTCGCAAACGCTCCCTTCATGGAGCCGATTGCGGTTGACCACTTGGGTCCTGCGCTCTAGCAGGAAATCATCGTACAATCGATGTCACCCTGATGGTCCCGAACGTTTCGCTGCGCGAACGTGAGGGGGAGAGGTCATTTTTATGCGCTGTCGTGCGTTTGCGACTGCCCTCATGGCAGTCCTATTTGTTATTGGGGCACCCCTTCTGCAGCAGGCTTTCGCAGAAATCGAATCGCCAAAGTTTACTCCCGTGGATGCGAGCCTTGCCGAGGACGCCGCTGAATACTACGCGGGACATTTCTGGCCGGGCTCGAATCTCATCTCCGTGACGCCGTACTACTCGCTCGACGGAAACGTGAGCGCGTACGCCTGTCAGTTCTCCCTGAACGGCGAGTCGCTCTCCCAGACGGAGATTCGCCAACGCGCCCTGGAGGCAAGCGATCGATTCGGCGAGTTCCAAGCCATGGAAGAACTCGAGGTCGAGACGCAAGATGTCAAAGAAGCCGCTGCGGCGGAAAAGAACATGGACATCGATCTGGAAGGCAATGCGACACCGCGCGAGGCGGTGTCGTTTCAGTTGAAGCCAGGATCGCTTGAGAAGGCAATGCGTGAGCAGATCGATCTGCAGAATCGTCAGGCAATGGAGGATCACGCAGAATTGGCGAAGCAGGCCGACAAGGAAGAAGCCCGCATTGCGATCAAGCAAGCGGACTCCGTCGGAACGATCATTATCGCGGCGCGTCGCGATGTGTACCCACTGATCGAATACTATCGCGGCGTAGCGCCTCACATTCGCGATCTTCCAGCGGTCCGTGCGACCGCGAAGTCGCCAGACGCGAACATTGCAAAGACATATTACTCCGGCCCGCTGGAGATTCTGCACGAATCCTCGTCGTCGCTGCGGAGCGCCAACGCGCCGCTTGTGAATCCGTACGAGCAGACGCTGGTCGAGCGCAGCACGCGAAGCGCTTCCGGTCTACCCTCTGCACCCGTAAGCAGCGAACGCCCATCGGCCGTCGATACGTGGGCTTCCTTTGAGAAGACAGGTGCCCCTCCCGTCATGAAAGTGCGCGCACACCGCGGCATGAACGACATGGATGGCGTTCCCTTCCTGTACCAATCGCAGTACGGCAAGAATGCCTGCGGCCCAACGACATTCGCAACGATCTATGCCTACTGGGATCAGCACGGATACGGCAATTTCGTCGACAATGGCGAAGTGATGCGCAGCTCCGATCCAGGCCACGAAGAGAACCTCGTGTACCACCTGATGGATGCGTGCGAATACAGCCCAACGCTGGGCACATGGCCAATGGGCGATCCAGTCGCAGAAGGCATGGAATACGTTGCCAAACTGAACAAGTACGGCAACTCGACCACGTTCCGCGCCAGCGACGACCAGCCGGTGTACTGGGACCGAATTACGAGCGAAATCGACGCGGGACGGCCGCTGGCGTACTGCTGGTGGCGCACCGCGGGCGATATCACCAGCGGCCACTGGTCGACGATCGTGGGTTACGACAGCACAACGGGCGAGCACCTCGTTCACCTGCACACAAACTGGGAAAGCGAAGCGCCCGACGGCATTTGGTTGAACGTCGACAACAACAGCGACACGTGGGAATGGGTGATGCACGTCCAGCCGGTCGCCGATCCGTACGATGTCGTCTGGTCGGAAGACTTCGAAGGCGAACTGGGCCCCTGGACGCACATGTCAAAGGGAGCAACCTACGCCAAATGGGGCATCACCGGTGAACGCTCCCATCAACGCACGATAGATCCCGAGCCCCCCGGTGGAGATCCCTCCTACTCCGTGCATCCCATTGCAGCTTCGCACGGCACGACCGTCGACTATCCCGCGAATGTCGACAACTACCTGATCTACGGACCGTTCAGCACGAAATATCATACACAGGGCGAAGTCGGCGTGGCGATGACGTTCGAGTACACGGACTTTCCCGATGACTTCCTCGGAATCGCAGCTTCGACGGATGGCGTAAACTTCGACGGCTATCTGTATCGCGAGCCTTCCGGAGGGTGGTATCGCGGTGCGCTCGGACTGCATGACATGCCGAATGTCGGAAGCGTCATGGGCGAAGACCAAGTCTGGGTCGCGCTCTGGTTCCACAGCGACAGCGATGCGAACGTCGACGAAGGCGCATGGGTCGACGACGTGACCATTCGGTTGTGGCCCTATCAGGCCCAGGCGCCTGTGGGCAAGCCCGACGCTCCGGAAGCGTCAAATGGCACGCGCAGTGACGGCATCATGGTCACTTGGAATTCTGTTCCCGGCGCGGCGCTCTATCGTGTCCATCGAGCAGTGGACGGGAAACCCTTTGCTCCCATCTCAACATGGATTCCCGACACGAGCATTCTCGATTGGAGTGCCTCCTACGATACGAATTACGCCTATTCGATCGAAGCGGCCGCGGGACCGGGCGGCTACCTGAAGAGCGAGGGCAGCGATTACAGTTGGGGCTGGCGCAGGTCAAAGGCCCCCACGAACGTAAATGCCTCGGGCGGCGCCAGCACTTCCGATATTCTCATCACATGGACCCCGAATGGATCGCAGGAATACTATCGCGTCTATCGCGCGCCGGATTGGAATTCTCCGTTGGATGCCTACCAGCCCGTCAGCGACTGGCTGCATGATCGGACTTGGTTCTCCGACACCTCGGCGGACCCAGGAACATCCTACTACTATCGCGTCCGCGGCGCGAAAGCTAACGATGGAAACCATCAAAGCTTCTGGAGCGATAGCGATGTCGGCCTGCGCGCGTTGACCGCTCCCAGCAACGTCTCAGCGAGTAAGGGCCAGTTCGTCGACAAGGTTCGCCTCCAGTGGAGCTACGAATCGGATATGTGGTTCCGCGTGTATCGCAGCGAACATCCTGAGGCGACTCCCACCGCTGTTTCAGATTGGATGACTGCCTCGATCTTCTACGATGACGACGCTTCGCTGCAACTCGGCAAAGTGTACTACTACCGTGTCCGCAAGGCGATCGACAACGAAGGAACATTCCAGAGCGGCTTCAGCTCAGCCCAGCAAGGCTGGACGGGCCTCGTTGCGCCCGCCAACGTCAGCGCAACCGATGGAGCCTACAATGATCGAATCCGCGTTTCGTGGGATGCCGTCCCGGGCGCAAACTACTACTGCGTCTTCTGGCATTGGGAAGCGGATGCAACGAACCCATACCCACTGAGCGGTTGGATCAGCGGGACAAGCTGGGACGCCACCGGCCTGGACAAGCCCGACTCGCAGTACTTCTGGGTGAAGTCCGCACTGAGCCCAGGCGGCTACCGCGCCAGCGAACTCTCCGACCCGGACGATGGATACATCCGACTCACCGACCCAGATAACGTCACGGCCAGCGACGGAACATCCGAAGAGCATGTCACAATCGATTGGGACCCTGTCGATGGCGCGAAATACTACCGCGTCTGGCGCTCGGAGATCGTCGATGGCTTCTACGATCCCGTCAGCCACTGGCAACAATCGACGTCCTTCGAAGACGCAACCGGCGACGCGATGAAGACGTACTACTACAAAGTGAAAGCCGCCTGGACATTCGACGGAAGTCGTCCCAGCGAGTACAGCTCCGCCGACAGCGGATGGCGCGCCCTCGGTCCACCGGTCTCCGTATCCGCTTCAAAGGGGACGCGGGAAGATGGCGTGCACGTCTCCTGGTATGTCGTCGATGGAGCAACACACTATCGCGTGGGCCGATCCGAAACACCTGGAGGCGGCCTGATACCCGTTTCCAACTGGGTGTCCGGCGGCGAGATCCTCGACGATTCGGCCGCCTCGGGTGGCGTGTACTACTATCGCGTTCAAAGCGCCACGAACGAATTCGGAGCAAATGCAAGCGGCTTCAGCGATCCCGCCGCGAAGGGCTGGCTGCCCCTTCCAGCGCCAACGGGATTGACGGCGACCGATGGCGTTTATGGAGATCGCGTGCACCTCTGGTGGGATGAAGCTCCCCCCGGCTCCTACTTCAACGTCTATCGCTCGGACGCGGAGGATGGCGAGAAGACCCTCGTTGCCGAACTCATTTCCACGCTTTCGACGAATGACGTTCCCCCGCAGGCAGGAGTGCGCTACTACTACTGGCTGCAACGTTTCCTCGATGCATCCGGCGAAGTGGGAAGCGAACTGAGCGAGGTCGAATCCGGCTGGCAAGCCGCCGACAAATGGAGCCAGCCGATCAACGACACCGACGGATACGACACCGCCTCCTATTACTCGCCCAGCTACATCGACTTCATGATTGTCGACGACTGGGAATGCCTGAACGGCGAACCGATCGTGCGCGTCAATTGGTGGGGATCGTACCTCGGGTACAACAACTTGAGCGCGGACCGCTGCGACCCGCCTTCGACTGTCGACATCGACTTCCGCCTCGCCTGGTACGAATACGATACCAGCGGCGCGGCACCCCGAATCGGCAGCCTGATCGCCGAGACCACCGTCAGTGACTACACCGAAGAGTGGTACGGCGCGATCATCAATACCGGGCCGCAAGGCAACGGCGACTACGAGCACGAGTTCTACTACTCCTGCGCCCTGCCGACGGAATGGAACCAGACACAGGGAGAACACTACTTCCTGGCAATCGAGGCCATCTACTCAACGGGCGGCGCGCCACTCGTCCAATGGGGCTGGGCAAACACGGAGGTTCAGAATGGCGTCGCGGCACAACTCTACACGGACAGTACCTTCACAGAGTCGCTGACCTATGTTGGCGGTCACCGCCTCGGCGGGCAAGACATGGACATGGCGTTCGAGCTCGTCACCGGTCCTCCGCCGCCCACGCCAACTCCGTCTCCAATTCCCACACCGGGGCCGAAAGAGGAACGTATCCCCAATATGACGGATGGCTACGACAATGCCTCCTGGAAAATGTCCGACGATTCCTATCAAGATCTCGTCGTCGATGATTGGACGTGCCCCGATGGCCAGCCGATCGTCAGAGTCTCCTGGAGTGGCTGTCTCTCCGGCTATGAGTACGACAATCCGGACCCCGTCGCAGTACCGTCATCAGGACTGCCTGGTAGTTTCCTTCTCACATGGTACGCTTCCGACACGAGTGGCGCCCATCCGGTTCCGGGAACAATCCTCGAACAAGAGACGGTGACCGAGTATACCATCACGCCTCGTGGCGAAGTCACAGGCTACTGGGATCCCAACTATACATTCCATGTCTTCGACGTTGAATGCAATCTCGCAACTCCGTGGAATCAGGTGCAGGGAACGGACTACTTCCTGAGCATCCAGGCGATTCAGGGTCCCCCTTGGCCATCCAACAACTGGGGGTGGTTCACGGCCGAATCGCACGAGGGTCAGTCGGCGATGTACTGGAGCGGCACAGGGTTTGATCCGATTTCGTGGCCACCCGGACATCGCCTGGAAGGCCAGGTGTTTGATCTGGCCTTCGAACTCTGGCCAAGCCTCGGCCCGACGCCGACTCCGTCCCCAACGCCGTCGCCCAGCCCAACGCCTTCTCCATCGCCGACGCTCACACTCACGCCGACGCCTTCTCCGCCGCCGTCGCCCTCCCCCACCGGCAGCCCCACGCCGTCCGACACACCTACACCGTCGCCATCGCCGACGCCGGACTACATGGGCTGGAACCAGCCCCCGGACACCGACGATGGCGATGCGATGGAGTCCTGGGGGGACGATGGATCTCGCGCGGCGAGCCACATCACCGTCGCAGACGACTGGCAAAGCATTCCCGGCGCGCAAATCGAATCCGTGCGCTTCTGGGGAGCCTACGAAGGCTGGAGCAACGACTCTGCCGAGCCGCCCAGTGCACCGACGATTCAGCCCGTTGCCTTCCAACTGACGTGGTACGACTACACCGATGCCGCCCCCCCGACGCCCGGAACCGTCATTGAGCAAGTCTCCGTCCCCACTTATTCACAGACCTGGCTTGCCGCGGTTGAACGCTGGGATGCGCCCGGCACCTACGATCATGTCTTCGAGTATGAAGTCACACTCCCAACACCGTGGACATCGGACGCCGATGCCACGTGGTTCGTTAGCATCGAGGCGGTGTTCGATACAACATCGCCCGCCTATCCGTGGGGATGGATGACCAGTGCAAACAACTGGAATGCCGCCGCACTGCAACAGCCGGTCGGCAGCGGTTGGCAGGAACTGACATGGCCGTCCGGCCATCCAAGATCCGGCACAGCCGTCAACATGGCATTCGAAATGGAGGGCAACCTGTCCCCCACGCCAACGCCATCGGACACGCCGACTCCAGTCGTCACCGCAACGCCATCGCCGACACCGGCGGACGTCCAGGCGCAGCAACTCCCGAACACCACTGACGGGTTCGGATCGACATGTTACTCCGACGTGGGGGCCACAGCGAAGTTCATCCAGGCCGATGACTTCGTGTTCGCCAACGATAACAGCGTACAAGCAATCCGTTGGTGGGGTTCCTATCCCGGATGGGAAAGCGCAACATCCGCGCAGGTCAACTCGCCCGCCTCGCTCGAAGGCCTGACCGGCAACTACGACTGGCCCGACGAGCGCCCGACCTACTTTGAGATCTCGATCTACGAGTACGTCGATGGCCTTCCGCCGCAACCGGGCGCCCTATTGTATACCGATGCGTGCCGCTCCTACTCAGAGGAATGGGTCGGCGCCGTCGAGCAATGGAACGCACCGGGAACGTACGAACACCTCTACCGCTTCCAGGCGAACCTCCTCTCGGCGTGGCCGTTGGAAGAGGGTGAACGCTACTTCCTCTCCATCAGCGCGCTCTACTCCGCCGAACCGGCCACCTTCACGTATCACTGGGCGTGGTTCAACAGCGAGGAGCACTGGAACGCTGCCGCCCTTCGCAGCGAAGACGGACTGAATTGGAACGCACAATACTGGCCCGTCGGCCATCGACTGGATGGCTCGCCAATGGACATGGCGTTCGAAGTCTGGACAAGTCCGCTGGCTGCGCCATCGCCGACTCCGTCCCCTTCGCCGTCGCCAACCCCGGCGCCGACGCCAACGCCGGCCACGTGGTACACACTGACACTGAACGCAACAAACGGAACGATCGCCGCTGCGCCCGATCAACCCGGGTACGAATCGGGAACGATCGTGGAACTGAATCCCCATGCCGCGGAAGGCTACGAGTTCCTGGAATGGAGCGGCGACGTTCCACTCGAGCAGACGTTGGAGAACCCTCTGATGCTCACAATGGACAGCGCCAAGAATGTGACGGCCGAATTCGTCGTTGCCAGCTACGTCCTGAACATCAACGTCGAAAACGGATCGTATAACATCGATCCGACCAGCGCCGGCTACAATTACGGCGATACGGTGACAATCGAGGCGAGCTTCAATTCCGGTTGGGAGTTCGATCACTGGACAGGAGACATTCCGCCGGGAGCCGATCCTTACGCCAACCCGCTTATCCTTGTCGTCGAGACGGCGCACGAGGTCACGGCAATCTCGTCAGCGATCGCAACGCCGACTCCAACGCCCGTTCCTGCTCCGACCCCGTACAGCAAGCAGGATTCGGATGGAGATGGATTCAGCGATGAACTGGAAGACCTCTACGGTTCAGGACGCTCGGATCCCAACTCGCGTCCGAACTTCGGGGACGTCAACGGCGACGGAGTCACCAACATGACCGACGGCGTCGTGCTCGCTCGCCTGCTCGACGGCGGAACCTTGAATCCCTACGACAACCGGTTCGATGCCAACGTCGACGGCGTCGTCGACATTCGCGACGCCTGGATCCTCTACGGATGGTCCATCGGCCTGGCCGGCTATGAAGTACTCCCAGTCTACGGAGGAGGTGTTCCCTAAGCCGAATCCGCTGGCGGATCCTCACCGTCGCGGAACGCGCTCGCTCGCCGATCATGGGAGCGAGATACGGGCTGGTCTTGTACTTCGCCCTGTAAGCATCATCGATGCGATCGTTGATGGAGCCCTCCACTGGTTCGAAGTGGACTTCCTTCGTCATGCCCGGGGCTGCACTCGCCTTCGTCTTCACAAACGCAAGCGGTTACCGAAAGAGGAGGAGTCTCCCGGCGGGATGGAGATGATGTTCGATGAATAGAGTTTCTTGTTTGAGTGCATAAAGAAATGCTGAGGAAGGAAGTCTCGCCGTTGGCTACGAAAGCACGTCCCAGTTCAGCCGCGAATTCAAACGCCTCTTCGGCACCACCCCCGCCGAAGAAGCCCACCGCCAAAGAGCCCGCCTCACGGTGCACGCGATGTGAAGTTGCGGGAGGAATCAAAGCCCGGATGGGTGCGGAGAGAGCCACTCCTTCCATTGCTCCCGTGCAAGCGCAAAATCCTCGCCACATGCGAAGAACAAATCTGCGCCGCCATCATAGGGAGCATAGGCACTTCCTCCCGCCAAATTGGCTAAGACAATCTGAGGGATCTTCCACTCGGCCGTCTCCAAGATAAGATCATCGTGGGCTCCAGACTGCCAAATCACTTCTTTCGCAGAAATATGATACTCGTCCCATTTGTCCTCGTACGAAAACTCCGGAATCGCAATCGCCCGCTCATGCAGATAGGGGAAAAAGAGGACGCAACGTGCCGCTTCTCCGAGCATTTTCGCGGCAACGGTATTGTGACGATGAAGCAGGACTTCTCTATCGCGATCGTCTTCGGGTTGTCTCTTCGAGTCGGGCAGGCTGTGGATACGCAGCCATCGATCTTCCAGGATCTTTCGCATACAATGGCCGAACGGAGGAACGTCCCCGAAGGAGATTCTCCAATCCCGAATGACCTTGTCGATGTCCACTTGATGCACCTCTCGCAACCAGATCGATCCCCCCAGCTCAAACCCCTCACATCGCATCCAGCAGAAACGCCTCATGAAAACACACACTCCCGCGGGGTGTGCTGCCGTCCAGCGAGAGCGCGAAGAACACCTCTGGCGGGACGCCTTCGAGGTGCAGGTCGGATGAATTCGCGAAGCCGAACTTCTTGTAGTACTCCGGGTGCCCAACAAGGCAGCAGCCGCGCGCGCCGATGCCCTTCAGACGCGCCAACCCTTCTTTGATCAGCGCCTTGCCGATGCCCTGCTGTTGCAACTCCGGCAACACGGAAACCGGCCCAAGTCCATACCATCTTTCCGTGCCGTCCGAGATCGTGATCGGCGAAAACGCGATGTGTCCCACAACGCGGTCATCGATTTCTGCAACCAGCGAAATCGTCAACGCACCCGCCGTGCGCAGCGCATCGACAATCAAGTGCTCCGTCTGGTTGCTGATCTCCAGCGTCTTGAAGGCCGCGATCGTCACGTCCGAGATCCCGGCCACATCGCCGGGCGCTTCGTCACGAATCAAACAACCCGAAGCCGTCATGTGAATATCCTCCTGATCCGCCATTGAACTGCTTACTCAGAACATTCCATTCTCGGCATCCGCAACGTCAATCGCGTCCATAAACAGACAAACACAATTAATGTTCTCTGCATTGTCTTTATTGTACCGAAAAGCCCTACGCCTCCCGGGCCGGATATTGCTTTGGAGCGTTAAGTATCCATATTATGGCTATTCTGAACCTGAATTGGAGATATTTTTCATGAAGTCGCTATCGCTCTCCCTCCTTGCGACCATAGCAGTGGGCTTGCTCGCCCCCTCTGCGCTTCCGGCTCAGGAACGCAGCACGCTTACTTACATCCAAGTCACCACGCTTGTGGACGAGGATGACGGCACCATCGATCCAAGTCTCGGTACCGGCACCAGCCTTCGCGAGGCGATCACCCTCGGAAACTTCGAGTTCGATCCGAACCTCGATCTGACCTCTCTCAGTGGAACGCTGTCTCTGAACTCGTCGCTTCCGCCGATCACAGGCTCCATGCAGATCACGGGACCGGGCGCGGGCAGCCTGACCATCAACGGCAACGGCAACCGTATCTTCTTCATCGATGCCCCGGACGTCCTGATCAGCGGCGTTGCGCTCAAGGATGGTTACGCGAAAGGCGGCGATGGCGGCAGCGGCATCATCCCGCAGATTGGCGTCGGCGGCGGAGCCGGAGGCGGCGGGGCCGCCGGCATGGGCGGAGCCATCTTCATCAACAGTGGCAACACATTCACCACCGACGTTGCCTTCGTCGATAACACCGCCCAGGGCGGAGACGGAGGACCGGGCTACTGCTACCATCAGGACTCTGCCGGTGGTGGCGGCATTGGCGGCGATGGCCAAGATGTCTACCCGTCCTACTCTGCCGGCGATGGTGGCGGCGGCGGCTCATTGGGCGGAGCCGGCGGCACGGGCGGAGTCGGCGGCCCCGGCGGCAATGGCGGCCCCGGAGCGGGCGGCGGCGGCTCCCCCACCAGGTTCACGGGAACGCTTGATATCCTCGATGGATACGACGGCGGCGCCGGAGGCTTCGGTGGCGGCGGTGGCGGAGGCGGCGGTGGAAACTACCTCGGCGATGCCGGCTTCGGCGGAACCGGCGGCTTTGGCGGCGGTGGCGGCGGCGCAGGCGAATTGCGCGCGCTGAACCAGACCCGCATCGATGGAATCGGCGGCCCCTTCGGCGGCAATTCCAACAACGGTTGCGGCGGCGGTGGTGGCGCAGGACTCGGCGGGGCGATCTTCGCGCGCGCCGGCTCCTCTCTCACTGTCACAAACTGCACCTTTGATCGAAACAACGCAATCGGCGGCGCAGGCGGGCATTCGTCGAACGGAGAAAGCGGTTCCCCCGGCGAAGGCAAGGGCGGCGCGATTTTCATCATGGAAGGCGCCACGTACTCGCAGACCGGGATTTACTACGGCGGAGACAACATGGCCTCCGACGACGCACAGACAATTTTCGACAACGACAACTTCTACGGAAATGTCGTTCAGCCAATCGACCCGGACGTCCAATCCATCACACGCCTCGATCCCCAGCTCTCGAACCTGCACAGCGTCTCCTCTCGCACGGATTTCAGTCTCGCCGCTTCCGGCGTCGATGCGTCCGACTTTCAGGTGAACACGCTCACTGGCAGCTTCGACTCTCTGTCGATCGGCGACGTCACGAATCCCTTCACCGGTGCGATGAGCTTCGATTCGCCAACCGACCGATTGATCGTTCCGAACATTGCGAATTTTCCTACGGATGCGTTTACAGTCGAGATGTGGTTGAGGCCAAACGGCTCAAGTTTCTCTAACCAGTACATCTTCTCGTACGCCGTTGCGGGAACGGATAACGAAATTCTCCTCGGCGATCTAGGCAACCTTGTCATCTTTATCAATGGATCGTACTTCACCACCGGGATCGACATCAACTCCGGCGGTGGCGGTGATTGGACTCACCTCGCCGTCTCATGGCGTTCTTCCGATGGCGCATACACAGTCTACCGCAACGGCGTCGTGGCCGGCAGCGGAACCCTCTCCGCAGGCGTTCCGATTTCGTCCGGCGGTTATCTGGTACTTGCCGAAGATCAGGACAGCCTCGGCGGCGGATTCTCCGCTTCCCAATTCTACATCGGCGACATGGATGAAGTGCGCGTCTGGAATGACGTTCGGAGCGAAGCCGAGATCCAGGCGAATATGTTCAAAACGCTCTCCGGTTCCGATCCGAGCCTCGCTGCCTACTATAAGTTCACCGCGCTCGAAGACCTGGGCGTCACCGTACCATCCGCGGGTTCTCTCGACGTCGCCGATGCGAGCGGCAACAACAACAATGGCGACACGAGCGCCGGCACCACGATCTCAACAACCCCCGCCGTGCCCTCGCCCCAGTGGGATACGGAAATCGTTGTCGGCAACGGAGAGGGCTCGTTTGACATCACGCTCGTGGACGACGATTCCATCGTGACCCCCTACGGCGGAATCCTGGGCGGCAGCGGAGCCGGCAACGGCAACTTCACAACCGACCAGCCATACGAAGTCGATACGCTCGATCCGACTCCGGTCTCGATGACTTACTCAGGCGCGAATCCCACTGACAGCCAGGAGTTGCGCGTCCCAGTGCGATTCTCTGAGGTCGTCAAGGGCGTCGATCCGACCGACTTCTCGCTCGGTCTCACCGGAGTCGTCGGCGCAGCCATCACAGGATTCGATTCCATCTTCGGCGACGCTCTGTCGCTGACTGCCAGCGGCTACATCCGCACAACCGACCACTCTGCAATCAACGATCTGACGAACGGATTCACGATCGAGTTCTGGATCTATCCGAATTCAGATGGCAGCAGTGGTCACATCTTCAGCGCAACCCCGGACGCCGCAAATGGCTTCTCGGTGTACTTCTCACAACGGCGAGTGATCTTCATTCGCTACCCGGACAACGTCTTCCACGGCAACTACAACGAAGTGATGCCCGGCCAGTGGTCTCACGTTGCATGCGTCTATGATGAGAACAACCTGAACACGGTTTATGTGAACGGCGAAATCGCACACACACGCCAAGGCGATGCTCCGGCCGGCACAACGTCCGGTGGCTTCACCATTGGCGCATGGAACATCGATCCGAGCCTCGCGCAGTTCGATGGCAAGATCGATGAACTGCACGTCTGGGATCGCACACTGACACGCGCAGAGATCCTCGATCACATGGGACGCAGAATGTCTCCCCCCGAAACCGATCTGCTCCTCTCCATGGGCTTCGAGGGCGACCTCGCCAACGATGGCCCCACAACACCGGTCCTCACGACAACGGGAACCATCGGCTACGCCCCCAACTCCAATCCGATTGTTGGAACCGAATGGGTCGCCCTCGTCGATACGGGCACGGGCGAAGGAATCCTCGACCTGAACTTACTCAACGACGGCTCGATCACCGACGTCCTCGGCAACCCGCTCAGCGGATCGCTATCGCCGGTCGAAGTCTTCATCGACCGCGGCGACCCCGGCATTCCCCTCGTCGTCGATACGCTCATTGACGAGAACGACGGCTACCTTGTCGGCGATGTCTCGTTGCGCGACGCCATCAACTTCGCACAGGGCAACGGAATCCCTGCCAACATCACCTTCGCAGGCGCCGCAAGTTCCGGCACACTGACGCTGACCAACGGCATGCTGCCCGTGATCGACGGCGACATCACAATCACCGGCAATACCCCGCCCATCGTGATCGACGCAGGCTCCGCCAGTCGACACTTCCTCGTGCGCGCCGGCAGCCTTTCGCTCGAAAACCTCGACCTTCAGAATGGTCAATCCGCAGGCTACGCCGGTGGACAAAAATCCAGCTTCGGTGGCAGCGGCGGAGGTGGCGCCGGCATGGGCGGCTCCATCTTCGTGAATACCGGCGCCACGCTGACTGCCCACAACGTCAGCTTCGATGCAAACGTTGCCGTTGGCGGCGGTGTGAACAGCGGCACGGCAAACTCTGGCTCAGGATCCGGCGGCGGCGGCTTCGCCAGCAACGGGCAGAATGCCACGTCATTCCCGGGCAACGGCGGCTCCGGCGGACCGCTCGGCACGGCCGCGGCCGGCGGCAAAGGCGGAACATACGGATACAACGTGCCCGGCACCGTCGGCGGCCCTGGCGGATTTGGCGCAGGCGGAGGCGGCGGCGGTGGAACGAACAATTCGACGCCGGGCGTCGGCGGTGACGGTGGCTACGGCGGCGGCGCCGCCGGAGCGGGACGTCGCTGGCAAGTCAATGCTGCCAATGGCCAGCCCGGCTCGGCCGGTGAGTTCGCCGGAGAAGGCGCGGGCCAGATTGGCGGCGCAGGCGCAGGCCTCGGCGGCGCCATCTTCGTCCGCGATGGCGGAACGATCGCGTTCACGTCCGTTGCCCTGACAAACAACCAGGCGAACGGCGGAACCGGCGGAGCCAACCGCGGCCAAGGCAAGGGCGGCGCCATCTTCATCATGCCCGGCGCATCCTTCAACGGCACCGATCTCACACTCGAGGGCAACGCCGCCGAAGACTCCAGCAGCTTCGGCTTCTACCCTGAGACCTTCCTCGACAACAACGACATCTACGGCTTCGCCTCCGGCACAGGCCAGACCGAGTGGATGATGCTGTACTAACAGACTCGACAAGAAACACCCGCGGGCCAGGGACGTGCAAACGCACGCTCCCTGGCCCGCGATTCATTTAACGTCAGGCTCAGCGATCCTCCGCCGTCCCATCGCACCAATCGACGAACCACAGCGCTGCCTTCTCGAATTCCGTTCCCTGATAACGAGACGCCGAATCTTCAAATAACGCCCTGATCCCGTCGTGCAGGGGCTTTCCATCCGCGACGGACAAGTCGGTCTCGGGATGAAGAGGCAAAATGCTGCGCTTGCAGTTCACAGAAAAAGCCGCCGCTCGTTCCCACTCTGGGACGTATGGCGAGAACATCGGCTTCTCGACGAGAAACGCGAGATGCAACACCTTCGTCGTGGATCCATCGTCGGTGCATGACCATGGAAGATGCTGCCCATCCCCCTGGGGAAGCGTGCTGGTATCAATGAACCGCAGGCTCAGCATCAGCTTCCGATTCTCGGGGAGATCACCTTTCAGGGTCCGGACAACTGAAACCTTGTAGTCCTTCTCCGGGACATCCCACTCCATCGTGGGCAACAGATTCGTCGGGTTCTCGCGCAATCGTCGCGCATCCGGGGATTCAAGAATGCGAATCACCGAAACGCCGTCCGAAATTCGGAGTGAGGAATCAAGATTCGGGCTCACGCCGTAAATCGGTGCCGGCACAGGACTCGGCGCCAGCACCAGCAAGATAAATAGCACCGCCGAAAACAGAAGAGCTCTGCGCCTTCCATCCGAAATCACAAGATGCCTCCTCCGGACAATCGTGATTTCCAGTCAACGCGAAAGCTCACGAAATGGCAAGAGCAATGCAACGATCACTCCCCGACCCGACGCCCAAATCTCCTTGTCTGCAACAGAACCTCCGCCTACAACATGGATGTCCACGATGGGACGTGACACGGAGGAGAGTTCCATGGTCTGCAAAGCAATTCTTGCCATCATCGCAGCACTTGCGATTTGCTGTGTCGGATGTACGAGAGGCCCGCTGCCTCACGAACAGGTACTCGAGTACTACCAGCCCGGAGTGAAACGTGCGGACTTGCTGGGGGCAGAACCCGATCCGGATTTCATTCAATCCGTGGATCGGCCCGCGAAGGGGTGGCGAAGCGTAGAGAACGACCCTCTCTCGATTTGTGAACGAGCCGCCGGAGTGGAAGATCGCATGGACGTCACCGTAGCGCACGTAGACATGGTCCCAGTCTTCCGGTTTGCCTACGCATCCGATATGATGCCGGGCCTCTACCACGACTACTTGTTTTTCGACTCCCAGGGTGGCCTGATCACGTACGAACGACAATTCGTCGACTGACGCCTCACCGCCCCGCGATCCGCTCGAACGCATCCACAAACCGCGCGGCGGAATCGGGGTCCATGTTGAAATACAAACTCGGCTCGATCACCTCCACCTCCATCACGCCCAGCCCACCATCCGGGCAACGCGCCAGATCGATGCGCGCATAAAGCGTCTCGCCTGGAATCGCCGCCAGCGCTGCCTCGCTCGCCGCGTGCATTTCGTCCGTCGGCGTGATCGGCTCCATCACGCCGCCATGCTCCTCCTGCACGCGGAAGTCCCCCGACTTCGGCCGCTTCACGATCGCGTGACTGTACTCGCTCAGGAAATAGAACAGAGAAAGCTCGCCCTCGCCCAGGATGGAATCCAGGAACGGCTGCGCCAGGTACTCCGCGCCAGCATAGTGCTTCGCCGCAGCGCGCGCGATCGCGCCATCGAACGGTGCCGGAATCCGAAAGACCCCGTCCGCGTTCGCGCCAAACAGAGGCTTCAGAATCAACTCCTCCGTCCCCAATTCCGCCGCCAGCCGCGGCAGGTCCTCCATCGTGGCATTTCGCCCATGAATCGTCGGCACAATCGGCACGCCCGCCTCTCTCAACCCGAGCAAGTACGCCTTGTTCAAATTCCACTCAACAATCTCGAGCGAATTCATCAATTGCGCACTCGACGCGTCGATTCGCCGCAGCGCCTCCAGAAACTCCGCCGGCGCATTCTGATAATCCCACGGAGAACGAATCACCACGTACCCGTACTGCCCCCAATCCACCTCCGCGCGCCACGAGACATCGTCCACGCGCCATCCGCGCTCGACGAGAATATCGGACGCCAACTTGTCGTACGTAAAGAACCCCTCCAGGCTGTCCATTGTCAGAAAAGCAATCGGCTTCGCGGTCATTCCATTCATCCTCTGCGGGTGATTCCAACTCGTTGGGTGCGTAGACTCCCCGCCCCTGCCCCGCAAGCGCAATTGCCAATTGCCGGGCCCGCTAAAACCTGCCATGCTTCTCCTGAATCGCCGGAGGGAGCCCGCCTTGCTCAGCACGATCGTCATCCTCGTAGCCGCTGCCGCTTTGATCGCTTCCAGCGCCACGCGGTGTTGGCGCATGCGACAAGCACCCCACGATTGGGACTGGCGAACGCTCGCGCAAGCGGCGCCCGGCATCACCGCGGCGGTCTTCGCAGCCATCGCACTCGCACTCGGAGCCGGCCTCTTCTTCCAAGGCACTGTCGTGCTCGCCATCGATGTCTTGGCAATCGTGCTTGTTCTAACCTCAGTTGCAGAAACCGTCGTAGCGATGCGCTTCGGACCACCGGCACAGATGAGAAGGAAGAAACTCATCGCATCCTCCGCGGCCGCAGCAATCGGCCTCTTCATCCTCGCTTTTGTGTGTTTCTTGCGCACGGCGCCTAGTACTACCTCCGCGGCGATCCGTCTCGATCTGCCCGTCCATGGCGAGTGGCGCGTCGTCACCGGCGGCCGCACGGGACTCACAAACTACCATCACAACAACCCGCGCTCGCAAAGCTACGCAGTCGATATCGTCAGCGCCGCCGGCCCGAGCGAAGGCCGCCCGATTTTTGCTCCCTGCAACGGCCGCACCGTCAGAGCCGTCATCGACCAGGCCCCCGGCGGGGCTTCACCGGAGGGCAACTACGTCATCATCGAAGCAGCCGACGGCACACAGATCTGGATGGCGCACTTCCGTCAAGGCTCTGTGCGAGTTCATGAAAACGACATCGTCAAGAAGGGCCAACAAATCGCCGAATGCGGCTCCACCGGATCCGCCGACGAAGCTCACCTGCACATCCATGCTCAACGCAACGATGACCCGGTACCAATGCTGTTCGGCGAAAAGAAAGCCTTCCTCCTCCGCAACGATCGCCTTCCCTAACCCCTCTCCTTCAGCATCCGGTGAAACTCCTTCACCGGTCCGCCCTCGTGGCGGTCCTTCAGTTGAATGAAGCGCAGCTCGCGCGGAATCGCGAACGGGATCTTCACCTCGACCAAACGCCCCGAATCGATCTCGCCCGCCACCGTCATGCGCGAAAGACAAGCAATGCCCAGCCCAGCCTCGATGGCATGTTTGATCGCTTCTGTGTGCCCGAGCTCAAACGCGCAGTGCGGTTCCAGGTCCTGCGCGCGAAACGCCTGCTCGAACACCTCGCGCGTTCCCGAACCCTTCTCGCGCATGATCCACGTCGCCGCCGAGAGCTGCCGCCGAGTCGCACGCCCTTTCTTCGCCCACGGGTGCTCCGGCCCCACGATCACGCACAACTGATCGCGCCGCCAGAACTCCGACATCACACCTGGATGCGAAACCGGCCCCTCGATCAGCGCCGCGTCGATCTGCCCATCGATCAACTGCCGAACCAGGCTCTCCGTGTTCTCCACAACCAGCGAACACTCCACGTCCGGAAACCGCCGCTGAAACCTCCCGATGATCTCCGGCAGCAAATAGATCCCGATCGTCGTGCTGCCGCCGACATGCAGCCGCCCGTACACGCGACCGTCCCGCTCCGCCAGTCCCTCCAACAACGCATCTGCCTCGCGCAGCACACGCCGCCCGCGCTCCGCCACGAACCGCCCTCGGTCGTTCAGATACAAGCGCCGACCCGAACGATCGAACAGCGCCCCCAACTGCGCCTCCAACGCGCGCAGCGCCATGCTTGCCCCGGCCTGCGTCAGGTGAACACGCCGCGCCGCCTCGCTCACACTCCCCGACTCCGCAACCGCCGCCAACACCTGGAGTTGCCGCATCGTGATATTCATATCAGGAATCCTTATGCTTAACTCCAACTATTTGTCAGTTTCCTTATACACCAGGTCGCTGGCAAGGAAAAGGCGCGCAGGCAACACCACTGCTCGCGATGTGGGAGGGGAAGGAACCGCGCTCCACGTCGTATTCCAATCGAAGGATCGTCTTGTCCGTGGAAATCGCCCTGATCTTCTCCCTGATGCTCGTCCTGTCTTTGCTCGGCTGGGTTTCGCCCGTCGTTTGCCTGATCGCGGGAATTGGATACGCCATGATGCGAACGCCTGGCGACGCCTTTCGCGAGCGCGCCCACCACCTGAGCCAACTCATGCTGAAGGTCTCCGTCATCGGCCTCGGCTTCGGCCTGTCGCTCGGCACGGCCCTGCAAGTCGGGCGAGAAACCGCGCTGCTCTCCGGCGGATTCATTCTCTTCACGTTGTCATTAGGATGGTTCGTCAATCGACGCATGCGGCTCGAAAACAACACCGCGCTCTTGATCGCCGTCGGCACTGCGATCTGCGGCGGCAGCGCCATCGCCGCCGTCGCGCCGACACTCAAGGCCAACAGCCGCCAGGTCGCTTTTGCCGTTGGCGTCGTATTCGCCTTGAACGGCCTGGCGCTTGTGCTTTTTCCGCCGCTCGGACATTGGCTCGGATTCACGCAACACCAGTTCGGCATCTGGGCCGCGCTTGCGATTCACGACACCAGCAGCGTCGTCGGTGCCGCCAGTCAATACGGCAGCGAAGCCCTCAACATCGCCGCCACCACAAAACTCGTCCGAGCACTCTGGATCATTCCCGTCGCGCTGATCGCCGGCCGCCTGAACCGCACCGAAGGCACGCCGCCCATCCCCGTCTTCCTGATCGGCTTTCTGATCGCGTGCCTGCTGCGCACTTTCCTGCCCGGCGGTGCGGCCGTCTGGTCCGGCCTGCGCATGCTCGCCCAAGCCACCCTTGGCGCAACGCTCACACTGATCGGCCTTTCAATCGACCGCCACGTTCTGCGCGCCGCCGGCTGGAAGCCCCTCGCCTTCGGGATCGCTCTCTGGATGGCCGCCATGGTCATGTCGGCCGTTTGGGTGGCGTAATCGCCAAGCGGAAACAATTCTCAGCACCTGGAATGACGAGAACACATTCTCACCATACCCATCCTCCGTCCCAAGTTCCACGTGCACGCGATGCGAGCCCGTGCGGTCCCCCATGTTATAGACTTTCACGACCGGCACGATGCGATCGCGGTCTGGACCCACAAGGATTTGAACCATATCCCCAACCGCGAACGGCTCCCCGTTTGCCATGCTCCGCGAGTGATAAAACGACGACATAATGACCCACCCCGGCAATAGTGATCCGAAGTAGCCAACTCCACCCGCCAACACGATGCACAACACAAAGCGCAACGGATCCCCCCAGCTCAGCGGGTGAACCAGAAGTGGCCAGAAAGTGACGGCCGCAAGAGCGATCGCGCCAGAGACCCACACCCCAGCCCAGATCCTGATCGGCCATTCGTTCGCGACGAAGTAATGAAGCGCCGTTGCTCTTCCACGCAATGTTTCCATATCACACCGTGGATCGATCACATATCCTGATCCATCAATTCCCGTTCGCCTTCGAGGAATACCAACTTCATCATTGGCCGCGGCGGAGGGTTGTGTCTGAAGAACCGGAAAACACGCCTTCGATCATCCTCGGTCTTCACATCACCCATCACCATCAGCACTCCGTTTCCCATCGTTCCTGTCCGCAGCATCAGATTCTGGAACGCCGGATCATGTTCTGCCCGCCGATCAATCAACGGTTGAACGGCTTCGATATACCGACCAACCTTTCGCATGTTATGCCCTTGCGAGGTGCCGAATGAGTACCAGAACATAAACGGCAGTAGCGCCAGTAGAAGCAAATTCCAGCGCAGCAACTTCTTATCCCGTTCGGAAAGCCGATCGTACCATTTCATTGTGCTCTCGCTCCAAACCCAAACGGCTCTGTGGTTGGCGGCGATTTCATGCCACACATCCAACCACAGAGCCGTCCGTCGCGCAATTGAGATGTACAGTCGTTTTTGCCATTCGTGCCCCTCCTCCCCATCTCGCCTTGTCGCCTGGGAGCCACCTCCTCCAACATCGCCCACGCAACCCGGAGGAGGCGCACATCATGACCGACAAGCCCTGCCCGTTCTGCTCGCTGGATGATCGCGAGATCGTCCTGCAGGCCGAACACGCCGTTGCATTCTATGATGGGTTTCCGGTGAACCCCGGGCACATGCTCATCATTCCGCGGCGCCACGAGCCCAGCTTCTTCGAGCTCACGCCCGAGGAACGTACCGACATCCTCGAGCTGCTTGATCGTGCGGAGGCGCTCCTGACCGAGAAGCACTCCCCCGCCGGATTTAACATTGGAATCAACATCGGCCGCGCCGCCGGCCAGACCGTCTTCCACGCCCACGTCCACCTGATCCCGCGATACGAAGGCGACGTCGCCCGCCCCCAAGGCGGCATCCGCGGCGTCATCCCCGATCGCCAGGCGTATTAACGTCGAGCATTCGATTCAGCGACGCGACATCGCGCGCTTGCCCACCGTGATACCAAATCTCCTCGACAACGACTTCATCGGGCCAGGGTTCGTTGTAGGTATAGCCCTCGAGCATATCCAAGTGCCCACCAGAGATGAACTGAACAAATCCAACCGTGCTTTGCATGCCACGAAGTCGTGCCTCCACGTCTCCAATTCGAAAGCTGCGATTCTCAAGAAGTAAGACACTTCCGCTGACACGGAACGAGGTAAAGAACCCGCACCCTGTGAATTCCCGGCCGCGCACGGAGCTCAGAGCAAATTGCTCACGCAAGCGTGCCAGTGTCGGATGCGAGCCTGCCAGAAGCCGATCCATGACGGCCTGCTCAAGTTGAATCTGACCTTCTATACCCATCCCTCGGTTCCCTGCTTGTGCGGATCGGAGATCCGATGATGCATCATCATCGAGCGATGCACCAGGCAGACACGCTCGTTCCCCGATGAAATTGTGTACTCCATGATAGCAATGCGATCTTCGCGGGACTCGGCGCGGAGAACCTCTTCAACCCAACGCCCCTCTGCGCTCTGCGGAGGTTGAGGCCTCAGCCACGACCGGATCATCCCATCGAAGTTCGTGCATTCCATCAAACGAGGAGAGCCAATCGGTTTGGACTCACCAATGATGATGGTAATTGCGCAGAAGGCCTCACGCGTGAGTTCTCCCTCGGCCATCGACTTGAGCAACAATTCCGAGTGTTCCAAGAGATGCTCCAGAGAGAAAATGACAAGGCGCCGACACTCGGACTTCGCCCACCGAGAACCCAAGGCCTCCACCTCACGATCCGACAGGAACGGGTACTCATCAACCTCGTCCGTCGGACAGGAGAACATCCAAAGAGGATTTGTCGCCAGCCTTCTCCGCACCTCAGATATCATCGGGGCACCAACTCCTGGAGGTTCAGGAAACCTGCTCCCGGGATTCGAGGAAATCCAATATAGAGCCGTCGCAACTCCGGATCTCGCTCAGGGAGCTCAGCCGCATAGACCCTCAGCTTTGCACCGAAGTACTCGATGTCAGGATCCGGACGCAAGATCGCGGGAAGTTCATCGTCTACAACCGGCTGGAGCTTGACATTCGGCAGAATCGTATCTCGCGCCGTCTTGCTGAAGAAGAGATTTGGACAAACCGTCTTTTCGATGTCGGGATCACTCGGGTCTCCAGCCCAATCGAGATAAGTCAGACAGAAGAAAACATCCGGCTGCTGTTTTCGAGGAATGGTGATCGAGTAGTGCCGAACGACATACTGATAGTAGTACGTCGCCGCCAGAATCACAATCCGCCACAAGTCCACATCGGCCGCCTGCCTGACCAGCGCCAGGCTCTTCACCCGCGACCAGATTGGAATCTCCTCAAACGTCCCAGGGCGTGTGTCGATCTCCTGAGAACACATCAATCCGCTCCTCTGGAGCAGAAGCAGCGCAAGTCGCAAATCCCTTTCGCGGGCATTGCCTATCTGTTCCGACATGATGGGCCCCTTGATCGCGAATTCATTCACTCGACGTCAAGCCGCCACCACGTGCCATTAACATGCCAGTCAGAAAAGGGTATCGTTCCCTACCTCAACATCCACCCCTCCAAACCCGTACCATTATTCGCCACCATGAACGTCGCTTCCGTCAGCGCGCTCCATGTGCCGCCGGAGTAGGCGCGCGCCTTCACCGTCGTGGTCGAGGTGATCGCGACGGACAAGCCGCTCGCCCCGGACGTCGCATCGACATTGATGCTGCCACCGGGCTTGCGCGGATCGGAGCCATCGATCGTACAGTAAATCGTTCCCGCTGTCGCCGTCAGAATGGCGCCAAACCCGGCATTCACCGTTCCCCCGTGCTGGTTGAATTCCGGCGCATCGACCGTCGGATACAAGCCCGCCGACTTCAACTGCCCCAGAACGATCTCCGTGCGAGTCAGGGGAGATGCGTTGAAGAAATCATCCACAACCCAGTCCGTCGCGTCGCGCCAATCCACGTTGCGCGTTCGCGGCGAGGCCGGCGTCAGATAGTCCCCCCATCGTGCCGACTCCGCGATCATCGCCGCTTCGATCTCGTTCATCCGCGCCCTGTACCGCGCCGTGCAGGCCTCCGGCGTCAGCGGGCCGCCGTTGAAGAAGTGCCGATGCACGCGGTCGGCAAACGCCATCCGGTACTCTGCGTTGGTCTTCAACTTCGTGTGCAGCCACCACGGATTGAAGTTCACCTGCAGCGACAACTGCGAAGCCAACGTCACCGAGACGCGATTCACATTCACGCCGCTTTCCTGCTGCAGCGAATGCTCATTATCGTGCGGCATCCACTTCACGCCATCCGGATCTTCTCGATTCACCGCAGCATACAGATTGCGCGGTTTTGTGTTTTGATCCGGAGGCCCAAGCGGCATGTCCGTCGCCCCGGCAAAGAACACGATCAGCATGTAGTCGATCAGGTTCGCTTCGTCGAGATACTTCGGATACGCGGCGTTCTCCGTCCCGTCCGCATTCTGCCCCTTCAGCCGCATGTACCTCGCGACCGTACCGACGCCTGAATTCACCTGCGACCAGAATGCGAAGTAGAAATCCGTGTTTCCATCCACCGCGTAGATCTGGCCGGTTCCGGAATCGGCCTTCAGGACATCCCAATCCTCTTCCTCGCCATCCATGTACGAAGTACAGAAGAAGGAATCGGGCCGCTCCTCCGTTTGATAGAGCCCCCAGTAAACCCCGTCCAGATACAGGTGAAAGAAGAATCCGCGCGCGTATGGGTGCCCCATGTCGCGCATCGTATCGCGGCTGAACGGATCGTCCAGCCACGTTGCGTACTGAGCCCGACTGAAGTTCCACGAGAAATTCTGCGCCGTGCGGAAATCGATCTTGTCAAACTCGTCCGCCCCCTCGTCGCCGAACATTGGATACTCGATCTTCGAATCGCCGTACTCGCTGCGCATGATCATCCGGAAAGAATGCTTCGGATTGCTCGTCGATGTACTGACGCCGCCTCGAATACGCAGGCCGCCGTTCGCATGGAACGCATCCGTCCCATCTGCCAGCACCATCTCCACCGCGGCCGGACGTTCCCATTCCTCGCCCTCGCCGTCCGGATTCACATAAATGCCGGTTGTTGAGTCGAATAGATTCGGCAAGTCCGTCGTTACGATGATCGTCGGAATCGACCGCAACGCATCGTCCACCTCGTCGCCATACAGCAGACTACCAGTGATGTCCGGATCCATTTCGTAATCGATCGCCTGGCTGCCGCCCCCCGGACCTGGAGGACGGGGCGTAGTGCTTGCGCTTGTGGGAGCCGGCCAATCCGAAGTCGGGGCAGTCGATGCCTGGTCCACAATCTCATCGATGAAGATGTAAGTTTGCGTATCGATGTCTGTGGAGAACCATCCATCGAGACAAGCCATTGCGCGCAACGTTGTCGTGCCCGTGATTTGAACCGGCCCCGTGTACTCCGTCCCATTCGTCTCCGACGGACTGCTGGCGTCCAGCGTGTACTTGATCGTCGAACCTGGCGTTGAGCATGTGATTTGCACCTCGAATGGTTCCGTGAAGAAGCCGCGCCGAATATCAAACTTCGTGTCCGCTACAAAACCATTGCCGGCCACGCCATTCGCAGCATCAGGCGTTGGCGTTCCGAAGAACCCTGTGTTTCCGCCCGAACCAATTCCGTAAGAAATATCCGCTCCCTGCTCCGGATACCCGACAAACCCCGAAATTACCGTCGTCCCATCCGAGTCGACCAACAAGCAATCCTCGCCATCGGAACTCAGCTTAAACGTCGTGTGCAGATACCCCGCGCCATCGACATAAACCTCGACATCCGCCGCATTCCCCGATGCGATCACGACATAGTAGCCGCCCGCAGCGATCGTCGGATTCGCCACCGCCGGAAACTGCCACTTAGTCAAGTTGTCTGCATTATCTGTCAGGTACAGTCCATCCAGATCGATCGCCGCGGCGGTCGGATTATGAATCTCAATCCAATCCGAATGGTCGCCATTCCCATCCGCCAGAGTATCCGCGTTGCTCGCCATGAACTCCGTGACTACCAACGAAGAAACCTGCGGCAGGGCAACGGTTGGAACAAGCAATCCGAGAATCAGGAATAAACATCTCATCAGTGCGCTCCTCCATGGCGGTGGCCGCCTCATTTCGGAATACAGTATTGCCGTGAATCGGCAAGTTCCATACCCCGGCGTGATCACCGACAAACAGAAAGAAGCGCACTGCTAATCCATTGAAAACAAACGCCAAACACACAATCGCTACCCATCGCCCCCCAAATCAAACCTCTCCCATCCGTACAGACACCGTACGCTATGGTACGCTCTGGGATCGCCGGCTTCCAGCCGGCAATCACCTTCGCATGTCTGGTTGCGACTTGATCAGGCCTTGAACCTGTCTATTGGAAAGCTCGCAAACATGACCATCTGCTTGCACAATCCACCAGGACCTCCTCGGCGGCATGGTTAAGCCGTATGTGAGTGAGATCACAACATCTCCATTCCCCAGTACTTCCTCCCGCCCCCATGACCGTGAACGGTGTTCCTCCGGATACTTCGCCTCGAATGCTGCGACCACGGCTCGCATTCGCTGGCCCCTGCCGCGCCTCAGTGATATCCAATCAAAGATCGAACGCTGCTTCGCTCCCGCCTCAACATCGGCCTTGTAAGTCGCGGCGAGTTCCTCATCCGCGCGTTTCGCCGCACTCGCAATGAAATCCTCTAAGTCATCCCATCCGCACTTCAACTCCGTCCCTGCGGGGGTAATCTTGTCATTCCAGAAGTCCACGTTGATGTCCACATCGGCTTTGACTTCATCCGAATGGGGATAGAAGAACAACTGCGAGCCTTGCTCCGAATCGATTACCAACTCGAACTCCCCACACGGCATTCCACACTGAGTGGGCAACGTCGGAGTACGTCCCTGAACTGAGAGAACTCTCCCATCCCCTGTCTCCGCGAAGAGCCAGGCCGGCACAGACTGGTTATCCAAATAGCTCTCGCGCTTCTCCACAACGCGTGCCCATCGCCGAGCTTTACCCTGGAGGCGTCGGACATTGCGCGCGTTCAGCCAATCGGCCAGGAGCGCACGATCGCGGCTGTGAGCATCCCGCCAGATGCTCTGTACATACCGGTAAGCCCAAACGCCCCCGATCACCAAGCCTCCAATAAACATGAGAATCAACGCACTCGCGGAAGCATTCTCGCTATTGAAGCTCACGGGAACCCCGACGGCGACCAACCCGAGAATCCCGCCGAGTATCATCCCTGCTGAAACTTCCAGGCGCAGATGTCCCGGTGGCGCGGAGTCGCACCATCGAATCCGCTCTTCAATTGTAGCCTGCTCTTCAGGATTCAGCAACTCCGGGCTTTCACCCATATCGCCTCGCGTCTCCTCGATTCATCAACGCCGCCGCCCGCTCCATCCGCGCGCCCCTCCCCAGCACATTCACCCAGCGCGACGCATTCACCAATGGCCGCCACGCGGCATGCGTCAATCTCCATTGAATCAACCACGGCCACAACCAGTTCGACTTCTTATAGAGCGCACTCATCCCCAGATAACCCGGCACCGAGCTCCATCGCTCCGGCCGCCGCGCCCAGATCGAATCCCACGAAAACGTTCGGCGGTACGCCCACGAGTAGCCTTCCTCCAACTCCTCCGGCGACATCCGCGCCGGGCGAAACACCGCGTGCGACGTATCGTAGCGCCCCCAATCCTTGTGAAGCAAACGCCCCGCGCGTTCCATCTCTCGAAACAGCGGCGTCCCCGGGTAAGGTGTCAGAATGTGATACGTCGCGCACTCGAGCCGGTTCTCCTCGATCCACGCAACCGTTCGCTCGAACACATCCGGCCCATCATGATCGAAGCCAAACACAAAGCTGCCATTCACTTGAATGCCATGATCGTGAAAGATCCGAACGCGCCGCGCAAAATCCTGCGTGGGCGGAGTCTTCTTCCTGGCGTCGCGAAGATTTGAATCGTCCAACGTCTCGAAACCGACGAACACGCCCGTGCAGCCCGAGGCCGCCATCGCGGCAACAACGCTCGG
Source organism: bacterium (assembly GCA_020444065.1). Taxonomy (NCBI): domain Bacteria; species bacterium. Next base: position 63,030 of record JAHLLQ010000003.1, on the reverse strand, counting down.
ATCGTTCGCCGTATCGATACTGACCGCGGCGCTCCAGATAATCCGCAATGTCTCCAGCTCTCGACACAACTCGCGCAGGTACTCCGGCCGCGACCCGAGGTTATTGTCGATGAAGACCGCGTACGGTTCGCCCGTCTCTGCAATCTCTCGGGCAACGTCGCGCGGAGGTCGAACCTGGTACGGCATCCGCAGCCCGCGCGTGGACAAATAGCAGAACCCGCAACGGCTGTGGCAACCGCGCGTCGCAATCACGCTGGCACGCGTCAGGAAATCCCGCGATCCCGCCAGCGAATGCCGCGGCGCCGGTTCCAATTCAAACGATGAGTCGAATGCGCCAACATACTCCGCCTTCTGCGTCCCCGCCTGCACATCGCGCAGAATCTCCGGCCAGATCTTCACGCCCTCGCCAAACGCCAGAATGTCCGCATGGGGACGGACTTCCTCCGGTGCGGACATCACATGCAAGCCGCCAAGCACCACAATCGCCCCGCGCCGACGATACCAGTCGGCCAACTCATACGCCCGGCGCGCAAACGTCAGATGCACCGTGATGCCAACGACCTGCGGAAACGGCTCAGAAGGGGGAGGACCCTGCAGAAGGTTCTCGTCCCAATACTCCACATGCCAATCGTCCGGCGTTGCCGCGGCAATCGACGTCAGCGTCAGCGTCGGCGTCAGCACATGCTTCCCGAACGAAGCGTGGGGGTCCTTTGGATAGAAGGGATTGATCAGCAGCGCCGTCCGCTGCCTCGGTGTCATTCGTGGAACGGACGAATCAAGAACAGGTGCCTCACACAGCTTCTTCGGAATCGACCGGTGCAATTGCACTCGCGCCCCCTTGGCGCCCGAACGGACGCACTTGAAGTCAACCTTCGAACTCCAGAAGATAGCAAGGCTGTGAGAGACCCCCTCCGAATTGATGAATTAACAGAATGCGACTTGTTGCGAATTCGCAACGCACCGACTTCAATAGCTCTTCCTGTGCCGAGAGGTTCTAAACAGGGAACAACGAGAAAACACAACTCCGCAGCATGCACCACCGATGCACACACGAAGCACACTCGCACAATTGCAACGCCACTGAATGGAAGAGATCACTCGCGAATCGCCTCAGCCCGGGCAAGCACCACGCACTCCGCTTCGTCGCCAAGAAACAAATCAACACAAACAATCCAAACAAGAAACCCATGGCCAGTCCTCGGCGCGAAAATCGGAGAGAACATCTCCTCAACGAACGAGGCCAATCGACACCCCCAAATCTTTGTCGAGAAGTCGCACTCCGCCCAGAATTTCCGTATCACGTTGTATTCTAAGGACTTAGGCGCCGCCGCGCAGCCCCAGACCGGACGCACACGCCCACCCGGATCAACAAAATCAAGTTTATTGAACCAAAAAATCAATTTTTTCAATTTCCGTGTTGACATACAGAACCTATTCCGCTCCACTCCCTTCAGAAAATGAAAACGAGGCAACTCGCCATGGAACGCCAGAACAACAACCCCACCCTCGAATGGAACGAGCTCACCCGCCTCACTGGCGGCCGCGAAGTCGCCGTCGAGCGCGTTCGCCTCAAGGAAAACGGCGTCGCCATCGAGGGCTCCTTCGAACTCCCCGCCCTCGCCCAGCTCTCCATGGAAGAGCAGTTCTTCATCATCGCCTTCGTCCGCAGCCACGGCTCCATCAAGCGCATGGAGCAGATCCTCGGCGTCAGCTACCCCACCGTGAAGAACCGCCTGAACCGCCTCGGCGAGAAGTTCGAGTTCGTCGAAGTCGATCACGATTTCGCCCCCGACCCCGAAGAAGAACCAACACCGACCCACGCCGACGCCTCGGCCGCTCTCGAAGCCCTGCGTTCCGGCAAGATCGATGTCGACGAAGCTCTCAGGAGGATGCGGTCATGAACAACGCCGTCGAACGTTGGGCCCCGCCCCAATTGCTGCGGGTACGCATGAAGCGCCCCGGTCGTCGCCAACTCGGATGCTGGCTCCCGCTCATCCTCATCTGGCTCCCGGCCCTGCTGCTCGCCCTCGCGCTCGTCCCGCTGGTGCTGCTGATCGCGCTGATCTGCCTGCCCGCCGGCCGCGAGTCGGCCCGCAAAGTCATCACCATCGGCCCGCAACTCTGGCAACTCGCCGCCGCCGCAAGAGGCACCCGCGCTGAAATCCACGATGGCAAAGAAGGATTCGCCTTCGCCATCGATTGAGACCCGAAAGATTGAAAGCTACGAACAGGAGATTCGAACAATGAGTAACGAACGCCGTCAGATTCTGGAAATGCTCAGCGAAGGAAAGATCACTGCGGACGAGGCCGAGCGCCTCCTGGCCGCCATCGAAACCGGCCCGGCCGAACAGCCGAAAACCGCTCCACCCGCCGCAACCGCCGTCGTCGCGAAGAAGCGCCCGAAGTATCTCTGCGTTCGCATCGAAGACAAGGGCGGCGAGAAGAACGAACGCGTCAACGTGCGCGTCCCGCTCGGCCTGGTTCGCGCCGGCATGAAGTTCAAAGGCCTGATGCCCGACCACGCCGCCGCCAAAGTCGAAGCCGCCCTCGAAGGCAAAGGCATCGAAGCCGACCTCTCCGCCATGTCCGCCGACGATCTCGAAGAACTCCTCGAGCACCTCGGCGAACTCACCGTCGACATCGACGATGAAAAAGGCAGCACCGTCCGCGTCTACTGCGAGTAGGTGGGAGGCACATGCCTTCCCCCTATCGCAGTATCCATATATCCGGGCGCGGAATCAGAGTCGTCCGGAAAGACTTCGTCGGGCTGGGCGCAGAATTCCCAGACAGATCTTCCGAAACCACCGAGTAGAAGTACTCCGTCCCTGGTTCCAACCCGGTCAGAGTAACAGAGTGCGAGTTGCGCATCCCGTCTTTGTTCGCTTCCCGCTTCAGGTCTGCTTCATCCGTGCCGAAGAGGACCCGACTACCCGCGAACTCATCCGTCTCCCAGGAAATCGTTGCCGCAGACAAAGTGATTCCGTCTGCAATCGGCCCATCGATAATCGCAGGAGGAATTGTATCCGGGTCCGCATCTGTCGAGAAGTTGATGATCGAACTCATGGTCGGCCCGTTGCCACTGACATCCGCCGAACCGGCCCTGAAGCAATAGTCCGTTGCCGGTTCCAGGTTTGTCAGCGTGACAGTGTGCTCGATTCGATGGGCGATATCTCCTTCAAACAGTGCAGGGTCTGCCCCCTGAGTCCCGTGCCAAAGCCTCGTGTCTGCAAGTTCCGATGTTTTCCACCAGATCGTTGCTGACGTGTCGGTCTTTGCGACTACAGAGGGACCGTTGATCAACGTCGGTGCCACGACATCCGGCGTTGAGCTGGTGACAAACCCGGCAGCACGCGAGCCCCCTGGAACGGGGCTTTCGTAAATCGCCACATTCCCGCTGATATCCATCGAGCTGACGCGGAAACCGTACTCCTCGCTCTCGGACAATCCCACCAGCGTCATCCAATGCTCACGCACCTTGTCGCTGTTCGATGACCGTGACGCGTACGGCAGAGAGGCGCCATACTCCACTACGGAATCTGCAGGTTCATCCGTCTCCCAGTACAACACAGCCGACTCATTTGTCACATCGATCACGTAGGGCTCCGTCAGGAACACCGGCGCGGTCGTATCCGGCAACGCGTCCGTGTGGAACGACAAGATCGAACTCGCGGAAGACTCGTTCCCGCTACCATCGACAGACGCCACTCGGAAGTAGTACAGTGTGTCCGCTTCCAACCCGACCACGGGGATATTGTGGATGCGATTCAGAGTAGCCTGGGCTTCCTGCAATCCCAACGTTGTCGAGGTGCCATACTCGACCACACTAGTCGCAGGCTCATTCGTCCGCCACCAGATCACGGCCGATTGATGAGTGACGTTCTTCACCAATGGCCCCTCGATCGTCACCGGAGCCTCCGTGTCCGGGCTGGCCGATGTCGTGAAGTCCAACGTTTCGCTCAGTGTCGGACCATTTCCGGAAGCATCCTTCGTCGATACGGTGAAGTAGTAGATCGTCGCCGCGTCGAGGTCCACCAATTGCACGCTGTGGGCTGTCACCAATGCCGTATCCGAGTGAACGCCGAACACAGTCCCATCGTTGTACGAAACCCCGCTGGTCGCGGGTTCATTCGTGGTCCACACAATCGTCGCTTCACTGTCCGTTACATCGATTGCCATCGGCCCCGATGTAATCACCGGAGGCGTAGTATCCGGCGCATGGAGCGTGCGGAAAGTGATCGACGGACTCACCACCGGGCCATTTCCCGATCCGTCTGTCGAAGAGACGAAGGCGCTGTATGAAGTCTCTGCGGCAAGCCCCGACAAAGCGATCCGGTGATCGCGAACAAGCGCCGAATCGGTGACCAGCGTTTCGCTCGATCTCATCGCACTGAAAGCCACTGAACTATCCGCGGGTTCATTTGTCGTCCATTCCACGATTGCGGAATCATGTTCGATGGAAACCACAACGGGCCCCCCAAGAATTACGGGCGGCTGTGTGTCCGACACGGACTGCGTTCTGAAAGACGTGACAGGACTCAGCGTCGGTCCATTCGAAGAAGAGTCCGTCGCCGACGCGCGAACGAAATAAGTCTCGCCAGGCGCCAGCCCGCTCAACAGAACAGAATGCTGGGAACGAATTCCTGGCACTTCCGCCACTAGCGATGGAGGGCTGCTAGTCCCAAAAAGCGCCTTGGTCGAGGCCGGTTCATTCGTCTGCCACTCCACAGTCGCGGTTGTACCCGTAATGCTGTTCACATACGGACCGGCAATCACCAGCGGCGCATGGGTGTCCTCGTGACTCAGCACAATGTTCTGCTGCAAAGGCCCGGGAATATCCACATTGTACATTCGAATCGAGTAGAACCCGCTATTGAGCGGTGGATCGATCTCTTGCCGATACTCCCCTGGGAGTACCGTCATTGAATAGGCGCCATTGCCGTCCGATGTGGACCAGTCCTCGCAGGGGTCGCCCGAGAGAACCAGCTCCAGATCCGTACCGGGAACGGGAACGCCGTTATTATCTGTCGTGTTCCCCGTCACATGAATGAACTCCGGCAAAATGACATCTTGAACCGTCTCCAGATTCACCGTAATCTTCGGAACAGCATCCAAGAGGGCAAATAACTTCGGACAATCGATGTTGAGCGGACGAGAGATGAATTCGCCGCCCTGCACTGCTAGCCAGTACTCGCCCGGCAGGACTTCCAGTTCATATTGGCCGGATGCTCCAGTCACCGACGTATCGCCTCCAGCGTAGACCTCTATTCCAGAAACCAGCGTCGTCCCATCGTGCGCCCGCACGGTGCCGCTCAGAGACACTGGGCGCTCCAGATCGATATTGTAGGTCATATCCCCGGTGACATCGATCCTTCGGAACCGCTGGTCAAGGAAACCGGAATCCGGAGGAGGCGTCACATCGGCGGTGAAGACACCCCAGAACGTCAGGAACTCGAATTCGCCGTTCGAATCGCTTGTCCTGAGATTGTCCGTCCCCGTGACGTAATCGTGCATGTAGTCGTCGCCAATAAACCAGAGTTCGACTCCCTCTAGCGGCACACCGTTGCCACGCACCTGCCCGGTCACTCGATAGAAAGGCGGCAGCGTCATGTCTTGAATCGTATCCTCAAAGACGGCAAGATTCGAGACCACGCCTGAAATCCCAAAAAGATCGGGAGATTCTATTCCGATGGGCGGGGAAGAATGAGTGCTGCCCGTCAGGGACAGCGTGTAAGTCCCGGAAGGAACTTCCAATTCGTAGTACCCTTCAGCGTCCGCGTATTCACGAACGTTAACGCCCCCTGTCCCATTCGCCGAAACCTCGATGTAAGCCGCCGGCGTAATCCCATCGGCAGCGTAGACATGGCCACTGAGAGTCAATGGGCGCTCAAAATGGAAATCCTGGATCGAATCCTCCGTGTAGGTCCAGTAACCGAAAGTCTTCGGTTCGTAACCTGAACCCTCGGGCGGAGTAATATCGAACCTCTCCTCGCCGGGAAATGTCCGGACCTCATAGGCGCCATTCTCATCCGTATCGACCCAATCGTCCGCATACGCAAGGGCGATCCCATCCTCGGCCATCCCCAGCTTATAGATCGAAGCCCCCGCCATCGGCTCTCCGTTCCCATAGACATGTCCAGAGATTTTGATAAAGGGAAGAAGCACGATATCCTGATTCACATTTCCGGAGACATTAATGTGGTAGATAATGTCAAATATCGTGAAGGAATCGCACGTCTCAATATTGGGCGGCGGATCGGAATTCTGAGAACCTGAAATGTGCAAACTGTACACACCAGGAGGAACGTGCAGTTCGTAGTAGCCATTCGCATCGCTTACGGTCTTCACCTGCGAAGACAAGCCGCCGCCGCTGGCAGCCACCTCGATCGCAGAAACCGAGGTCACACCATCCGCTGCGAAAACCGTCCCACACAAGACGCCTGCCTCCGCCAACAACACGACATTCTGCGTCACGTCCGCTCCATCGACGACGATGTCATTCACGTCCGATTCGAAGTACCCGCTCCCTGTGGGTGGCGAAACCCGCAGATTGTACGTCCCGTCCCCCACGGACAATGCGTAAAAGCCCGACGCATTGGTCGTGGTCGAATCCAAGGTATCCATCGTGCTCGGATCGAGCAGCGAAACCGTGGCATTCTCCATCGGGCTCGGACCACCATAGACGATTCCACTCAGAGTGTGAGCAAATCCCGCCGTTGCCACGATGGATATCAGAATAACAAGACACGGCAGGCGCAAGGCTCTGCCATGTCTCCCGAAACTGCGCGAATCGAAATGACGAATAATAGAAAAATGCATGGCCGTTCTCCCCTGGACTCGGCGATCGAATGGAGTCTCCCCCGAATCGACTCCAGTAGACATCTATACCTGTCTGTGTTCCAATGCAAGGGGAGAGTCGCTGGAGAATCTCTGCGCCAGAAAGAAGAAGGCAGCCCTTCAGCCCCCAACTTCGGCTACTGCACCAGCCAGATTTCTCCCGGACCTTCGGTCGGGGCTGGCGATGGAGTCGGGGACGGTGTCGGCGTCGGAGTCGTGCAGACGATCAACTCCATCGCATCCACGCCGAACAGCACATTACTCGTCGTCGACTCCGGCTTCGCGTTGCCCACGATCTGAATCGTGTGAATCCCGCCATCTGCGTAGGCAGAACAATCCAGTTCGTAATACGTGTACGGACGATCCAGGCGGAAGGACGCCTGCGAGAACAAGCCGTCCGTCAGCGTTGTGTTGTCGATTGCGAACGCCAGCGAATTCCCCGTGCCGTCGTCGTCCGGAATGTCCGCCGTCATGTAGAACGCCAGCGTCGTCGCGTTCGTCGGAATGCGAACATCCTGCTCGATCAGCACTGACTCCAGGATGCCCGAACCACTGTGCCGGCCCAGCCAGAGATACCCCGACCCTGCATACGCGCCCGGGCCACCTCGGCAGTCTGAGTCCGGACAGAACGCCGAGATCGCATTCGCCGACAACGTCTCCGACCACGGCGACGTCGCCTCCTCGAATCCTCCATCCAGCAGTGCCTTCGATGCCGAACAATCCGGCGTCGGCGTTGGCGTTGGCGAGGGAGTTGGCGACGGCGTCGGCGTGATGATGCAGTCCTGAATCTGAATCAGATCCACCGTGAACTTCGCCGTATGCGTTGCGACCGTATTCGCAAACGTCAGCGTGTGCTCGAGTCCGTCCGCCACGCCAACAATATCAACCGTCCGCTCTGTGTAGCTCATGTTGTTCAGGCCCGGCACCGAGTCGATCTGCTTCCCGTCCAGCAGAACCTGAAGCTCATTGTAAGATGGCCCGGAAAGCGCCGGCGTGACCGCAACCCAGTACGTCAGGCGCGTCGCGCTCACGGGAATCGTCACGGCCTGCTCGATCGAACCCTCCACGCCGCCAACGCCAAACAATGCATACTGCGAACCATCGAACGGAGTACCGGAAGAACAAGACCCCTCGCACAATGGACCGGTCGCAGCATCCGGTAATTCCGTCCAATACGGATTCGGGGCGGATGCCTCCAGGCTTGGATCGTCGACAACACCAAGGTCCTTGCAATCCATCGCAGGCGTTGGCGATGGAGACGGAGTCGGACTTGGCGATGGCGTCAGACTCGGCGTCGGGCTTGGGCTCGGCGTGGGCGATGCCGTCGGCGTCAGAGTCGCTCCACCCGGAATGTGGAATCGGGCCGTGAAACTGCAACTGCCGGTCTGATCGTAGTCGTCGAAGGAGACGTTCGTATCCGCACTGCCCTTCAGACGCAGGTAGTAATTCGTGCCAGCCGCGACGGATTCGTATCGAATGTACTCGTCGGCGTTGATCCCCGGTTCATCGGAGGAAGCAACCAGGTTGCCCGCGGCGTCGAACAGATCCATCGCCGCATCGAATTCGCTCGACGGATCCAAATCGATTTCAAGTAACCCCAACGCATCCACCGGTGCGGTCAGTTTGTAGTACTTAGTACTCCCAAGCGAAAGCAGCGGAATACTGATCGCGGTCTGCGTATACCACGGCGGGTTCGTCGAGGATCCGGGATTGATCGCGTCGTTCGCGGGCGGATCGATCGTCAACTCCGTCTCGATGTCCACGCCAAGAGCACCGTCGTTATCATCGCTGGCATAGAGTCGATAGAGCTTCCTCGAGTCATCATCGTTTCGGAAGATGATAACCTGCGTCCCCGGACCGCCAACGGTCATTCGCCGACCGTTGCTGGCGAAGTATGCCCCCGCGGTGATCTTGTCGGTGTAGTATCCCGTAGTGTAGCTGTTGAAATGCGTATTCAACGCGGGCTCAACCATCGTGTAGTGCGCCGAACCCTCGAGCAAATTATCGATCGAGAATTCCGCCACGCCCGTCACGGGGTTGAAACGCGCAATTCGATCAATCGCCGCTGGATATTCATCCCAAATGGTTCCAGGCTGTCCATCGACCCCATCGAAATCCACCGACAGCGAAAACGCGCCGTACCCGTCGAAACGATGAGAGGCGACGGCGAGATAGAAACCTGTGTCTCCCGGAAGATTTGGCAAGCTCAACGTATCGGCCACGCCGACGCCGTTTCCGCCTCCACTTTGTGCGAGCAGTTCTCCGTCTCCCCGAAAGACCGCAATGAGCGAATCGAAGCCCGTCGGCGTCACCGTGATCTCAACGCTCGCATCAACCCCCAAGTCCGGAACATAGTGATAGTACTTCACGTGCGACGACTTAATGAGATTCGACGAAACGGAATCCAAACCATCGCCATCCAGCGTGCGCTCGCTGACCGTCGGCGCCGGCCCTGCAACTCGGAATTGACAGGCCTGGTTGGTTGTGCTGAATGGCGCATCGCTATACACCGTTGCCCAGTACGGTTCCGCCGCCAGTCCGTTGACGGTCATCCCAGTCTCATCCCGGTCTACGCCAAGGACATCGCTCCCGTCATGATCGTAGACCACCGTGTAGACGTCTGCCTCCGACCCAGCCAGATTGTCCGCGACCACAGTCATCTCTCCAAGCGCAGTGCAATTCCACATGAAGCCCATCGGCGTGCTGTCATTCGGGAAGTACGCCTTCACACGCACGTCGCCGAAAGGATTCGTAATGTACTGGGTCGAATTCGTTTCGGGCTGCTGCATCGTCGTCAGCATCGTCAGTGCATCCAGCCGTCCGTATCCGGAATCGACATCGTATCCCACGTCGTGAAGATCGATCGCCGACGCCTGCAGTTGTTGAACAGCATCGTAGCGACTCAAACTGCCCGGTCCACCCGATGCCTGAAGAAGCAAACACGCCACCGCCGCCGCGTTCGGTGCTGCCGCCGATGTTCCAAAGAAATTCGGATACCCCGTACCGTCGGTGTCCGGCGAACCAAAGAAGGTCGTATCCACACCATCGACCGCTATGAACTCTGGCTTCTCATAATCGATGGGATTCGCATATGGACTGCCGGCAGGATCAAAGAAGTGAACCGACGGCCCTCGACTGCTGCCATTGTGCGCGTACGTCGGATCCCAATAATAGGACGACCCGACAGAAATTCCATTCGGACCATGTCCGTGTTGCACCAGCGATCCCGTTTCCTTCTCCAAGTGCTCCAGCAGTTTCGGAACGAGGATCTTGAATATCGGGCGCTCGCTGCTTCCGCCAAGCTGATGGATTTTCAGATGCGCATCGAACTCCGCCCCGCCGGTGTTATCGTACGCAATCAGGTCGTAAGGATTCCCACCGATGTTTGCATCGGCACTGCTGGCCAGCAACGTCGTGTCCGTCTCGTTCCACAGCTCGATTTCCATGTCGGTTGTCGCAGCGCCCCACGGCTGCGCCCACCACAACTCACTTGCAAACACCTTGTTGGCGCTGACAGTGACATTTAGCGACTCGTCGCCGACATCGAACTCATGATAGCCATTGTTGTCCGTGTCGATCAGTTCGGAAAGGTACGCCTTCTGAGGACCACCATTTCCGGCCGATGTGAAATGCATCCCGCCGTTTGCGACGAAGTTGTTGATCGCGATCGCAATCACGCCGTCCTGGAATACGGGTTCCCCATTGTAACTGACATCGTCGACGATGACGTTCATCCCATTGTTGGCGAGATCTGTAATGTTCGCCGCAAACGCTCCCTGCCCACCAGATGCTGTCTTGAACCCAATCTGTGTGACACCCGGCAACAGATCGTAGACCAACTCCATCATGCCGCGGCCTTCGTCCGAATAGCCCGTGCCGCTTGGATCTCCAAGGAACAGAATCCGAGCACCCAAAGGCAAGTCGCCTGTGTTCTGCGATTCCGCAATTCCAATCAGCCCACCGTCGCCGGCGACTCCATCTCGATTGTTCGCTGAATTCGACATCACACCGATTCTGATCCCGGTCCCATCGATCGTCGGAAAGTACCGCCGCATGTCATCGACATCCAGCGCCGTCTCCGCCTGATTGCTCGCGACGCCCTCGCCACGCGCAACAAACGTCATCTTCGCTGCGTCCTCGCCCATCGTGCGGGCAGCAACAGAAGACAAACCGCAAAACGCAGGATTCGCCGCGGCGCTCATCAATTGACCGACCGGAATCACGGCGGAGATCACCGTATATGTCGGCGCGTGTGCCACGCCATTGATCGTCACGCCCGGCAAGGCCTTGAGCTCTTCAATCGCATCTTCGCCATCGCCTCGCATCGTGATGTCAACGATTGGATGCTCGTGCGCGACCTGGAACGAGCGTGCATGGTAAGCAATCGAACCCGGCTCGTTCGCCGCCGGCGCTTCGCCACGCGCAGCCATCACCTCGCCTGCGACGAGCGCCTTCAAATCCGAATCCATCTTCAGCGCATTGGCCAGTTCATCCTTCGCCAGAGCCGTGTCCAGATACTTCCACGGCGCCGGACTCTGTCGCGGCTGCGCGGGAACCAGAGATGTCGAAAGAAGAAGTGAAGCGGAAAGCGTTAACAAAAAACGGGGACGCAGCAGCATAGTGTCCTCCCAAACAGGATGCTGGAGTAAGATGCACCGCTGCGAAGTCTTTCGCAGAAAAGCTCCTTCTCACAGAAGTGCAAGAAATCGAGGAGACCTTCAACACTTCGGCCGGTCAACCCGTTTTAGGACACAACAAACCACATCGCATTGTTCTCAATATTCCTCGATTCTGATGGATAGATGCTTGATTTGCCTGCGTGACGAATGTGCATTCTGTGACAAACACTTGCCCGTAGTCGTCCCGTTCCGGTCGCAACCGCCGACCTATACTTCCCGCCCTGACGGAAGTCCCATATATGCTGGGCGGGCATATATCCCGCCCGTTGCCCAACATTGCTGTTTGCCTTTGCCGCCCACCTTGGGTCAGCATCCGGCCTGCCAACCATTGATTAAGGGGAGTCTCCGCCAATGCGCACGCTATTCCTGCTTCTGACCGTCACCATGCTGTCGTCATGCTCGTCGATTTACTACAATGTGATGGAAACCTTCGGCTCAGAGAAGCGCGACATCCTCGTCGACCGCGTCAAGGACGCCCGCGAAGAGCAGCAGGAAGCCAAGGAAGAGTTCCAGAGCGCACTCGAACGCTTCAGCGCCCTGGTCGATTTCCAGGGCGGAGAGCTCGAATCCAATTACAACAAGCTCAGCCGCGACTACGAGCGCTGTAAGGACCGCGCCGACGCCGTCGGTGATCGAATCGACTCCATCGAAAGCGTCGCCGAGGACCTCTTCGCCGAATGGGAAGATGAACTCGACGACTACAGCAACGACCGCTTCCGCCGCATCAGCGAACAGCGCCTTTACGAAACCCAGAAACGCTACGACGACCTGATCTTCGCCATGCGCCGCGCCGAGTCCAAAATGGACCCCGTCCTCAGCGCCTTCCAGGACCACGTCCTCTTCCTGAAGCACAACCTCAACGCAAACGCCATCGCGTCCCTCGAAGGCCAAGTCGACGCCCTCGAATCCGACATCGCCTCGCTGATCAGCGAGATGGAATCCTCCATCGCCGAAGCGGACGCCTTCATCGATCAGATGAATCTGGATGAATAGGAACCCCAACCAGCCTTTTCACAACGCTCAGACTCCTTCGGTCATTTGTTCTTCTCCCCTTGCGAACCTTTCCGGTTTTGCTACTGTCAAAGGGGAGGAAATGAAGGTTTTCTCCCCACGGGAACCATAATTCCCAGAGAGGTGTCGAACGATGGCAGAACTGGAGCGCAAAATCCGGGCGATTCGTCGCCGCCTGATGATCTTCTTCTTCTTCGACACCGTCATTCGGACCGTCCTCTTCGGCCTGATCGGCGCCGTCATCGTCCTGCTCATCTCCCGTATCACGGTCATCCCCTGGGATCCGCTGATCATCTCGGCCGGCGTCCTCGGCGCGGCCCTTCTTGCCGCAATCGTCTGGACGTTCGCCAAGCGCATGTCCCTGCTCCAGGCCGCCACCGCGGCCGACGACAAGCTTGCCCTCCGCGAGCGCCTGTCAAGCGCTCTTGCTTTGCGCAATTCGCCGGACCCGGAAGGCGCCATCAAGGCCCTTCAGGACGACGCTGCCCGCCACGCCCAAGCCATCAATCCGCACAAAGATTTCCGGTACAAGGTCCCTCGCCGTCTCCTCCACCTCGTGTGGCCGACCGTCGCGTTCGCGGTGCTCTACCTCGCCATGCCCCAGATGGACCTGTTCGCCACCGAACCCCAGCAGCCCGAGCCCCCCCAGAAGACGGCCGCTCGCGAAGAACTCGAGCGCAAAGTCGAGGCTCGTCGCATCCAGGAGCTGGCCCGAGACATCAAAAAGGCCGCCGAGGACGAGGAACTGGAAGAAGCCCAGGAATTCGCCGACAAGCTAGAACGCTTGTCGCAGGATGTCTTCCTCGGCGCCAAGGACAAGAAAGCTGCCATCGCCGAAATGTCCAAGATGGAAGACGAGCTCAAGCTGAAGCAAAAGAGCCTCGATCGCAAGAACGAGCCCTTCCGCCAGATCAAGGGCCTGGCCCGCGCGGACAAGACCCGCGAGATCCAGCAGGCCATGAAGAATCAGGACTTCGACAAGGCCGCCCAGGAAATGCAGCAACTCGCCCAGCAAATGGCCGAGGGCATGTCCGCCGAGGACATGGAGCAGACCGCCGACGAACTCGAACGCCTCGCCGACGAGGTCAGGGAAAACCAGCAAATGTCCGAGGCGTTGCAGCAGGCCGCCCAGGCTGCGCGAAACGCCTCCAATGCCATGCAACAGCAACAAAACGGGCAACAGGACCAGCAGCAAGGCGGTCAGCAGGGACAGCAGCAGAACCAGCAGCAGTCCGCGCAGAACCAACAGGGCCAGCAATCCGGCCAAGGCAGCCAGCAACAGTCTCAAAATCAAAGCGGCGGCAACCCGCAGCAGCAACAGGGTCAGCAGGGCCAGCAGAACCCTCAATCCTCCGGCGATGCCATGGCCCAGGCCCAACAGCAGATGCAGCAGGCCTCTCAGCAGATGGCCAACCAGCAGCAGCTCATGAACCAGATGGCCCAGCTCGATAAGCTCAGCCAGCAGATGGGCCAGTGCCGCTCCTCGATGCTCAACCAACAGGGCCAGCAGGGCCAACAATCCCAGCAGCAAGGCAACGCCCAGCAGCAACAGGGACAACAAGGTCAGCAAGGTCAGCAGGGTCAGCAGGGCCAACAGCAAGGACAGGGTCAGGGCCAGCAGGGCGGACAACAAGGCCAGCAGCAGGCCGGCCAGCAACCGGGTCAGGGCCAAGGCCAGCAGCCGGGACAGGGTCAAGGACAAGGCCAAAACGGACAGGGGAACTGGCAGGAGGGCTTCAACCAGAGCCAGTCTCTCGGTAGCGGCTCCGCCGGCCAGGGCCGTGGCGGCCAGCCCCCCGACGCCGGCCTCGTCAACGTCCAGTTCCAGGACGAGATGGTCCGAGGAGCCAAGAACGACGGCGAGATCCTGGCCGTCATCGAAATTGACGCCCCGGCTCCCAAGGGCGAGTCCAAGGTTACCTACACGGAAGTTTACGAAACGCAGCGGCAGAAAGCCGCCGATACGATGAAGCGCAGCGAAATACCGGTGGGATATCGCAACTCGGTTCGGGATTACTTCGAGTCGATCAACCCGGAGAAACAAAGCTCCGACTGACGGGGGGAGTGACTGCTGAGTCGAGCGGGTTTGAAGACGATCGGTTGGCGAGCCGGGATCGTTCTAGCGGCGATCCTGGCCGTCCTTTATTTTTGGGCGAGCACCAGCCAGGCCGGTGACGCCCCCGCCGACGGCGCCCGCATCGTCGGCGACTTCGGCCGCCAGCCCGGCCAGTTCTCCAACCCCCGCGCCGTCGCCATCACGCCCGACCAGGAACTCATCGTCATCGATCGCACCGGCCGCATCCAGGTCTTCGACGCCACCTCCGGCAAGTTCCTCCGCAAGTGGTGGCTTCCCGCATGGGAAAACGGAACGCCTACCGGCATGACCCTCGACCTGGACAACAAGTCCGTCTGGATCGCCGACACGCACTACCAGCGCATTCTCCACTACGATCTGGAGGGCAACCTTCTCTCCTCCTGGGGCGAGGAAGGCATCGAGCCCGGCCAGATGATCTTCCCCACCGACGTCTGCCCCGATCCCGACGGCAAGACCGTCTGGATCACCGAGTACGGCCAGCGCAGCCGCGTCATGCAGTACACGCGCGAGGGCGAGTTCATCAAAGAGTGGGGCTCGAAGGAAACCGAGTTCAGCGACCTGCAGCGCCCCATGGCCGTCGCCATCGACAAGGACGGCCGCCTGTTCGTCGCCGACGCCGGCAACAACTGTGTTCGCATCTTCGATCGCGACGGCAACCGCCTCGATGTCTGGGGCGAAGCCGGCGAGGAACCCGGTCAACTGAAGTATCCCTACGACCTCACAATCGCCGACGACGGCACCGTTTACCTGTGCGAGTACGGCAACAGCCGCATCAGTCACTTCACCGCCGGTGGAAAGTTCCTCGGCATCTGGGGCGGCCCCGGCTATCGCCCCGGCCAGCTCTTCACCCCCTGGGGTGTCGCAGCAGGCCCCGAGGGTGAACTCGCCATTGCCGACACGAAAAACGGCCGCGTGCAGATGGTCGACCGGGCCGCCGGACACTTCCGCGCGGGAGGCGAATCGTGACCGCCTTCCACGCCGCCGAGCCCATCTACCTGTGGCTGCTGCTGATCCTCCCGCTCTTCTGGCTTGCCGCCCGCCGGTTGCGCACGGTCGAAACCGGCCGGCGCTGGCTGATCATCATCCTGCGTACGCTGATCATTCTTCTGTTCATTCTCGCGCTGGCGAAGATGGAATTCGTGCGCCAGAGCAAAGACCTCACCGTCTACTTCCTGCTCGATCAATCCGACTCGATCCCGGTGAACCTGCGCGAGCGCGCCACACAGGTCATCTCCGAATTCTCCAAGGAAAAACCCGCCAACGACGAAGCCGGTCTGATCGTCTTCGGCGACCAGCCATCTCTCGAGTCCACCGCCGTTAAGACCTTCGAGTTCGAAGGCCAGATCAACTCCGCGATCGAAGGCGAACGCACCGACATCGCGAAGGCCATGCGCCTCGCGCTCGCCGCCTTCCCGAACAACCGTCTGCGCCGCATGGTGCTGCTCTCCGACGGCAATGAAAACAGCGGCAGCGCTCTTGAGATCGCGCGCCTCGCTCGAAACAACAACGTCCCCGTCGACATCGTTCCGCTCAACTACTCCCAGGAACAGGACGTCCAGATTGACAAGATCATCGTCCCGCAGCAAACCGCCAAGGACTCGCCCTTCGACGTCAAAGTCTTCCTCTCCTCGAAAGAAGACACCGAGGGCCGTTTACGCCTGTACGAAGACGGTAAGCTCATCGTCGACCAGAAGGTCGAAGTCTCCGGCGGACGCAATACGCCGCTCACGCTGCCGCGACGCCTGGAGGAAGGTGGCTTCCACCAGTACAGCGCCACCTTCGAAGCCGCCGGCGATGCCCGCCCGCAGAACAACCGCGCGGAAGCCTTCACCTATCTGAAAGCCGAACCGCGCGTGCTCTACGTCGAAGGCGATCACACCTCGACCAACTACCTCGCGGCTGCACTTCGTCTCGAAAACATCGTCGTCGATTACGTCTCCGAAACGGAAATCCCGCGCACGCTCGGCGAGTTACAAGGCTACGACTCCATCATTCTGTCTGACGTCCACGCCTCGAGCATGACGCGCGACCAGATGAAGATGATCGAACGCGCCGTCCAGGATCTCGGCGTCGGCCTCGTCATGATCGGCGGAGAAAACTCCTTTGGAGCCGGCGGGTACCAGGACACTCCCATCGAACGCGCACTGCCCGTCTCGATGGACGTGAAGCAGAAGAAGGTCCTCCCCAACGGCGCCCTCGTCATCGTGCTGCACACCTGCGAGATTCCATCCGGTAACGCGTGGGCGCGCGAGATCTCCATCGCTGCACTCGATGTGCTCTCCGCCCAGGATTACTTCGGCCTCCTGTATTATGGCCAGAAGCCCGGCGTCGGAATCGGCGGCGGCATGGGCGGTTGGGGCGAGTTCTGGCTGTGGGATCCCGGGCTCCAGCAAGCCGGCGACAAGCGCCGCATGCGCGCCATGATCAACAACGTCTCGCCGATGGACATGCCCACCTTCGACCCGACACTCGAGCTCGCATACGAAGAACTCAAAGACGTCAAGACACAGGCGAAGCACATCGTCGTCATCTCCGACGGCGATCCCGCGCCGCCGCAGAAGCCGCTCGTAAACAAGATCCGCGACGAAGGCATCACCGTCTCCGCCGTCGCCATCGCACCCCACGCCGGCCAGACCGTCGAGACGCTCAAGAACATGTCCTACTGGGGCGCCGGCAACTTCTACTACCCGAAGACAGCACGCGAACTCCCGCGCATCTTCGTCAAGGAAGCGTCCATCGTTCGGCGTTCGTTGATCTTCGAAGAAACCTTCGCCCCGAAATACGACGTCCCCTCCGAAATCCTCGAAGGCATTCCGCAACTTCCCGCCCTGAACGGCTACGTCGTCACGTCCGACAAAGATCTCGCCACTTACGCGCTGCGCACCGACAAAGACGACCCACTCCTTGCGCACTGGCGCTATGGCCTCGGAAAAACCGTTGCCTTCACCAGCGATGCCAAGAGCCGTTGGGCCGCGCAGTGGGTCAGTTGGGATGGTTACAGCAAGTTCTGGAGCCAGGTCGTGCGTTTCTCACTGCGCGAGACCAGCAGTTCCAACTTCCAGGTCAACACCGAGCTCCAAGGCGGCCGCGGCAAGATCACCATCGACGCGCTGGAACTCGATGGCGGCTTCCGCAATTTCCTCGAATTCAACACCACCGTCATCGGCCCCGATCTCGAACCGCACAAAGCGCAGATTCGCCAGGTCGCACCCGGCCGCTACGAAGGCGAGTTCGAAGCCAACCAGGTCGGCACCTACATGGTTTCAATGGTGACCGGCGAAGAAGAGTCGCCCGAGCTGATCACCAGCGGCGTCGCGCTGTCCTACTCGCCCGAGTACCAGGCCACGCAAACGAACGACACCTTCCTCGAAAAGATCGCCAAAGAGTCCGGCGGTCGCGAGATGGACGCGCAGTACAACCCGTTCGATCACACAACGCTCGTCAGCGCCGCGCGCCCTCAACCCATCTGGCCGTGGCTACTGTTTGCCGGCCTGCTGCTTCTGCCCCTCGATATTTTCCTGCGTCGCGTGTATCTCGACTTCGCGGAACTCTGGGCAGGCGCGCAGCGATACGCCGTCAATACCTTCCGCATCATCACGTTCCGTAGCCCGAAGCGTATTGAAGAACGCGACGCGGCCATGGACAACTTGATGGCGGCCAAACGGCGCGCCACCGCCGACAAGGAACGCGAACGCGAAGAACAGGAAGCGCGGAAGAAGTTCCGCGAACGACTCGGCGATACGGAACAGTCCGACGGTTCCGTTTTCGCAAATCCCGACGAGCAGGCCCCCAAGGGTCCCGTTCGTCATCGCAGCAAACAAACCGTCTCGCCCACCGAAGGGCGCGGCGAGAGTGGACAAACAGGCATGGGCAGCCTTCTGGAAGCAAAGAAGCGTGCCCGGAAGAAAATGAAGTAAGCAAGATTCCAAACGCGGAGAGACACGACCATGACCGACATGGAACAACAAGCCAAAGCATTCCGCCAAGACTTCGATGCGGTCTTCAACGAAACGAAGAAGATGATCGTCGGAATGGAATCCGTCGTCGAAGGGGTTCTGATGTGCCTCTTCGCGGGAGGACACGTACTCCTTGAAGGCGTCCCCGGCCTCGGCAAGACGATGCTTGTCCGAACGCTCGGCGAAGTCCTCGACCTCCCCTTCTCCCGCATCCAGTTCACGCCCGACCTGATGCCGGCGGACATCATCGGAACGAACATGGTCCAGGAAGACCACACCACCGGAAAACGCGAGTTCGTCTTCGAGCACGGCCCGCTCTTCTCCAACCTGGTGCTGGCCGACGAAATCAACCGCGCCACGCCAAAGACGCAATCGGCCATGCTCGAAGCCATGCAGGAGAAGACGATCACCGTCTCCGGCAAGCCCTACATTCTCGACAAGCCCTTCTTCGTCATGGCCACCCAGAACCCGTTGGAAATGGAAGGTACCTACCCGCTGCCCGAAGCCCAGCTCGATCGCTTCCAGTTCAAAGTCATGGTCCAGTTCCCCAATCGCGAGGAACTCAGCGAAATCCTGAACCGCACGACCACCGCCCATACGCCCCAGATTGAAAAGCGCATGGAGCGCGACCGCATCCTGCATTGGATCAACTTCGTGCGCTCGACCGTGATCGCGCCGCATGTCCAGGACTACGCCGTGCGCCTCGTCCTCGCCACGCATCCCGAAAGCGAATACGCCACGCCGATGGCAAAGCGCTACGTTCGCTACGGCAGCTCTCCCCGCGGTGCACAGACACTCGTGCTCGCCGGCAAAATCAAGGCGCTCCGCGCCGAGCGCTACAACGTCGCCTTTGCCGACATCGCCGCCGTCGCACACAACGCCCTCCGCCACCGCCTTATCCTCAACTTCGAAGGCGAAGCCGAGGGCATCACCACCGACATGATCATCGACGACCTCATCCAGCAGGTTGCCCGCGAAGCAGGAGTGAACGCATAACCCTGCCCCCTGGGTGCGCAGGCATTAGAGCAAGAAAGAGAACGCAACATGGCAACGCCCGACATGAAAACTCTGCTGGAGCCCGAGCTGATCGCCCGACTCGATCAGTTGCAAGTGCTCACGCACAAGGTCTTCCGCGGCCGGCAGAAGGGCGAGCGCCGTTCCCGCAAGAAAGGCCAGTCCGTTGAGTTCGCCGATTACCGCGAGTACGTCCCCGGCGACGACACGCGCTTCCTCGACTGGAACGTCTACGGACGCCTCGAGCGCCTCTACATCAAGCTCTTCCTCGAAGAAGAAGACCTTGCCTTCTACGTTCTCGTCGACACCTCCGCGTCGATGAACTTTGGCGATCCCACGAAATTCGAATACGCCCGCAAACTGGCCGCGGCGCTCGGATACATTGCGCTCCACAATCAGGACAAAGTCGGCGTGTCGACCTTTGACGAACGCGTCTCTTCGCGCTTCCGTCCCACGCGCGGCAAAGCGCAACTCGCCAAGCTCATGAACTACCTGATCGATCTGGAGCAGGGCACGCGCACAAATCTCATCGAATCCTGCCGCGACTTCGTCCTTCAAAATCGCCAGCAAGGCATCGTCGTTCTCATTTCAGATTTCCTCGATGAACGCGGCTACGACGAAGCGCTCAAGCACTTCTTCATGCGCAACTACGACGTTTATTGCATCCAGGTTCTCAGCCCCGAGGAACGCGAACCCACAGTTGTCGGCCACCTGGAACTCGTCGATGCCGAAACCGGCGAACGCCAGGAAGTCACCGCCAGCGAAGCGCTCCTGAAGCAATACCGCGCCACCGTCGAAAACTTCTGCGGCGGGCTGCGCGACTGGTGCACCTCGCGCGGCATGACCTATCTCGCCACCACAACCGACACGCCGATCGACGTGATGTTGCTCGCCCACCTTCGCCAAAGGGGGTTGCTGCGTTGAACTTCCTGACGACTCCATGGCTGTGGGGCCCGCTCTTCGCGCTGTTGCCGCTCGTGGTGGTGATGTACCTCCTCAAGCTCAAGCGCAAACGCGTCGTCATGCCGTCCACTCTGCTGTGGAGACGATCGGTTCAGGATCTCATCGCGAACGCGCCATTTCAGAAACTGCGCAACAACCTGCTGCTTTGGCTACAGTTGCTGATACTTCTCCTGCTGATCTTCGCATTCGCCCGGCCGGTGATGAAACTCGCGAACCTCAGCGGAACCACGCTCATTCTGCTGATCGACAACTCAGCATCGATGCAGACACAAGAAGATGCCGGCAAGACGCGCCTCGACCTGGCGAAAGAAGCCGCCCTCGAAGCCGTCGACACGCTCTCCGCGCGCGACGAATGCATCGTCGTCGCCTTCAGCGATCAGACACGCATTCTGCAAACACTGACGAGCGATCGCACCGCCATCCGCGCTGCCATCAATTCTATCAAACCGCGCGAAGTCTCTACCTCCCTTTCAGAAGCCGGCATGATCCTGCAAGGACTCACCACAACGATGACCGATGAACGTGTTCGCATTCCGCGCGAAGACACGAAGACCGTCGTCCTTAGCGACGGCGCCATCGAGGACACCGTTGCACTCGCCGATATTCCGAACGTCGAGTTCGTCTCCATCGGCCACACCAGCAACAACCTCGGTATCACCGCCGTCGATGTGCGCGAGACATTCACAAACACGTTCGAGTATCAGATTTTCTGCTCGATCACAAACGCCAGCGAAGAAGAGAAGGACGCCTTCGTTGAACTCGAAATGAACGGCGAAATCCTCGATCTGAAAGGCACACGCATCGCCCCGAACTCGACCGGCGGCGTTGTCTTCACGCTCGGCGAAGAGCTCACCGGCCTTGCCACGCTGACGCTTGATTCAAAAGACAACTTCCCGCTCGACGATGTTGCGCGCGTGCAGATCGCGCCCTCGACGGACATCTCGGTGCTCCTCGTTTCAAAAGGAAATCGCTTCCTCGAACGCGTCTTGATGATCGACCCGCGCGTTCACCTCAGCCGTGTTCCTCCGACCGATTATCGCACAACCGACGAGTACGACCTCGTCATCTTCGACGGCTCGACCGTTGGCGAAATTCCGCCCGGCAACTTCGTCTTCTTCCACGCACTGCCGCCCGGCGGCGACTTCACGCGCAACGAACAGAACCCCACGATCGAACGCCCCACCGTCATCGACTGGAGCCGCGTCCATCCGCTGACGCGCTTCGTTAACTTCGAAGGCCTCCGGATCGCCGAGTCCATCAACTACAACGCGCCGAAGTCCTCCGTGATGATTCTGCAAGGACTCGAATCGGATCTCATTACGCTTTACGAAACGGAAACGCGCAACATCCTCGTTGTCGGCTTCGACGTTCTGCAATCCATGTGGCCGCTCGACGTCTCCTACCCGATTTTCATCTCCAACATGATCGAGTACTTCGCCCGCTCCGGCCGCGGCAAAGTCAAAGCCTCCTACGTCTCCGGCGAAACCATTCCGATCTTCCCGGAACTGGATGCTACCGAAGCCGTCGTCACCACGCCCGACGACGAACAGATCGAATTCTCCTTCGAAGGCGCCAGCACCGCCTACCTTTCCGAGACCGCTCGCACCGGCGTGTACCAGGTTGCCTTCGACGTCGGCAGCACTCAACTCCTGCCCGTCAACCTGGCCTCTGAGAAAGAATCCCGCATCGCCCCCGTCCCCGAACTCGAAATCGGCGGCCAGAAAATCGTCGGCACCGAAGACGTCGTCAAAACCAACCAGGAAATCTGGCACTGGTTCGTCCTCGCCGGCCTCCTCATCCTCCTCCTCGAATGGCTCATCTACTGCCGCCGCACTTTTATGTAGAGTTTCCCCGTGCTCGTGCTCGTCATCGTAATCGAAATCGACCAAAACCGAGTGCGAGTGTCGCATACGCATCACCACGAGTGTATTCTGGGGTAACTTGGCCATCTTGCCCAAGCCCCTGTGGCTCAGGCGATCGACCAGCTATCGGCCAGAGATGGCCAAGCCACCTCATAGGTTTTTCCTCTGCGTCTTTGCGCCTCAGCGCGAACCCCTCTCCACCTCGTACTCCTACTCGTACACGTACTCACACTCGAAATCCCAAAGCTCAAAACCGAGTACGAGTTCCGCTCCGCTGAGTACGAGTTCGAGTACGGATTGCGCCCTCCCTTCCTCTGCGTCTTTGCCCCTCTGCGCGATCTGCTCTCTCCTCTCCACCGAATTCCATTGCCCCTTTCCCTCTCCTGCCCCCAACTGAACACGAGAGAAACAAGGCACGGCAGTCTGGCTTGGAGGTCACGAGGAAACTCGCGACTGTTCGGGGTTACCCCGAGCGAGCTCCACTTCCGGCATCTCACGAATAAGGAATCCACATCAGGGGCGAGCCCGGATGTGGATTCCTCACAGCGGGCGTTGCAAGCCAGGCCGCCGTGCCGCTCTTCCCAGGACACCCGCCCCCATGATGCCCGCCCTGCAAATCGGCGCCGTTGCGATCATCGGACTCCTGGTCGCTGTCTTTGCGATCGTAGTCGTCCTAATCATCGTTGTGAACATTGTGAATCAGGCCCGACGCGGAGGCCCGGGCGGAGCACGCCTCGAACTTGGCACGGATGGCCTTCGTGTTTCAGTCGGCGGCCGGAGCAGAGGCAAGATCCTTGGATCCCGTGCACCGATCGTCCTCGGCAACTCACCGACATCGTCCTACCGCGAGCGCGACGATAAGATGCGCCAACTGCATCCGCAGAGCATCGACCGCCAACGCTCCCTTCGCCTGCCCGTGCTCGAGAAACCCGACGATATTGTCGCGTTCCTTCAGCTGCGCGACTTCCGCGAACTCGTTCACCTTTGCGATACCGGCCGCATGCAGGGCCTCCGCAACGGCCCGGGCAAACTGCGCAACTACACCATGCGCACGATCCCAAAACGCGGTGGCGGGCAACGCTTCCTTTTCATCCCGAAGCCTCGCCTCAAAGCCGCCCAGCGCCGCATCCTCCACGAGATCCTCGACAAGGTCCCCGTCCACGAAGCCGCGAAAGGCTTCGTCCGCGGGCGCGACGCCACCGATCACGCGCGCCCGCACATCGGAAAGCCCATCATCGTCGCGCACGACATCGCCGACTTCTTCCCGAGCATTCGATATCGCCGCGTCTGCTCGTTCTTCATGTGGCTCGGCTATCCGCACAGCGTCGCCCGCATCCTGTCGCTCCTCTGCACAACGGCGTCTCTCGCGTCCCTTGCACGTGTCCTCCCGCAAGGCGCTCCCACATCGCCGGCACTCGCAAACGCCCTCTGCTATCGACTCGATTGCCGGCTGGCGGGACTCGCAAAGAAATTCGGCGCAACCTACACGCGCTACGCCGACGACCTCGCGTTCTCCGGCGGCGAAGACTTCAAACGCGGACTGAACCGCTTCGTTCCGTTGGTAGAGACAATCCTGAAAAGCGAACGCTTCCATCCCAAGAAGGCCAAACGCCGATTCATGCGCCGCGGCCGCCAGCAGAACCTCGTTGGCCTGAACGTCAACGACCGCCTGTCCGTCGGGCGCGCGGAGATCGATCGCCTCTGCGCCATCCTCCACAACGCGTCCAAAGCCGGATCATTGGAAAGTCAGAATCGCGATCGAATCCAAAACTTCGCCGACCACCTCGGCGGTCGCATCGCCTGGGTCGAACGCTTCCACCCCGGCAAAGGCGCAAAACTCCGCTCGCAATGGCGGCAACTCATCGGCGCGCCCCCCGCGCCACCTCCCCCCGATCTCCCAGCCGCTCCCCCTCCGGAATGAACGCTATTCGTGCTCGTGCTCTTCATCAAAATCGACCAAAGCCGAGTACGAATGCCGCTCCGCTAAGTGCGAGATCGAGTACGCGATCGCCTCTCCCCTCGAGGTGACTTGGGCATCTTGCCCAAGCCTCAGAGGCCTCAGAACTCCCCGCAAGGTTCCCAATATCGCATCCCCCATCCTTTCCTCAGTCGACAGGCCTACTCTTAGCCAGGGACCCGCCTTCGCCTGAGGCTCCGGCGGCCAAGTGGCCAAGCCACCTCATACT
Source organism: bacterium (assembly GCA_020444065.1). NCBI lineage: Bacteria > bacterium. Next base: position 38,430 of record JAHLLQ010000003.1, on the reverse strand, counting down.
CGCTTCCTCTGCGTCTTTGCCCCTCTGCGCGAGAGCATCTCCCCTCGTACTCCTACTCGTACACGTACTCGCACTCGAAATCCCAAGCCTCAAAATCGAGTACGAGTACCGCTTCGCTGAGTACGAGTTCGAGTACGCGTTGGCCACCACTTCTTCCCCCGCAGTTCTCCTCAGAAACGCACTCAATGCCCTGCAGCAACGGGGCGGCTCCGATTGGAGCCGCCCCATGGCGTTGTGATTGAGGGTTTGTCGGTCCGTTACGGAGCCGGTGCAGAGAAGACCTCGACACGTTCGACGTAGATCGAACCGCCGATGTCCAGCGTCTGGATCGACGGATCCGCAAGCAGGTCGAACGAGCACAGAAGGTCGCGGCCCACGCCCATGTTCGGCGGGAAGAACACCACGTAGTCCATCGGCGAACCCGGCGTCGGAACGTTCAGCGCAGAGCCCGTCGAAGCAACGTTCGTGTACTGGCTCACACGGAACAGCGACTCGTTCAGACGCAGACGGAACTCAGGCACTTCGTCCGCCGTCACGATGTTCGTACCAATGCTGTACTCGGCCCAGTATAGGCGGCCGGCAACGATATCCACGTTGTTCGCAGGATCGATCGTCGAGCCCCAGAAGCCGAACTGGAAGCCCGGCGTGTTCTCCACCGTGATGCCCAGGCGAGAGTTCGCCGAATCGTACGCGAACGTCGGCTCGTCGAACAGACCGTTGAACGTATAGTGATCCCATCCGTCCTGGTCGCCGACGAAGTCGTAGACCATCTCGGATGTCGCACCGGTCATGAAGCTGCTGTCGACCGGCACCACGATCACGTTATCCAGCATCACCGTCGCCGAAGCCGAATCCTGCGGATAGAAGTTCAACAAGTCGAACTCGAACCGGAAGATCGGGCTCGTTGCCGGCGGACGGAACATCAACGTGTAGTCGTTGCCCGCGGGCGTCGGCGAGAAAGCGCCATCGGCGTGCGACTCGATCGAGAGCACCTCAGCCTGCTGGCTGTTCTCCGCCGTCGTACGAACGCGGATCTGCGGCACAAGCGTCAGGTCCGTCTCGTCCGTCATCACGCGATAGGTCGCGGCGTACACCTGCGAACCGTTCGGCGTCCCCTGAACCATCAGGGCCACCACGTCAGGCCGCGAAGGCGTACCGCCACTCGGCACCAACTCGAACGCAGGCGATTCCCAGATACCCACCTGTTGCGTGTTCGTCGTCGCCGTCATATCCAGCGTACCCGGCGTACCCGGCGTATTGCCGAACACAGGTGGCGTGAAGCTCATGAAGCTGTGATCCGTCCACCCTTCCGTGCCAGGCACGAACGTGTACTCCACCGGCGTCGCCGTAGGCGTCGGCGTCGGAGTATCCGTGGGGGTTGGAGTGTCCGTCGGAGTCGGCGTGGCTGTCGGAGTCGGACTCGTCGTCGGCGTATCCATAGGAGGCGGCGTGGCCGTCATCGTCGGCGTAAACGTCGGAGTATCGGTCGGGGTTGCTGTGGCCGTCGTAGGCGTGTCCGTCGGCGTGGCAGTCGGCGTAACCGTCGGGGTAACAGTCCCCGTTGTCGGCGTATCGGTTGGCGTGGCCGTCGGTGTCGGAGTCGTCGGCGTATCCGTAGGCGTTGGCGTAGCCGTCGGTGTTGTCGGGGTATCCGTCGGCGTCGCCGTCGGAGTATCAGACGGAGTCGGGGACGGAGTATCCGAAGGCGTCGGAGACGGTGTGTCAGACGGCGTTGGACTTGGAGTATCCGTTGGCGTCGCCGTCGGCGTGTCGGTTGGCGTAGCCGTCGGGGTCGTCGGCGTATCGGTCGGAGTAGGCGTGGCTGTCGGGGTGTCGGTCGGAGTCGCCGTCGGCGTATCCGAAGGCGTTGGGCTCGGCGTATCCGTGGGTGTCGCCGTCGGAGTATCTGTCGGCGTGGGAGATGGTGTCGGCGTCGGCGTCGGAGCCGCGACCCATTCCTTGGATGCAGTCGCCGAGAAGGGAACGCTACCGATACTACCGGAGGCCTGCAACTGATCCGTTCCCGGCGTATTGCTGGTGTAGGTGAACGACGTCGCACCATCCTGGTTCGTGACGAGTGGCACCGAAAGGCCGGTGCTCGGGCCGGAGGTGACCTCGACCAGAACGGCCACATCTGAAGTCGGTGCGGAATTCACCAGGACGTTGACAGTCACAACGTGATCGGCACCGGTGAAGGAACTCGCCGTCGGCGGATTGATCGTGGCAGCCACGTCGCAAACCACGATCACGTCGAAGCTGCAGGTGGTCTTGTTCCCCGCACCATCGGTGGCGGTGTAAGTCACCGTCGTTGTCCCGGCCGGATAGACGTCGCTGGCATCCGCCGTTCCGGTGTAATCGTTCGTGACGACAAGACCGCCGCAATTATCGGAAGTTGATGGAGCCGGCACGGTTACGAATGCTGTACACGTGGCGGGATCGGCTGGCACGGTGATGTTGGAGGAACAAGTCAGAGTGGGAGACGTCACATCGGCCACACGCACCGTGAGCGTGCAGGATGACTGATCGTTCTCGTCGTCTGTGACAATCAAGTCCACCAAAGTATCGCCCAGGGAATAAGGCGGTGCAGGATCCAACTGAAGAGTAACGATGCCGCCATCCGGATCGTAAGATCCATTGTCTGCCTGAGAGGCCGTGGGATTAGCCTCGCAAGAGCCGTCGGCTGCCAGCTCCAGCAGGGAAACGCAGTTCGCCACGGGCGGAACAGAGATGCCTGTGACCGTCGGATCATTCGCCGCTCCGGTCGAGGGATCATCGGAGAGGACATCGCCGAAGTTCGACCCCGAGACGGTTGCCTGGGTCGACAGCGTCGTCGTCCCGACGGGAATCGGATCGGCCACGTCGGCTCGCATAGTAATGGTTACAGACTTGCCGGCGGGGAGATTGCCGACGTCAATGCTGACGGTATCTTGAGCTCCGGCAGAACCTGCCAGCAGCAAGAGCAGCACGAGGCCTACCCAACTATGTCGGTTCATTCTGAAGAACCACCTTCCGGCGAGTATTCGCGATGTCCGCTTCCGTTCGATGCTTCGCATGATCTCTCTCTGACGAGTGGCGATTTGTTGGCGATTGAGCACTGTCGTGCCTGCTTCTTCCTTGAGCCCGAGGGCCCCATTCTCTAGTTTCAACAAACTTCACCTCCGCAGAGGTCGCTGACATGCTCGAATCGATGACGCTCGATGACTTCCTGCCCCACGTGGGCGAGGCGCTTGAAATCCAGGTTTCCGCGGAACTTGCGCTCCCCGTCCAGTTGAAGAGCGTGGATGTTCTGGGCCGGGAACCTGCCGAGGGCAAAAGGCGCCCTTTCTCGGTGATCATCAGCGGCCCGCGGGAACCGATCCTCCCGCAGGGAATCTACACGCTGCGGCACGAGAAGCTGGGCGAACTCGAGCTGTTTATCGTTCCGATTGGAAACGACAGCGACGGAACGCGCTACGAAATCGTGTTCAACTGACCGCATCGGCAGACCACTCCATCAACAGATAGACGCCTTTGTCTTCCAGTACCTGAAATCCCAGTCGCTCATAGAGATGCAGCGCGGGGTTAAATTTCTCGACGTGAATGCGAACGGGCTTCCCAGCATCGCGAGCTTCACTCAGTATGTTCCCCATCAACCCGCCCCCAAGACCCATTCCTCGGAAAGACGGAAGCAGGGCGATGTCAATGACGCGAACCTCGGATGGCCACCGGCCGAGATAGAGCCGCCCGACAGGCTTTCCGTTGAATTCAATAATCGAAAACTCGTCATCGCTGTACGCCTTCAAGTAGTGCTCTCTCTGCGCCTGAAACTGCTGGAGCAGAAAATCGCTCTTTTGTTCCTCCGGCCAATCCACTTGGGCCAGTTCATCCGCACGCGTCGACGCGTAGAGCTCCTGCAGGAACGGAACGTCGGTTTCCCGTTCCGGCCGCAGGACAAGATCCTCTACTCTCGGACATATCGACGATTCGCGGTTCAACCGTCCATCACCTCCAGCAAAATCGCGGCGTGCTTGAAAGACTTACCTTCCGGCGAAGCGACATCGAGCAGCTCATCGGATGTTCCCAACTCGGGATCGCCCTGCTGATACTCGGCCCAACGAAGATCGGGCAGCGAGGAGCCGGCCGCCGGGGCGATTGCCGTCGTGCCCTTGCGCAGTTTCAGCGCCCCCACTTCTCGGCCAGGAACGAAGCGCAGGAGTTCGGCATGGGAACCCTTCGAATCGACCCAGCGTAGCTGCAGCCGAAGACCGTGTTTCGGATCGATCGGCACGGCGAAGTCGCGCGTCGCGAGCACTTGCGAGTTATTGTCCCTGTCGAATGCGATCGCCGTAAACTCCGCGCTGTGGAATGGCTCGAAACACACTGTCACGTCGAGCTTCTCCAGCTTGCTGTTGCCGTCTGGAATCAGAGCATGCAAAGCAATCCGCGCTCCACGGGACAAGCTGACGTCGCCGGAAAATAACCGACGGGAAGGAACGAAGCCACCGTTCCAGAAGGCGACACTGACGCCGGACAGCGAATCGTCCGAATTGCCACCACCGAAATCCAGCGAGGGTGCACCGAGTACACAGGAACAAGTCCCTGCGGAGAGGAGCGTGAGAAACTGGCGACGATTAAACTGGCCAAGAAGACCTGACATGTTTGTACTTCCTTCCTTGTGAATCGTCAGCCGCGCGAAGGATAAAGACCCTGGAGCGCAATGATGAAATTGATTGCAAGATAGGGCTGCAGATTGTTGTGCGCCTGGCTGCCCCCGTTGGACGGCAGGCTCTGGGCATTCATGTCCACCGTCGTGCCGGTCGCCTCATACATCGCGGTGCCACGGGCGAAGTAATTGCCCGCCGGATTCAGATCTTCTCCAAGCTCGCGTGTGCCCACCAGACTGTGATTGTGTGAGGGCATCTGCGCATCGCTCAAAGTCACGGTCTCAACGCCGGTCTTCTCTCCCAATCGCCGCTCGGTCAGCCCGGGGCCTCGCCCGGGATGCATGGGAGCGCGACCTTGAAGATCCGGTAGTCCAACCGTTGTGCGACCGTCTCCGCCATAGGTCGTTCCCACCAGAGAAAAGAGCGCAGTATTCTGAGAGATTGGCAGCAATTGGCCGTCGCAGAATGCCCAACTGCGGGGTGCGAAGTTCCCGGCAAAGATCCGGATTTCTGCAATGAATGGTTCAGTCATAAGTTTTGCTCCGTGGAAACTTTAGGTGCGGCTTGGGTAAATACCAGCGAGGGCAACGATGAAGTTCACACAAAGGCACGGCATCAGGTTCGTATGAGTCTGGCTGCCGCCAGCATTTGCAATGGAGGCGCTGTTCATGGTGTGCGGATCCAACAGCTCGTTGTAAACCTGTCCTGTCGCACTGGCCACTGCCTGGCCCGCCGGTTGGCGCTGGGTTGATGCTTCACTGGTTGCCTGCAGCGAATGGCCATGCGAAGGAAGCTGATTCACCGTCAGGGTGACCTTCTCCTGGCCACCTTTGCTCCCAATATTCCGAGGCGATAAACCGGGGCCTGTCCCGGCATGTATCGGAACGCGCCCGCGCAGGTCGGGAAGTCCAAACGTCGTCCTTCCGTCGCCGCCATAGATCGTCCCAAACAAGCTGAAGAGCGCGTCGTTCTGCGAAACAGCCAGCAATTGGCCGTCACAGAAGGCCCAACTTCGCGGCGCGAAGTTCCCGGCAAACATACGGATTTCGCCGATGAAAGGTTCACTCATTGTTCGTTCCTTTCCTGCTTTTCATTGTCAGCGCCTCAGTTCCGAGATGGGAAGAGCCCCTGCAAGGCGATACAAAAATTCAACGCCAGATAAGGCTGCATGTTGTTGTGCGCTTGGCCTCCCCCGGCGTTCGCAACGGTTCCGCTACCCATGGAAGCTGAATTCGACATGGTCCCATAGATCGGGAGGCTGCTCTCGGCGAGGTTGTTATTCAGAGCTGCAGTCTGCGTCCCCTGTTCGGAAACCGCATTCAGCGCGTGGCTATGCTGCGGCATTTCGCTGGCAGAGAGCGTGTGTGTCTCCTCACCACTCTTGCTTCCCAGATTATGCCCGTTCCCAACATGGACCGGAGTCCTGCCCCGCAGATCTGGGAGGCCAAACGACGTGCGCCCGTCGCCTCCGTATGTCGTCCCTAGCAGCGAGTAGAGAGACTGGTTCTGATTGATGGGCAGAATCTGACCATCGCACGTCGCCCAACCGCGGGGGGGGAAGTTGAAGCCGACCAATTTGATTTCAGCGAGAAATGGTTCCGACATAGTATTCACTCTCTCAGAGTTTCGTGTTGTTGCCCAACGACTGCATTACGGAATGCAGCTTCCTCCGGAATCGACGATGCCACCGCCCACAGTAACCGTCCCAGTGTTGTTAGCTGCAATGTTCGCCAGGTCCTCAGCGGTGAAGGTTCCTGCGCTCTCCACAAGTTCAAGCTCACCGGTTCCCGGAGTTCCCGAGCTATCCGTCGCGGTATTGTTGTCCAGGTTCAAACAAAGGGAAGGAGTACCCGCTCGAGACACGGCATAGAACTCAGGATCGAAAGCGATCGGGTCGTCATTGCGAATCGTGTTGCCGAGTACATCCACAGCGGCAGAGCGAGAATCCCGAACGTCTATATAGAGAATGCGTCCGCCGCCGTTGGTCGTTGCCCGGATGTTGTTATTCTCGATCGTCGCGGTTGCACTAAGAGAAGGCACTCCGCGAAGACGCACAAGGACCGCTCCATCAAATATATCGCCAACCTGTCCCTCGGAGCCGACCTTCTGGCCGATCCGGTTGTTGGAAATCCTTGGCCCCGGTCCCGACATGGAGGGGCCAACGCCATCGTCCAAGTCGATCAGAATGGCGAAATTCCCCGGGATACGATCGATGTCGTTGTTATCGATTGTAACGCTCACCGTCCCCACAGGACTGACTGTGTTGGTTGTCTGGCCAACAACTTGAATTCCACGCCTGGTTCCGCTGTTCAGGTCAATCGTGTTGCCAGAGATCGTCCCTGACAAAGCGCCACCACCGCCCGCGCAATTGGCCGTGATGATCCCCGCGGGGGCTGCGAGCGCAGTCGCAAGATCCTGAAAAGTATTCCCCGAGATCGTGAAGTTCTGCGTCGCGCCCGGTTGGGCCACCGTTACGGCAACACCCCCCGAACCGTTCGCAGCCGCACTCAGGAAATCCGAATCCTGAATGCTGGTGGTGACCGTGCCTGTCGAGCCGGGTGCCTCGCCCGCAGCACTCAAGATGGCGTCTCCACGCAAACCAGTGAACTGGCAGTTGTTCTCAACACCGAAAATGATGCTTGAGGACCCGAATGACTGAACGGTCACGTATGTCGCCGAATTGCCTGCACCCTGATTGGTGAAGGAAGAACTGTTCAGAGTCAGATTTCCGTTGATGTTCGTGTTCCTCAACCGAATCGCAGAGGTCGATGCCGTGTTGAGTCCCGTGAACAGAGAGTTTGAAACGACGGAATTGCCGTACTGATCCGTCGCTTCCCACCCATGGCCGACCGGGTTGGTGACACTGACGCCGCGCAACTCGAAGGAACTGGAAGTGGTGCTCTTGATGGCATCGCCCCCACAGTTCTGGAGATTCATAGAAGACAGAATAACGGTGTTCCCGACACTCGAAAGGAGAATGCCATCGGAAACAGAAGACGTCACTCCCCCGCCGGAACCGTTCTGCGTCTGGCTGCCATCGCCTGTAACGGTGAAGGTGCCGCCAGAGGTCGCATTCAAAGAGATTCCATTGGTGGAAGAATTCGTCGATTGGGCGCTGAGAAGCGTAATTCCTGACGTACCAATCGTCGAATTCGCAATCGAAACTGCAGGCTGACCCGTCGCGGCAATTCGGTTGGAAGTGCCGGTGACAGTCACCTCGCCGCCGTTGCTCACATCGATTCCAGGCCCCGTCGTGGTTTGGATATTCAAGTTGGAGAAGGACTTCGCCCCCAGGGAGTTCGTGAGCTTGATGCCCGTGGCGTTTGTGGTCGTCACACCATGGAACGTGAAGCCGCCAAGGCCGATATTGACACCATCGAGCGTGACGGCAGTCCCACTCGCGCTCGAAACCGTATTGTTCGCACCCGATACCGAGACAATCCCGCCGGACTGGGCAAAGAAGCCGGTGGAGCTTCCTGTGACGGCAAGAGAGAGATTACCCGTGAAGTTCACGTTCGCACTCGAGAGACTGCTGAGCAAGATCCCCGCTCCACTGTCCGAGATGGCACCTCCGAAGTCGAGCGTCCCACTGGTCCAGTTTGAAACTTCGACAGAAGATTGAATGCCGGTCTGGATAAGATCGCAATTAATGGTCGCATTGCCGCTTCCGTTTTCAAATCCGACAGAGTCGGCGGATGCATTCTGAATCAGGCCGCCCGAGACAATCAGATTACCAAGAGTGCCGGTTGCGGAAATTCCACGGCCCCCAACACTGGTTGATCCCGCCGAGAAACTGGCAAGAGAGACCGTTCCGGTGGCATTGTTCAGATCCAGAGCCGTGCTGGTCGTGTAAGGAATTGTCGTGGGGCCAAAGGATACATTGGCCGCCGTATTAGTGATGAGAATGCCACCACCTCCGGAGGACACGCCTGGCATCGTGACGTCTGCGAAAGTGATCGTGCCCGATGGGCAGTTCGTAATCTGGATGCCGCGTTCTGTGCGATCCGTCATGGTGGTGGAACCAGTCACCTGGAAGGAACCGGAAAGATTGTTGAGCACAATCATGTCGGACGCGCCACCCGTCTGGTTGCAGGTAAACGATCCGATTGTAGAGGAGAAGGTACTCGCGCCATTGATATCCACGCCCCGGGCCGTCGAATCGGTGATGGCGATTCCGTTCACGACATCGAACTGGCCCGTAACGTTGTGCAGCAAAATCCCGGTACCAATCCCGTTTGCTGTTTCAAGAGAATCGAACGTCATGGCGAGTGCCGTATCCACAGCAACGACCGCCTGGCCGCCGGAGGCCTGGATCGAGTTATCGGGACCAGTCACGGAAACAGTGCCCGTATCGGACAGGAACAAGCCCGCGCCGGCAACTCCCGCGACTTCGAATTGCTGCAGAGTGAAATTCTGTCCCGGGTTATTCGCCAGGTGAACGGCGTTCGCAACCTGGTTTACAATCGACACATCGGCGATGCTTGCACCGCCTCCGATGCTGTCGGCAAAGAGACCGTTTCCATCGCAGTCCTGCAGCCCAAGCCCACGGACGTCGGTACCTGCCGCCAACGTGATGACAATCGGCCCGGACGGGAACGTAATCACGGGGCGTGTTCCGCCGGCGAGCAATTCAACGCCGCCGACAACCAGGTCCGCAGCTCCGCCGATTAGTCGCTGGTTGCTCTTCAGAGCGATGCCATCGGCATAAGCCGCGCCACCGCCCGCCAGCGAGATCGTCTCTCCCGCAGAACTGGCCGCCTCGGCAGACGGAAGATCCTGGAAAGGATCCGTCGATGTCCCGGTGCCGCCCGCTCCAGCCGCGGAATCCACATACCACACCATCTGCGAAAGGTCGACAGTCACCGTGGCGGCTGAACTCATCGTCGTCCCGCCGTCATCCGTCACCTGATAGGTAAACGAATCCGCAGCAGCACCCGTCGCGCCCGCTGGCGGACTGTAAGAGAAACTGCCATCCGCCAGAATCGTCACGGAACCGCCGGCCGTCGTGGCGGCGTTCGTCCGGGGAACCGCGCTCATCGGCCCCGGACCGTCGCCGCCATCGCCGGAGCCCGCCAACAACGTCAGCGACCCAGTCGTCGCGGCATTGCCGACCTTCACCGTGCTCCGGGAAGGTCCGCTGACATGCTCCGTATTGCCGAAAGCAGAAATGCTCTTGGCCGTCGCCGTCGGCGGATCGTTCACGGAGAGCACATTCACAGAAAGGTTGTACGAATTGCTGACCGCCGGACCGTCATCGCTGACCGTGACAGGCACGGTCAAAGACCCGAAGTAATTCGCATCCGGATGGATGGTATCATTGTTCGCGCCCGTCACCGTGTAATTGGAACCGGGGCCGATTGTCAGATCGGTGAAAACGGTCGGGTAGGCGCTGTCGGGATCGGTTACCATCAGATCGGCGAACTTCACCTGGTAATCGGTATCTTCGTCGAACTCGATCGGAGTGGTCGTCTGCCCGGTGATCACCGGTGAATCATTCACCGGCGTGATCTGGATAGTGACAGTGCCCTCAGAGGGACTGTTTACGGTCCCATCGTTCGCGAAATAGCTGAAGCTTCCTTTAGAAGTTTCAGAACCATCGTGCTCGTAGTAGAAGGACCCATCGAGAGCCAGCGTGAAACTGGTCGCACGAGTCGGCCCGGCATTCAATTGCGCAGTCAGCGGATCAGACTCAAGGTCCGAGTCGTTCAGAAGGATACTGCTTCCAACGCCAATCGCCAGTGTCCCTCCCTCGGCCACGGTATACAGATCGTCAATAGCTGTCGGCGCATCGTTCACGCCGGAAATCGTCACAGACACGATGCTCGAATCGCCCTGCACGTCCGTGTCTACAATGCTGTATGGAAATTCATCCGACCCGGAGTCTCCGTCCCCCAGGGACTCGAACATGTTGTTCGGAGAATACGAGAACGTCCCGTCCGCAAAGACCTCGTAAAGCCCCCCAGCGGTGCTCGAGCCCGAAGCCGGAACGACTTGCAGGCTGACAGAAGAGGGCAGATCGAAGTCATTCGCAAGCAGATTGCCCCCCGGACCGATCGGCGTGTCTTCGTCCGTCCCCACAAAATCCTTCCTGGCCAGCGGAGTCGACGCCAACGAGCCGGGATCGAGCGCCAGATTCGGATCCAGCGGCACCTCGATGTGGACTCCGTCCCCATCCGTCGCGGTCGAGTTATTCACTTCAAGCTGATACTCAATCGTATCGCCGGCATCGACGCGGCCGTCATGATCAACATCGACAGCCAGTGAGTCATCCAACGAAACGTCTGGAGCCTGAGCGGATAAACTCCCCGGAATCAATATCCCGGCCGACAGAATCAGTGCGCAGAGGGAACGCGGGACAGCATACGGCGCCGAAGCCACCGCGTTGCGGAGGTCGATCATGATAGGAGACGACTCCTTAGCGAAGTACCTTATAGGGCATTTCTCATTCAACGGAGACTGACGCTGAGCAGAACATTATGGCAAGCGTTTTCGCGAGAGACCAACTAAAGCCTCCGCAATCGACGCCGTCCATGTCCGAACGCACTCAGCCAGCAGTTAAGTATAGGCTGCGCAGCAATAGCCATTCCCGGCAGGAAGTGCACCAATTGCTCTCACAGCCCCAGCAATGATGCACACGAGTAGAGAAGGGATTATCTTGGAGTGCGGCAGCCATGCTGCCGCCTTGTTTGCGCGAAGCCAGGCTTCGCGCACCCCGCGTCGCAGTCGCTGCACAAAATCACTCAAACCACTGGATCCACCCCAGAGGGCTTTGGTCTCATTGAGGGCGTTTACTCGTAGCGGTCCCTGTTCCACTTCGCCTGGATGTAAATCATCTTCATGTCGGTGAATCCGAGTTGATACTCACTTCGGACGATCGAACGTCCCTGTTCATAGAGCATGTCCCATTCAGTTCGATCCGTATCCAATGTCCCGAACAATGATGAGCACTCGACATCTATGCCAGTCTCCTCGGGATGAAGGCTCCATGTGGAGAAGGCCGCCTGAACATTCAGGCCTTCCTGAGTCGCAAACTCTGATATGAGAAGGAATGTTGCCTTGCGATTGGCCCGAAGATGATCACGACACCGCCCATCCGCCATCCACTCGTCGAGTTGTTGGGATAATGCAAAGAAGTACAGCGTCAAAGTCTGCAGCGCACGAGGATCCCAATCCTCAGTCCAGACATGAGCTTCAATGTCGTCGCGCCTTACCCTATAATAGTCATGTGCTTTCCTGCGCGTTTCACCATAATCCCAGGGACGCAGAAGGCCATACTCAGACGGTAATCGCCATTCCTCTGTTCTCGGAAGATCGTATAGATATGACGATGGATACTCTCGATCGGATCCTGTACCATAGTCGAGTTCGAAATAGTGTATCACTTGGTCATAATGATCCTTGCGGACTGCGCGATCGCTTGCCATCAAGAGCACCTTTGCCATCCAACTCTTCGTCTCCAGGGAAGCAGCGATACTCAACTGCTCATTTGTTGCCGACGCAGCCAGAAGATCAAGGCACGCATCAAACGCCTTCGCATTCGCAACTCGCTGATCTTTACTCAGAATCTCGCATGAAGCAGGATTTGCGACATAGAGCGTGAAGCGGGTAAAAAGGTCCACTTGGTCCGATGTCAGAGACATGCTTGAAATTGCATCCGCATCATAAGCGACAAGCGGCCCGAAAGCACTGCCTCTCACCGGAACAAATAGAAGGAAGACCAGAATGAAACTCGCCAATACCGAGTGAAGTGAGAAAGTCACCTCTTCCCTCCTCGAAATCTCCATCTCGCGGAATCCCCCACCGGAATTCCACTGGCTTAAAAAACCTCTCCCGTGGCCCCCATGGCAAGAGCAAATACAATGAAGCAGCAAGCCACTTGGAGTGCGGCAGCCATGCTGCCGCCTTGTTTGCACGAAGCCACGCTTCGTGCCCCCCGAACTAGTTGGCAAGGTCACCCATACAGAATCGAGTTGTTCCCTGCCACTTGATCTCGGAATCAGCGAATTTCGAAATGGAGATGATAAACCGACAATCGCAATCATCCGCCGAGATCCCCCCGTTGCTTTCTTCCCAGACGATCGGCGGCTTGTCCACAAGCAGTGGGATTCTGATGCCATCCCCCATCTTCACCTCGAGGGGTTCCGAGAGCCAGAATTCTTTCACGAGATCGGGGCCCAAATAGAGCCGACCACCGCGCAAGTAGACCACGTGCCGATTAATGCCCTCGTCAGATAGCCATCTGCTGTGCGCTATCTTGAACTCAGCCACGGGACCATACTCCTCTGAAGCCCTTGCACCCAGGATTTGAACCGGCATACATCCCACAAGCCAAGGCATGCCCATCAACACACAGAGAACTGCAGAACGACGAACAGTCCCCATCATCTCCTCCCATTCTCTCGCACAAATCCGAACACCTACGGGTGCCCAGTCGTCATATTGGAAAGGGCAACGTCGCCCGCTCACTCCTCCCCGCCCTCTTCGTCTTCGAGGTGAATGTATGTGACCCAAAGGTCGTGGCATAGACCCGCAAACTCTCGCAGCCATTCCCGACTGAGCGCAACGCTATCATGTCCGCATCGATTCTCCCGCCACAGCCCGACACTCACCCAATATCGCTCCTTCTCATTGAGGAGCGCTTCAATCTGCGCCCTCCTCAAAGTAAGCGCATCGAGCAAGAATTCGATATGGTCATCCATTTTCTGCGTCGGCACGTTAAACTCTGTGGAGTAGCGCCAAACGGTTCTACTATGCACTTCCGGCGTTGTGCCCCATGTCTTCGAGTCAGCATCGTAGCACTTCCGTTGATATTCGGTTCCCTTCTTCCACGATAGGGTTGGCGTCAATCCCAGTAGGCGGGTAACATACTCAGGATCGGAATCATCGGCATCAGAGCATACCGAAAGTTCGGCGTATTTCTTAGTCATGATATCATCCTTGTCAAAGCGGACGCCATCGGCCACTCCGATTCAATGCACTACCCAGAATGCAGGATTGACCGAGTACGAGAAGACTGAACTGGCCGTCGAAGCATTGCCGGCCGCATCGATCACAGCACCGGCCCGCACTTGCAGCGTCACCGATCCCGAACCCGTGGGCGTGACCGTGAAATCCCATGTCTTGTCGTTTTGAATGGGATTACTGATCGTCGCGTTGCTGACCGACAGGTGCGCGGGATTCGTCGGGAAAAAAGTCGTCATCGAGTTGCTCTCCGTGAACGTCACCTGGAAGGCCTGAGAACCTTCTTCGGCCAATCCCCCATTCGACACTGAAGTAGATGAAATGACAGCGGTGGGAACGATCGAGTCGAGAACGATACTGGTTTGCAGGATATTCCCAACATCAACAGAATTGGCAGCGCGTGCGCGAATCGTGTGCTTCCCTTGCGTCGGACTACTCAATGTATAGAGCACCGGCGATCCATAGATCTCTGTCACGTACGGCGTGAAACTGGACTCCTCGCTGATCTGCAACTGAGTCGCGACAGGATCTCCGGTTGCAGCCGGAAGCAGCGCAATCGTCGTGCTGTTCGTGTAACCAACCGTGGGCGAGTTGACACCATCGGCATCCTCGCATACCAGGTCTGTCAGCAGCGGAGGTGAATCACAAACCATCGAGGCTGTCCACTGAAACAGCGTGTAGTGAACAGCCTGATCCATCTTCAGCCAATTGGGAAACGGACCATAGTCCATGTAGAAGACAGCCCCATCAGCGACCTTCTCGACTGTAGTGATCTCGGTCAGCGAAGGAACGGCCAGGGGCGAATCAATCTGGAATCCCAACCAGTAATCTCCATCGTTCAGCGTCAGCGAACTTGGCGTTCCGGAACTGACTGGAATGACCATTTCCGAGCCGGCACTGGTAATGGGAATGGAGGGAGACTCCCACACGAGGGCCTGCTCGTAACTGAGATCATCATAGAGTGCCATACGGATGTTACCGTCGGCAATATGGGGGTAGAAGCGAAACTCGGTCGGATTCATATTAGGAACCACCGGGTCCAATCTCTGGAACCAGGCTCTCCCACTTGCCTGGAAACTGCCTGGTTTCATCTTAACCACAAGCGATGGCAGAGCGCCGCCGAGGAGATATAGATACCCCGAATCGTCCACCCCCATCGTCTGCGGACTGAGATCCGAGGAATCGAGGTAATCAACTGCCGCGCGCGACATCGATCCGCTCAGGCCACCCGTTTCTACCTTCACGAGTCCCTGATTCGTCATAAGCAGGGCCTCATCGGTGATGGGATCAAGATGCATGCTGAGGACGCTGAACTCGGCGGGTCCCAGATTGAGGGTCTCAAGCAGGATGGGTGCATCATTTGGTCCACGCAGTTCAACTTTCGCCAGTTGGAAGTCGTTAGCCAACGCGAGACCAAGAATTGCATAGCCTTCGGCCAGGTCCAAGCCGATCGAGTGGCCGGAATAGTAACCGGTATACTCGGTGATCGGCACCGTGACAGTTACCTTACCAATCTCCGTCGGTGTCTCCGTGGGACCGCCAAGATCCACCTTCACGAGTTCCAGATGAAAGGGCTTCCCCAGGAAGTAACCGATATTGTTAACGGGATCGAGCGCACAATGGTCCAGGGAGCCGGAACTTGTGCCAAAGACCTCTCCGACTTGCGCTCCCGTGTCCAAATTGATCTTCCAGATCCCACCGCCCCTGACAACGTACGCAATATTGTTCGAGAATTCATAAAGAACCGTACTCATGTAGGGACCGACCGATGGTAGATCGTAGGAGGCAATTGGGGATGGCGGCGCATCTCCCGTACCGGGATCGAATTTCACCAGCGAAGACGGAAAGGATGGTGGCCACACTTCTCCCGAAACTCCCACCCAACCAATGCCGCGGCTCGTATCGATAGCAATGTCGGAAGTGGCATCTCCCCGGGTGGTTAGCGAACCGATGCGAACCGGCAGATCGTCCACGCCAGTGTTCAAACGCACCTTCACGACCTTGCCTGGCACCTTTGATTCGTTCGTGGACATATACCCGTATCCGGCCTCCATATCGAATGCGCCGCTGAGCGTAAACGATTCTGGGGGAGTCAGGTCCATGTGGCCGATTCGTGTGGGTGGATCTGCCGGACTGTCCGCCGCAAACTTGATCATTCGATTTGGGGTTTCGGGATATGTTTCGTAGGACAAAAAAAACCCGCGACCGGTGTTGCTGTTGAATGCAGCGACCACAGGCGTCTCATCATCCGACAACAGCGCATCCGTGCCAATCAACGTGGCCGAACGTCCGTCCGGCATCAGTTGGAATTTTCTCAGCACAGAACTTGAGGAGGCATCCAGTGTAAAGACCTGGTTATTCAGCCTGTCGTAGCATACCACGCGAACAAAGTCGTCCGATAAATCTTCCACGTAATTGCATGTCGGGTTATCGCTCTCATCCATTGTAACTGTATAGGCCTTCCCATCACTGCCGATGAAGTATACAAAGCCATTGGCATCATCCCGGAAAGAATTCGTGAAGTAGTCGTGCCCCACCGAGACATATCCCAGACGACTCGGCGCAGCGTCGCCCGTTCCGGCGTCGAGCTTGATGATGCGATGCATTCCGTATTCGGCCAAGTACAGATGGTTCCGAACCGGATCGAATTGAATCGTATCGACACTGTCCTCACCGCTCAACAGCGTGATCGATCCTACCAGGACTGGCAGTTCCGGGCCTTCGCCCAAATCGAACTTGAGTATCCTGCAGGGAGCGCTATTGGTAACGAAGTAGCCGTAGTTGTTCGCCCTATCGATGACGACATCATACACCCCGCCGAAGTCGGAGGGAAGTTGCACAGAACCAATTCTTGATGGTACCGTCGTCGGGGTACCCAAATCGAATTTGATGATCTTCCCAAAGTCAGTATTCGCCGTGAAGTAACCATAACCGCGAGTCGAATCGACTGCCCCGCCGCGAAGCATGCGTTCATCAGGCCTGAGCGTCAGGATCGACGAGGTGACAGGATCCTCGTCCCCCGCACCCAGACAGATCTGATAGATTTGACCGAGACTGCTGACCACATAAACTGCATCATTGGCCTCGTCCATGGCGGACCCCGTCGGGCAATTCAAATAGTACATTCCCGTATGGCCCAGACGTTCGTATCCGATTTGCGGATAGACATTGGTCCCCAAAGTGGTTTGGCCAAGCACCTCGCTCGCCCAGCCCGTCTCACATGACAAAAGAATGCTGATCATGGCCGTCGCCAGCCAGATGGACTTCGCAATTCGCGGACAGAACAATCTACCCATTGGACATCAGCTCCAATTTGCCGACAGGCTCTTCCGTTCCCTCTTCCAGGCCCTTTTGCCGGCCGCGCCATATGGTCGCCCCTGAGTGTCTTCGGGACAAGACGAGACTTGATCAGGTGTGGCTTAATTCGCCCGAATCACGGATGGTTGCCAGTTCTTACCCGATCACTCCCCCACATGCATGTCCGGGAAGGCAAAATCCGCGGGCCGTGGTACCCACCTGTCGCCTGTCCAGAGACTCACCGCCGCCACCCCACCAAACGTTATCGATAACTTTTGTCCTTGCGCTACCCGGCCGCGCCTCCTATCCTACCCGCCACTTGCCCCTTCCATCGGGCAAAGACTCCACACGCGCCCTTGCGTTTTCTGGATGGTTCCAATGAAGAAGCTTCTTGCCGCGATCCTCACGACAATCCTTGCCGGGCTGTTCTCGGGGCAGCTCCCAGCCGAGCCGAGCGCGCCTGCAACCAGTCCCTCGCCCGAGCAAATCCTCGGGAATCCCCAGTATCTGGCCGCTTCCTTTGGTGGATACCGTCACAAGACGCGCGACCAGGTGCCGACCGTCGAGGAACTGAAGGAAGACGTGAAGATCATGCACGCGGCGGGGATTCGGATCGTCCGAACCTACAATACGCAGCACTACGGCCAGTCCGCGAACCTGTTGGAGGCCATTCACCAACTCAAACAGGCCGATCCGAAACTTGAGATGTACGTAATGCTCGGAGCCTGGATTGAATGCAAAGACGCCTGGCTGGATGGTATCGATCACACAGTCGGCAACGAGGAGGGCAATCGCGAGGAAATCGATGCGGCGGTCGATCTCGCCAATCGCTATCCGGACATCGTCAAAGTCATCGCCGTCGGTAACGAATCGATGGTACACTGGGCATCCTCGTACTTCGTGGAACCCGGCATCGTGCTGAAGTGGGTGAACTACCTCCAGGATCTGAAGAAGAAGGGCGAGATCCCCGCGGACATCTGGATCACTAGTTCCGACAACTTCGCATCCTGGGGCGGGGACGGAGACGAATACCACAAGCCCGATCTCGTCGCCCTCATCAAGGCCGTCGACTACGTCTCGATGCACACGTACCCCTTCCACGATACGCACTATAACTCGGACTTCTGGATGACGCCGGAGGATGAGAAGTCTCTGCCCGCGATCGAACAAGTCGATGCCGCGATGGCCCGAGCGATTGACTACGCGAAGTCACAGTACGCCGCCACCGCCGCGTATGTTCACAGCATCGCGCCGGGGAAACCCATCCACATCGGCGAAACCGGCTGGGGCACAACCGATGCCCACCTCTACGGACCGAAAGGCTCTCACGCCGCGGACGAGTATAAGCAGAAACTCTACTACGATCACCTTCGCGAGTGGACAAACGCAGAGGGCATTTCCTGCTTCTACTTCGAGTTCTTCGACGAGCAGTGGAAGGATGCCGGCAACGCGGCCGGTTCGGAGAACCACTTCGGTCTGATCAACCTTCGCGGACAAGCCAAGTACGCCCTTTGGCACCTTGTCGACGAGGGAGCCTTCGCCGGACTGACGCGCGGCGGTCACCCGATCACGAAAACCCACGGCGGTTCCGAAGAGATTCTCCTCAAGCAGGTTCTCGCGCCGCCGTCTCCCGACGATTCAGATGTTCCCGTGATCGGTTCAGTGAACAATAACCGCCAGCCCGGCGAACCCGTCACCGAATCCCAGTACATCGTCTATCATCAAAGTCTGACTGCCGATCCGGCAACGGGCTCGACGTATCCGAGCGCGAGGCTGCGCATCAATGCGTGGGAAGGAACTTGCGAGATCAAGAAGACTGAGGAACACACAATCGAAGTCACACCCGGGTCCGGCGACTGGTGGGGATGCGCGCTCGAACTCAGCGGCGGCGCGGGCGAGGATCTTTCGGCCTTTGCCGACGGCGCCCTGCATTTTGAAATCAAGGGCAATCCCGGCCTGAGTTTCAACCTCGGATTCCAAACGGGCAACTACGGAGCCGGAACGCAGGTAAACAACTTCGTGCGCTTCCAACCGGAGGGAGAGTATGCACTCACAAACGAGTGGAAGGCCTACACGCTGCCAATCGCTGAATTAAACGACGGCGCGAACCTGAAAGACATCACCAGCGCAATCGCCTTCATGGGCGAAAAAGAAAACTCCCACGGCACCTTCGCCGTTCGGAACATCACCTACTCGCGAGAGCCGTGAAACCTGCGAGCGGCACCTCGCAAAGCCTCACGCCTCTTCCATCGGATACGTCATGCCCCATTGGCGACGGCATTCATCGAGGATCCGCATGTTCGCCAGCGTCAGCTCCCACGAAATCACTTCGCTCTGAACGGCGCCGCGGCTGAGGCATTGCATGACTTCCTCCGCTTCGTAGTTATAGCCGTTTCCGGTGCGTTCGCAAACGAGCTCCTCTTCGCTTCGGCCATTCACGTTCACAAAGATTCTGTCTGGGTTCCAGAATCCGGGCAGGATCTTGATACTGCCCTTTGTGCCATAGATGGACGCGCCTGCGTCGGCGGTGATGCTGATCGATTGAGTCCCCGTCGCCATCCCGCCGTTATCGTACGTCATGATGATCGATGAGTGCTCGTCGACTCCGGTCGGACCGATGTGCGCGGCGCTGACGATGCTCTCCGGATCGCGATCGAAAACCATCCGGCCCAACGCCACGTTGTAGATTCCAAGATCTAGCAGCGCTCCCCCGCCGAGCGCAGGCGAGAACAACCTACCCTCCGGATTCCGTTCCGCGCGAAAGCAGAAGTTCGATTGAACCTGCAGCACCTCGCCGATCGTGCCGGACGCAATGATCTCGCGAACACGTCGCATCATCGGAAAGAAGTACATCCACATGGCCTCCATCAGAAAGAGGCCCTTCGACTTCGCCGACTCGATCATCTCCTCGGCCTCGGCAACATTCATTGCAAACGGCTTCTCGCAAAGGACCGCCTTCCCCCCATTGAGGCACGTCAACGTGTCGCTCTTGTGCATCGAGTGAGGTGTTCCGATGTAGACGACATCGACGTCGGGATCTGCAGCCAGCGCCTCCGTGCCAACATGGCGGTTCGGAACATTGAACTTCTCGCCAAACCGATTCGCCGACTCCATCGTCCGGGAAGCAACGCCCACCAACTCGGCGTCTTCAAGAACCGAGAGCCCCGCAGCAAACGCCTGCGCGATCCCCCCCGTCCCAACAATCCCCCATCGGATTTTCTCACTCATGGCTGCGATTCCTCTTTCGCGGGTGCTTTGCAATCACCAACGAAGCAACTACGCCACAAGGCTCCCCTCGCGCCAAGTAAGATTCGGCCGCAGTCAGAACGGCCCCAGTGAATTGGAATGCGGGCTGGTGCTTTTGCTGGCATCATTCGCCAACACCGGCCCGCTGAGGAAGAACTGATTCTCGGAAGCGACTTCAGCCTACTCAATATCGAGCAGCAGATCCGTCGCCGACATGGCTCGCCCGAGTTTCGCCCACCCTGACGTCCGACTGAGGTCACCGTACTTCGTCAGGTAGTAGGTTGCCCCAGGCACGAGGCCGGATTGATTGGAGGCGACTCCACTCACAATGACTTCGCCACTCGCCCCATTCAGAATAGTCGTATTGACAATCCCGATCGGTTGCCCAATTTGCCCTAGAGTGAATTTCGCCATTCCCGCGACAGCGTGGACGAGCAACACCGTGCTTGCACCCAGCACGCCGACATCGAGATCGCTATCGGTGACCGTCGCGAAATAATTAACCATCGGCGCGTCGAGAACGACGTCCGCACCGTCGGTCAGGCAGCAGGTTACTTCCATCCCTGAAGTCGATCGCGCATAGGCACGAATGAACTTCCCACTCGAAATGGGCGCATACGCGCCAAGACCCACGTGGGTTCCGTAGTTGAAGAAGTTCAAACGATCCCCAAGATGGGCAATATGATCGACGTAATCGGAGATGCCGCCCCGAGGAGACCAGCCGGCGATGAAATGACCAGAATCAAACTCAAACATATCAGCCTGCCCCACGGGCGCATAAACAGGGGACTCTGATCCCAGCGAGAGTGTTGATATATCATTTCTGACAACATCGAGAGACGCAAAGCGCCCCTTTCCGCCGTCGCTTGAATCGTTGAAGAGAATGAGCATCTGGGAAGCCGATGCGGCGGCCAGGGCGACGAAGTCGGTCGCGGACGAGCAGAAGTCGATTCCCGCGTTTTGTGTAATTGTCATCGTCGAGATGTTGATCGTGCAGGAGACGAGCTTGCCCTTGCCTGAATCCGCAGGATCGGCAAAGGCAATCAAATGGATGGGGAATCTTCGGCTCACCAGATCGAAAGCGGAGACATCCTCCGAAGAGACCATTGAAGCAGGACCTATCGAAAGCTCGCCGGAACTAAGCATCCTCACCGCCAGCGTAAACAGGGCGCCGGATGCGACAACGTCCTTGTACGCAATTGGGCAGAGACAGTAGCTCGAATTCCAGACCGCCGCGCCCGCGTGAATCTGTTCGACCGCATTTGTCGAGAAGGTCACCGGAGTGCCGAAGATCACGCTGCTCCCATCGACCGTCACGACACACACCTTGCCGCGATTCGAATCTCCGGTGTCTCGGTAGAAGAAGAGCGCTCGCGATTCATCCACAGGAACAAGTTCGAATTCATCCGAAGGACCAAAGTCCGTCGTTCCGACAACGGGCGCCTGGAAGGAAGCTTCCCACAATGAATCCGCGGCAAAAACCACGGGAGTGCCGGCCACCAGAGCGCCGCCGGAGTTGTTCTGATACATCCGAACCATCGTGCTTGGCCCCGAGCTGGGGCTGTAGGGCAGCCAGTCCGATGCAAGCTTCCCAGTCGCGTCTGCCATGGGAATCGTGTTTGCAGCCGGAGTCGTCGAGATCGGTGCCAGGTCGGTGATCTCCAGAGTCGTGTGCGTGTGCTCCCCCGCTGCAACCTGATCGGCACCCGAACCGACTTTCCCCTCGTCGGTCAGATCCGTATACGAAGAGTATCGCGCCGTGTTCAGCGTCCCCGCATTGATGTTGCTGGCATTCCGAAGGGCAGCAGAATTCAGCCCCTCCAGTTTCAGCGCATCGCGTGCAACGTAGCTCGTGTGGCTCGGCAGAAATGGCTGGCGCGGCGACAGAATCACGTACGTCGACACATCATGATTCGAGTTATCAGTCGCGCCGGGACGCACCATGATTTCGACGTACATGTCGCCTCCGTAGAGCACACCGGAGCAAAAATCGATCTGCACCGAGAAGACGCCATCAACGACCGGTGTGTCGTCCGCGTAGGAGAATTCGCTGATGCGGGCTCCATCGGTGATGGCATCATACGCGACAAAGGCCAGATCGTACGTGCCGTTGGCGGCGACACCCTTCTCCTTCAAATGCCCCTGATAAACAAACGGCGCAGGAGGGTCTGCTGCCCAGAGTGTCTGCGCTGCAACAAACGCGAGGACCAGCAGTGAGATTCTGAATCGAAGCATCGCGCGGAACGGGGAAGATGACATGAGAAGCTCTTACCTTTCTGAGAAACATCCAAAGCACGGTTCGAAATTGAGGGGAAAGCGGCTACCGGATCGTCCAGATCTCGTAAGGACCCGCCGTGCCGCCATCTGAAGCCGGGATCCAAAAGCCGCCCGCCACATCGAGGCCATCGGCGGACGACGTGCCGCTTGCGCCGGCCTGACACGCCATACCGCTCACTTCATAACCATCACCGGTGGAGGCAATTCCACCTCCCGCACCATAGGCGTACCGCGAGATCTCAAACTCGGCACCGCCCCTCGCAATAGCCAGCGCCCCCAAAAGAACCAGGAACGCCGCAATCAGCGCAGCGAATGCTCTCTTTCTCAAAGGCTTCATTTCGATGTTCCCCTCCTCGACAAATGGCGCATGGGGCACCCGGAAGATGCAAAATCCCTCGGGGTCCGTCGGTGAACTGACACCGAAACGGCCACACGAAATTGGAGGTCGATGCGAAACGAAATTCCTCCCAGCCCCGGCAGAAGAACCGGGTATCGCCGAGCGGTGCGTGGCGATTTCCAAACCCCTCGGATCAACCAGCAATCACTTCCCGCGCTGTCCCGGACCGAACAGCTTCCCGCAAGGCCTGACTTCTACTCTTCGAGTGGCGCCAAAAGCCCATTATCCATCAAGCATCTAACAATATGCCCATAGATCACAGGGCGGGATCGCCTTGCGGAAGTCAAGCACATAATGCAGAGGCAGCAGGGATTGCCTCCGATTTGCAGGAGATGAATCGGTTGCTTGAGTGCGGGATCGCCTCATACGCAATTGTCTTCCCGATGATAGAGTCGGGCTAAGTGAGCGTTGACCTGGTTGAGTCTCCCCAATACGGTCAGCCCTGCCTTACGGGATGAACGCCGCGGAGAGAATCATGGACAAGATCGCAGCCGCAGTCCTGCCCTTCATCCAGCAGAGAGGCTATCCTCACCGAATTGAGAACGGGCAGTTGATTGTAATTCTGCCCTCGAATTTCGGAGAGCTGTTGATTGGCGACGCTCCACCGGACGACACCATGATTGGGCTGGTGGGCTACGCATGGCACACGCACGGCGATATCGAAGAAGAGCTGTCAGGCCTGCCGATGGCAGAAGCCATCGCCCAGAGAGTCGATCGGATCTTCGCAGGTAAGGACCTGATGGTCGAAGAGACTGACCCGAATGGCAAGGTCGACAGAGTCATCTTGGATTCCAGGTTCGAGAGCATGGATCCCAAAGAGACACTGTCCAAAGCTCTCGAGGGGTATACGGCTCGAGTCTTCCCTGCAAGAACATAGTGTGTTACACACGCCGACGATCAGCCAGGCGCAAACGAATTTCCGATGCGATTCAAGAATGCAGGATCCCACAGATCGGAGCCCGCCGAGCGGGGCAAGCCAGCAGTGCTCAGGGGAGGACTCGATTGTCTCACCTATTCCGAGTCGAGGCGCGCAACAATGGCGAGGAGGACAAGGTAAACACCAACACCTCTTCACCCGTGGCCGTGCTAATATCGTGATGGAGGCTGATCACTTTTGAGCCGGAGATCTCCTCGATCATGGCCTCGAGGAGCGGGCGGGCTGTTTCGACCAACTGGGTGCGGACTTGCTTGAGCAGATCTCTGCCCTTTTCGGCCGGAAGAGTCCTGACCAGATGCTGCTCGGCTGCGGTGAGAACTCCCTGGAGGCGCACAACGAGGAAGTCGTCCAGCAGGTGAGCGCGAATCAACTGAGGACCGCGCCCCATATGTTCCCGCTCGAAGTGGATGATGCCTTCGCAGATCGCTGCTTCGATTTCGCCCAGAGTTTTCATATTCATCTCCGCTTCCTTGCAGTTCAGAGTACGGGCATGGGCCTTCGCCAAGGCAGATTTCCGACGCGGAAAACAAGACCGCCTCCAGTGACTGTCGAGTTCGGCCACCACCTTTACGATAGGCCCAATTGTCCTTGCATTCTGAGTTGTATGAGGCCATCTTTACCATAGTCTGACGTACAAAGGGCAACAGCAATTGGCCCTGCAGCGGTTGGATGACTAGAGAAAAGGCGGCTTGGCTGAGGCCAGGAAGCACGTTCTAAGAGTAACCCGACGCGGTCCCCACACAACGGTGTGGAACTGCGTCCTTTTTTTTGCCCCGCCGGATCTCGAAAGACGGCAGCACTCAGAGGTATGCCTCATGTGCAGAAGCGAACAGACCATTGCCCAACAAGTAGCCCAGGCTGCCATCGCTCTCCAGCGACAGAGAACTGGCCATGAACCGCGGACAGTCACGGTGGTTCTGACTGGCAACACTCTGGTGATCACGATGCATGGTGCCCTCAGTCCTGCAGAATGCGCGATGGCGGCAAGCCCTGCCGGAGCGGTGCAACTTCAAGAGTTCCACCGCCAACTCTTCGCCAACTCCTCGGAGGCAATGCGCCTGGAAATCAAACATATCACAGGCGTCGACGTGACGGAAGCAGCCGCTGAAGTCGATCTGAACACAGGCTCGGTCGTTCATGCCTTCGCCAATGGCACGATGATCCAGGTGTTCCTCCTCGCCGAGGATGTCTCTGAGGAGACATGGAAGGAGCAACACTGAACCCGCAGACTCGAGATAGAAGTAACCCCGCTTGCCGAGTACCCACCGAGCAATCGTTCAGAAGAGCAAGTGCTCGGAGACGAACTGCAAATTCGCCAAATGGAAAGGATGAACTCCCATGAAATCGACTGCCCAGTACAGGCCAAATCCGACAAACCACTACTCCGAACCTCGGCGCCTGGTTATTGCTCTCGTTCATCCCTCCAACTACGACCACGCCGACCGGTCCGGCGGCAGCTCATATGTTCAAACGTACGCCCGTGGTGTGATTCCCTGCAACACGCTCCGTGTGCTGCAAAGCCTGACAAACGAGGCTCTGAATCTCCCGAGCTTCGCCGGCATAGAAACCGAGGTTCATATCTTCGAGGACAGCATTCGGGCACAACAGCGGGCCTTTCGCCGCTTGCTGAAGAAATTCCCTCGAGAAAACACACTGCTCGTCGTTGGTCTCGTCGGTGTCCAGAGCAATCAGTTTCCGCGCGCACTGGACCTTTGTCGTGGCGCCTTGTCACACGACGCCCGTGTTGTATGGGGAGGCCCACACATCACGGCAAGTATTAACGCCTCCCTCAAGGGCATCAGCACCATTGATCCACTACGCCCGGGTGTTCCAAGCCCGCACACGATGCCGGCAGAGATACAACGCCTCCTGGAAACACAAGGCGTCGTTGTGTTCCACGGGGATGCAGATGCTAACCATGCATGGGCCCATGTTCTGGAAGATCTGGTGAAAGGGCGCGAGAAGAACTACTACGAAGCGGGATTGGCCCTGGAAATCAATGATCCCGGATGCATATACGATACACGGTATCTCCAAGCTTTTGCCTCGCCTGTGGCAGCCGTGGACACCGAGCGTGGCTGCCCATTCAAATGCAGATTCTGTGCAGCCATACAGGCCCACGGGCGCAAAGTACGAAGCCGAGATCCGCAAGCACTGGTGGAGTGGGTTCGCAAGCAGTGCATAGCTTATGGTAAAGGCATCACCGTCTTATTCGCTTCCGACAATCTCGCCCGCAATCCTCACTGGCGTGAATTGCTGTCTGGCCTGAAGGGGCTCCAGGATCAAGGCTGCAGATTCGATATCTGGGCTGAGGCCGACGTTCTCTGCAACTCGGGCCCAAATGAGGGATTCCTTGAGGCATATGCGGCTGCCGGCGGAAAGGGACTCTTCTGTGGAATCGAAAGCATGAACAGCAAGAACATCCTCCTAGCGAACAAGAAACAGAATTCTGTCGAGCAATTGCCCGCCTTCTTCAACGATTGCCACCGCCACGGTATCGCCCCCGAGGGTGGATACATGATTGGCTTCGAACACGACACTCCAGAGAGCATCCGAGCTGACGTGAGCCTGCTGTTGAGGGCTGGTATGTCGCGAGCGTCCTTCTTTATAAAGGCACTGCTGCCGGGTAGTCAGGATTGGGTCGAAGCCCTTATGGCGGGACAATCCATGAGTCCGGACCTCAATAACTACGACTCAACGATCGTGAGTTATGAACATGAACATATGAGCGAGCAGGAGTGGATGCATGCCTACAATCAGGCCGTCCGTCAATTCTACAGCATGGACAATATGGTCAGCACACTCATTGCCCATAAAGACTCCTCAGCTCGTTGGCGCCTGATCAAAGGATTCCTTTGGTACCGGTGGGCATATCTCGTTGAGCGATCGCATCCCATGACCGCAGGACTCTACAGACACCGCCCATTCAAGGAGAGACGGCCTGATTACTCCCGAGCCTCTATCCTGTCGCATGTCCTGAGCGAAGTGTGGCGTCACATGCGATATCTCGGCCTCTTCCTGCGAGAGTACTACATCTTCCAGAACGTGATTCTGGAGACGGAATTTCGTACCCGAAGCGACGGAATGGCCGGTCGCGTCAGCAGGCACATGCAGGATCTGACGGGGCGTGTGCATGGTGTTGGTGATTGGATCCAGCGCACATTTCAACTGCCGATGCGGCGCGTGTGGCTAAACGAATTCTGGAAACGCTATGGCAGCCGAAAATGGAAGCTCCTCACTCCGATCGGAGTGTGGTGGCATCTGAAGATGGTGCCCTTCGCCTTGTCCGAAGCCGTCTACACATTGCGATTCACTCGCTTGTTCCTGCGGGGCCTGCGCCACTAACCTGCTCCATCGCCCTGCTCGAGGGACAACAGCCCTTGTTTCAGC
Source organism: bacterium (assembly GCA_020444065.1). NCBI lineage: Bacteria > bacterium. The sequence continues at coordinate 11,282 of JAHLLQ010000003.1, read as the reverse complement.
CAGACACGTTTCCGCCGCTCCCCCTCTCGGGGCCTGAATACTGCTATCTGCCCTAATCTCAGCTCACCGCACCAGTTCCGCCGTTTTCGTCACCCGGGCGGAGCATTTGGCGCGTGGGCCGTCGAGGGACTCCGCCCCGGGCGGCGATTTTGGGACGAAGTCAAATCCAGTGAAGGCGCCCACAGCGGGCGGATTGGGGTTACCATGCGGTTCTTCGTTGCTTGTCTTCTGATGCTTGCTCTGCCCGTTGCGGTCTCTGCGGAGACGATCACCTGGAGCGACACCGGCGGCGACGGCCTCTTCAACAACCCCGACAACTGGGACCTCAATCGCATCCCCAGCGAGCTCGACGACGTGGTCTTCAACGGAACCTCCGTCGAAGATTGCCACCTGGCCGGCGCCAACATTCTCGTGAATTCCCTCACGCTGGATACGGGCTATACGGGGACGTTTTCCTGCCAGCCGGAGATCACGATCCAGGAAGATTTCATTCTCCGATCGGGAACATTCGAAACGAGCGGCGCAGCCCTCTTTCGAGGAAGTTTCATCCACACCGGCGGCACGGCCGATATTGGCCGCATTCTGATGCGCCAGCAGCGCTCGAGCGTCATCCAGAGCGTCGCCAATCCGCTCGTCACTCCGATCTTCGACATGTCGACGTGGGATAATATCAACGTCGACTTCGACGTCAACTTGTCGGTCGATTCTTCATTCAATCTCTCCGCGTTTGCGCGCACGACAACATTCCGATTCAAGACGGGATCGAGCGTCGTCCTTGGCGCGGGGTCGTCCTACCTGCACCAGAAGGCGACCATCATCCTGGAGGACGGCGTCATCATCGACGCCCGCCAGGCGCTTGAGTTCTCGACCTACCAGGGCAAGCGAATCGAAGAAGGCACTGGCACTCTGCTCTTCGATGCGCAGGCGATGAGCTTCACCGATTCGCAAGGAATCGCCGTCTCCTCGCTGCCGCCCGGCGGCGACATCTTCGTCACGGTGATCGACCTCGAAGAGAACCTCGACTCTGAAGCGATCGACACCGTCGAGGTCACGGTCTCCAGCCCAACCACTGGCGACACCGAAGTTCTCACACTGCAGGAAGTCGATATGACGGTGGGACTCTTCCGAAACAGCACGCCGCTGCTGACCAGCGATCAGGCAGCGAACCCGGGCGACGGCATTCTGCAGTTTGCGACGAACGAAGATCTGCTCGCCGTTTACACCGACGCAGAAGATCCGAACGACACGATCTCTCGCCCTCTTCAGGTCTCCGACTTCGTTTGGGACGGCGGCGGAGCCACCGATTCCTGGAACGAACCCGAGAACTGGAGCACCGACTCCGTTCCAACCCGATTCGACAGCGTCGTCTTCAACGCAACCAGCAACAAAGACGTGCTCCTCGATTTCGGCTACTTCCCGATGAACAACATGACGGTCGATTCGACCTATATCGGAACGATTGTCTTTGATCGTGCGGCCGCCCAGATCTATGGCGACTTCCAGCAGTCCGGCGGAGCAATCGAATGGGGCACTGTCGGCCAGGAACTCTACGGCGATTTCCGATTCTCCGGCGGCACCGCAACGCCAGGCGCTTTCACTATCCAGGGCGCTGGAATCCAGGAGTTTGACGTTCGCCCATCCGGCCTCAACATTTCGGGCTTCAGCGTTTTCAGCAGAACTCCCGTCACTGTCAATATCCGCGGCAATCTTGTCCTCGATAACGTCTATGGTTCCTTCGTCGCATCCGGAACATCGGCTGACATTCATCTCTTCGATGGAAGCCTCGACTTTATTGGCGGCCGCTCCGACTTCACCATCATCAACGGCAACACGGTGACTATCGAGCCGTCGGCCCAAGTCGATTTGTCCGATATTCGCGAGTTCCGAAACTATGGAACTGTCATTGAGAATCCCCCCGGTGTCATGCTGCATCCCGCCAAGAGCCTTGGCTTCACTGACGCCGACGGCAATGCCGTGCGATCTGTTCCCGATGGAGGCGAAGTCTACATCACTCTCGATGACTTCGATGAAAACACGAATGGCGCTGTGGCCGAAACGACCGAGGTCACCGTCCGCAGCGCCACCACCGGCGACGAGGAAGTCCTTGTTCTGAATGAAACCGATGTGCGTTCGAGTTTTTTCCGAAACGCAACGCCGCTGATGACCGCAACCGGTGCGGCAGTGCCTGGAGACGGCATCCTTCAGAAATCCGGCGACGAAGAACTCACCGTGCACTACCAGGACAACGAAGATCCTTCCGACACACTCGACGAAAGCATCATCGTGCCGCCCCTTGTGTGGGATGGCGGCGGTGCGACGGAGAACTGGGACGAAGCCGCGAACTGGGATCCCGATGGCGTGCCGGGCGCAACGGACGACGTCATCTTCAATGCGACCAGCTCCAAGGATTGCGTGCTGAACGGTTCGCCAGTCTTCAACAATTTCACAATCGATGCAGACTACACCGGCTCCATCCTCCCGGAGAAATTCCTCCGACCAGAAGTCCGAGGCAATTTCACGCAGAATGGCGGCGCATTCATCGACGACACCGGGTGGTGGACTGTCCGCGGTGATTTGCAGGTCACAACGGGGACGTTCGTAATGAAGAACTTAGCCCAGATTGTCACACGCGATGCCGTCTGCGATTTTGGTCCGCAACCCGTAGATTTCTCAACTCTCGAATTCTCCTCCACCAACAATTCGAGCATCGACGCGAAAGGCACATTCACCTTTGCCGGCTATATGGAGTTCAGAGAGTCCGTTCGAGTCACGCTCGTGGAAGGCTCCGCGACCGGAGGTCCGACTTCCACCAGCTTCATCGCGTCGGGCTCGGCTTTCAAGATCTCCGATGGCACGCAAGTTAGCCTCGGAAATCCGAATGGCTTCAACAACTACGGCTCTCTGATTGAGGAAGGATCGGGAGTCATGCGCGTCCCGGCCATCGGGCTTGGATTGTCGGACGCCAACGGCAATCTCATCTCGGAAATCGCTTTAGGCTCTGATGTCTTTGTGAAGCTGATCGACAGCGATGAAAACACGAGCGGATCCCTCCGCGATACAAGCACCGTTACAATCAGCACAAGCAACTCCGCCGATCAGGAAATCATCGTCGTCAACGAAACCGGCACCAAAACCGGCACATTCATCAATTCCACCGGGCTGCCGATGCAGTTCGGAACGGCAGTGCCGGGCAATGGAATCCTGGAACTGAACCAGACCGACAATGTGCGAGCCCGATACATCGACAACGAAGATCCGACCGACTTCCTGGAGCCCTCACCGATCCCCGTCCTAACTCCCGAGATCACCGTCCTGAATGGCGTGACACCCATCGCAAGCGGATCGGGTCCATTCGATCTTGGCTCAACGGATGCAGGCGCAGAATCGCTGCGCAGTGAATTCGCAATCCGAAACGTCGGCGCGGCCGACCTTCAGATCGCAGACGTCACGGCAACGGGTGGCTTCCTGATCGAAGGCGCCCCCAGTGCCGTCACGGCAGGCAGCTCTGCGACGCTCACAGTTGCGCTACCAACAACCACCGCGGGAGACTTCTCCGGCACAGTGGAAATTCACTCGAACGATTTCGACGAGAGCACATTCACATTCACCGTCACCGCGACAATCACGGCGCCCGCAATACAGGTCAGCCAGGGCGGAACTCCCCTCGCCAACGACGCGGGTCCGATTGATCTCGGCCAGGCAAACTATCTGGGCACGCCGCTCTCCGCGACGCTTCTTATCGAGAGCATCGGCAATAGCGATCTCATCATCGCCACCGCCGATATCACCAACAGCTACACAATCTCTCTGACCCCAATGACGATCCCCACCGGCGAGTCCGAGAGCTTCACCGTGGATCTCGCTACGTCGCTCCCTGGCACCTTTGAAGGCACACTTCAGATCACCAGCAACGATGTGAACGACTCGCCATTCGAACTCACCTTCACCGCACAAGTCCTCGATGCCGAGATAGCTGCGAGATACCAGGGCAACGCCCTCGAAAGCGGCGTCTCCTTGGTCGATCTTGGCAGTCACTTCGTTGGCGCAACTCCCGTCGAGGCAGAACTGCTGATCGAGAACACCGGCGACGCGCCTCTCGTCATCTCCAACGCCTCCGTCCCCAGCGGATTCACACTCACGCAGTTGCCCGTCGATCCGATCGCGCCGAGCCATTCCCAGACTCTTCGCTTCCAACTCGAAACGCAAAACGCCGCCACGTTGTCTGGTGATCTCACATTCTCGACCAACGACTACAACCGGCCCGAATTCTCCATCTCACTGAGCGCCGAAGTCCTCCAGCGCCCCGCGCAGGAATCCATCGCCGCCAGCCTGTTGATGGGAGAAAACGAACTCGCGGGCAACGACATCAACGGCGACGGCGTCCTCGACGTCGCGGACATTGTGAAGACGCGGAATCCGTGAGGTAGAACGCAATACACACAACGCTCAGAACGTCAGCCAGTGATCCTGGTCGGTAACTTGGACTTCGCTGCACTCCACCCACCACAGCGAGTCAGCGGCGAAACCTAACGGTGTGCCGTCGCAATCGCCGGTGTCGTTCGTGCCGAGGTCCCATCCATCGAACGAGATGAGTAGCACTGTCTCGTCAGTAGGATGCGTGCAGATCACCGTGCCGGCACTGCCAATCGGCAAAGCGGATGCGCCGGAAGGATCGGGCGCAATGGTCTCGACACGCGCGCCGGGCACAGTACAAGGCGGCAGATCGATAACCTCGATCGTGAAGACCTTCTGGATCGCAGCGCCGCAGTTATCGGTGCAGCGAATCAATAGCTTATAGCTCGGAATGTCTTCGTAATCCAGGGTCCTCGTCGTACGAAGCAGATTTCCCGTCAGCAGGAACGAGAAGCTGCTCGGCGATGGATCGACATCGATCAACTCCAGCACGTGCGAATCGACCGGATCATCATCCAAGACACTAAACCACCCAACATTCCAGAGATTCCGCTTATTCTCCTCGATCGTGTTATTGCTCAAGAAGATATTCGTTGGCGGATTGTTTTCGATCGTCGGGAAAATCAGATCGTCAATGTTGAAAACGTAGAAGCCCTGCCCCGCGGTGTCATTGCTGATCAAGGTCGCAGAGAGAACGCTGGGGATCGACGATTCAACGCCCAGGCCGAGGAAGTACGCCTCACCGCCGTCGGGCAGAATCGCGCTGGGTGTTGCACCGTTGCTGACGGAGGTCCCTGGGCCAACGGTCAATGTGAAGTCGCCCGCTTGCACGTCCCCGGGACTGCCAATCACAAACAGGCCAAAAGACCTTACCGGGATGCAGAAGTCGATGGTCACACTATCACCCGAAAGAAAGGCGCGGTCCGCCGTATCGAGTCCAGCCGAGTTGCTTCCTCCCGCCGTCGTTTGCGAGAAATCGTCGGTCACGAGGAAGTCCGCCCCTGCAGCAGAATGCGACAACGTCACGCCACCCAAGGTGACCGGTGGCGGATACGTCGACCCCGCGACGGCGGATTCGAAGTCGATGCTGGAGGAGCCGGCCCCGTGGTCGGCGAAGAAATCGTCAAAATCATCGTAAGAACGAACCGGCGGCGGGCCGGGACATGATACGTCGGCAACAACATCCGAACAACTCACCCACCAAAGCGATCTGGGCGGAAACGCAATCGGTCCCGTGCAATCCACCATCGCATCGATGCCATGCTGCCAGTTCTCGAAGGAAACGAGCACTCCAGGTTCAGCACTCACGTTGGTGCAAGCGACATAGCCGCACGTTCCGGCGGGCAGGCCGATGGCACCGCTCGGATTGTCGCTGACCAGGCGAATGCTCTGCCCTGCCACAAGGCCGCAGTTGTTGATAAGAATGGCGGGGTCTGCTTCGTGGATCACATCATCGATACTGAAGACAAAGTACCCGAGCCCCTCGGGATCGTCGGTCGAGAGAATCGCCGTAGAGAAACGATCCAGTTCCGTCGCACCATGGATGATCAGGCCGAAGAAATACACCTCGCCGCCGTCGGGAAGAAACGCGTCGGGAGTTGCGCTGTTCGCAATGAAGACATCCGGCTCGACAAACAACGTCAAATCGCCCGGCTGCACATCGCCGGGACTGGCAATGATACTGATGCCAAAGGCCGCGACCGGATAGCCAGTCGTCATCACAACCTCGTCGCCCGACCAGAACAACTCATCCTCCGTGCTGAGCCCCAACGCGTTTGCGCCGTCGGGTGTCGTCTGGTCGTAGGCATCGCTGACCTGAAAATCCAATCCGCCAGCGTTGTGCGAAAAGAACACAGTACCGATCGAGACATTAGAGGGGAAGGTCGATCCGGCAGAGATAAACTCGAAATCGACTTCCGCCGTGTCGTACGGAATCTCTGCAAGAAAATCCGCCCGGCTCGTGTACGTGCTCGTCACCGCCTGGGCAAAGACGCAATTCATCGCCAGGAGGAACAGCATCGCCGTTCCGCAAGAGAGGATCCGGAAAGGTCGTGAGGTAATCACTGGGTGTCCCCCCACTTCCCTTAAACTGGATTTACGCGATCCGGCGCGAGAACGATGTACCCCTCCACCGGTCCGGCTTCGAGATCATGGTTCTTTGGAATCGCGAACCAGATGGTGCCGATGCCATCCTCGTGCTGCAGCATCTCGATAGCAAGGTAATCGACCCCACCGGACGTGAACTGTAAGCCGCTGTGTTGGTCGAGACGCGTCGCGCGAGGTTCAAGATCATAATTGAATTCCACGCCTTGTCCCCATCCACCCAGACGGAAATCGAGCATGACTTGAGAAATGGCGAATAGCCGCGTCCCAAATCCCTCGAGAGTAATCGTTACTCGCCCATCCGCCGGCGGGGTTGCATCACCGGCGCCGGGATTGAGGACAAACATGGGCTCGACCGGGCCGGCCGCCAGATCCTGATCCGCGGGAATCGCATACCAGATCGTCCCAACCCCATCTTCGTGTTCAACGATTTCGAGACCCGTGTAATCGACGCCACCGGAAGTGAAAATCTCCAGGCGCCCGTTCCAGGGATAATCGCGCGCGTTGTCGACGATCACCGCCGAACCCGTCCCGATGTCCGCGATCGGCCAGCGCGGCGATGCCAGTTCCGGCGAGACAGGCCACTTGGAGGCGTTCGGAACAATAGAGCGCGCATCGTTAGAATGATAGGCAATGATGTAGCTCAACGTCGTCGAGGGCTGCACGTTGGCGTGGGGGGCGTTGCTGCCAGTGACACCAATAGAATCAGTCCCCATCACGACAGACGTGGAGGCATTGAGATACTGGGGCGTCGAAGCCGTCGCCAGCACATTGCCCGCCGGCTGCGTCTGCGTGGCGGAGGAATTCGTCGCCCTCAACGTGTGATCGTGCGCCGGCAATTGCGTCACATCCAGGATCACCGACTCAGCGCCGAACTCCTCGCCCAGCTTCCGATTGCTCAGCCCAGGTCCTGCGCCGACACCCACCGCCACACGCCCCCTCAGATCCGGCAGGGCGAACGTCGTTCGCCCATCGCCACCATAGGTATTCCCGATCACCTCGAAGAGATCTGTGTTGTAGGAAATGGCCAGATATCTTCCATCGCACCGAAACCACCCCTGCGGGATATTCGGCCCCGCATGGAGACGGATCTCGCCCAGGTACGGCTGCGCCGGACGATTCGCGATCCGCGGATTGTGCCACAGCTCATCCATCTGTGCCTGCAGAGCCGTGATCGACGGACGCTCCGATCCAGAGACCCCCATCTCCACGCCGACAGGGTCCAGAACCAGCCGCACAGCGAGCGGCCCCGTCTCCAGGTCGTGATTCTTCGGAATCGCCAGCCAGATGTTCCCCTTGTCCGGAACGTGCAGCAGATACTCCAGCCCCAACCAATCGACGCCACCGGACGAGAAGAAATTCTCCTCCGGAGCCTCCAACCTCGTCGCGGCCGACGCCGACGGCACAAAAGCCGCCACAGCAATCAACGCCAGAGCCGCCCGCCAGGCAAACCGCCCATTGGATATCGTCATCCTTCGGATAAGAGCAAATAGCGACATGATCCTGCCCTCTCCCTCAGAAAAGTGGACACGCAAAACCGCCGGAATCGAAAAACCGATAGGTTATGTTCAGGTAACCTGAATCTGGCCAGAACTGCCCCGAGTTGTCAATTCCATTAGCAGCGATAAAGAGAGGGGGGCACAGTCTACACACCCAAAACCAAAGCCCCTCCCACTGCTGGGAGGGGCTTCGGCGTCAGGAGTTTGGTGCAAACTCAGTGATTCAGCACTTGCCATTCCGCAACGCCGGCATTGTTGCTACCCGCGTACCAGTCGCTGAAGCTTGTCAGCGGACCGATGGTCAATGTCTCGCCGCTGGGCGTGACGCTGTACTGGTTGATCGGCACGCCGCCCTCGAACTGGAAGACCGTGTCGAGCGCGCCGCTGAGCGTGTTGTCGCTGGCCGGATCGAACGTCCACGTGATCGTTGCCGATCCGCTGAACGAGCCGGTGATCGAGAGCATCTCATCGATCAGCGCCGCCGCGTTGTAGCCGCCGTCGGTCACATCGCCGGTCGTGCGGCTGACGACGATCGGCCCGCCGGACGCACCGCCGCTGAACGTGATCGTCACGTCCAAGGCATCGGTCATCGGGAACAGGAACGCACCGTCGGCAACCGTCGCGATTTCATACGTGCTGTCGGCCACTTCGTTGTACAGAACGGTCACGTCACCGGAATCGCTCCCGGACGGCGCGGCCTCGGCGTTATTCAGATTGTCCGTCGCAACTGTCGCGAAGGCGTAGGCCCCATCGCCGGCCGTCGGAGTATACGCCCAGACGCCGCCGGACACGCTGCCCGCAATCGTCCACGCTCCTCCGGGCTCCTTGACATGGAGCGCTACCGCGGCCACACCGCTGCCGCTGTCAGTTGCTCCGTACGTGCCGGTGATGTCGCCACCGACCTGCGTTGCATCCACCACGGTCGCGGCGGAATCGGGCGGAGTCGTATCGAGGGTGGTCAGATAGCCGCCGGCTATCTCAAACGATCCGGCGCTCGAAGTCGAAGCATCGGGCTGGCCGATCGCATCGTTGACTTCATAAACCCCACCGGCAAGAACCCCGCCGCTTTGGTCTGCGGAGCGGGCGATTTCAAACTGTCCTCCGGACTGGCCGAAGGAGATCGTGCATAAGAGGATCATCACGGAGGCCGTGATCATCGCTCGATATCTTATCAAAGGCATGAGAGCCTCCTTCACAGAAATGAGGAGATGATGCGAGGCGATTCGTGATGATTAGTAGAGCTGCACGCCGGAGAAGGATGTGTAGTTGAATGAGGTTCCAGGGAGTACATTGCTGTTCCGAATGCTGACAACATCCCCCGCGGCGAGATTGAGAAGCCGACTTCCTCCTCCTACGCTATCGCCGAAGGCCAGAAGCGTCCAATCTGTTCCATTGACCTGCAAGAATCCGGCCCCATTCATATTGTAAGCGCTCAGCGAGAACAAGTAAACCCCATCAGTAGGGGCAGTGAACTCACCTGTGAGGTGATTGTAGTTTCCACCATGATCATGCTCCTCGACGTCAAAGACGACCGTCTGACTGGCCCCTGCAAACCAGTCGGCGCCCAGATGTGCTGCAAACGACACATGCGGCTCCTGCAGGTCCGTCGAATCCAGCCCATCGAGCGTATCAGCATCGCCGGCCGTCATTGCGTACGTGGATGTCGTCGCGTAGTCCGCCTCCACCGAGAAGCGCGCCTGGGGCGCGGGGTGAATCTCGCGCCGCGGCGAGAGCAAAGTCAGCGATCCGCCGTTCGGGCCGACGCTAATCTCCAGCCAGCGCGCGTCGCCATCGAATGCCCCGGCGCCAAAGTCGAGCGAGACCGCGAAGAGCCCATCCACCACGGCAACGCCGGTTTCGTTCAGCGTCGATCCGATCTGCGCCCCCGCAGTGGCGTCGTCATACAGAGCGAATGAGAAATCGTAAGAACCATCAGCCGGCGCACCGGCATCCTTCAGCGTCCCCTGATACGTAAAGGCCGTCGTTACGGCAGACTGGCAGTAGGCGCGCGCCGAAAGCACGGAGAAGCCGGCGCACAACACCGCCAAGAGCACTGCGCAAATCAGTCGATTCTTCTTCAACACAACTCGCATTGATAGAACCCTCCATTGAGATTCATACGATGTCGATGGTTCCCCGAACCAAAGGCGCGGGCGGCACGTGAATGCCCTGCAGGCAACAGCGGAAAGCTTATCTCCCCGCTGCCGCCTGCAAGAGCTGGTGGATGACTCAGTGATTCAGAATTTGCCACTCTGCAACGCCGGTCACGTCGTTGAAGTTCACCGTGACGTCGGCGGTGGCCGGGGCGGATTCGGTGTTGCCGGCGATGTCGGTGCCGACGACGTAGAATTCGTACGTTCCGCTGCCGCCGGTGCCGGTCGTGTCGAAGCTGATCGGCGACGATGCAAACGTGCCGTAGCTCACAAACGCGCGCGCGCCGTCTTTCTGATAGAACAACTCGACATGATCGATGCCTGTGCCCGTTCCATCGTCTCCGGTCCACTCGACATCGAACACCGCCGAAGGCTGAACAAGCGAACCGCTCGGCGCCGTCACCTGGCTGCTGGGAGCTTGTGTATCCACAACGATGCTTGCATCGGCCGAGACCGGAGCTGCTTCAACATTCGTCGCGTTGTCCGTCGCGATGGTATAGAACTCGTACGTTCCATCGCCGCCCGTTCCAGCCGTGTCAAAGCTGACCGGCGAACCGACGACAGTTCCGTAACTCACGTACCCGCTTCCGTCGCGCTGATAGAACAACTCGACATCGGCGAGCCCCGAACCGCCGATCGTATCACTGCCCGACCAGGCAATGTCGAAGACAGCGGTGTTGATTGGACCCGACAATGCATCTGCAGAAGAGGTGGGAGGTGTCGTATCCACCCCAGTGCCGCTCAGTGCAATCGTCAGCGTACCGCTCGTCGTGTTTGTCTCCATGGTGATCGACCCGGTGACAAGTCCAAGGCCAGCAGGCTCGAAGTCGATTTCAAGCGTTGTGCTCGTGCTGTTTGCGAGCGGTGTTGCGGGCAGGGATGCGATCGAAAAGGTGCCGCTGCCATCATCAACCAGTGTCGTGCTCGTTTCCAGATCCATGTATCCTGTGCTGGTAAGGATTGCAAAGACAGTGGCGGGACCACTCCCCAATTCCACGTCGCCGAAGTTCATGGTGTCCGGCGTCAACTCCAACTTCGGACCTCCGGCGTTCAGCAATACGTAACCGTCCTGTGAGGCACACGCTTGGAAGTGCTTGCGCCGGTGGAGAGCGCT